>JAEWAQ010000001.1 GCA_023391635.1 Bacillota bacterium | reverse complement strand
GGCCGAGGCCGCCTGCGTCGCCGAATTCGCGCCGATTAGGCTTCATATTTGCGCATGATGATCGTCGCGTTGTGGCCGCCGAATCCAAACGAGTTGGACAAGGCGGTGCGGATCGGCGCTTCACGTTGAACGTTCGGGACGTAATCGAGATCGAGTTCCGGATCCTGCTGGTCCAGATTGATCGTCGGCGGCAGCACGCCGTCCTGCAGCGACAACGCCAGAATCAGCGCTTCCACGCCTCCTGCGGCGCCGAGCAGATGGCCCGTCATCGACTTGGTCGAGCTGACGGCAAGCTTGTAGGCATGATCGCCGAACGCTTGCTTGATCGCTGTCGTCTCCGACTTGTCGCCGATCGGCGTCGAAGTGCCGTGCGCGTTAATATACTCGATCTCCTCCGGCGCGATGCCGGCATCCTTGATCGCGCGGGCCATGCAGCGCGCCGCGCCGTCCGGATCGGGCTCGACCATGTCGAAGGCGTCGCCGCTCATGCCGTAGCCGATGATCTCGGCATAAATATGCGCGCCGCGCTGCTGCGCATGCTCCAGGCTCTCGAGAATCATGACGCCTGAGCCTTCGCCCATGACAAAGCCGTCGCGTTCGATGTCGAACGGGCGGCTGGCGCGTTCCGGCTCGTCATTGCGCGTGCTCATCGCCCGCATCGAGCAGAAGCCGGCCATACCGATCGGGCGGATCGTCGCTTCGGCGCCGCCGCAGATCATCGCATCGGTATCGCCGCGCTGAATCATCTTGAACGAATCGCCGATCGAGTGCGTGCCGGTCGCGCAGGCGGTAACCGCCGTCGTATTCGGGCCTTTGGCTCCGGTCAGCATCGATACTTGGCCGCTCGCCATGTTGGCGATCATCATCGGGATGAAGAACGGGCTGACGCGGCGCGGTCCCTTCTCCATCAACAACGTATGCTGGTCTTCCCAGGTACCGAGTCCCCCGATGCCGGAACCGACGATGACGCCAATCCGGTCGGGATCGATATTGTCACCGATCGCAAGTCCGGAGTCCTGAAGCGCCATCAAGCTCGCTGCCGAGCCGAATTGCACGAACCGGTCCATTTTGCGAATCGACTTCTTGTCCATACCGAAATTTTCAGGATTCCAGTCTTTCATCTCTGCCGCAATCTTCGTTGTATATTCCGACGTGTCGAAAGCATCGATCCGACTGACGCCGGACTTACCCGAGCGCACGTTGCGCCAGAATGTCTGTATATCGGTACCGAGGGAAGTGACGACCCCCATGCCGGTAACTACCACGCGATGCTTCAAACCCGGTTCACCTCTTCGGTTCATTCGATCCCAAATAGTGGAGAAGTCCCGTCTTGCGAACGGGACCTTGGCGACCATTACGAATGAGATTGTATGTAATTTACGACTTCTCCCACCGTTGTGATCTTCTCTGCATCCTCGTCGGAGATCTCGAGATCGAATTCGTCTTCGAGCTCCATTACGAGTTCCACTACATCGAGAGAGTCAGCGCCCAAGTCGTCTTTAAAGGATGCTTCAGCGGTTACTTCCGCTTCTTCCACTCCAAGGCGTTCCACGACGATGCGCTTCACGCGGTCATAAACATCGGACATCCGGTTCACCTCCCTTAACGTATTATACGTGAATCATGGACAAAAAGCCATAGAGACTACATGTACATGCCGCCGTCGACATGCAGCGTCTGGCCGGTCATATAGCTGGCAGCGTCGGAGGCCAAATACAGCACGGCGGAAGCGATCTCCTCCGGTCTGCCGATGCGGCCGAGCGGAATGTCCTTCTCCAGCTTCTCGCGCATCTCGGCAGGAAGCTTGTCCGTCATGTCGGTGCCGATGAAGCCGGGCGCGACGGCGTTGACGGTAATGCCGCGGGACGCAAGCTCCCGGGCGGCTGACTTCGTCAGGCCGATCACCCCCGCCTTGGAGGCGACGTAGTTCGCTTGCCCGGGATTGCCGAGCGTGCCGACGACGGACGAAATGTTGATGATGCGACCCGAACGCTGTTTCATCATGGAGCGGGTTACGGCTTTGATGCCGTTGAACGCCCCCTTCAAGTTCGTCTCGATCACTTCGTCGAATTCTTCTTCCTTCATCCGCATGATCAGATTGTCGCGCGTGATGCCGGCATTATTCACCAGTATATCCAGCTTGCCGAACGTTTCAAGCACGGTGGCGACCATGGCGTCGAATTCGGCGGATTTGCCGACGTTCGCGCGTACCGCGACCGACTTGCGGCCTAGCGCTTCGATCGCGCGGACCGTGTCAGCGGCAGCCGCTTCGCTGCCGGCGTAATTGACGGCGACATCCGCGCCCGCCTCCGCGAGCGCTACGGCGATGGCACGTCCGATGCCTCTGGATGCGCCGGTTACGAGCGCCGTCTTGCCAGTCAAATCCCACATGGCCATCTTGTATTGTCTCTCCCTTCCGTTCGAATGCCGCTTACGCGCCTGCGAGAGCGGCTTCGGCCGAATTGATCGATATCGTCTGCACCGACTTGTCGACTTTGCGGATCAATCCCGCGAGCACAGTCCCGGAGCCGATTTCCACGAACGTATCGACGCCCTGTGCGATCAGATAGCGAATCGTATCTTCCCACAAGACGGGGGAAGTGACTTGCTGCACCAACAAGCGGCGCAATTCGTTCGCCGACGTGACCGGCAGCGCGTTGACGTTGGCGATGACGGGCACCTCCGCGTCGCGGAAGCTCGCCGCCGTCAGCTCGGCGGAGAGCCGATCGGCAGCAAGCTGCATGAGCGAGGAATGGAACGGCCCGCTCACCTCCAGCGGAATGACGCGTTTGGCGCCCGCGTCTTTGCCTCGACGGACGACGGCCGCGACGCCTTCGGCAGAACCGGACACGACGATCTGGCCGGGGCAATTGACGTTGGCGAGCTCCACCAATCCGGCCGTGTCCGTCACTTCCCGGCACAACGCCTGCAGTGCCTCGCGCTCGGCGCCCAGTACGGCGGCCATCGCGCCTTGGCCGCCCGGGACGGCCTCTTCCATGAACGTGCCGCGCGCCCGCACGAGACGAATGGCGTCCTCGAAGCCGACTGCTCCTGCCGCGACTAGCGCGCTGTATTCTCCCAGGCTGTGACCGGCTACGTAATCCGGCTGCACGCCGCGAGCTTCCCTATACATCTCCAGCAGTGCGATGCTTGTCGCAAGCAGCGCCGGCTGCGTGTTCGCCGTCTGGCGAAGCGACTCTTCCGGCCCCTCGAACGCCAGCTTGCTAAGCTCGAAGCCGAGCGCGGCATCCGCGCGGTCGAACACGGCTTTCGCCGCGTCCGATTGCCCGTATGCGTCCTTCCCCATTCCGACCGCTTGCGCGCCCTGGCCGGGGAATACAAATGCGATCTTGCTCAAGATCCGCTTCCTCCTGTCGCGCGTAATCGCTTCGTGTGATTTACAGAACCAGTACCGTCGATCCCCACGTCAATCCGCCGCCGAAGCCGACGAGCACAAGCCGGTCGCCTTCCTTCGCCCGCCCCTCTTCGACGGCTTCCGCCAGCGCAAGGGGGATTGAAGCGGCGGATACGTTGCCGTAGCGGTCCAGGTTGACCATCGCCTTGTCCTCGGATAAGCCAAGCCTCTCAAGCGCCGACTGCACGATGCGGATGTTCGCTTGATGCGGGACGAGCAGGTCGATATCGCTCTTGTTCAGCCCCGCCTTGGCAAGCGCTTCTTCAGCAGCGCTGCCCATGACCCGGACGGCGAATTTGAACACGTCCCGGCCGTTCATCTCCAGATAATGCCGCTTATCCGCCACGGTTTGCGCATCGGACGGCATCCGGGATCCCCCGCCGCAGATTCGCAGCAACTCGCCGCCGGAGCCGTCGGCTCCCAGCACGAACGATTGGAATCCCCTGCCCTCGGGCACTTCCCCGACGACGACGGCCCCTGCGCCGTCACCGAACAAGATGCATGTGTTACGGTCCGTATAATCCGTAATCCGGGACAGCGTTTCCGCGCCGACGACAAGAATGCGGCGGTACAGGCCGGATTGGATAAACCCGCTCGCCGTCGCCAAGCCATAGATGAAGCCCGAGCATGCCGCGGACAGATCGAACGCCGCCGCCTGCTTCGCGCCGAGCCGATCCTGCAGCAGGCAAGCCGTCGAAGGGAAGAACATGTCCGGCGTAATCGTCGCCACGATAATCAAGTCGATCTGGTCTGCTGTCAGGCCGGCTGCCGCCAACGCCCTGACCGATGCCTCATACGCCAGATCGGATGTCGCCTGGGCGGTGTCCGCGATGCGGCGCTCGCGTATGCCCGTACGCGTGACGATCCATTCATCGTTCGTGTCCACCATCTGTTCCAAGTCCCTATTCGTTAATCGGCGCTCCGGCACGTATTTGCCCGTTCCGAGAATGCCGACAGGGATATTGCTCATGTGCGCTTGCCTCACTTTCCGCTGAATTCGCCTTTGATCGCTTCGATAAGTCCGCCCGTAAGCGCCGTGCGCGTCTGGCGAATCGCCGTCATCATCGCCGCCGTATCGGAGGAGCCATGGCCCTTGACGACAAGGCCGTTAAGTCCGAGCAAGGGCGCTCCGTTGTATTCGTTATAGTCCATCCGCTTCTTGACGATGCGGAAGCTGGGCTTCAAGATGGCCGCTGCCAGCTTGGCTTTCCATGAACTCGTCAATTCCTGCTTCAACAAGCTGAAGATCGAACCTGCCGCCCCTTCGAACGCCTTGAGCATGATATTGCCGGAAAACCCGTCGCATACGAGCACGTCGCACGCGCCTTCGAGCACGTCGCGCGCCTCGATATTGCCTACAAAATGAATCGGAGCCGACTCAAACAGTTCGAATGCATGCTTGGTCAATTCGTTGCCCTTGGCGGCTTCGGTGCCGACATTGAGCAAGCCAACGCGCGGCTTGGTCATGCCGTGAACCTTCTGCCGATAGAGACTGCCCATCTGCGCATATTGCAGCAAATGCTCCGGCTTCGCGTCCATGTTGGCACCAAGGTCGAGCGCCAGCACGCCCACGTTGTCGAGCGTCGGCAGCATCGGTGCGAGACCGGGCCGCTCGATGCCCGGCATCCGTCCGACGATGAGCAGTCCTGTCGCCATCAGCGCGCCGGTGTTGCCTGCCGAAATCATCGCGTCCGCCTCGCCTTCTTTGACCATGCGGCCGGCGACGACCATTGACGAATCGGCTTTGCGGCGCACCGCGCGCACCGGCTCGTCGTCTGACGCGATCACTTCCGCGGCTTCCTTGACCGCGAGGTTCGCCGGGCATCCCGCCCCGAGCAGCGGCTGCACCGCATCGGAACGCCCGACCAGCACGAACTGCGTATCCGGCCATTGTGCGGCGGCAAGCTTGGCCGCCTCGACTTGGGCCTTCGGCGAGTGGTCGCCGCCCATCGCGTCAATGGCGATTTTCAAGTCGCTTTGCCTCCTTCTCATGCATGTACGTCATCGCGCGGCGAATCTTGCTGCACGCTCAAGCGATAGATCACGAAATGACCTTGGAATACCATCTCTTCCCCGACATAGGAGAAGACATCGACTTTCGCTTTGCCCTTCAATGCGCCGCTTGCGCGCACGTAAGCTTTGGCGATGCACTTCTCGCCGAGCCGAACCGGGCGGACGAAGCGCAGATCGGCGGATGCCGTCAAGGCGACCTCATCGTTGATTACCGCGACGGCCAGCGAATTGGCTTGGGCGAATATATGGTGTCCGCGCGCGATCCCGCTGCGGGAGAACACGTGCTCGGCAACGATTTCGAAAATCGAGATGCCGCTCTTGTCGAGCTGCAGGTCGACGATCTCCCCGATGACTTCGTCAAGCGGCAACGATTTGACGGAGTCATAGGACCGCTCCGCCATCATCTTGAGCCGTTCGCGCAGCTCGGGAATCGCCAGCTCGAGCCGATCCAGCCGGATCGTCTGGATGCTCACCTTCAGCAGGCGGGTCAATTCGCGGTCGGTGAGGAACGGATTTTCTTCCAGCAGCTTGCTAAGCTGTTCATGGCGCTGTCGTTTCGGCAATCGTTCCAAACCTCGTCACCGCCTGTCTTTTCTCCCCAAAAAGTGAAGCTGGCCGTTGCAGCCGATTCCGATTCCTTTTTGCGGCCCCTTAATTTGTATTTTGGGGGTTAATGTTGATACCTGGTCACAATCCGAGTATAAAGAAAAACGCGCCCGCGTGCAACGGCGATCGGACTTGTCTGCTTCCCGGACCGCCGGGGTCCGTTCTGCGCCGATCACGCCGCCTGACTGGGCGCGTCAACTTCATCTTATTGCTTGATAACTTCGCGCGACTTATAAGTGCCGCACACCTTGCATACGCGATGAGCCAGCTTAAGCTCTCCGCACTGCTCGCATTTCACCATGCCCGGAACGACCAATTTGAAATGCGTCCGACGCTTGTTTTTGCGGGATTTCGATGTTTTTCCAAAAGGGACTGCCATGTTCCCACCTCCTTACCGTATTCTCCGTCCTGTGCAGGCGCAGCGTTGTCATTCCTCGGGCTTGAACCAGTGTTGCAGCGCTTCAAGACGCGGATCGATGCGATCGCTCGCGCACGCGCAATCCTGTTCGTTCCGATTCGTGCCGCACGTTGGACACAACCCCTTGCATGCATCGCTGCACAGTGGCGCAAGAGGCAGACTCACGACCAATTCTTCTTCGAGCAGCGAATCCAGTTCGATCTGATCCTCCGTCACCGGCACGAAATCGACATCTTCATCCGGCGGCGGGTCCGTAGGCTTCATGACGCGGAATTGTTCTTCGAACGGCAGGGCGAAATGCACGTCGATCGGGTCCAGGCAACGAGAGCACAGGAGCCGCATATTGACGTCCAGTTCGCCGGTCACGTGAATGGTCCTGTTCGAAGCTTGCGCAACCAAGCGATACGCGAGCGGGCCAAGCGGCAACACGTCGCGTGAATCTCGGAACAAGTCGGTTAAATCGAGACTGCCTGCAAGCTCCAGCGGCTGGTGCCGGGAGAGCAAGTCTTGGACACGTAACAGCATCATGATCACTCCAGACAAACAAAGGTTATTATATCGGGTTTATACGAACTTTGTCAACGATGAGATCGCGTGCTATATTCACCTTACCAAGTAAAAACGGCTTCGTCGTCCCCACTGGACAGAGAATGTCGATTTTACCCGAAGATCATTCAGAAATGGGCAAGCGTGAAACTTATAAATTCTGAATGATGAACGATATTCCAGGCGAAGGAGCCTCTTATGCGGACAGTCGGTTTGGTCGTGGAATACAACCCGTTTCATAACGGACATCTCTATCATTTACAACAATCGAAAAAAATAACGGGAGCGGACGGCGTCGTTGCGGTCATGAGCGGCCATTTCCTCCAACGCGGGGAACCGGCGCTAGCCGACAAGTGGGCGCGGACCGAGATGGCGCTGGCGGCCGGATGCGACTTGGTGCTGGAACTGCCCGTCGCCTACAGCGTACAGCCAGCTCAATGGTTCGCGTACGGTGCGGTCGCCGTCTTGCATGCCGCGGGTGTCGTGGATGCACTCTGCTTCGGCAGCGAGAGCGGCGACCTGACAGCGCTGGACCAAGTCGCATCCGCACTTGCAGACGAGCCGCAAGCGATGGCGGAATGGCTGCGTGCACGGCTGAAGGAAGGGATGCCTTACCCTGCCGCTTATACGGCCGCGGCCCGATCGTTGTTGTCTGTTCGCGGAATGGCCGAACATGCTTTCTCGCTGGAACAGCCCAATCATACGTTGGGCCTCCACTATCTGATCGCGCTGAAACAGCTTCGCAGCGGCATCGCCGCCTACACGATCCCCCGCGAGAAATCTCATTATACGCAAGCGGACATTACGGATGCCGCGATCGCCAGCGCGACCGCGCTTCGCAAGCAATTGTTCGCTTCCGGCTCGCTGGATGCGATCGCACCCTACGTGCCCGCTTCCACGCTGGAAGTGCTGCGCAGGGAAATGGCGGCCGGGCGGGCTCCGATCGATTGGGAATCGTTCGCCCGGCCGTTGTTCCATGAGCTGCTTCGGGCGGACGAATCCGTATTGGCGCAATGCGCTGAAGTGACGGAAGGACTGGAATACCGGATTGGCCGAGCGGCGCGGGAGTTGCAAGAATGGCGGGTGGATGCGCTGCTGGAGAAGTTGAAAACGAAGCGCTATACGCGCACGAAGCTGCAGCGGATGCTGACGCGCATTCTGCTTGGCCATGCGAAGACGTCATTGACTGCGGAAAAATTGGCGGCAGGCGTATCGTACATTCGCGTGCTCGGGTTCACCGAGCGCGGCCGCGAATTGCTGCGGGACATGCGCAAACGGGCGGCCGTACCGGTCGTCGATTCCCCTGCGCGAGGGGATTGGGCTTACTTGCGGATGGATGCCCAAGCATCGGCCGTCTATGCGCTGGCTTCTCGCCCATCAGAGCCCTCGGCCGCTCTGCGCGACTATACGCAGCCCCCTCTGCAAATTCGTTCGCGACGCTGAAGCGGGACAGTTCTAATGCGTAGGGGACAAGCGTACGATGATAGGAATCGCGGATGGCCGGACTGCGACCGTCTTCACCCTGGGACGGCGGCGCGTCTTCGACCGGCAAGAGGGGGTATTCCGTCATGACCAGCGTCTCGCGCAAACGCAACCGTTCCAGACTGCTGACATTCGTTCTCGGAGGCGCCGCATTAGCGATCGTCATCGGCATCGTACAAGCGCCTCGGGAAGCCTTCAGCGCCTCGCTGTCAGGTTTGGAAATCTGGTGGCAGTACGTATTCCCGGGACTGATCCCCCCGCTGATCCTCGCGGAACTGCTAGCGGCGTCCGGCATGCTTCATGGCTTGGCCGTGCTTGCGGAGCCGCTGACCCGCAGTTGGTTCCGGCTGCCCGGCGCTTCCGGCTGGGCGATCGCATTCGGCTGGACGGCCGGCTTTCCTGCCGGTGCCAAGGAGACGGCCCGGCTGCGGGAGTCGGGGCTGATCCGGGATGAACATACGGACAAGGCGCTGCTGGTCTCTCATGTTCCGAATCCGTTTCTCGTCGTCGCTATCGTTGGCGCCGGGTTTCTGCAATCGCCGGCACTCGGCTGGGCGATTGCAGCAGGCGTATGGCTGGCCGCCATCGCTGCCGGCGTCGTCTGGTCGCGCATGGGAGCAAGGCAACTTGAACCGGACAAGCCAGACGAAATTCGCGGGTCCGGCAGGATGAACAAGGCATTGCGCGCGGCTGCGGAAGCGCGCTTGGCGGACCGCCGTCCTCTGGGCAAGCAATTGGCGGACGCCGTCACGAATACGATCGGCACGCTGATGAGCATCGGAGGCTTGATGATGATGGCGGCTGTCGTCATCCGGCTGCTGCAGAGCTGGATCCCCGGATCGGATGCGTGGATCGCCGTACCGGGCGTATACGAGATGAACTTGGGCGCCTATGCGACCAGCCGCTCCCCGTTGTTCGAATCCTCGCCGGAGCAAGCATCCGCGCTGCTGGCGGCCGCGCTCGCCTGGACGGGATGGAGCGGCTTGCTGCAAGCGCGCGCGGCGTTCGCGGGAGCCGGCGTCTTCCCTTGGGGCAAGCTGATCGCGGGCAAGCTTCTCCAATCCGCGCTCGCGCTGCTGATTACCTGGCCGCTTGCCCGCTTCGCGTTACGTCTGGACGAGCAGCCAACCGCTTGGCCGTCCGGTTCGTTCTCCTTCGACTTTACAGCATCGTCCCCGGCCGTATGGTCGGATTGGCGCGGCTGGCCGCAAGCATGGCTTGCCGGGCTTGCTTGCCTGGCCGTATTTCTGCTGCTCGCCTTAATCGCCGCCCTGATCCGTCCCCGAACGAAGCGCCGCGGCGGACCTCCTCCGTTCGCCAAATGAAAAACCGCCCCGAAAGGGCGGCGATTCAACCGAACTTGCGCTGCAGGGCCGCTTCCACTTCCGGCGGCACCAGGTCCTGTACCGGGCCATGGAACTGTGCGATCTCCTTGACGATGCTGGAGCTAAGGTACGAATATTTGGGATTCGTCATCATGAAGATCGTGTCGATCCCGTCATCCAACTGCCGGTTGGTGGAAGCCATCTGCAATTCGTACTCGAAGTCCGTCACGGAACGGATGCCGCGAATGATGATTTGCGCCTGCTTCGATCGCATATAGCGCACGAGCAAATCGCGGAAGCTGTCGATCTGCACGTTCGGCAAATTCCGCGTCACTTCCTGCAGCAGCGCGATCCGCTCCTCCACGCTGAACAGCGGCTTTTTCGACGTATTGTTCAGTACGGATACGATCAAATGATCGAACTGCTTGGCCGAGCGGTTGATGATGTCCAGATGCCCAAGCGTGACGGGATCGAAGCTGCCGGGATACACCGCGATCCGATGTTCGCCCGCTGCGCCGTTCTGCAAGTCGTTCATTCCCCGGATTCCCCCTCATGAAATTGCGCGTACAAATAGACGGACAAGGCCGCTTCTCCATAAACTGAGTATTTGAACCGCTCATACCGGTGGAACCGCTCGGGATACGACCGGGACGATGCATGCTCCAGCACCGCAACGGCGCCTTCTGCCGCAAGCCCGCGTTCCGCGATCTCGGTCAGCAGACGGTCGCCGTTCTCCAGCGCGTAAGGCGGATCAAGGAAGATCAGGTCGAACGTAGCGCCTTTGCGTCCTAACACTTTAACGGCCCGGGCCGCGTCATTGCGGTACACTTCCGCTTGATGGGACATGCCGGCCGCTTCCAGATTCCGGCGAACGACCTCGATGCTGCGCGGGTTCGCATCGACGAATACCGCGCTTCCCGCGCCCCGGCTGAGCGCCTCGATGCCCAGTCCTCCCGTGCCCGCGAACAGATCGAGCACCCGCTCGCCGTCAAAGAACGGACCGATCATGCTGAACAAGGCTTCTTTCACTTTATCGGTCGTCGGACGCGTCGATTCGCCCGGCACCGCTTTCAGCGGACGGCCCTTGGCTCGTCCCGCAATTACTCTCATGGCCGCAACATCTCCTGCAAGACTGACAAAACGGGCAACCGGACGGCTCCCGCCTGAATTGGTGTTATGGTACCATATTCCCGCGAGAAGCAAAAGCAACTTTTTTTCGCCCGCATGTATAAATCCGGTCCGGCTGGATCAACATGATAGTACCGGTGCCGAGAGGTGCCGGGGACAACCGCGGAGAAGACTTACGTTTCCCCATAAGCTCTTCGTCCGGTTTCTCCTCTCCCATGGAAGGGCCCCGTCGCGAGACGGGGTCCGACTTTTTGTTATACGCCCGTTATCATGATTACCATTTACTATATAATTTGTATACTCAATTCCCCATCTATCGCCAAATTGGGACTTTTGATGTAGAATGGTGTCAAACATGTGGGAGCAAATACCCCAGCCGATGGGGAATATCAAACGGTGATCCTGTGAAAATTACTCTGCGTCACTCGTCCGGCCTCACAAAAAGAATTAAGATTGGATTCTCATGGACATTATTCTTTTTCGGGCTATGGGTCCCGATATTCCGAGGAGACTTTAGGAATTTATTGCGTATCTGGCTACTCGGAATTGTAACTCTAAGCATTTACTATTGGATTTCATGCTGGACTTACAATACTCGTTATGTAAAAGCATTGCTCGAAAAAGGATATGTGCCGGCGGATGATATATCCAAAATGGAACTAATCAGGCGCAACATCATTTCAGATGTTCCGATTGCCGTATAAATCGTGCACAAAGACCGGAGCGCAACAAGCTCCGGTCTCTTCTATTGCAAACCTATTCTACCCGTACGAAGGCGGAACAACGCCGATGTCCGCATCCGGCACGAACTCGCCGCCCTCATACCGCAGCGTCTGGTTGCCCTTCACCGTTATCGCATGATCGACGCCTTCATAATGCACGGTGCCTTGTACGGCTGCCGCGCTCATCCCGACGATCGCTTTCAGCCTTCCCGCCCGGTCCGTGACCGCTCTCGTGCCAAACGGAATACGGGCATGCACAGCCCCGTCGCGATACAACACCGCGCCTTCCCGCGAAGTCGCCCATTCGAAAAGCACGCCGTCAATCGTCCGGGCATAAGCCGTCGCGTTCGCGACTTCTTCCCCATGATCCATCGGATAAGGCACGAGGCCCGTGAACCAGAGTTCTCCCTCTGGCGTCGGCAAAATGCCGCACAGCCGCTCGACGAAATCAAGCACGCACAGAATCGAAGGCGAATACGTGTCCGTGTAGCCTTCCGCCCCCGTCCACGGGCTGAGCGTCTGCGAGAACCGCGTCATCCGCGCCATCGCGCTCAGAATCGGTTGCATGACCCAGGTCAGCTCCACGTGCCGCCCGTGATGCTCGAAGGCATGCGGCGTGCGAATCAAAGTGAGGAAATTCGTCGGCCCCGCCCAGCTGTTATAAGCGGAAGAAGGGTCGAATCGCGGATCGTCCATCGCAATCGACGTGAGTGGGTACTTGGCGAAAAACTTGCGCGTGTTGAGCAAGTACCGGCGCAGCGCTTGATCGAACAACTCGCGGTCCCCCACCTCGCAAGCGAGCACCCGCAGCAGCACGTCGGACTGCACCCGCACGAATTGGCCGTTCTTGTCCCGATCATAGAAGAAGCTGTCGGCTTCGTCGAAGCAATGACGCATCAAGCTGTCCAAGCTCGCCGCCGCCTTGACGCGCCAATCGTTGCCATCCTCTTGCAATTCGTCCGCCATCACCCCCAAATACATGCGCTGGCAATAGACGTTTGCCGTCAGATCGGGCGCGAGGAACGGCACAATCGGCGAGGCCGGGTCGCAGTTGCGTGCATCGTCCAAGTGGCAGCTATCGGGCACATGCCAGAACCGCGGCGACAAGTCGTGCCCCGTATCGAACGTGCAGAACGCTTCTACGCAGCCGGAGCCGCGCGTATTCCGGTAACGGTCGAGCCAATCGTCGAACTTGGCCATCGCCTCGTACATCTGCCGCAGAAACGCGCGATTGCGCCCATTAAGCAAATAATGGTTCCATACGCTTCGAGCGAGCGGCGTCACCATCTGGATCTGCCGGTAAGCCGGCCCTTGGTCCGTCACCTTGTACGGCATCTGCCCGTCTTCCTTCTGATAAACGGCGAACAGGCGATAGGTCGATTCCGAGACGTCCGGCAGGAAGCGCGACAGCAGCTCCGCATTGATCGTCCCTGTGCTCTCGAGCCAGCAGCCGGGATATGCGCCGCCTTCACGCAGAACGGGGTCCGGCCCGCCGGTCGGCACGATGCACGCTTGCAGCTTGCGCCAGGCTTCGGCATAGACTTGGTCGAAGCGCGAAGCGGAGGAAGCGAAGCCGACTTCGTCGGGTCCCATTCGCTCACCTCCGCGAAGCTTGGCCAGCACGGATTCGTTCATCGGTCCCTGCGCCTCCCATCCGGGTCGAACCGAAACCAATGAAAATCGGCGCTTCCGCCTTCCTCGCCGAGCGTATAGTTGAACAACGCGATTCTGGCGCCTTTCCAGAAGCCCGCGCGCATCGAACACGCGCCTCCGATCGGCATATAAGCGCGGCCGTCCGTACTGAACTGAAACCTCGTCTCGCCATCCAGATTCATCGTGCTCCCCAGCCATACAACGCTGCCCTTCAGCTCCGGACCATGATAGGTCCGCCCCTCCGTAACCGCCCTCAGTAACAATCGGCCGTCTTCCCGGACGACGCCGATCCAGTTGTCCTCTCGGAAACATAAGTAAGCCAACCCGGCCCGCTGACCGTCTTTCATGCCATCCAGACCGCCCAGCTCAATCTCATACGCGCCGCGCGTCCCTATGATCTTCTGCGTAACCGTATTCCGCGCTTGGAGCAGGCCAGACGCCTCCATGGCATAGAGCCGCAACGCGCCCGGCTTCTCCCGCAGCGACCAGCGCTCGTCTACGGGATTATGATTCCACTGCCATTGCAGTCCCAGCTCGGGACGATCGAACTCGTCCGAGCTTTGGGGCAAGCAGGCCGGATAGCTGCCGCC
Source organism: Bacillota bacterium (assembly GCA_023391635.1). Taxonomy (GTDB): domain Bacteria; phylum Bacillota; class Bacilli; order Paenibacillales; family Paenibacillaceae; genus Cohnella. The sequence goes on along the minus strand of JAEWAQ010000001.1, from coordinate 77,912 downwards.
CACGCGCGGCTTGGCATAGATCGCGACCGGTTCCCCGCCCGCGCCCATCACCGGCCAATCGTCCTCCCAGCGCACCGGCTGCAGGTGGCACACCCGTCCGATCGCTCCCGCGCTCTGGAAATGCAGGAACCAGCTCTCGCCGCTCTCAAGCTCCACGAGCGCGCCCTGATGCGGGCCGTTGACCGTCGTCGTTCCTTGCTGCAGCGCGATTCTCCGCTCGTAAGGGCCATACAGGCTGCGCGAACGCAATACCGTCTGCCAGCCGATCTCCACGCCTCCTTCGGGAATGACCAAGTAATAAAACCCGTTACGCTTGTAGATTTTCGTCCCTTCGGCGATTTTGCCCACGTACACGATCACGCCGTCATCCAGCAGCGACCGGCCGTCCGCGCTCATTCGGTGAATGAGGATCGGACCCGCTCCGACCGTACTGTGCCCCAGGTAGGCGTTGCCGTCCTCGTCCCAGAACGGGCAAGGATCTTCCCATCCCGCGACCCGCTTGACTTCATGCAGCGGCGTCCACGAACCGGCGGGCTGCTCCGCGCTGCTCATGTACAGGCCTTCCTCCGGCGTACAGAAGTACACGTAGTATCGACCGTCATGATATCGCAGAGCCGGCGCCCAACTGCCGTTCGCGTAGCGCTCCATCGTGCCGTAGCGAGGGTCGATGTCCAGCCGGTCGTATACTTTGCCGACGATCGTCCAATTGACGAGATCTTTGGAATGCAGCACCGGCATCCCCATGTAATGGAAGTCGGAGCACACCATATAGAAATCATCCCCGACCCGGATCACGTCCGGATCGGAATAATCGGCATTCAGCACGGGATTGCGGTAATAGCCGTTCCCGAGATCTCCCCAGACATCCGCGCGCAAACTCACCCTATTCTCCATATGCAACATCCCTCCTGTTCCATCCCGCATTTCAACCTTTGACGCTGCCCATTACAAGCCCCTTCATGAAAAACTTCTGCAGGAACGGATAGACGGCGAGAATCGGCAGCGCGGCCAGGAACACTTGCGCGGCCTTGAACGTGCGGTCCGATACTTCAGCAGCTTCCAGCAAGTCGTTCGACGAGATCGCGTTGAGATCCGAGGTGACGATGACTGTCTGCAAGTAGCTTTGCAGCGGGTAATTCGCCGTCGAATTCATATAGATCAAGCCATCGAACCAAGCATTCCAGTGTGCGACCAGCGTGAATAGCGTAATCGTCGCGATCGCAGGCAACGACAGCGGAAAATAGATACGCCACAGTACCCGCCAATAGCCGGCGCCATCGATAAAGGCGGCTTCTTCAATTTCTTTGGGCAATTCGCGAAAAAAGTTCATGAGCAAGATGACATTGAACACCGGCACTGCGCCCGGCAGCACCAGCGCCCAGAGCGTGTCCAGCATGCCGACTTCCTTGATCGTCATGTAGGTCGGGATCAGTCCGCCGCTGAACAGCATCGTCACGATGAAGAACCAGGCGTAGTAAGGCCGCGACCGCAGCGCGCTTCTCTCTTTGGACAGCGGATAGGCCGTGAAGATCGTGAGCAGCATGTTGACTGTATAGCCCAGCGCGACCCGCTTGAGCGACACGACGAACCCGTCGATGAATTCATGTTTCGACAGCGCGTATTTATAAGAAGACAACGTAAAATCGACCGGCCACAGCTTCACGAATCCGGCAGCCGCCGCGCTTTTGGAACTGAACGAAATGGCAAGCACGTTAATGAGCGGCAAAATGCACAATAACGCGGCGAAGGAGAGTACGACATAGTTGGCAACGAGAAACGTTTTCCGTCCGATTGTAAGCTTATGCATCGTCGCCCCCCCTTAAAATACCCGATAACCGGCATAACGGCTGGCCAATTGGTTCGACAGCACGATGAGCCCGAACGAAATGACCGACTTGAACAATCCGACGGCCGTCGCCACGCCGTACTGGGCATCGACCAGACCGATTCGGTAAACGAGCGTATCGATGATATCGCCGGTGCTGTATACCATCGGGCTGTACAGGTTGAACACTTGCTCGAACCCCGCATTCAGCACGTTCCCCAGGCTGAGCACCGTCATCAGCGTGATGATCGGCAGCATGCCGGGCAATGTCACGTATAGCGTCTGCTTCCAGCGGTTCGCGCCGTCCACGACGGCTGCTTCGTACAAGTGCTGGTCGATGCCCGTCAGCGCCGCCAGGTAAACAATCGTGCTGTAGCCGAAGTGCTTCCAAGTGTCCGTGGCGACCAGAGTGAATGGGAACCAGTCTTCATTGCCCAGGAAGAAAATCGGCTGGATGCCGAAAAGACCGAGAAACTCGTTGACGATCCCGTTCGACGGAGATAGTACATCGATCAGGATGCCTCCCAGAATGACCCAAGACAAAAAGTGCGGGAAATAAATGATCGTCTGAACCGTTCGTTTGAAGAACGCCCCGGCTACTTCGTTCAAGAGGAGCGCGATGACGATCGGCACGATCAACCCGGCAATGATCTTCAAAACGGCGATGAAAACCGTGTTCCATAACACGCTCATGAAGTTCGGCATGTCCAGCATGTATTGGAAATTGTCCCACCCGATCCACTTGGAATGGAAGATGCCTTTGGCGGGCTGGAATTTCTGAAAAGCGATCACGATCCCGGCAATCGGGACGTAGCTGAAAATCAAGGTGAGGATGACCCCAGGCAGCAGCATCATGTGCAAGGGAACTTCCCGCAGCTTCTTTCTCAGCGGCATAATAACACCTCCGAATGCGTTCGTTGAATACGGATGGGGAAAGCAGTGTACCCGCTTTCCCCATCGCGCGACCCGTCTATTTTGACGTCAATTGATTACTGCTTGGCGGCCCATTCGTTGACTTCTTTGGTGATGGCATCGCCGCCGAGCTTCTTCCAGTCGGCCACGAATTTATCGAAGCTGTCGATCGATTCGCCCATGATGATCTTCGTGAACACCTCTTCTTCCATCTTCTGCAAGGAAGAAAGCTTCTCGACCATCGTCGGCGTCGTGCCGCCGTAGAAGGCGTCGAGCGTGTAGTTGTTGTCTTTCACGTACTGATCGATCACGTCGAAGCTGCTAGGCGTACCGAAAATACGGTCTTGGCCCCAGTTCGCCCGGTTGCCGCTGCGATAGTCGACGATCTTGTCGTAGTAGCCTTTCTCTTCCGCCGACAATTTGGACGGATCGTTCGTGTTCAAAGCTTCGACGACGTTGTGATGCGCATTCAGGTTCTTCATCGCCGGCTCCGGTCCGATGAAGTTGTACAGGTATACCGGGATGCCGCTCGGGCTGAAGCCGAAGCCCGAATCCACCGGCGCGTCCGGCGCGAAGCCTTCCATGCTGAAGTTCAGCAGCTTCATGATCGCTTCCGGATGCTTGCTCTTCTTGCTGACGGCATAATACAACTGCACCGGTACTTTGCCCATCGGCATCGCCTTCACTTCATCGTTCGATACGAGCTCGAATGCTTTCCATTCCGCGTTCGGATCGTTCGTCGCGTTATCCTGAATGACTGCGCCCGGCGACGACATGCCGCCATAGAACATGCCAAGCTTGCCGCTTGCGATGGATTCCGTCACTTTGGCGCGGTCCTTGACGCCGAATTCCTTATCCAGAAGACCGTCCTTGTACATCTGCTGCAACAGCTGCAAGCCTTCTTTGGCGCCCGGCTGGATGCTGCCGTATGCGAGGCTGCCGGAATCGTCCTTCACCCACTTCTGCGGGTAAGCATGGAAGCCGGCGAAGAAGCCCGCAGTGCCGAAATGGTTGTCCTTGAGGAACGTCTTGGTCAATCCGAGACCGATCGTATCGGCTTTGTTATTGCCGTCCGGATCCTGAGTCACGAACGCTTTGGCGATATTCACCACGTCCTGCATCGTCTTCGGCTCAGGCAGGTTCAGCTTCTGCAGCCAGTCCGTACGCACGTGCAGAATCGGAAGGCCGTCCACGGCCGAAGCCGTCTTCGGAATCGCCATCAGCTTGCCATTGATCTTGGCGGTGTCGAACGCTTGCTGATCCTGTTGCAGGATCTCCTTGGCGAGCGGAGTTGCATATTGCTCGTACACATCGGTCAGATCGTATAGCATGTCGTTATCCGCGAGGTCCGTCAGCTGCTTGTTCGTCAACCACATAATATCAGGCAAATCGCCTGCGGCGATCGACACGTTCAGCTTCTGTTCGAATTGTTCGATCGGGACCGTCCACTGATATTTCAGTTTGATGCCCAGATCGTTTAAATACGCTTTCGTGTAAATGTTGCTGTCGATCGTGTCGCCGTTCTCGTACTTGTACGTAGATTCCGTATAGCGCCATCCTGTAATTTCGATCGGCGGATCGTACTTGGCTGCCGGATCGACAGGTTGCACGGATGCGCTCGTGGTCGGACTTGCCGCGGGCGACGAGGCGCTGTCGCTATTGCCGTTGTTCGATCCGCAAGCCGCCAATAGGAGCATGCTGGCCATCGACAGTGCGGCGATCGGCTTTGCGTTCCATTTGAGTTTCATGCTCTCTCCCCTTGTCTTGTTCATAATGTAGACCTGTTGCACTTCTAATGTTAAGCCTTGGGCAAAGAGCGAACAATATTCATGATTTGACATTCAGATCAGCTGTTTACTTGTTCAGCAAGGAAGCCCGATATTCTTGCGGCGTCAGGCTCGTCGCCTTACGGAACGACCGCGTGAAGTTGGTCGCCGTGCCGTATCCTACGCGTTCGGCGACCTCTTGAATTTTCAAGTCCGGATTTTCCAGCAACCGCTTGGCTTTGGTCATCCGGGCCGCGCCGATGAATTCGGACAAATTCGTTCCGGTCACCTGCTTGAACAATCGCGACAAATAAGAAGGATTGAAGTAGGAGAGATCCGCCAGCTTCACCAGCGATATTTCGTCCGGCTCATGCAAGTGCTCCTGGATGTGCTTCTGGATCGTCGTGATGACCGATTGCGCCCTTCTTTCTTCTTCCTGGTTCTGCACTTGGAACAAGCGGTCGCTGACGCGGCTCAAGTAATCGATCGCCGCCGGCCAGGATTCATGTTCGCCCGGCTGCATCAGCTTGTGCAGTCCGATGTCGGCAGCGACGGACTCGATCAGGCGCCACCTGTTCATATAGGACAGCAAGATCAAGGCGATCGCATAATACAGCTCCTGGGCCGGAACATGGTGCATCGTGCGGACTTCCCGCAAGCCCGCCGTCATCTCCGACAGCGCTTGTGCAAAGTCCGCCTTTCTGCCGTGCTCCAAATATTCGGAGAGCATATCCAGCCGGGATTGCCGGACTTGCAGCTTCTCCCGCAAGACGCTTGCTTCCCCCAGGTCGTTCCAGATTGCTTGCTTGTCGAGCAGCAACATGCCCGAAGAATGACCGATCCGGTAGTTCATCAGCATGTTGAGCTGGGCGTAACGCTCCGCCACTTTGGCCCATTCGACCGGGCTGTCGTCCAGCACGAAGGACATGTCGGCCTCCTCCGCTTCCCGACAGGCAGCCTGCACCAGTTCCAGACTGCCCCGAAGGAAGGTCAGCAGCCTGTTCCACAGACCCCGACCCCCCTCCGGATCGGCTTCATCCGCCCGCAGGGGCTGAATCAACCAGACCAGGTCCAAGTTGTCATTCGCATAACCGACGAAGACCGCCTGCGCGGACAGATAGGATCCGGCGACCAGCCGGATGCGGTAAAGCTGCCTGGACTTCTCGGCGAACGCCACCCGTTCGCCCGTGTGATTGATCCTGCCGAGCAGCATCAACACCGGCGCATCCGCCTGCAGCGGAATCCCGAGCTCTTCGAATTGCTGCCGATCGATCTCCCGGCTGTCGAATTGCTCCTTCAGAATCGCGCTGACGTAATCTTTGCGGAGCAATTCCCTGGCCATCTCGGACTGCTCCTGTGCCTGCTTCAACAGCGCTTCCGCGCGCCATTCCGCCTCGATCTCCCCGGCTGTCTGCAGCACGGTCTGAATGACTTTGTCGTACCCTTCGGTCTTCAGCAAATAATGGACGCCTTCATGTTGGATGGCGGTATACACGTAATTGAATTCGTGATAGCCCGTCAAGAAGATGACCCTGCACTTGGGCCATATTTCGCGGATCTTCTCGAGCAGCTGCAGCCCGTCGAGCCCCGGCATCCGGATATCGGTCAGCACGATATCGAAGCGCGTCCTGTCGAACAGCCGTACGGCTTCGTCCCCCGAATAAGCTTTATAGACGTCGAGCTCCACCTCCGTGACGCTCTGCAGCACTTCGCTGAGCCCATCGGCGATAATCGATTCGTCATCCACGACCAACAGTCTGAACATGAGGGTCGTCACCTTCCTTCCGTTACAACCAGCGTGATCGTCGCCTTCAAGCCGCCCCACTCGCTTCGTTCCATATGCAGGCCGCTCGGCTCTCCGAACTTCAGGCGAATCCGCTGATGAATATTCAATATTCCCGTCGTCTCCGACTCCTCTGTCGTACCCAATGAACCGTTCATCTCTTCGATCCTGTCAGCATCGACGTATTCGCCGTTATCTTCCACGATCAGGCGAATCTCGTCTGACTCCTTTTCGAATCTAATGCGCAGCTTGCCGTCCGCCGTTTTCTTCTCCAGGCCGTGCTCGAAGGCGTTCTCGATGAGCGGCTGCAAGATCAGGCGCGGCACCATCACATGCCCGACCTGCTGCGGCAGCTCGCCGAACGAGATCGCGATGCGGTTCGAGAATCTCATCCCCTGCAAGTCCGCATACACTTTGGCATGACTCACTTCTTTGGCGAGCGGAACCTCGTCGGCGTGATTGCGGGTGACGAATTGGAAGTATTCGCCCAATTGATTCGTGAACCGCTCGAGTTGTTCGTAATCGCCTACACGCGTCATCGTATTGAGAATGAAAAAGCTGTTGTACAGAAAATGCGGGTTGATCTGGGATTGGAGTTGCTTAAGCTCCGCCTTCTGCGTCAAGATCCGTTGCTTGTATACTTGTTCGATCAACGATTTCAAATTGCCGAGCATCGCGTTGAATCGGGAATAAATATACTGGAACTCGTCGCGATGCCCGTGGACGATCTGCACGTTGAAATCGCCGATTTCGACTTTGCGGAACGCCTTGACCAGTCGATCGAGCGGCTTGTGAATGTACTGGTACACATATAAAGAATAGACCAGGATGATGGCAAGCGACACGGCCGCAAGCAGCACGAACCAGCTTCGGTATTTTTGCAGGGGCTGGAATACGGCGTTCTCCGGCACATATTTGATCAGAACCCCGCCGAAGAAGCCGGAGAACGTATGCACGGTCAAATATTGCTTGCGATCGACCATGAGCACCTCGGCATTCTGCACTTGCGAATCGTGATAGATCTGGCCGGCAATCGCTTCGTTCAACGCGGCATCCGCATGCGTCGCGATCGTAAATTGCGAATTATCGAAAATAAGCCCTTCTTCCGGCGAATTCTGCATCGCATGCAATGCATCGCGAAGCTTGCCGATCGACAGCTCGATCGCCAGGATGTACATCGGCGCGCGCTTGCTCTCCGGCATAAGATACGGATAGGCGGCGACCATGTACATGCCCCCGTCGATCCTGACCACCTGCGCGTCGGGTGACTGCGGCATGCTGCTGATCGCATCGAACATCCGCGAATCGAAGTCGGACACCGAAGCGGCGGAGATGTCTTTCTGAATGGACGGGATATAAGCGTGCACTTCTTTGATATAGGCGCTGCTGTTCTTGATCGCGCTCAACCGTTGCTGCAAACTCAGCATGCGCTGGATTTTGTTGATTTCATTCATCGATTCCGGAATCGCGGCAAGCGCGTTCAAGTTGTCGTCGCTCAGGCAATCGAACTGCAAATCGTGAATTCTGCGGAATTCCTTCTCCAGTCCGCTGAAGTATTGGGACACCTGTGTCGTCATCGATCTGGAGATTTCCTCACGCAGCGTACGAACGCCCCAACTATAGATGATCATGCTGAGAATATAGATGGGCAGCAAGATGCAGATGAAGGACAAAATCAATCGTTTGAGCGCGGTCTTCTTCCACGGGTACCGAATCCATTTCATGGCGTTAGCCTCCACTGTCGAACGAAAATCACGCTATTTATCATACCATGGTTCGCGGAATATCCAAGCAGCCGCATGGCAAGCAAAAAATGGCGGCACCCGGGATCCCCCGTGCACCGCCATCAGTTTCAGCGCGTTTCCTCCGCTGATTAACGATTCCCCTTCTGCTCGACCACTATCAATACGATGAACGCCGCCAGTCCGATCACGAGCATGCCTATCCAGTCCATCGCCAACACCCGCCCGCTTCATTTGGTCCATTATACATGGGCGGCCGGGTTCAATTCTGTAATCTGCGTTACACTTTCAGCAAATTGTCGGACGCATAGCAGCGCTGTGTGTTAGCCTTCAGCGCTTCCCGCACCGACGACTCCGGCAGCCCGCGCAGTTCGGCTATGGCGCGAACCGAATCCAGCACCATAGCCGGCTCCGTACGCCGGCCGGCATACGGGCCTTCGAACGGCCATGGGCCGTCTGTCTCCGCGAGCAGCCGGTTCAGCGGATATGAACGGGCCAAATCCCGCGTCTCTTCGTCGTATTGCACCTCGGGCGTCACTGAGATATAGCAGCCGCTCCCGGCGAGCCGCTCAGTCGTTGCCCGGCTTCCCTTGAACCAATGGAAGTGAGCCCTCCTGACGCCATAATGCCGCAGCAGATCCAGCGCAACATCCGCGTCTTCGTGCACGGCATGAAGCGCCAGCGGGCGGTCGAGCGTCGCGGCAAGCCGGACAAAATGTTCAAATTGCCTGAGATACGGCACGCTGTCGAACGGATGGCCGGCCGCCTCGGCTTCGTGACGCATGAAATACGGCAGACCGACTTCTCCGATCGCAAACGCTTCCTCATGCGGAAGTCCCGCGATCCAGGCGCACATCCGCTCGAGTTCCTGCTCTGTTAGCGGCGGCTGCTCGGGATGATGCCCGTAAGCCGGGATGATTCGGCCCGAATATTCCCCGGCGATCCTCCGGGTCTCCAAGCATGAATCCATGCCCATCGACACCGCCACGACGCCTTCGACGCCTAGCGCGAACGCCGCTTCGAGCATGTCCGCACGCTGCTGCGGCTCATACTGATCCAGATGAATATGCGCGTCGAACGGCATCGTCCCTCTCCTCTCTGAGCAATGACAAGATGTCCGACTTAAGCTCCGCAAACGCCGGCTCCCGCCATACGTCCGCCTGCCTCGGCCGCGCGAAAGGCACCTCGATTTCCCGCAGAACCTTGGCCGGGGCTTTGGACAATACATAGATCCGGTCGGACAACGTGAGCGCTTCTTCGATGCTGTGCGTAACGAACAGCACGGAGCGACGCTGCTCCTCCCATAGCCGCAGCAGCCATTGCTGCATCTCCGTCCGCGTCAAGGCGTCGAGCGCGGCGAACGGTTCGTCCAGGCACATGAGACCGCGGGGCATGAGCAAGGCGCGCAGGAACGACACTCGCTGCTGCATGCCGCCCGACAATGCGCTCGGATATTCGTTCGCCACGTCGGCAAGACCGATGCGATTCAGCCATTCCAGCGTGGCGGCTTCGGCTTCCCGGCGGGCGACGCCCGCGATTTCCAGCGCGACGGCGATGTTGCGCCGCACCTTCATCCACGGGAACAGCGACGCTTGCTGCGGCATATAGCTGACGAGCCCCCGGGTGCCGGTAACGATGCGGCCGCCGATGGCGACGTCGCCCGCATCCGGGCATTCGACACCTCCGATCAGGCGGAACAGCGTTGACTTGCCGCTGCCGGAAGGGCCGATCAGCGTCACGAACTCTCCTTCGCGCACACTGATCGATATGCCATCCAGCACGGTGAACGGCTTGCGGTCCCGCACGTAGCGCTTGACGATGCCGGATAATTGCAATTGATCGACATCGGGACTAATCGTGTTCATGACCGACCCCCCGCCTTTCTGCCGAGTTCCCCTGTCCGGGGTCCCCAATAGACGACCAGCCGTTCGAGCGCTACCGCCAAGCCATAGAGCAGCATGCATAAGGCCACGATGCAGATGACCGACCCGAATACCGCCTCGATATCGTATCCTTTGAACTTCAAGACGAGATAATAGCCGATGCCCCGGCTCGCGCCGAGCCATTCCGCGACGATCGCCGTCGTGACGCTGTATGTGACCGTAATCTTGAGTCCGGAGAACAGGTACGGCAGCGATGCCGGCAGCTCCAGCCGCCGCAGGATCTGCCACCGGGTCGCGCCGATCATCGCCAAGTACTCGCGCAAGTGCGGCTCCGCACGGCCCAGCCCGGCGAGCATCGACCAGGCGACCGGAAAGAACCCGACCAGCGTCAGCAGGATCAGCTTGGGCGTCAGCCCGAATCCGAACCAAATCATGAGCAGCGGCGCCAGTACGATAAGCGGCAAATTTTGCGACATGATGACAAATGGCGAAATGACGGTGCGCACGAAGACGAACCGATGCAGCGTCACCGCCAGCAGCACGCCGATCGCGAAGCCGATGCCGACGCCCGACATGGCCAGACCGAGCGTTGCGGACAGATGATAGGCGAGTTTCCCGGCTTCTTCCCCCATGCTGCGGGCGACGGCAGACGGGGCAGGCAGCGCCCAGGGGTCGATCGCCAGCCATCGGCAAGCCGCCTCCCACAAGGCCAAGAATGCGGCTAGCGCAGCAGCAGGCGGCCAAACTTTATGCCATGCCGACCTATTGTCCATCTGGATATTTGGCCAGCAGCCGTTCCATCGAAGCATGCGGCCCGCCGACGAGCAGCTTCACTTGCGACATGACGGAAGGACTCCCCATCTCGAACATCGCTTCGTTCATCCGCTTCAAGATCGCCAGCAGTTCGTCGAATTCGCCCTCCATCGTCGTTTCCAGCGGTCCGACGCGGTAGGCGACGCCTGATTCCTTAATGATCTCGATCGCGCGATCCACGTAAGGGATCACGTCTCCCCCGTCCTTCGTCTTCGGCATGATCTGTACGCTTAACAGTGCTTGTGTCATTGTTCCAGGACTCCTTCCGGATCAATCTCGCTTGCTGCCGTTTCGCACTATTGCGGCAAAAATTCGTTAGTGAACGCTTCGTCGAAGTCGATCTTCTTCTTCATGATGCCATGGCTCGTCATCCAATCCGCGTAGCCTTCCCATACTTCCTTCTTCTGCTCGCCCCACCGCGGCGCATCGTCCTGGTAGCGGGGGCTGAGCCACTTCTGGCTGGACCGCACGAGGTCGGCGTTCAGCTCCGGTACCGCCTGGATCAGCACCTCGGCGGCTTCCTCCGGATGATCGATCGCAAAGCGGTAGCCTTCCGCTGCGCCTTCCACGAATGCGCGCACGATGTCGGGCTTGTCCGCGATCATCTTCTCGCTCGTCATAAGCAGCGGCGTATAGTAGTCCAGCCGCTTGTCATAGTCCTTCAAATAGACCATGTTCAAATCTTCCTTCCGCAGCTCCGCTTCTATCCCCGTCCATGCATAGAAAATCCAGGCGAAATCGATGTCCCGCTTCACTGCCGTGAAATAGTCCGCGTTGCCCATGTTGACGATGTTCACCTTGTCCGCGTCCGCACCTTGCTCCGCCATCAGCGTCTGCAGCACCGCCTGCTCGACCGGCGAACCCCAGCCGCCGTAGTTTTTACCGGCGAAGTCCGCAGGCGTCTTGATATTCTTGGCAACCGGCGATGCGAATCCGGACGTATTATGCTGGATGACCGCCGCGAGCGACACGAGCGGTACGCCATTCTCCCGCGCTAGCGTCATGTCCTCCTGGTAGCCGACGCCGAAGTCGGCTGCGCCGCTTGCCGTCATCTGGCTCGCCCCGGTCTCCGGCGGCTGCACGATCTGCACGTCCAGTCCGTGCTGCACCCAGAAGCCCTTGTCCCGCGCGACGTACAGTCCGGTATGGTTCGTATTCGGCGTCCAGTCGAGCACCACGGTCACCTTCGTCAACGGTTTGTCCGATGAAGGCGCGGCGCTCTGGGATGCCGCCTGCGATGCTGACGGCGACGACGTCTCTCCCTTCGGGTTGTTGTTGCCGCCACAGCCCGTCAGCAGCAGCAGTCCCGCGAGCACGCCCGCACCCGCCATTTTCCAACTTTTGAACTTACCTTGCATGTCTCTCTTCCTCTCCCATCCGATCTCGCTTGCGCGGTGTCGCAAGGAAGCTCCTGCACAATCAAATAACGCCCCCCGATTCCGGAGGGCGTTCAAACATCGCATGAACGTATGCGCAAGGCTGCCGTATCGGCCGCTTGCGCTCCCGCCTTCCTACGCTGGTCCTAACCAGATCAGGTGTAAGGGTCTGCATCATAGGGATGCACTCTCAGCCGGCCGTAACTCCAGCTCCCCTGGGGCATGTATCGAATTGTCGAAGCTCGCTTGCACATCCCATTATAGCAAACGCGGTGGAGATGTCTACTACCTATTCTCGAAAATCTGATCTCCTGCATGGTATAATGAACTTCCAACGGATCACAACCAGAGGGAGAACCTTTATGTGCGGAAGATATACGATCACCGTAACGCTCGAAGAACTGATGCTGCTCTACTCGGCTGACTCGCCTATCGCGGATTTCTATCTGCCCCGCTATAATGTGGCGCCGACCCAGATGGTGCCGGCCGTCGTGAATGACGGGAAGCGCAACCGGCTTGGCATGCTGCGCTGGGGGCTGATCCCGCCATGGGCGGAAGACGAGAAGGTGGGCGCCAGAATGATCAACGCCCGCGCGGAGACGCTGAAGGAACGGCCGGCTTTCCGGGACGCCTACCGGCGGAAGCGGTGCCTCGTTCTCGCCGACGGCTTCTACGAATGGAAGACGCTTCCCGAAGGCGGGAAACGTCCGTACAGAGTCGTGCTGCGAAACGACGAACCGTTCGGCATGGCGGCGATTTACGAGACTTGGCATGCCCCGGATGGCCGCAAGATCAGCTCGTGCGCGATTATCACGACTGATCCGAACGAATTGATGGCCGGCATTCACAACCGGATGCCGGTTATTCTGCGGCGCGAGGACGAGGAACCGTGGCTGAATCGAAACGTGAGCGATCCGGACCTTCTGGACCCGCTGCTTGTCCCCTATCCGGCGGACAAGATGAGAGCCTATGAAGTGGACAAGCGGGTAGGCAACGTCGCTTTTGACGATGCCGATTGTCTTCGGGAAGTATCGGACTAAGCGGCGAATCGCGCCGGACCGCCGGGAGCGGGCAGAGCGGCGCGATCGCGACTGCCGACGGGTCCGTCCGGTTACCGAAACATCGCCCACAGCCTGATGAGGTGCAGCGTGTTCTGCGGATCGATCTTCTGCGCCAGCACGAACTCGACGAGCTGATCCACCTGCATTTCCGTCAACGGTTCATGCAGGATGCGTCCTGCCGTCTTCACCATTTGGCGCACTTTGGCCCGATTTTGCAAATCGTATTTCGTTACTCCGTCCAGCATCGCCTTGATCCGGTCCTTGACGGCCGGGTTTTTCATTTTCAGCTTGACCCGCTCCACCAACTGCGGCTGAATGCCGAACTTCTGCCAGCTTGCGCTCAATGTCCCTTCACGCCCTTTCCGCCATGACTTACCGTTCATCATATGCGGACGCTGCGGCAAGGATGTGCGGCTGCCGATTAATCCAACGGTTCTCCTTGCAATCGGGCTTCCCTTAACAGGTGTGCGCGAAGCGGCGCATATGCCGCGGCCGTCCAGAAATCTTCCTGCGCAGACAGCCGAGCCGCATCGTCCCGGGCCTCTTCGAGCACGGCAAAATCGTTCAACAGATCGGCGATGCGGAATTCCGGCATACCGCTCTGCTTCGTGCCAAAGAAGTCGCCGGGCCCGCGAAGCTCCAGGTCGCGCCTGGCGATCTCGAAGCCGTCGTCCGTCTCCGTCATCGCCTTCATCCGTTCCTGGCCATTCTCCGACTTCGGGTCCGCGATCAAGATGCAATACGATTGATGCTCGCTGCGCCCGACCCGGCCGCGCAGCTGATGCAGCTGCGAGAGCCCGAACCGTTCCGCGTCCATCACGATCATCAGCGTAGCGTTCGGCACGTCGACCCCGACCTCGATGACGGTCGTGGACACGAGCACGTGCACGTGTCCGGAGGCGAATTCGCCCATGGCCGCCTCCTTCTCCGCCGGCGTCATCCGGCCGTGCAGCAAGCCGATCGACAGCTCCGGAAGCGCTTGGCGCAGCTGGGCGTGCAGGTCGATCGCATTCTGCACATCGAGCTTCTCCGACTCTTCGATCAATGGGCAGATGAAGAAAGTCTGTCTCCCGATTGCCGCTTCCTTGCGGATGAACCCGAGCACCCGGTCCATCATCCCGTGCTTCACCCAATACGTCTTGATCGGCAGACGGCCCTTGGGCCGCTCCCGCAGCGTCGACACTTCCAGATCGCCGAACACCGTAATCGCCAGCGTCCGCGGAATCGGCGTCGCCGTCATCGTCAGCACGTCGGGATTCATTCCTTTACGGCGCAGAATGCCGCGCTGGTTGACCCCGAACCGATGCTGTTCGTCGGTGACGACGAGTCCGAGACGCCGAAAATAAACGTCTTCCTGAATCAAAGCATGCGTGCCGACGACGATATCGATCAATCCCATCTGCAAGGAGGCGGCGACGTCCCGGCGCTTGCGCTCGGTCAGACTGCCGGTCAAGAGCGCGACCTGAATGCCGTACGGCTCGAAGAGCTTGGCGAGCGACCTGGCATGCTGATCGGCCAATATTTCCGTCGGCACCATCAAGGCGCCTTGGTTGCCATCACGCACAGTCGCGTATAAGGCTACGGCAGCCACGACCGTCTTGCCTGCGCCGACATCTCCCTGCAGCAAGCGGTTCATCGCATACGGCTGTTTCATATCCGCCAGTATTTCGTTGATCACTTGCTTCTGGGAATCCGTCAATTCGAACGGAAGCGCTTGGGCGAATGCGCGGATTTGCTCGCTGTCCACACGATGCGCGATGCCGTCCGGTTGCTTGCGGCTAGCCGCCCTGTACGCCTGCAATTTCATTTGGAACAGGAACAACTCTTCATACACCATGCGGCGTCTTGCTTCCTGCCCTTCTCGCGTATCCTCCGGATGGTGGATCCGCATAACGGCATCCCGCCGGGGCATCAGATCGTGCTTCGCGACCAGTTCGGTCGGCAGCAGCTCCGGAATCTGCGCTCCGTATTGCTGCAAAGCACGGTCGATCGTCTTGCGCATCCAGGCTTGCGTCAGACTGCCCCCGATTGAATATACCGGCTGCAGCGTGCCCGTCTTCCCTGCGCCACGATCGGGGAACTCCGATTCCGATACCGTAATCTGCCTGCGGCGCTGCTCCCATTTGCCGGTCAACGTAATGTCCCGGCCGATCGTCAACTGGTCCTGCAGGAACGCCCGATTGAACCAGACCGCCGTCAGCAGCGCGCCCTCTACCGTCACCCTGACCAGCAGCCGCGATTTGCGTCCGTAACGCTGAAGCGACGGCATCGTGGTCACCGTTCCCCGCACGGTGATTTTCTCTCCGTCCTTCGCTTCGCGAAGCGGTATGATATGGTAATCCTCGTACCGAAACGGATAATAATCGATGAGGCCGCCGACCGTTGAAATGCCCAAGGCGTGCAGTTCCTCTGCCTTGGAGGAACCCACGCCTTGGATGCTTTCCACGGGAATGGCGAATAAATCGTGCATGGATAACACCAACCTTGCAGCTTCCGCTCCGTCGCGTCGTCAAGCCGATGCTTGACGCTACTGCTTCGCGGGAATAACGAAGACACCGACCGTTCCCGGGCCGGCATGCGAGCCGACCACAGGTCCGATCTCCGATTCGGTATAACTTACCGCGTTCAACCGGCCGCGCAGCAGCGCCGACATCTCCTTCGCCTGCGCGTCGAATCCGGGCGTGAGCGCAATGCCCAGATGGACAGGCCGATTGCCGACGTCCTGCTCCAGCAGCTCCGCGATTCGGGACAGCGCCCGCTTCTGTCCGCGCACTTTGTCGACCGGATGAATACCGCCTTCATTGTCGATCGACAAGATCGGCTTGATATTGAGCAGCGAGCCGACGACGGCCGCCGCTTTGCCGATCCGGCCGCCCTTCTGCAAATATTCAAGCGTGTCTACCACGAAGTAAAGGCGCAATTCCCGGCGCATGCGCTGCACTTCCGCCACGATCGCGTCCGCAGGCTCGCCCCGAGCTGCCATCTCGGCAGCCGTCGCTACGATCATGCCGTATCCATAGCTGGCCGATTTGGAATCGATGACGGTCACGTCGCCTTCGTCCTCGAGCATCGACTTCGCGATCAGCGCCGATTGGTAGGTGCCGCTTAATGCACTGGACAGATGAACGGATATAATCGGCCGGCCTTCCCCGGACAACCGTTTGAATACGTCGAAAAAATCAGCCGGTGAAGGCTGGGAAGTCGTAGGAAGCACCGATGACTGCGTCAATTTCTGATAGAATGCCGTCGGCTCGAGATCGATATTGTCCAAGTAGGAATCGGACCCGAAATTCACCTTGAGCGGTACCATCGCAATGTCGAGTCGTTCGCGCGTTTCGCGGGGAATGTCGGCCGTGCTGTCTGTCACCAATGCGACTGTTGCCATGAACGCAACCTCTCCTTCTTATAGGTCTGGCCATCGACTCGCTAGGGATCTACCGCAATCAGATACGGGTATAACGACTGACCGCCTTCGTGAATTTCCACTTCGATATCGGGATATTGCCCGCCAAGCCAGGAGGCCAGCCCCGCGGTCTGCGCATCATCCGTTTCCGCTCCGGTCAAGATCGTCACGATCTCGCCGCCTTGGCCGAGCATCCGTTCGAGCAACAGGCGTCCGGCTTCTTCGGCGGTTGACGCGGAGGCGACGATCGTCTTGTCGAGAATGCCGATGTATTCGCCGGCAGCTATCCGGATGCCGTCCATCTGGCTGTCCCTGACGGCTTGCGTAACGGCGCCCGACAACACGCGCTCGAACGCCTGTGTCATGCGCTCCGCGTTCACGGATTCCGATTCGTCTTCCCGGAAAGCGAGCATCGCCGCCAACCCCTGCGGGATCGACCGCGTCGGCAGCACGCGAACCGGTCGCTCCGCAAGCTCAGCCGCTTGTTTGGCCGCCATGACGATATTCGGATTGTTCGGCAGCACGAGCAGCGTCTGAGCGGAAAGCGAATGCAGCGCGCCGAGCAGATCCTCCGTGCTCGGATTCATGCTCTGGCCGCCGGACAGCACCACGTCTACGCCGAGACTGCGGAATAGCTCGGCATTGCCATCGCCCGTGCTGACCGCCACGATGCCGTATGCCGCAAGCTCATAGACGTCCGGATTCGGGATGCTCTCCGGAGAGGCCGCGACTTCCGGCAATACGTAGTCTGCAGCCGTAATGCCGGATGCGGCTTCCAGCCCGAGCGCTTCGCCCTCCTCCTGCTGCATGCGAAACGCCGGCGCCGCGGAGGTTGCCGAAGCGACAGGATGGCTTGCTGCCTGCAGCAAGTCCCGATGCTGTTCCCGCATATTCAGAATATGCAGATGCGTCAGCTCCCCGAGCGCCGTGGCTGCGTTCAGGACGTCGCCCGGGCGGCGGCTGTGCACATGCACCTTCACGACGACGCCGTCTTCGATCAGAATGATCGAATCTCCGTCCCTCTCCAGTTGCTGCCGGAACGACTGTTCGTCATAAGCAAACCTGGCGGCGGAGGTACGATGAATGAAAAACTCCATGTCGTAAGGAAACACGATGCTATCCGTATCCAATCGTGATTGTGCCAGAACGGTCCCATGCACGACAGCTGCAGGTGCGGCCGTTACCGATGCCGTTGTCGACGCAGCGGCGGCAGGCTTCGCCGTCTGTGCGGTCAAATCGTCTGGCGCCGAACCAGACAAATAAGCGTAAAAACCTTCGTATAGACAGACGAGTCCCTGGCCGCCGGAATCGACGACGCCTACCTGCTTTAACACGGGCAGCATGTCTGGCGTTCGCGCCAGCGTCTCGGAAGCTTTCGCCAATATTTCCTCCATCAGCGCAGCCAGATCGGTCGTTCGGCGTGCCGTCTGCACCGCATGCTTAGCCGTTTCCCTGGCAACGGTCAGAATCGTTCCTTCGACGGGTTTGACCACGGCCTTGTAAGCGGTATCAACTCCCTGTTGCAAGGCATTGGCGAATTGGACTACATTCAGCTCGCGCTCTCCCGCCGCCGCCCGGGAGAATCCGCGGAACAACTGGGACAAGATGACTCCGGAATTGCCGCGCGCGCCCATAAGAAGTCCTTTGGACAACGCTTCGGCAGCCTGTCCGATGTCATCCGACGGCCTGCGGGACAATTCGGCCATCCCCGCCGCCATCGTTAAATTCATATTGGTACCGGTATCCCCGTCCGGGACCGGAAATACATTCAAGGCGTTGATGTGGTTTTCGCTGGCGGACAATCGCGCCGCGCCTGCCTGCACCATCGCCGTCCAATCCGTGCCGTTCATCTGGCGTCTATTCAAAACTGACAGTCTCCTTCCTACGATGCCTTCGGCATTGTGAGCAGTACCTGACGGAACATTACTTGATCACTCGCACGCCTTGAACGTTGATGTTGACGAAATCGACTTTCAGCCCGACGACCTCTTCCAATACGTATTTGACTTTCGATTGAATGTTGTGGGCTACTTCGGAAATTTTCGTACCGTAACTGACGATGACGTACAGGTCCAGATGGATCTTATCGCTGTCGCGCCGGACTTCCACCCCGCGAGTGAGGTTCTCCCGGCCGAGCAGTTCGGCGATACCGTCCTTCAGGCCTTTGCGTGAAGCCATGCCAATCAGTCCATAACAATCCATCGCCGCCGAACCCGCGATTACGGCGATCACCTGATCGGCCACTTCGATTTTCCCGTTCTCTGTCGCCAATTGGATCGGCATGGAAATTCACTCCTCTATGTCAGTATTATGGACTTTCCATCATTGTACTATAAATGATCGGGAGTTTGAAGCTGTTTCCTCCGCATAGCGTCACAAATCGTCAATTTGCGGCCATCGCCCGGCATCGGAACGACATCAATTATTCGTTGCGCCGTTATTGCCAACTGTGATATGATAATGTGGTGTTTGCAAGGTGATCGGTAGGGAGGTGGATTGAATGGCTCGCAAATGTTACATTACGGGAAAGAAACCGGGTTCCGGCAATCATGTTTCTCACGCCAACAACCATAACCGCCGCGCTTGGGGGGTTAACGTGCAGAAAGTTCGCATTTTGGTGAATGGCAAGCCGAAACGCGTATATGTGAGCACCCGCGCCCTGAAGTCCGGCAAAGTGACGCGCGTATAAGGCTATAGCACGAATGGACAGTCGAAAGGGCTCACGGGCAGATCCGGCGAAGAACGGACGCTGCACGGCGAGCCCTTTTTTGTACGCGATTCGAATGACATAGCGCGGTACCGCTGCCGGAATCGGGGCATCAGTTTTTGTGGAACGTATTCAGAATCGCCTTGACGAAGCCACCGATAAATCGCGGCAGCTTGATGGTGTAAAACTTCATCTCCCATCCCTCCTCCGGCTTTTCCGGCTGTTACTTCAATGTATGCAGCACGGAATTTGTCCTAACACAATTTCGGGGAGCCCATTTCGAAAAAAATGCCGCCCTGCTCTTCATTAGACGGGCAAAGCGGCCTGCTTCGTTAAGATCGCAAGGAGTCGACCGCCACCCGGCGGTCTGCATGTCCGAACAAGTAACTGCCCGCCACAAGCACGTCAGCTCCCGCCTCCCGAACAAGCGGGGCGGTTCGATCCGTAATGCCTCCGTCAACCTGAATGCGGACGTCCGGCTTTCCGATCTCGTGCAACCGATCGCGCAGAGCGCGGATCTTGGGCACCATGCCGTGGATGAACGATTGACCGCCGAAACCTGGGTTTACCGTCATGATCAACACCAGGTCGACGTCTGCCAGCACATGTTCAAGCACCGCAAGCGGCGTATGCGGATTTAACGCGACGCCCGCCTGCTTCCCGAGCTCCCGGATTTGATGCACCGTCCGATGCAGGTGCACGCATGCTTCCGCATGAACGGTAATGCCGTCCGCCCCCGCGTCGATCAACGCTGGAAATAGCGTTTCCGGATGCTCCGTCATCAAGTGCACATCGTAGAACAGATTCGATACGGGCCGGATCGTCTGCACGACCGGCGGACCGAACGTGAGGTTGGGCACGAAGCGGTTGTCCATCATATCGATATGGATCCAGTCCGCGCCTGCCGCCTCGATGCTGCGGATCTCGTCACCCAGACGGGCAAAATCAGCAGCGAGTATGGATGGGGCTATCGTCAACATCTCAATACCTCCGCGGTTTCTCTTTGCATTCCGCCATGAAGCCGGCGTAGTGATCGTAACGGCTTCCGGCGATCGTCCCTTGCTCGACCGCCTCTCGAACAGCGCAGTCCGGTTCATGGATGTGCGTGCAACCGCGAAATTTGCATGCCGCGGACAAGGCGCGAAATTCGCGGAAGCAACCGCCGATCTCCTCGATGCCAAGCTCGGCGAAATCAAGCTGGCTGAAGCCCGGCGTATCCGCCACAAGCGCGCCATTATCCAGCGCCATCAATTCCACGTGGCGGGTCGTATGTTTGCCGCGTCCCAGCTTCTCGCTGATGCCGCTCGTCTGCAGGTCAAGCCCAGGCACAAGCGCGTTCAGCAGCGAGGACTTGCCTACGCCGGATTGACCGGCGAAGACGGAGGTGTGCCCGGCAAGGCGGTCCCGCAAGCTATCGATTCCTTGCTGCTTGTGTGCGCTCGTCAGCAACACCTCGTAACCGATAGAAGAATATAGCTGGCGGGCGCTGTCGATCTCGCGGCGCGCGTTTTCTCCTTCCGGGCCTGTCGGTATGCGGTCGGTCTTCGTCCAGACAAGCAAAGCATCGAGACCGGCGTGCTCGATATGGACGAGAAATTTATCCAGCAATGCGAGATTCAGTGAGGGATGGGTCACGGAGAAGACGAGCACCGCCAAATCCGCGTTGGCGACCGGCGGACGGATGAGCGCAGTACTGCGCGGCATCATTTCCTCGACGGATCCTTCGCCGTTCTCCGTAGGTTTATAACGGACGCGGTCGCCCACGAGTGGCGACTGTCCCCTGATTTTGAAAACTCCTCTTGCCCTGCATTGCACGGTCTGGCCGTCCTGCGAGTCCAGTACGTAATAATAACCGCTGAGCGCCTTCATGATCGTCCCTTCAGGCATCGGCGAGCGTCTCCTTCGATCCGCGCATCACGCTGCTGCGACTCATGGCGACTCACTTTGGCTTTGGCCTTGCTCCTGGCCCTCGCCGCTGTTCGCTTGACCTTGGCCGCCGCCATCACCGGAATCGGAGGCCGGAGGCCCTTCCGAACTTTGTCCGGCTGGCGGTTCACCGTTCACGTTGGCGGGAACGTCGTCGTAAGGCACCGGCGTCGTGACATGCACTTGACCGTCGCGCTTGACCGTCACCATGCCGTCTTTGCCAGGCAGCAGAGTCAACGTGACGGGGAATGTCGTTGCTTGCTTGATCTTGTAAGTGCCACAAGCCCGGTTCTCGCCCTTTTCGTCCGTGCACAAGAACTCGATCGTGCTCTCCTGACCTTCTACCGCGGGATATTCCGTGAATTTCCACGTCACTTCCTTCGCGCCTTCCGGCGGCCCGCTGCTCACATACAGCGTCACTTCCAGGCCCGGAGTCGCCGTTTCATCCCCTTCTACCGGGAATTGCTTAAATACTTGGCCTTTAGGCGTCTCAAAGCTCGATTCGTAGATCGGTTTGCCGTCCTTGAGCTTCAAGTTTTTCTTTTCCAGTTCTGCCTTGGCTTGTTCCTCCGTCTTGCCGACCAGATTCGGCATCGGGAACGTTTCCTGTCCTTTGCTGACGGTTAAAGTGATCTTATCGGTATCCGGATTGAATTTCTCGCCTTCTTCCGGCTTTTGGCCAAGCACCGTACCGACTTCGCTCTCGTCGA
Source organism: Bacillota bacterium (assembly GCA_023391635.1). GTDB lineage: Bacteria > Bacillota > Bacilli > Paenibacillales > Paenibacillaceae > Cohnella. Next base: position 56,005 of record JAEWAQ010000001.1, on the reverse strand, counting down.
ATTGTTCGTCCGGGATAATGTTGTCGGGATTGACGCCCAGCTTGCCGAGCGCTGCGATTGCGTCCTTCAGCTTGGTGTCGATCACTTTCGGCATCTCGGGCAGATCGGGGCCCGTGCTCACGGTCAATGTGATCGAAGAACCTACCCGCACGGCAATATCTTGTTTCGATTGCTTGATGACCCTGCCTGCTTCGACATCCTTGCTCGATTCTTCGGACACCGGCTCTTCTACCTTCAGGCCGGCGTTCTCCATCTCGATCATGGCGTCTGCCAATTTCATGTTGATAACATCGGGCACTTGCACGTCCTTCGGCTTCAGTTCCTGCTTCAGCAACATCACCGCCCACACCAGCACCGCGACCAGCGCCACGGCCAATATGCCCAGCACGGTAGGCACGATCCAGCGGCGCCTCGGGGGATCTTCCTCCAGGCCGCGGGAATTCCAGCGAACGTCCGGCTGATCGTGCGCGGGCATTACCGCAGGCGCCTCGATCGTGTCCCGCATGTCGGGCCGGATCGCCGGGATGACGCGCGTCTTGTCCGCTTCCGAATCGTCATCGCTTTCGAATACGATCGGCGGCTCGTTCAGCCGGTCCGGCTGCAAGCAAGTTTCGAGATCGGCAAGCATCTGCTGCGCGGACGCATAGCGTTCCTGCGGATTTTTGCGCATGGCGCGCAGGATGATATTTTCCACGCTCTGCGGAATATACGGATTGACTTTGCGCGGCTGCTCGAACGACTCCTGCAAATGCTTGAGCGCCACGCTGATCGGACTCTCGCCCAGAAACGGCAATCGGCCGGTCAGCATCTGGTACAGCACGATGCCCAGCGAATAGATGTCCGACTTCTCTCCGGCCGCCACGCCTTTGGCATGCTCGGGGGAGAAATAATGGACCGAACCGATGACGGACCCGGTCTGGGTAATCGTTGAAGACGTGACGGCGCGGGCAATGCCGAAATCCGTCACCTTCACCCGCCCGTTGTTGCCGATCAGAATGTTATGCGGCTTGATATCGCGATGTATGATTTGGTTATAATGGGCATGGTCCAGCGCGTCGCAAATTTGGGAGGCGATCTTAACGGCCTCCTCCGACTGCAGCGGCGCTCTCTCGCGGATAATTTCGTTCAAGTTCGCACCGTCTACGTATTCCATCACGATATAGTGCGTGTCCGCGTCCTGGCCGACATCGTAAATACTGACGATGTTGGGATGCGACAACGATGCAGCGGCCTGCGCCTCGCGATTGAACCGCCGGATGAAATCTTCATCATGCATGAATTGCTGACGAAGCACTTTGACAGCCACGTATCGATTCAGCAGATTATCCCGCGCCTTGTAGACGAGCGCCATGCCGCCTCCGCCGATGCGAGCCAGCAGTTCGTAACGTCCGCCCAGCGTTTGTCCGATCATGACGACTCTCCTTCCGAGGCGGCAGCGTTGCCGTCTTCGACGATTACGATCGTTACGTTATCATCGCCGCCCGCGTCAAGCGCCATCTCCACCAGGCGGTCGGCCGTATCCTCCAGGACCGCTCCCGGCTGGCTGAGCGTCATCTCAAGCAGCTTATCTTCGACCATGTTGCTGAGGCCGTCGCTGCAGAGCAGCAGGCGATCTCCCGGCTGCCAGTCGATGACCGCCACATCGGCTTTCACATCCTTGTCCGTGCCGACCGATCGGGTAATCGCGTGGCGCAGCGGATGGCGAGCCGCTTCATCCGGCGTTAGCTGTCCGGCCTTGGACAACTCGTTGATGACGGTATGATCCTCTGTCAGCTGTTCCAGAACGCCTTGACGGAGTCGATAGATGCGGCTGTCTCCGACGTGTCCGATCCATCCACCGTTCGGGCTAACGATCGCCGCGACGACCGTTGTCCCCATGTTGTGATATTGCTCGTTCAACGATGCCGTTTCGAACACGACCTTGTTCGCCTTGCGAATCATCTCATGCAGCGACTGGATGCCTTCCTCCGCCTCCGCTGACGGGTTCCAGAACTGCAAGGCGTCCTCCAGACAGCCGACCGCAAGCTCGCTTGCCACATCGCCCGCCTTATGTCCGCCCATGCCGTCCGCCACGACGGCAGCCGTCCAGCCGCCCGGCAGTTCCCCGCACCATACCCGATCTTCGTTCACTTGACGCACATTGCCGACATGCGTTCTCCAAGCCGCTCTCACAGCATCACCCCGTCGTCGCTTCCATATGTTTGGCCCGCAATTGCCCGCACGCCGCGGCAATATCGTGGCCCTGCTCCCGGCGTATCGTCGCATTGACGTTCTTCCGCACCAATATGCGCTGGAACTCGAATATATCGTCGCGCGGCGTACGTACATAATCCCGCTCCGGTACGTAGTTGACCGGGATCAGGTTGACGTGGCACAACATGCCTTGCAGTACGCCCGCCAGCTCTTCGGCGTGCTCCGGCCGGTCGTTGACGCCGCCGATCAACGCATACTCGAACGTCACTCTGCGTCCCGTCTTATCTATATAATATCGAATGGCATCCATCACTTCGTTGAACGGATAACGGCGGTTGACCGGCATCAGCCTTGACCGCAGCGCGTCGTTGGGCGCATGGATGGAAATCGCGAGATTGATCTGCATGTCTTCGTCCGCGAATTTATAGATGCTGGGGACGATGCCGCTCGTCGATACCGTAATATGGCGAGCGCCGATGTTGAGCCCCTTCGGATGAATCATCGTTCGCAGAAACTTCATCGTCGCATCGTAATTTTCGAAAGGTTCGCCGATGCCCATGATGACGATGCTGGACACCCGCTGATCCTCCGGATCAAGCAACTGCTGGCACTTCACTACCTGCGCCACGATCTCTCCCGGCGTCAGGTCGCGCTTCAAGCCCCCCAGCGTTGAGGCACAGAATGTACATCCAATCCGACAGCCAACCTGTGTTGTCACGCACACGCTGTTGCCGTAGTTGTGTCGCATGAGCACGGTTTCGACCGCATGGCCGTCATGCAGCTGGAACAAAAATTTGACGGTGCCGTCCTTGGACGAAAATTTGGCGATCTCCGTCAGCGTCACGAAGTCGAAGCACGCTTGCAGCTTGGCCCGGAGCGGCTTGGACAGGTTGGTCATTTCTTCGAACGATTGGGCGCGCTTCACATACAGCCATTCGTAAATTTGGCCGGCGCGGAAAGCGGGCTCGCCCTGTTCCTTCACCCAATCTTGCAACTCCTCCAGAGAGAGGTCGTAGATGAAAGGTTTATCTTTCGGTACCGTTTTTTTCAACTTCTTCACCACCATTCGTTCTATTTTATCATAAAGGGGCCGATTGCATAAAGATACGAACCGGACACCGGCACACGGACGCCAAACGCCAATGTGATATTGACCACTGCACCATCTGCACCTACTGGCTCGCTAACCCCACAATTATGTTGCCCTCCGCACCATCTGCACCTGCTGGCCTGCCAACTCCTTCGTTTTGTTGCTCTCCGCACCATCTGCACCTGCTAGCCTGCCAACTCCGTCGTTTTGTTGCCCTCCGCACCATCTGCACCTACTGGCTCGCTAAGTCGGATGCGGGCGTTCACTATTGCGCGGTCCTGCACATCCGGGCGATGAAGAAGCCGTCGCTGCCGTAATGGTGCGGAAGGATTTGCGCGAAGCCTTCGAACGGCTCTGGCAACGCTTGCCTCGCTCGCAACGGCTGCAGCGCTTCCTCCGGCCAATGCGCGTCCAGTCGAAACGCAGGGTTCTCTTTCAGGAAGCGACGAACGACATCTTCGTTCTCTTCAGGAGCCATCGTACAGGTGCTGTATACGATCGCGCCACCCGGCTTCACGAGCTTGCAGGCGGTTTGCAGCAGACGGTATTGCAATGCTGCAAGCTTGGCGATATCTTCCGGCTTCCGGTTCCACTTGATTTCCGGTTTGCGGCGGATAACGCCAAGGCCGGAACATGGTGCGTCAAGCAGCACCAGGTCCATCGAGTCCGGCGGGTAAATCCTGTCCAATTCGAGCGCGTCCAGCGTGACGGCTTCGACGATGCCGAAACCTAGGCGCTCTTGTTGACGCTCGATCAACGCTCGCTTGTGTACGTGAATGTCGCAGGCGACGATCTTGCCTTGGTTGCGCATGATTTCGGCCATATGCATCGATTTGCCGCCCGGCGCCGCGCAGCAGTCGAGTACCGATGAGCCGGGCTCCGGGTTCGCGACCGCCGCGACGAGCATAGAGCTCTCGTCCTGTACGCTGACCAGCCCGTCGCGATACCAGGACGTTTCCGCGAGATTGCCCGCCTTGTCAGCGACGATACCGTCTGCCGAAAGCAGTGACGCATGCGCGGAGACACCCGCTTCGAGCAGCTTGGACAACATCTCCGCGCGAGTTGTCCGAAGTCGGTTGACTCTCATCGACGCATGCGGAGGTTCATTGCACGCTGCGCACATCCGCTCTGCGGTTTCCGTTCCATAGACATTCGCCCATCGTTTAACCAACCATTGCGGAAAGCTGTGCTCGAGAGAAATCCTCTCGATTGGCGACAGATGCGCAGGAAGCGCAGGGGCAACTCCTTCCCGGAGCAGCCCGCGCAGCACGCCGTTCACCAGGCCGGCGATGCCGGCGTGACCGCGTTGCTTGGCGATGCGCACCGCTTCGTCCACGGCGGCATGAGCCGGGATGCGATCCAGCCAGCGCAACTGGTAGTAGCTGAGCCTGAGCAAGCAGCGCACCCATGGCTCGATTTTGCGTGGCCAGCCTTTGACACGCGAAGCGAGCACGTTATCGATCGTGAGAAGACGTTGGATCGTGCCGTAGACAAGCTCCGTCGCGAGCGCGGTGTCGGATCGCGGCAGGTTCGCCTCCGACAGCAGCGCGTTCAACGTCAACCCGCTGTAGGAACCTTGCTCTTCAACCCGGCTCAGCGCTTCGAGCGCAAGTTCCCTCGCCCCCGCCGGCGCTCGCCGGGATTTGCCGCGGGGGCGAGGGTGGCGGCGTTGATCGGTTGTCATCTAGATTTCCCCTTTCACATAGGCAACTCGTTGCTGACAGCTGCGTTTCTCGCGGACTTACCCGATCTCGTTGGGCATCTCACCGCGGGTGCGCCTGTTTCCGCGGAATTACCCGGTTTCGTCGGGTAACTCGCCGCTGTGCGCCCATTTCCGCAGAATTACCTGATCTCGTCGGGTAACTCGCCGCTGGTGACTCCATTTCCGCGGAATTACCCGATTTCATCGGGTAACTCACCATTGGTACGCCCGTTTCCGCGGAATTACCCGGTTTCGTCGGGTAACTCGCCGCTGGTGCGCCCATTTCCGCAGAATTACCCGATCTCGTCGGGTAACTCGCCGCTGGTGACTCCATTTCCGCGGAATTACCCGGTTTCGTCGGGTAACTCGCCGCTGGTGCGCCCATTTCCGCGGAATTACCCGATCTCGTCAGGTAACTCGCCGCTGGTGCGCCCATTTCCGCAGAATTACCCGATCTCGTCAGGTAACTCGCCGCTGGCGGTTCCATTTCCGCAGAATTACCCGATCTCGTCAGGTAACTCGCCGCTGGCGGTTCCTTTTCCGCACAGTTACTCGATCTCATCCGGTAACGGGCACTAAAGGCAGCGTCACCCAACTATTGTCCCCTCAACAACAAAAAAAGGCGCCCGGGTCGCATCAACCGAGCGCCGTTCCGGGCGCGAGTCGCGCGCCTTTGGCGAATTCCGCGGCTGCGAGCGCCTTGCGTCCGGCCGGCTGCACTTCCGCGAGCACCACGCTGCCGTCACCCGTACGCACGCGGATGCCGAAGTCGCCGGATTCGAGCACCGTCCCCGGCGCCATGCTTGCCCACTCCGGCCGCAGTACCGCATCCGCACCGTCAGGCACGCGGCAGCGCCACACCTTGAACACCTCGCCGTTCCATATCGTGAAGCCGCCGGCCATCGGGTTCAGCCCGCGCACGCGATTGAATATTTCCCGCGCCGTGACGCACCAGTCGATCCGCTCGTCCTCTCGTGTCAAGTTGGGCGCGTACGTGGCGTCCGCTTCTCGCTGCGGTTCGCGCGGCGCCGTTCCGTCCGCGATGCGCGGCAGCCACTCGCGCAGCAGCTCCGCCCCCAGGGCACTCAGCTTCTCGAACAGCGAGCCTGCCGTATCCTCATCCCCGATCGGCAAGATCACCCGGGCGATCATGTCGCCGGTGTCCAAGCCTTCGGCCATATACATGAGTGTGACGCCCGTCTCCTTCTCGCCTTCCATCACGCACCGCTGAATCGGAGCGCCTCCCCGGTACTTCGGGAGCAGCGAGCCATGCACGTTCAGGCAGCCGAGCTTCGGCATTGCAAGCACCGCACGAGACAATATTTGCCCGTACGCCGCCGTCACGATCAAGTTCGGTCGCCATGCCGCCAATTGCTCAACCGCATCCGCCGCCCGCAGCTTCTCCGGCTGCATGACCGCGAGTCCCCGTTCCAGCGCGAACGCCTTGACTGGGGAAGGCGTCAGCACACGCTTGCGCCCCTGCGGCCGGTCCGGCTGCGTCACGACGCCCACGACCTCGTATCCGCCGTCCAACAACATCTGCAAAGAAGGAACAGCAAATGCCGGCGTTCCCATGAAAACGATGCGCATATTATTCTCCACCTTGCTCCGGCGCCAGCTTGCGCGCTTCATAGACGGATTCGGCCAGATCCAGGAACAAAACTCCGTTCAAATGGTCGAGCTCATGCTGGAATGCGCGCGCCAGCAATTCCGTACCTTCATATTGCACCGGATTGCCGTAGCGGTCCTGGGCTTTGATCGCGATCTTGTTCGAGCGCTTCACGTCGCCTTGCAGGCCCGGAATGCTGAGACAGCCTTCGGCGCCAAGCTGTTCGCCCTCCCGGCTGACGATCTCCGGATTGACGAGCTCGAGCAAGCCGTGCTCTTCGTCGGCATCCACGACAAATACGCGTTTCAATATGCCGACCTGGGGCGCAGCCAGTCCGACGCCGTCCGCATCGTACATCGTCTCGGCCATGTCGTCGAGCAGCTTGTGCAGGCTGGCGTTGAATTTCGTCACTTCTTTCGCGCGTTCCCGCAGCACGGGGTCCGGATGTTTTACAATCAATCGGATGGCCATATCCATCAGTCCTTTGTCAAAGCATCATCTGCGGGTCCACGTCGACGCCGATCTGCACGCCGCTTCGTTTCACCGCATCGCCCATGTCCTGCAGCACCTTGGCGGTCAAGGCGCTCGCATCGAGCGTTCCCCGATATTTTACCATACATTGAAATCGGTAGCGATCCTTCAAGCGAGGAATCGGCGAAGGCACGGGGCCAAGCACGTCCATGACCGGTTCGTCCGCTGCCGCCCGCCCACGATCCCCGTGGCCTTCGGCATGCGCCGAAGTGAATCCGCCGATTCCGCGCGATGCCGCCGCATCCAGCAGCCGGTTTGCGAACATCTCTCCTGTCGACAGCAGCATCGGCACCGACTCGTGCGTGAACGTCACGGCGATCAGCCTGCCATAAGGCGGGTACCCGAGCATGCTTCTGGCATGCAGCTCCTGCTGCACGAATCCGGCGTAATCGTGCCCGGCTACCGAGGCGACCGCCACATGCGCCGGATCGTACGTCTGGATGACGACTTCGCCGGGCAATTCATGACGTCCCGCTCGACCGGCTACTTGCGTGAGCAGCTGGAACGTCCGCTCGGCCGCCCGAAAATCCGGCAAGCGAAGCGCCGCATCCGCGGCCAGCACGCCGACAAGCGTCACCCGGGGAAAATCCAGCCCCTTGGCGACCATCTGCGTGCCGAGCAGCACGTCGGCCTTGCGCTCGCGGAACATCGTCAGCCACTTCTCGTGCGATCCCTTCTCCGTCGTCGTATCCACGTCCATGCGAATGACCCGAATACCTGGAAACGTGAGAGCGAGCGCCTCCTCGACCTTCTGAGTCCCCGTGCCGAAGAAGCGGATGTGCTCGCTTTGGCAGGAAGGACATACGGTTGGCTCGGGCTCCGCATGACCGCAGTAGTGGCACCGCAAATTGCGCGCGCCTCTGTGATGCGTGAGCGCGATATCGCAATGCGGGCACGTGCACGTATACCCGCACGAACGGCACATGACGAACGTCGAATAGCCCCTGCGATTGAGCAGCAGCACGATCTGCTCTTCCCGCTGCAGCCTCGTATCGATCGCTTCCTTCAGCGCCCGGCTGAACATCGTCCGGTTGCCGAGCTGCAATTCTTCCCGCATGTCGACGATCTGCACGGATGGCAGCGGACGATCCCCTACACGCTCCGGCAGCGCGATATATCCGATTGCGCCGATCGAGCCTTCCGCGTTGCCGCTGGCTGCCGCCGAATAGCTTTCCAGCGAAGGCGTCGCCGATCCGAGCACGACGACTGCGCGGTTCATCCGGGCCCGCTCGATCGCAAGGTCTCGCGCATGGTATTTGGGACTCTCTTCCTGCTTGTAAGAAGTTTCGTGTTCCTCATCGATGACGATCAGTCCGATTTGCGAAAATGGAGCAAACACCGCCGATCTGGCGCCGACCGCCACTTGCGCCCTGCCTTCGCGGATTTTGCGCCACTCGTCGTAACGCTCCCCCTGCGACAACCGGCTGTGCAGCACCGCTACCCGTGCGCCAAAGCGGCTCTTGAACCGCTCGACCATCTGCGGCGTTAAGGCGATCTCAGGCACGAGCACGATCGCTTCCCGCCCTTGCGACAAGCATTGCTGGATCGCTTGCAGGTAGATTTCCGTCTTGCCGCTTCCCGTCACGCCATGCAGCAAGTAAGCATAATGCGTATAAGACGCCAGCGCCGACGCGATCGGATCGAGCGCCGCTTGCTGCGCCGGCGTCAGCTGCATCGGCAGCGTAGGCGCAAACTCCCGATCGGCATACGGATCGCGGTCCTGCATTTCCCGGCGGATTTCGACAATGCCTTTATCCGCGAGCGCGCGGACGATTTGCGGCGTGGCGCCGGCCGCCTCCGCCAATTCCGCCGTCGTCAGCGGCACGGGATTCGCGGCCAAATAAGCGATCACGTCCCGCTGCTTGCGCGCTTGCGGAGACAACGCTTCCCATGCGGCAGCCAATCGCTCCGGAGGCGGCGGGTAGACGGTCGCCACCGTCTTGATCGCAATCCGATCCTCGACTTGCTGCTTCTCCGTCAACCATCCTTCTTTTAACCAGCGCTTGATGAGCGGGCCATGCTCCGGAAATTGCTGCATGAGCGACGACCATTTGACGGCGGCGCCTTTGCGGAAGACGCCCCGCAATTCCACCTCCGATGCAGGCTCGGACGCCGCCCAATATGGCGCCGACGCGTCGACCGGCGCGAGGTATTTCTCCGTTCGCCCCTTGAGCGCTGCCGGCAGCATCGCTTGCAGCGCCACGACGATCGGGCATACCCAGCGGCGGCTCATCCAGGCGCCGAGCTCGATCAACTCCGGCGTCAGCGGCGGCGTCGCGTCGAGCAGTCCGGCCAGCGGCTTGAGCCGCCTGACGTCTACTTCGGCTTCTTCGGCAAAGCCGACGATGAACCCCTGCAGCGTCCGTCCGCCGAACGGCACGGCGACGCGGCTGCCGATTTCGGCCCAGCCCGCCAGATGCTCCGGCACTTCATAATCGAACGGCCGGTCCGTCTCGCGGGCCGGCACGTCCACGATGACACGCGCGACGATCATGCCCGTCCCATCCGATCCGCCGCCAGCTGCCAGATGAGATTCGCCGCTTCCCGCTTGGCCACCATCGGAATGTCGGCGATCAGGCCTTCCGCTCCGAACACGCTCACTTTATTCGTATCGCTTCCGAACCCGGCGCCCGGCTCAGAAACGTCGTTGGCGACGACCATGTCGCACTTCTTGCGAGCCAGCTTATCCATGGCATGCTTCGCCAGGTCACCCGTCTCGGCGGCAAAACTGATAATATACGGAACCCGCTCTCCCGGATGCGACGCCTTCCATTCCCCGACCGCCTGTACAATGTCCGGGTTGCGCACCAATTCGAGCGTCATCGTCTCATCCTTCTTTTTCACTTTAACCGAATGCCGGTGCAGCGGGCGATAATCGGCAACGGCCGCCGCCTTGACGATGGCGTCGAACGTGCCGACCCGGGCCATGACCGCCTCGTACATGTCGGCAGCAGATTCCACGCGCACCACTTCGACACCGCCCGGCGGCGGCGCGTCCGTTCTGGCGCACACGAGCGTTACTTCCGCCCCGTAATCCCTCGCCGCTTCCGCCAGCGCAAACCCCATTTTGCCCGACGAATCGTTCGTGATGTACCGTACCGGATCGATTCGCTCCACCGTTCCGCCGGCCGTTACGATGACGCGGCGGCTGGCCAGCGGCTTCGGGCCCGCCAACCAACCGGATATCGCCACCGCGATCTCTTCCGGCTCGGCCAGCCGGCCCTTACCGACATAACCGCAAGCCAACTGTCCCGTCCCCGGCTCGACGAAGCGCACGCCTCGATCCGCCAGCTTGCGGACATTGTCCGCCACGGCGGGATGTTCCCACATATGGACGTTCATCGCGGGCGCCAGCACGACCGGAGCCGTCGTCGCCAGCAGCGTCGTGCTCAGCATGTCGTCCGCGATGCCTCCCGCCAATTTGCCGATGATGTTGGCCGTCGCCGGAGCGACGACGACGAGGTCCGCCGCATCCGCCCAATCGATATGCTGAACAACCGCCGCCTCCCGTTCATCGAACACGTCGGTGGCGACCGGATGGCGGGACAGCGTCTGCAGCGTGAGCGGCGTAATGAACCGGGTCGCCCCTTCCGTCATGATGACGCGAACGGAAGCTCCCATGCCGACCAACCGACTGCATAATGTCGCCGCTTTATAGGCGGCGATGCCCCCTGTAATGCCGAGCACGATCGTTTTGCCCGCGAGCTGCTTCAATGCGGTTTCCCCCTAACCTACTCTTATCCCGCAACTAACCCGACCTGTGCCCGCTAGAAAAAAAACAACCGCAGGGGTTGTCCTTCTTCCGCTCGTTATTTGCCCAAATGCTCGACTTGCACGTAATCGTGATAAATCTCTTCCAACGCGACGCCGACGACCTTGTGCGACTTGGGCGCCATCATTTCCGACTGTTCGCCGTCCCGCAAGCCTCTAGCCCGTCTTGACGCCGCTACAACCAGCGTATATTTGCTGTCTACCTTGCGAACCAATTCATCGATCGATGGATATAACATCAATTCACCTCTCCGATCCGTTTTCGACTGGGGTTAGCTCTTTCAATTCCTCGAACAGCTCGTGCAGGAACCGTTCACGCTTGCAATGCTCCGCGGTCATAATGGCCGCGATCCGCTCACAGGCCGAATCGATCCGGTCGTTCACGACGGCGTAATCATAATGATACAACAAGTTCATCTCTTCCACCGCCACGGAAAGCCGATGATCGATCACCGATTGCGTTTCCGTCCCCCTGCCGGTTATGCGCTGCTTCAATTCGCCAAGCGACGGCGGCAGCAGGAACACGAATACGCCTTCCGGAAATTTCTCTTTGACCTTCAGCGCGCCTTGCACTTCGATCTCGAGAATGATGTCCTTGCCGGCAGCAAGCGTCCGCTCGACGAAGTCGCGCGGCGTGCCGTAATAGTTGCCGACGTATTCGGCGTATTCCAGCAGAGCGTCTTCCGCGATCATCCGCCGGAACTCGTCATGGGTTTTAAAAAAATAGTTGACCCCATCCTGTTCGCCCTCACGCGGTTTTCTTGTCGTGGCGGACACCGAGTAGACCAGATCGGCATGGCGGCGGCGCAGCTCGCTGCATACCGTCCCTTTGCCGACGCCCGACGGTCCCGACAGCACAATCAGCAAACCTCTGTTCATGGATTTCCCCAATTCATTCGTCATTGTCGTCGTCTTTGGTGGATAGACGATGCGCGACCGTTTCGGGCTGGACTGCAGACAGGATGACATGGTCGCTGTCCGTAATAATCACGGCTCTCGTACGTCGGCCATAGGTCGCATCGATCAGCATATGCCGGTCGCGTGCTTCCTGGATGATGCGCTTGATCGGCGCGGACTCCGGACTGACGATGGATATAATCCGGTTGGCCGATACGATGTTCCCAAAACCGATGTTGATAAGCTTGATTGCCATGCAACGATTCCCTCCGGTCTGTCCTCGTCAATACGGATCGGGGGGCAGTATGCTGCCATGCTTCCATTGTTGCCGAAAGCCGCTCCCCGCATACTGCGAGATAGATGTGCGCAGGCGCACCCTAGTGATTTATTGATTTATTGTACTTCAAATCCATAGGACGGACAAGAGCACGTTGGGCATTCCATGTCACTAACCATTCTGCTGTAGCTGCGCCTTGCTCTTGTCAGCGACATACCGGGTGAGGCTCGCGGTCATTTCATAGAACAGGAAAGGCGTGATCAAATAGATCCCGTTAAACAAAGGTATAGCCGCATCCAGCAATTCCCGGGCGATCGCTACGCCTTCCGCGCGCCCTGCCGGACCTTCGAGACCGTGCATACGGCGGCGAACTTCATCGGACAGTTGGATGCCCGGGACCTCATTATGCAAATATTCCGCATTGCGTCCGCTGGCTAGCGGCATAATGCCGATGAAAATCGGAACGTTCAGATGCCGCGTCGCTTCCGACACTTGCTCAATCAAGCGGGGGTCGTATACCGGCTGAGTCATGATGTAGTCTGCGCCGGAGGCGATCTTGCGTTCCAGCCGCTGAACCGCTTTGTCCAGATGCTTCACGTTCGGGTTGAATGCGGCGCCGATGACGAATCTGGCTTTCTGCTTCAGCGGTTTGCCGGAGAACGCGATGCCTTCGTTCAATTGCTTGATCATGCGAATGATTTCGAATGAAGTGAGATCGTAAACGGAACTGGAGCCCGGCAAATCGCCGAATTTCGCCGGATCGCCCGTGACCGCCAGTACGTGATCGATGCCCAGTGCGTCGAAACCCATCATATGCGACTGAGTGCCGATCAGGTTGCGGTCGCGGCAGGCGATATGCGCGAGCGGACGAATGCCGACCCGCTCCTTGATGAGCGCGCCTAACGCCATATTGCTCATGCGGGTAACCGCCAGTGAGTTGTCCGCCATCGTCACCGCGTCCGCGCCGGCGTCCTTGATCGCCTGAGCGCCTGTCATGAAGCGGGCGATATCGAGATCGCGCGGCGGGTCGAGCTCTACGATGACCGTATGCCGCTGCTTGACGAGTTCGACCAGGCTCGGCTCCACGTTGCTAACAGCGCCTTGATCCGCTGCGGGTTCCGTTTCTGCCACGACAATCGGCACGGAAGTTGAAGCCGCATTGGCCGTGGCCGGCTGCCCATTCAACTTGCCCGTGCCCGGCGAACCCGGTTCGTATGCATGCAGCGCGCCGGCAATCGCCTCGATATGCGCCGGCGTCGTTCCGCAGCAGCCGCCGATCAGTCGCGCGCCGAGATCGGCGAACCGCAGCGCCGACTGTGCAAAATATTCGGGCGTCGCCTTGTACTCCACTTTGCCGTCCACATAATCGGCGATGCCTGCATTCGGGAACACGCTTAACGGGACGCCGAGGTCGCGCGGGATCGTCTCCATGGCGCGGATTATCGCATTCGGGCCGCTGCGGCAATTGAAGCCGATGACATCCGCGCCTTCCGCCTTGAGCCGCCTGAAAGCATCGCCAAGCGGGACGCCGTCGTGCGTGCGGGCAGCGTCCTCCACGGCGAATTGACAGATGACGGGAATATCGCTCTTCTGGCGAATCATATGGAGCGCGAGCGACAATTCTTCCAGATCGAAGAACGTCTCGAGCAGCAAACCGTCCGGCTGTGCCGCGAGCAGCGCGCCGATCTGTTCTTCGAAATCGCGCTTCATCTGCGCCGTACGAACGTTTTTTCTCCGGCCGGCTCGGATCGCCCCGATCGCGCCCACTACGTAAGCCCTGTCACCCGCTGCCTGCCTGGCAATCGCGACGCCCGCCGCGTTGATGTCTTCGGTTTTCTTCTCCAGCCCGTACTTGGCAAGCTTCCCATGCTGCGCGGAAAACGTATTTGTCTCGATTACTTGTGCGCCCGCTTGGACGTAACGCCGATGCACGTCGGCGATAACTCCGGGCTTGAGCAGATTGTATTCCTCATAGGAAACCCCGACCGGAAAGCCCAGTTGGTACAAGTACGTTCCCATCGCCCCATCGCCGACCAGCGGCTTCGTCCGAAGCGCCGCGCGCAAATCCGGTTTCATTCGTTTCCCCATCCTATCGAAATAGACGGTCCGTTTTTCTTTAAGCCGGTGCCGCTATATTTATGAAGTAATTATTAATGTAGCATCTTTCCTACGATTCGCCTACCCCTGTTTCGCTTGCCATTCCCCTTTTCCTCGTACTAACTCCTATGAATTCTCCAACCTCTTTTTATCACATACCCGTTAAATCCCCCTTCTTTCCTTTTTTCGCCTACCCCTTTTTTTTCGCCAATCCCCTAAATCCCCCTTCCTTCTCTTTTCCGCCAACCCCCTAAATCCCCGTTCCGCCGGAAGGGGGACCCCAGAGGCGCTGCGCCCTCTGGACTCCCGCATGACAGCTTGGGTGCGCATAAGATACGTTGGTGGAAATTGGAGCTTGTAGCGGGGTTAAAGGGCGACCTATAGAAGTGTAACGAAAAAGTTGCGGGGGTGTGCGCTGAATGATTGCTTTACGTTGGGATGGGGATTCGCGCATACTGGAGCTTAGGAAGGGGAAGAGACTTTCATGATATTTGGCGAGAGGTTGAAGGAAGAAAGGGAAAAGAGGAATTGGTCGCAAAACGACTTGGCGGAACGGTTGCATGTTAGTCGTCAAACCGTGTCCAAGTGGGAAACTGGAAAAAACTACCCTAATATCGAGATCCTTATCGCTTTGAGCGATTTATTCGGAATTACGGTTGATGAGCTACTGAGGAGTGACAAAGAATTGGAGGAAAAGGTCATACGAGACGGCAAACAGCTCGCGCATCCGAATTGGAAGCTGTTTTTCGACTGCCTGTTTTTATTGGGCGTATTCACGATGCTGTTCAAGCTGGCGGTGCTTGCGCTCAATAAGTGGGCTGGCATGGAGTTCGAATTCGCAGGGGATTGGCGCGTGATCATGAACGTTGTGCCTTTGGCGCTCCTGATCGTCGGAGGGATCGGCTCGGACCAATTGAAAAAGAAGTTTAAGGAGTAACCGGGTTTTCCCGGGTTCGAGCGGATGAGAATCATCGTCCAGAAGCGAAACCCGCCAGACTGCCTGGCGGGTTTCGCTGATAACAATCTGATTTGAAAATCCAATTGATTACCTATAACTAACGAGATACCGGACGCGGACGGACCGAGCCGCCGTAACCGCCCTTGCGCCGCTTGGGCTTCGAGGTGCCGAGCACGCTGCCGATGCCCATCGCGAACGTAGGAATGCCTGCCGCCACGGCGACCAGCGCCCAATCCCGCAGATCAAGCGGCACCGTCTTGAATATCGGCTGCAGCGGTTCGAAGTACATCACGACCAGCATCAGCGCGAGTGAAGATAGCACGGCCAGCACCAGGAACCGGTTCTCCAGCAACTTGCGGTGGAAGATCGAACGCGAACTGCGGCAATCGAATACGTGGATGAGCTGCGCCATGACGAGCGTCGCGAACGCCACCGTCTGCGCGTGAATCAGAGATGCCGAATCCCCGTTGCCCGTCTGCAACGTCAGCACGAATGCCCCTAGCGTACACAAGCCGATCAGTAACCCGCGGCTGATGATTTTCCAGCCCAATCGCCGCGCGAAGATGTTTTCCTTGGCCGGGCGGGGTTTCTGGCGCATCAGGTCGCTCTCGGATTGATCGACGCCGAGCGCCATCGCCGGCAGCCCATCCGTAACCAAATTGACCCACAAAATCTGGATCGGGACGAGCGGCAACGGCAATCCGGCCATCATTGCCAGGAACATCGTCATGATTTCCCCGACGTTGGAGGCGAGCAAATAACGGATGAACTTGCGGATGTTCTCGTAAATGCCTCTGCCCTCTTCTACAGCCGCGACGATGGTGGCGAAATTGTCGTCCGCCAGCACGAGCGCAGACGCTTCCTTCGTCACGTCCGTGCCGGTGATGCCCATGGCGATGCCGATGTCGGCGGCTTTGACGGCCGGCGCGTCGTTGACGCCGTCGCCGGTCATCGCCACCACATGGCCGCCCCGCTGCAACGCTTGCACGATCCGCAGCTTATGCTCCGGCGACACGCGGGCATAGACGCTTACATCCGCAGAGATGGCATCGAGCTCATCGTCGCTCATGACGTTCAGCTCCGTACCGGTTACGACGCGACCGTCACGCTGCATGATGCCGATGTCGCGCGCGATCGCGGCCGCCGTCAACCCATGGTCGCCTGTAATCATGACGGTCTTGATGCCGGCGTGGCGACACTTGACGATCGCTTCCTGCACTTCCTTGCGCGGCGGGTCGATCATGCCGGCCAAGCCGACGAAGATGAGCCCCCGCTCCGCCTGCTCGTTCGTCTCGCAAGTCTCGTGCGCCTTCATGTCCCGATAGGCGAAGCCGAGCACGCGCAGCGCATCCCCTGCCATCGCTTCTCCCGCCTGCAGCACCTTCTGGCGAAGCGTAGAGGTGAACGGTGTCACCTGACCGCCCCACAGCACGTATTCGCAGTGCTCCACGAGCAAGTCGGGGGCGCCCTTGGTCATCATCAGCTTGCCGCCTTGATGCGCGACCAGCACGGACATCCGCTTGCGGTCCGAATCGAACGGGAACTCCTTCTCCCTGCTGTACATCGGCTCCAGCGCAGCCCGCGAATGCCCCGTCTTGGCTGCCAGTACAAGCAGCGCGCCTTCCGTGGGATCGCCCTTGATTTTCCACTCCGCTTGTCCGCCTGCAGCCCCGTCTTTGTCCGTCTTTTTCTTTCTCGTTTCCGCTGCTTTCTCCGTTCGAGCCAGCTCTGCATTGTTGCACAGGGCGGCGACCTGTGACAAACGCCGGATCGCAGCATCTCCTTTGGCTTCGATCGCAAAACCCGCTTCCTGCAGTTCGCCTGTCGGCTCGTATCCTTCGCCGCACACATCGATGCGTCTGCCGCCCAGCCAAAGTCGGGTGACGGTCATCTGGTTTTGAGTCAACGTCCCGGTCTTGTCCGAACAGATGACGGAAGCGCAGCCCAGCGTCTCGACCGACGGCAGCTTGCGCACAATCGCCTTGCGTCTGATCATGCGCTGCACGCCGAGAGCGAGCGCGATCGTGACGATTGCCGGTAAGCCTTCGGGGATAGCGGCGACCGCAAGGCTGACACCGGCCAGAAACATTCCGTACAGCGGCTGCCCATGCATCACGCCGGCTACGACGACCATCACCGTCAGCAGGATGGCGACGATGATCAGCAGTTTGCCCAGCTGCTCCAGCCGTCTCTGAAGCGGCGTCTCGGATTCTTCCGTCCGCTGGATCATGTCGGCGATCTTGCCCATCTCCGTCGACATGCCGGTCGTCGTCACGATGCCTCTCGCCGTTCCGCCCGTCACCATCGTGCCCAGATAGCCGCAGTTTTTTCGGTCTCCCAGCGGCAATTCGGCGCCCAAGAGCACGCCTGTCTCCTTCGTGACCGGCACGGACTCGCCCGTCAGCGCAGATTCATCGACCGCAAATTGCTGGCAGTCTATCAGTCTGAGGTCCGCGGGGATCCGGTCTCCGCTCTCCAGCAGCACAAGATCGCCGGGTACGAGCGTGCTCGCCGGCACCGTCTCCAGCGCCCCGCCGCGGATCGTCTTGGCATGAGGCGCCGACAGCTCCTTCAGCGCACGCAGGGAGCGCTCGGCGCGGTATTCCTGGAAGAAGCCCAGAATACCGTTAATGAGAATGATCGCAATGATCGTCAGCGCATCCAGCATTTCTCCCAGCAATCCCGAGATGACGACCGCTCCAACCAGGACGAGCACCATGAAGTCCTTGAATTGGTGAAGGAGCAGCTTGAGCGGCGATTCGGCCCGCTTCTCCCTAAGTTCGTTGGCGCCCAGACTTTCCAGCCTTCGCCGCGCTTCTTCCGCCGGCAGACCGTCCTTCGGGTCCGTGCCCAGCGCTGCCGCTAGCGAATCGCGATCCAGACTGTGCCAATCTTGTTGTTCCACGACGTATTCAACTCCTCCCGTTAGGCGCTGCTTCGCCGATCCCGATCAAGCGGACAGCCCTGTTCAAGCTATATCTATTCAGACAAGCCGGGAAATATCCCGGTGTCCCTTTCCCTTTGGCTGCAACTGTGGCATCATAGCAGGTACGTAATCTTATCGGAGAACAGGAGCAAGAGCCATGTCCCTTGACGGCATCGTCACCCGGGCCCTCGTGCACGAATTGCAAGCCGCCGTAGGCGCGAGGATATCCAAAATCTATCAGCCAACCGAACACGAAATCATTCTGCATATGCGCGGCCAAGGCGTAAGCAGGCGCCTGCTGCTATCCGCCCATCCTTCCATGCCCCGGCTGCACTGGACGCAGTCCGTGTGGGAAAATCCATCCGAACCGCCCATGTTCTGCATGCTGCTGCGCAAGCATTGCGAAGGAGGCGTCATTGAAGCGATCGCCCAGGACGGTCTGGAACGGGTCGTGCACCTCGATATCCGGCATCGAGACGAATTGGGCGACCTATCCTTGAAGCGGTTGACGCTGGAAATCATGGGACGGCACAGCAATCTGATCCTGATGGACCCGGCATCCGGCATGATCCATGACGGGATCCGCCATGTAACGCACGCCGTCAGCAGCTATCGGGTTGTACTGCCAGGAGCAGCCTACATGGCGCCTCCGCCCCAGCATAAGCTCGATCCGTTGACCGCGACAAAGACGGAATGGGATGAAACGGCAGGCAACGCCCTCGCGGCGGACGAAGACGCATGGGATTCACAATCAGCCGCGCGCCTGCTCGTGCAATCCTTTTCCGGCATCAGCCCGCTCGCCGCCGCGGAGATCGTCTTCCGGGCCGAGGGGAGGCGCGATCAGCTATGGCACGTCTTTCGCGAGACGGTGCAAGCTGTCCTTGCCCATCAATATGATCCGAACTGGGTGGAAGACGCGGATGGACGAACCTCGTTCTCTTCCCTCGCGCTTACGCACATCCAGGGCGACGGCAGACGATTCGATTCCATGAACGATTGCCTGGAAACGTATTACCGGGATAAAGCCGACCGCGATCTCGTGCGGCAGCGGACCGCCGATCTGAGCCGCCTGCTAACGAACGAATCCGCCAAAAACGCCAAGAAGCTGATCAAGCTGCAAGAGACGCTCAGGGAAACCGAAGAAGCGGAGCATTACCGCCGGATCGGCGAATTGCTGACCGCCCAGCTCCATCTCTTGCAGCGCGGCGACAGCGTGGCGCAAATCATGGACTTCTACGCGGACGATCAGCGAGAGATCACGGTTGCACTCGATCCTTCGCTCTCACCGGCCGAAAATGCGCAGCGGTATTATCGCAAATACAACAAGCTGAAAAACAGCAAAACGGTCGTCGAGGAGCAGATGGCCGCCGCCCAGGCGGAGATTGCCTATCTGGAGTCGGTGCTGCAGGGGCTTGCTTCGGCCAGTCCGGCCGATATCGAGGAAATTCGGGACGAGCTCGCAGAGCAAGGGTATATTCGGCAGCGCAGCGTGAAGCGGGGAGCGAAGAAGAAGAAAAAAGAGACGCCCGCCGTGTTGAAATACACTTCCAGCGAAGACATCCCCCTCTATGTCGGCAGAAACAATACACAGAACGATTACGTGACTTGCCGGCTCGGACAGCCTGGGGACACGTGGCTTCATACGAAAGATATTCCGGGATCACATGTCCTGATCCGAGGAGGGAAATTCGGCGACAAGACGCTGCAGGAAGCCGCCTTGCTCGCCGCCTATTACAGCAAAGCCAAGTCATCCAGCAACGTGCCCGTCGACTATACGCTCATTCGCCATGTCCGCAAGCCGAACGGGGCAAAGCCGGGCTTCGTCATCTATGAGAACCAGAAGACGCTGTTCGTAACGCCGGACGAAGCGCTCATTCAGACGCTCGCCCTGCAAGCAACCGATCGATGACGGAGACGTCGACCGTGCGATGTCCGATTCTCCCGTGGAAGACGACCCCTTCGCGCGAGCCGTGAAAGTCGGAGCCTCCTGTGACCAGCTTGCCGCGCGATTTCGCGAGCGTCTTGTAATGCCGCTGCTGCGATTCATCATGGTCCGAATGGTAAGCCTCCAGCCCATCCGCGCCTTGTTCCAGCAATTCCACGACGAGATGGTCGCGGCGGTAAATGCCGGGATGCGCGACGACCGCCATTCCTCCCGCTTCGTGAATCCATCGCACGGCTTCCATCGGCTCGATCCGAGGTGGGCTGACGTAGGCAGCGGCGCCTTCCGCCAAATACCGGTCGAACGCGTCCCGCATATCCTGTGCATGGCCTCTGGCGACGAGCACCTCCGCGATATGCGGACGGCCCACCGATCCGTCGCCGCGCGGTGAAGCCGACGCGGCCTGCAGCACTTCCTCGTAGGCGATGGGCATGCCCAGTTCCTGCAATTTGGCGATAATCGCTTCATTGCGCGTTTCCCGCACGCGCCGCTGCGCCGCGAGCCGCTCCAGCAGCTTCGGGTCGTCCCGCCGGAAGCCATATCCCAGAATATGGATGTCTTTACCTTCCGACTCGGTGCTGATTTCCACGCCGGGTACGACGAGAATGCCGATCTCGGCGCCCGCATGAAGCGCCTCTTCCAGCCCCGCCACCGTATCGTGATCGGTGACGGCGATGCCCGCCAGACCGGCACTGCTCGCCATCCGCACGACTTCCGCAGGACGGTGGCGTCCGTCCGATGCCGTCGTATGCACGTGGAGATCAAATCGACTCATACGGGCATCCCTCTCAGTTGTTCCATGAATGCGGCGGCAGGAAGCGACAACAGCGACGATGGCAGACGGACTGCATAGAACTGTCGTTTGAACGACACGTCCCGAATCGGCACCGTTTTGAGCAATCCGAGCGCCGTCTCGTGCTTGATCGTCCAGACGGACAAGACGGATAAGCCCAAGCCGGCTTCGACGGCCGACTTGATCGCAGCCGTGCTCCCGAACTCGCTGACGACTTTCAAATTCCGTTCCTCCGCGTCATGACGCCACAGTTCGTCTTCCACGACCTGTCTCGTGCCCGACCCTTTCTCCCGCAGCACGAACGGCTGGGCCAGAACTTCATCCAACGTCACCGATTCCCGCGCGGCGAATGGGTGATCGGCGGGCGCGACGAGCATCAATTCGTCATCCATGACGGCTTCCGCCAGCATGCCGGGCAGCTCGCAAGGGGCCTCGATCAGTCCGAATTCAAGCCCCTGATGGTTGACGGCGTCGAGAATTTCAGTCGTGTTCATGACCTTCATATTGACAGACAGCCCGGGGTGCAACCGCAAGAAAGAACCAAGCAAGCGCGGCAGCACGTATTCGCCGATCGTCAGGCTGGCCGCGAACTGGAGCCGCCCCTTCAACTCTTCCACGAACCGGATCATTCTGGCATCCGTATCCCGCAGCAGTTCCACCGCCTTACGCGCTTGAGGCAGCAGCCAATGTCCGGCTTCCGTCAGCTCCAGCTTCTTGGTCGTGCGGTTTAGCAGCTTCGTTCCGTAACGCTCTTCAAGCGCCTGAATCTGCATCGTCACCGCCGGCTGGGTCATGTGCAGCGTCTGCGCAGCGGCGGAGAAGCTGCCCCGGTCCGCCACTGTATAAAAGATGTGCAATTGATGAACATTAAGCGTCATGGGCACGCCTCACCTCTCCTGTCTACTTGACATTATATCACGTCCGCGCAGCGAAAAGCCGTTCCGGCGGATTTCCGCTTGAGGAACGGCTCTGCATAACTGCCTGCTATCGGCGTTTGCGGTTATTCTTGATCAGGGTCATGCGGCGGGAATGGCGAAGCCATGAATAATACGTTTTCAAATCACGGAGCTCCATCGTCTCCGACATCCGGCCAAGGAAAGTTACGATGATCATCTTGTGCAGCGGATTGCCGATCAGGTCGGTGATCGATTCGGCCACGGCGAATTCGGCTACGAATACGAGATCGTCGTCGATCGTATACACATCCTGCTCGTTGCGATAATAAGAGACGATTCGGTCTTCCTTCAGACATTTCCACAAATATTGGGCAATATCGGAAAAGCCGGTCTTCTCGTTCTCTACCCGGTCGGTCCAGCGCGTTCTGGCATGATTGGTGATAATAATGTCAGCCACTCTCTTGTCGCCCAATTCGACAAAGAAGGGTTCGTAAGTATTCCACCGCTCCGTTTGTTTGTCCTTCACCGGGTATCCCCTTCCCGACCGTAGGTCCGATAACCCAAGCACACTCGACGAACCGATAGGTATATACGTCTATTTTAACGCATCTATTCCCGCCGATTCAACAACTATTTAAGGATTCGCCAACCATTCCATGATATGGATATCATGCAAGCCTTCTCGCAGCCATATGTGCAAAAAGTCCCCGTTTTTCGGAGACTTTCCTGCAAATAGGGGAGCGGCCGATTCGCTTAAAGACCGTAAAAGCGCGTTTGGTCCGGCACGTTTTTCTCGTATTCGGTTTTGATCTCGCTTCGATAGGAACGCTCGACTCGGCGGACATAGGGCAGGCGCTGCAAGTTGCGCAGCGCTTCGTCGGCGCTGTCCGCATTCATATAGAGCACGGCATATTGCATCCTTCTCGACAAGTAATGCAGCGATCCGTATTTGTCCAGTCCTTTGGCCGCTTTCCAATCGTTGAACCAAACGATATAGCCGACGCGTTCAGCAAACATTCGCCATTCCTCCGACTTTCGAATCATTGCGCTGCATGGCTGACATATCGGTGCATGCTCACCCGCAGCCGCCGCTGCCGCACGAGCAAATTCCCCCGCTGCCGCAACCGCTTCCCCGGGCATTCGGATCCAAATCCGGCACTTTGACCGATTCCGAGACGGATCTTGCCACCAGGGACGAGATCTCGTGAAACAGTTCGTCCAGCGTTTGCTCTGCCGTCTTGAACCCGCGCACCGAATCGAGCCGATCCAGCTCTGCCTGAGCGGCGTATACTTGATTCAATGCTTCATGATAGTCCGGATGGAAGCGGCCGAACCGTTCGCATTCCGCATATTTCTCCTTCGCAAGCGCGAGTCGCCGGGACAAGCGTCCGACTTCCTCGTCCTGCTCCACTTGCCGCTTCCAATATACGTAATGATCGGTCAGGTCGGACCGTTTGATCATATCGCCCAACGCGTATGCACGCGACAACAATTCCGTAAAATCGACAATGTCTTGCTCCCCGGCGTGGCCCGATTGGGCCGAAGGAAGCATTTCCGACGCGATGGCCAAGCGGCTTCACCTCTCCTGTAATAGGGAGTTTGCGGAGCAAACTCTCACCTCTGACGGTAATAGGGAGTTTGCGGAGCAAACTCTCACCTCGCAGACTTATCTTGCACATCTATCATACCATAGATGAATGCAATACGGTCAATACAAGCCTTGGAAGGTGATCAGGCGCAGCAAGGCCGCGTACGCGAGTTGCCTGCGACATGCGAACCAGGCCGCGCCAAGCCGCCCGAGCGTTTAGTGCGTGACGGTCGACTCCCGGTGATCCGGTTCCGAAATGCCGCTCAACGCTTCCCCGGCCTCGGATACGAAAATCTCCCTTATGGCAAGATCGCCAAGCGATACGATGCCTTTCAATTCCCCATGCTCCACGACCGGCAGCCGGCGGATCTGTTCGGCCGCCATGAGCGCTGCCGCCTCATCCACCGACAAGTTCGGCGACACGGTCCGTACATTGTCCGTCAGCACATCCATGACGGACGTGGAACCGGAATGCTTCTCGGCATAGCCCCGGACGACGAGATCGCGATCCGTAATGACGCCGAGCAGCCGATTCCCTTCCACAACCGGCACGAATCCGATATCGTGATCGCGCATCGCGACAGCCGCCTCGTAAATGTTGTCTTTGGGCGTTACCGCAACGCATCCGGTCGTCATGACATCCGCAATTTTGCGCATGGTGTCCCACCTTTAAATAGAAAGTTTGCGGAGCAAACTCTCTCCGCTCCGGTATAGCGTCACCGAAAAGCGGAATTTTCATGCAGCCTCTGCCATCCCGTCGTCACTAGCCGGTCTTTGCAGCCGCATCGTCCGCTACCGCCACAAGCAGTCTGGCCGCAACGAGCATGGCGCGTTCATCGAGATCGAACAGCGGATGATGATGGGGTGCCGAAGCGCCGTCCCCCCGCCCCGCTCCCACGAACAGGAAGCAGCCCGGCTTCTGCTGCAAGTAATAGGCGAAATCTTCGCCGGCCATCACCTTGTCGCTTACGATCGTCCGACAATCCGGCAGCGCCACTTGCGCCACCCGAAGCACGCGCGCCGTCTCCGCCTCGTCGTTCACGACAGGCGGATACCCTTCTAAATATTGGAATCGGTACTTCGTTCCGTGCATCGCGCACACATGCCGGATGATCTCCTCCAGCCGTTCGCGCATCAAGCGGCGAACGTCCGGCGTAAAGGTGCGGATCGTCCCGCTCAGCTTGCAGCGTTCCGCGATCACGTTGTTCGCCGTGCCCGCATGCAGCTGTCCCACGGTCAGCACGGCTTGATCGAGCGGGTTCACGCTGCGGGAGACGATCGATTGCAGCGAGGTAACGAGGGCGGCGCCCGTGACGAGGGCATCGGCGCTCTCGTGCGGCAAGCCCGCATGCCCGCCGCTGCCGATGATTTCGACTTCGAATTCATCGGGACTTGCCATGAAAGCGCCCGGGCGCGTCGCAACGGCTCCGTACGCCAGCGGCGACCACAGATGAACGCCATACACGGCATCCACGCCATCCAGCGCCCCGTCTTCGATCATGTCCTTCGCGCCGCCCGGCAGCACCTCTTCACCCGGCTGGAACAGAAATACCCGCGTACCGGCCGTCCGCTCTCTGTGCAAGCTGTAATAGCGGGCTACGGCCAGCAATTCGGCGGTATGACCATCATGTCCGCAGGCATGCATGGCGCCGGGTACCGTAGAGGCATATTCGCAAGCTTTGCCGTCCGCGATCGGCAAAGCGTCGATATCCGCGCGCAAGGCGACGCATCTTCCCGGCAAGCCTCCCGTCAGCTTCGCCGTGATGCCGGTCCCGCCTTGCTGTCTGCGCACTTCCAATCCCCAGGAAGCGAGCAGCCCGGCGATCATGGCTGACGTTTCGAATTCCCGGAATGACAACTCGGGATGCCGGTGCAGATGACGGCGCCATTCCACCATCTGGGGATACAGCGATGTCAATGTTTCCTCGAACATGGTGCCAGACGCCTCCTTCCTGAGCTTGATTGTATCAGAATTTGCCTATTGCTTCATAGGGGATAAACCCGGTGAAAGAAAGCCGCAATTGTCAACGAACGTTCGAAGTTGCTTCCGTCTTCAGGGTTGCAGAAGCCCGTTAAACCGTCTATGATGAAGGTTAGACAAGAAGCTGGAATGCACCGTGCGTTCCTAAGGAGGAACTTATAATCCATGATCATTGACAATACGGGTTTGAACGGCATCCGAAGCGACCTGGCTCACTTGGACGAATCAGGCGAGAAGCTCGGCTTCGTTCGCTGGCAATGGGAGTATCGCCGCGCTACTTACGATCTTAAGCTGCACGACCGTTCCGCCGGCGAAGACTACTTCCTGCGGATCAATACGAGAGCCGTCGAAGGCAGGCTCGAAAGCCCGGACGCCGTACTGGAAGTGGAAGCCGTCTATATCGGGCGGGCTACGTTCCCGCACGGACTGGACTATGAGTCTCCGATTCCCGCGCCCATCTTGAATACGGCAACCCAGCGCGTGCTGGAATTGAAGAAGCTGCTCGCCTGAGCCGCCCGGGGACTGCCATGGTGAAACCCCCGGCCACCGGCGGGCGCGGCACGCCGGATTTCCTGTTGCTCATCCTGACGCTGCTCTTGGTCGGATTCGGCCTCGTCATGGTATTCAGCGCCAGTTCGAGCATGACGGTCGTGTCGGACAAGTTCGGCAATGACGCCTTGTACTTCACCAAGCGGCAACTAATGTGGGCTGGGCTGGGCACGTTCATCATGTTCATTGTGATGAACATCCCCTATTCCAAGTTCAAGCAATGGTTCGCCCCGTTCCTGCTGTTGACCATCGTCTTGCTGATTGCCGTGCTTGTTATGGGTAAGTCCCTTAACGGAGCGCGAAGCTGGTTTGGCATCGGCGGATTCGGCATTCAACCGACGGAATTCGCCAAACTCGCCATCATTTTGTATTTGGCCGCCATCATCGCCAAGAAAGACGAGAAGTTCCGGGAATTCCAGCGCGGCCTGCTTCCGGTCATGATCGTGATCGGCTTTATCGCATTCCTGATCATGCTTCAGCCCGACCTGGGCTCCTGCATCATCTTGCTGCTCTGCGCCGCTTCGATCATTCTGGCAGGCGGCTCGAATTTGAAGCACGTCTTCCTGTCGGGATGCGTGCTGATCGGTCTCGCCGGACTCGGGACAAGCCTGATGATGCTCATTAATCCGGACTTCATCGGCGAATACCGCATCGCGCGGTTCACCGCCTTCCTCGACCCGCTCGCCGACGAGAAAGGAACCGGCTACCACTTGACGCGGTCGCTGGAAGCGTTCGGGCATGGCGGGCTCTTCGGCGCCGGCCTGGGCAACAGCGTGCAAAAGCTGTTTTACCTCCCTTATGCATATAACGATTTTATATTCGCCGTCATCGCGGAGGAGCTCGGATTTATCGGCACGACCGTCTTTCTCCTCTTCTATATGCTCTTCCTGTGGCGCGCCTTGATCGTGGCGCTTCGCTGCCCGGATATCTATGGCACGCTGGTCGGAATCGGCATCGTTTCCTTGATTGCGATCCAGGCGCTCATCAACATGGGCGGCGTCAGCGGGGCGATTCCCGTCACCGGCGTAACGCTGCCGTTCATCAGCTACGGAGGCTCCTCCATGCTGATAACGCTGCTCGGAATGGGCATCCTGCTCAGCATATCGCGCGAATACAATCGGGTGGACAAGGACAAAACCCGCCGCACACGCACGGCTGCCTGATCCGATCCCCCCGGCTTATGTTAAAGGCCATCCTGCGGTATGCCGCATGGATGGCCTTGTCTATTTGCTGCCTACTTCACGCGCAGCGCTTCTTCGGTCTCCTCATCCTTGAAGGCGACGCCTTCCACCTTCACGTTCACCTCGACAACCCGCAGCCCGGTCATGTTCTCCACCGCTTCGCGCACATTGTCCTGTAGCCGCCTTCCGACCTCCTGGATCGGAATGCCGTATTGCACCACGATCCGCAGGTCGATCGCCGCTTCGAGCTGGCCGACTTCCACGGTGACGCCCTTCTGCGCATTCCGGCCGCTCAGGCGCTTGGCCAATCCTTCCGAGATGCCTCCGGACATCGCCGTGACGCCTGGCGTCTCCAATGCCGCTAGGCCGGCTATGGTGGCGACTACATCGTCGGATATGCGTATAAGTCCTTCTTGCAACAGCTCTTCCGTCATAGCGGCCCACTCTCCTGAACCTTTGATGACTACATTGTACTGGAATTGACAAGCGGAAAGCAACCGTCAGCCAAGCTGCGCCCGATAATATCTTGTATGAAATGCCAAAGGAAACATTTACTTGATCCGTCCGATTCGGGTATATTAATAACGTTCTTGCTTCCTTTGGCATTCATTCGATTCGTAGACAAGGAGTATGACGATGAAAAAATGGTTCTTTCCCGCGTTGATCGTAACCTTCGTGCTCAGTGCAGCTGCGAATTACCTGCATTGGGGCGCCGAGGCGACATTCGGCTTGTCCGCGATCGCCATCGTGTTCGTGGCGGGCTTCCTCGGCAAAGCGACCGAATCGGTGGCGCATTACGCCGGCCAGCGGCTTGGCGGATTCCTGAACGCGACGTTCGGCAACGCGGCCGAGCTGATCATTGCGATCTTCCTGATCAAGGAAGGCTTGTTCGATGTCGTCAAAGCCAGCCTGACCGGAGCCATCATCGGAAATTTACTGCTCGTGCTCGGCGTCAGCGCGCTCGGCGGCGGCTTGAAATTCAAGGAGCAGAAATTCAACGTGAACCTGGCCGGACAGAACGCTTCCCTCATGCTCCTGGGCGTCATCGCGCTGTTCATTCCCGCCGTCTTCGTCAAAACGGAACATTTCCCCGCGGACGAGACGCTGACGCTCAGCATTATCGTCGCAGGCTTTCTCATCCTGTCCTATGTCGGCTGGCTCATCTATTCGATGTTCACTCACAAGGATATGCTGGAGGATCACGTCGATACCCAGGCTGCTCACGGCGAGACGCCCAAATGGTCGAAGGGCAAGTCGGTCATGTACTTGCTGCTGGCTACCGTGATGGTCGCTTTCGTCAGCGAATGGCTCGTCCATACGCTGGACGTATTCACGACCCGCTTCGGCATGTCCGAGCTGTTCATCGGCGCCTTCGTCGTTGCCATCATCGGCAATGCGGCCGAGCACAGCGCCGCCGTCATGCTTGCCTTGCGCAACAAGATGGGCGCCGCCGTTGAGATCGCTGTCGGCAGCAGCTTGCAGATCGCCCTGTTCGTCGCGCCGGTGCTCGTCTTCGTCAGCCTGATGTTCACGCGTCACATGGACTTGATCTTCACGACGATCGAGCTTGCCGCGATCGCGGTTGCCGTGCTCATCGCCATCTCCATCTCACGGGACGGCTCCACGACCTGGTACGAGGGCAAGCTCCTACTCGTCGTCTATGCCATCCTCGGAGTCGCCTTTTTCCTCGTATAATACGCCGTTCCGGAAAAAAAGAGCAGCTTCCCCAAGGGAGCTACTCTGCTTTCTGATTCAACGCTTCGTATAACAGGGCCAAATTCCGTTCCAGCTCGCTCACCAGATCTTTGCCGGCGGCTTCTTCCACGAGTCCCGAGCGGATCGCGAAATCGACAGCCCGCGAAAACCCGTACATTTGCGTATCCAGCACTTCCTCATAGAGCGGACAATGCCGGGTCGTCAAATTTTCCATTTGAATCGCGATCAATTTCTCGATTTTATCCGCATCATCCCTCAGCAGGCGAAGTGCCTTATGCTTCAGGTTATCTACCGTATCCGTATCCAGCAGCGCCATACTCACTCCCCCTGTGCCAAGCTTCCATCCACGGTCGCTATATCTTTCATATTAGACGAAATTCCGTTCAAGCACAAGGACAGGGCGGCGCAATTTGGCTGCAAATCCTTCTATTTCACCGGTTAGAAGCAAAAACACTCCGCCACGGGACTCCGGGACGAAGTGTCTGCCTAACGATCTTAAAATTAATCCACGATTTTCACGTTCAGGCTGTGCTTGGCGAACACGTCCGACATCGCGCTCTTGGCTTCATCGGCGTCAGGACCGTGAACGTGAAGCTCGTATGCATGACCGCCCACGAGCGTCGTGAACAATCCGAGAATGCTTTTCACGTCGATGTACTTGTTTTCCGCCTGCAGTACGATGGAAGAACGGAATTTGTTGGCGGTTTGGGACAATTCTACGACTGCCGCGTTGTTGGACATCGGGATCCCTCCAAAATTTAGGTGTGGCCTTCTTATCCACATCATACCTTGTCACATAGAAGGCGTGCAAGCACAAAGTTACTTCAAAGCGTCGGGATTCAGCCCTTTCAAGTCTTCCGTGACGAATAGCCCGTCTTTGCGAATCAGCACATCGTCGAAATACACTTCCCCGCCGCCGTAATCCGGACGCTGAATCAGCACGAGATCCCAGTGGATCGACGATCGGTTGCCGTTATCGGTTTCCTCGTAGGCTTGCCCGGGGGTAAAATGCAGGCTGCCTGCTATTTTCTCGTCGAACAGCGTGTCTTTCATCGGGTGCAAGACGTGCGGATTGAACCCGAGGCTGAATTCGCCGATGTAGCGCGCGCCTTCGTCGGCATCCAGCAGGCGATTGATACGATCCGTATCGTTAGCCGAAGCCTGGACGATCTTGCCGTTCTCGAACGTGAACTTGACGTTCTCGAAGGTGAATCCGTTATAGACGCTTGGCGTATTGTAAGCGAGCGTTCCGTTGACCGAATCACGGATCGGGCAGGAGAACACTTCGCCGTCGGGAATGTTGCGCTGGCCTGCGCATTTTTTCGCCCCGATTCCGTTGATCGAGAAAGACAAGTCCGTGCCGGGACCGACGATGCGGACTTTGTCGGTGCGATTCATCAGCGCTTCAAGCGGGTCCATCGCCCGGGACATCTTTGCGTAATCCAGATTGCAGACGTCGAAATAAAAATTTTCGAACGCTTCCGTGGACATGTTGGCCAATTGAGCCATCGAGCCGTTCGGATAGCGCAGCACGACCCACTTGGTCTTCTTGACGCGCCGTTCGCTATGAATCGGATGGCGATAGACCCGATCATAGTATTGATAGCGATCCGAAGGCACGTCCGACAGCTCGTTGACATTGTCCCCGGACCGGATCCCGATATAGCCTTGCATTCGCTTCATCCGCTCCATGTCGTACTCGGCCCACGTGTCGATCATGCCGGCCTGAGCATGACGAAGCAAGGCCCGCTCGACGGAGCGGTCCGTCAGTTCGACGAAAGGATGCCCGCCTCTGGCGGCGATCTCCTCGATGACGCATATCAGCAGTTCCCGCTCGGAGCCGATCATCTCGACCAGGACGTTCTCCCCCGGCTGCACGTCGACGGAGTATCCGACGAGATTCTCCGCCAGCCGCCGCATTCGCGGATCACGCATTGTTGCATTCCTCCCTTGATCATTTCCTTTTTCTATTGTTTTGTTAAGGCGGTCGCAGGCTCCCTTATTGTACCATCCCGACCGGGCGGCAGGAAGCGTGTGACGGCTTCTCTTTTTTCCCGATACGTCTTGCCCGACCGCACATACGTCAATTCCGTATATTCCGACATCTGCTGCGGAAACCAGGTCTTCTCGTCCGCGAGCCACAGACAGCGGGTTTGCACCGTCAGCGTCGCCAAATCTTGCTCCAACTGCCGATCCGCTCTGTCCAAGATCGCCTGCGCTTGCCGGCGCTCGTCAGGCTTCAACTCCTTCTTGCTCCAATTGTCTCGCAATGCGGCAAGCCCTGCGCGCAAATCGTTCGCGACACGGGCTTTGGCCGTCTCCGGCTTCAAATCGATCAGTAATTGTACAGTGCCTTTGCGTGCAGGTTGATCGGCATAGGACACGAACGCATGACGGCTCCGGATCGCCTCCAGCAGCCCAAGCGGTTGATATTGTCCGGTTTTGGCCTCCGTCTGCTCGGCTTGCATCGACCCGTCCGTCCATTGGATGTTCAAATGCCCGTGCCCCGTCACTTTACCGGCAAATTGCGACTGGGTCGCGACGGTGCCAAATGGATCGTAGATCGACAGCTCGCCGTCGAAGCTGTAATTGTCGCTGCCGGACAAAGCCGAAGCCGACAGCGCGAGCGCCTGCTCCGGCGAATCCCGCGTACCTGCAGGCGCGCAGGAGGCGAGCAGCGCAAGAAGGACTCCGAAAGTCGATATCGTCGCAAGGACGCAGCGGCGTCGCGTCAAGCAGGTGCGCAAGCTTCAGCAACTCCTTTCCATTACCGGTAGGCTTTCCCCATTCGCCGCCGATCATGCGATCGGATCGGCCCGGACCGACCCGATCGCAATAAATAAGGACGATATCTCCGTTTCGGAAATATCATCCTTGGATGACGCGATTTCTTCCCAAATGCTTCGCTTCGTACAGCGCCATATCCGCCCGGTAGAATAACGATTCGACGCTGATCCGCTCGTCCGTGGCGTACCATTCGGCCATGCCGCACGATACCGTCACTTGCGGATGAGTCTCCGCCTCCACGCGGCGCCTGATTCTCTCCGCCACCTTGCCGGTGATGTCGTAACCGACTTCCGGCAAGTAGATCGCCAACTCTTCTCCGCCCCAACGCGCAGCGATATCTCCGTCCCGGATGGAGCTGAGGATAATCCGGCTCACCTGCTTCAGAACCTCGTCCCCCACCTGGTGGCCGTACGTATCGTTCACCCGCTTGAAGTAGTCGATGTCCAGCAGGATCAGCGACCCGTTCGGGTCCCGCTTCTGTCTGCGCACGATCCGCTCGTTCAGATGGTGTCGCGCATACAAGCCGGTCAGGTTGTCGGTTATGACCATCCGGCGAACCTCGGCATGCAGGCTGGCATTGGATACGGCCAACCCCAGATGCACGGACAACACTTGCAGCAGCTTGTAGTTATCGTAGGAAAAATGGTTCGGTTCGCGGTTGCTGATCAAGACAGCGCCGATCATTTCGCCGTTCAAAATGAGCGGAGCGGCCAGCAGCGAACAAGACGCCGTTACCGACATCCATTTGGAAGAATCGTTCCCGCTTCGATCGTAGTCCGATAGAATAATCGGTTCCTTCGTCATCCACATCATGCCGACGAATCCGTAATCGATCGGGAACGTCTCTCCGATCAACTGCTCGACATTGGACGTCATGACAATGAATTCGTTGCGGGTCCCATCGACTTGCAAGATGCAGCAATAATCCGCCTCGAATATTTTCAACAACTCCGATGAAGCGAATTGCATCGTATCCGACAGCTTCAGGCTACTGTTCAGCCGCTTGGTCAATTCGTTGATCAGGCGAAGCTCGCCGACCAGCGCATTCGCTTGCTCGTGCAGTTTCGCTTTCTCGAACGCCGCGCCGGCGGAACCGGCCAGAATGGTGAGAAACCGCAGCCTCGGCTCGTCGAATTCGGCTTCCGGCACCGCCAGCCGCAAGACGCCGTATACGCCTTGCTTGCCCGCAAGCGGAATCGCCAGTCGGCGGCACCCGTCCTGAGCTTCCTCCCGGATCGTGCCATCCAGGAATGCTTGTCTGCACAACGCCATATCCGACTGATTGAACGCAAGCGGCTTGACCTTATCGTTATAGCTGCTATAATCCTGCGACAGGAAAATATCGACGCAGCAGCCCGGATTCAGCAGCTCCATGCCGTTCAGCGTCTCTGCCAGCACTTGTTCGACTTCCAGATGATCGTTCATGCGCCGCAAAGCTTCAAACAAAATTTCACGCTTCTTCTCCTCGCGGCGGCTACGCGTCTGTTCATTCAAGATGCTGTCGACGAACAAATGCTCCATCCGTTGATACAAGCAGCTGCGATAATGGAGCGCTGCCGCCTGCAGCAGCTTCAGGTCCGCCGCCTGCACCGTTCCCCCGGGAAGGAGGCACGCGACGACAGCGATCAGGATGCCGGTCGAACGGGTGAAGATTGGCACGGCGATCGAATCCATGCCGCGGTACTGCGCAGCTGTTTCTTCATCGGCATTGCATAAAGCGGGCAGGCAGGAAGCCCGCACAGCCGAGACTGCGGCGGGAACGGCGCAGCCTGCTGGCGGCGAAGGGCCCGCGAACGCGCCGTCCGCCCGAAATCCGCGAACCGCGAGCCATTCCCCATCGGCGTGATGCAGCAGGCAGAGACCCTTCAGCCATGGAAAACCGTCGGATTGGGCAAGCCAGTCCGAAAATCCGACCGCAAGGAGCTCGTGCAAGTAAGCCATGTCCGCTTCGGTAAAATCCTGGTTCCGCAGCCAGGGCGGAAGCTCCGGAAGGCTGAGCGGCTGAGCGGCATGTTGTTGATTGAACCTGGGAGCATATCGTATGTGCCATCCGTCCGCCATCGCCTTCGCCACCTCCGATCCGCCTTATCGCTGACTTCACTATACAATGAAAGCGTGAACTTTGCACTAGATTCCTAATGGTTTAATGGGACTTTACTCTCATTTTTATTGATCATTTGTGGTTTTGTCAATAATCTACAAAGATCGTGCGTACGTGTTTTCTGCGAAGTTTCCAGATCGTTCCGTTGTTCTGCAAGAAGTTAAACTTGACAAACGCACTCAGTTTCTTATAATATAACTTGTTGATTATTGGATTTTCGCATGTGTCACCCTCACGGATTGCCCACCGGCGGGCTGCGGCTGAACATCCCGACCGGAACCGGTCAGATCGGTTACGGCGCGATCCGGCACTCGTGAAACCGATAATTTCTACTACTACACACTCATACTCATGAAATGTACAAAAAAGGAGCCTAACCATGTCACGTTATACAGGTCCCAAGTTCAAGCTTAGCCGCCGTCTCGGCATTTCCCTGAGCGGATCCGGCAAAGAATTGAAGCGCCCTTTCCCTCCGGGGCAACACGGAGCGAACCAACGCCGCAAGATTAGCGGATATGGCGTACAATTGCAAGAGAAGCAGAAGCTTCGTCATATGTACGGCCTGAACGAGAAGCAATTCCGCAATCTGTTCGACCGCGCGACCAAGATGAAGGGGATTGCCGGCGAGAACTTCATGTTCCTGCTCGAGAGCCGTCTGGACAACCTCGTGTTCCGTCTAGGCTGGGCGAACACCCGTGCAGGCTCGCGTCAGCTTGTCTCCCACGGCCATGTAACGGTGAACGGCAAAAAAGTCAATATCGCCTCCTACCTGGTGCAACCGGGCGATACGATCGGCCTGCGCGAACGCAGCCGCAGTCTGAAGTCGATCAAGGAAGCGGTCGAAGGCCGCCATCATCTGCCGGGCTACGTCAATTTCGACGCGAACGCTATGGAAGGCAAGTTCGTCCGCCTGCCGAGCCGCGAAGAATTGTCCCAGGATATCGACGAGAAGCAGATCGTCGAGTTCTACAGCCGCTAATCGCCATATATATACGAAGAAGAGCGCCTTGGAACGTATCGTTCCCGGGCGCTCTTCTTCCATTCCGGCTTCGTCATCCTTCGCAGCTTGCAGGACGGTGAAGCCGTTTATGCCGGTGAATCGCTTTATCATGCGCGAGGCTGAAACGCGATGCCTGCGTAGTTCTTCTTGCCCCGCCGCAGGATGACGTATTTTCCGAACAGCCGCTGGTCGCGGCCGACCATCGTGTCTATTCCCGATTGTTTGACCCCGTTCACGTAGACCGCCCCGCTCTCGATGTCCTGACGTGCTTGCCGCTTGGAAGGCGCGAGACCGGATGCCGCCAGCAGATCGATCAGCAGCACTTCGTCCGCATCGTCAAGCGTCGCACTGGCCATATCCTTCATCGCTTCGACCAGATCGTCTTCCCCGAGCTGCGCCACGTCGCCGGAGAACAACGATTGGGTCACCTTCTCCGCCGTCTCCACGGCTCCTTGGCCGTGCACGATGCGGGTCACCTCGCGCGCCAGCGTCTTCTGCGCAACCCGCGCTTCCGGGTTCGCCGCAAGCTCGGTCGCAAGCAGATCGATCTCCTGTCGGGTCAGGAAAGTGAAATACTTCAAGAAGCGAATGACGTCAGCATCGTCCGTATTGATCCAGAATTGATAAAATTGGTAGGCTGTCGTCTTGTTGCGGTCGAGCCAGACGGCGCCCGATTCGGACTTGCCGAACTTCTTGCCGTCCGCCTTCGTAACGAGCGGCAGCGTCAAGCCGAACGCACCGCTGCCCGCGCTTTCTCCTGCGTCTTGGCCTGCGCCAGCCATCTTGCCGATCAGATCCAGTCCCGCCGTGATATTGCCCCACTGGTCACTGCCGCCGATCTGGATCGAGCAGCCATGATCCTGATGCAGCTTGTAGAAATCGTAAGCTTGCAAAATCATGTAGCTGAACTCCGTGTAGGAAATACCCTGCGCAAGCCGCGAATCGACGGAATCCTTCGCCAGCATGTAGTTCACCGTGAAATACTTGCCGACATCCCGCAGGAAGGAGATGACGTCAAGCGGCGCCAGCCATTCGTAATTGCTGACCAGCCTGGCTGCGTTCGGCTGCATTTCGAAATCCAGAAAACGGGACAACTGGCCCTTCAAGCTGTCCGTCCAAGCGGCGACGGTGTCCGGGCCGTTCAACGTCCGTTCCGTCGATCGGCCGCTCGGATCCCCGATCAGCCCGGTGCCGCCGCCGACGAGCGCGATCGGCGTGTGCCCCGCCAACTGGAATCTCCGAAGCGTCAAAACAGGGAGCAGGTGCCCGATGTGCAAGCTGTCGGCTGTCGGGTCGAAGCCGCTGTACAGCGTCATGCTGCCGCCGTTCAATCTGTCGTTCAACTGCTCCCGGTTCGTGACCTGATACACCAGCCCGCGATATTCCAAGTCGTCCAATAAAGATTGCCCGGCCTTTGCCTGGGGCTTTTCATGCGTTGCCACGATCGATCACCTCTTCATTATATTGGGGCTGGCGAACGACAAAAAACTCGTCTCTGCCGATGCAGGGACGAGTTATCGCGGTACCACCCTAGTTGAACGCAAGGCGCAGCCAAGCTGCATCTTGCGGTTCCTCTCCAATCGGATAACGGCCGACTGCCGTCTTCTCCTCCCGCGCTTGGCGGTTTCGGTCGAAGATGCTCCGGGACGTAATTCGCGTTCGCTCGAGTGCCGGCTTGCACCAACCGCCGGCTCTCTGGCCTACTCGCTTCGACCGCTACTGGGTTCCCATCATCGCTGCAACATCTTGTGTTGTAAAACGTTATATCATGTTGAATACTTCCTGTCAACTGAAGACGACAGGGCGAGAGCGCCTGCCGCTCGCCCCATCGGCGGCGGGCTGTACAAGAGGCAAGCCAACGTTAGCCAAAATGTGCTATAATATTTCTGTTTGTTGAAGGAGGCATCATCATGAATCAAACCAAACAACCTGAACACAACCCGCCGCCGCCCAAACGTCGAGGCTATCCCTGGATCGTAGCCGGCAAGATCGCCGGGTTCACGGTACTGTGGCTCGTGCTGTTCGGCGTGCTCGCCGGATTGACCGCAGCCGGTGCCGTAGCCGGATATGTCGCTTCGCTCGTGAAGGACGACCCGGTCCGCAGTCAGAAGATGATCGAAGACAGGATCAGCCAGAACGCCGAGACCGGCTTCGTCTATTTCCGCGATGGGACGCTCATCGGCCAGCTGCGCACGGAGGAAGACCGGCGTCCGATCACGTATAAGGAAATTCCGCAGAAGATCATCGACGCGGTCTTGGCGATCGAAGACAAAAATTTCTTCGAGCATCACGGCGTCGATACGAACGGACTGCTGCGGGCGGTCAAGCAGCAGCTGCTGAACGAAAGCGTGCAGACGGGCGGCAGCACGATTACCCAACAGGTTGCCCGCCGCGTCTTTCTGAGCTTGGATCAGACGCAAAGCCGCAAAGCGAAGGAAATCTTTCTATCCCTGCGGCTGGAGCAATATTTAAGCAAGGAAGAAATTCTGACCGCCTATCTTAACAAGATACCGTATGGCAACAGCTCTTCCGGCTATCAGGTATTCGGTATCAAGGCGGCGGCCAAAGGCATCTTCGGCGTCGACGACCTGAACAAGCTCAATCTCGCCCAAGCCGCATACCTGGCCGGCGTTCCGCAGCTTCCATCCCTTTATTCCGCTTTCACGAGCAGAGGGGAATTCAAGGAAGAAAGCTTCAAGCGCGCCATGGATCGACAGAAATTGGTGCTCAGGCGCATGCTCGAGGAGAACAAGATTACCCAAAGCGAATATCAGCAAGCGCTCGCCTTCGACCTGCAAAGCTCGCTCGCCAAGCCGACGGAAAAGGCATACAACACGTACCCTTACCTGATGCTCGAAGTCGAGCGCCAAGCGGCGGAGACGCTCGTGCTGAAACAAAATCCCGAACTTACGCACGAAGACCTGGGCAAAAAGGCCAACGCGAATTTGATCGAAGATGCGAGGCAGCAACTGCTCAGGGGCGGCTACAAGATCACGACGACGATCGACAAGCAAGTATACGACCTGATGCACGCCATCGCTGAAAATCCGGACAATTTCTCGCCCGACAGCAAGACCAAAGGCGTGGAACAGACTGCGGCAGTCATGCTGGACCATAAGTCCGGCGCCATCCTGGGCATGATCGAGGGCCGCGACTTCCATCTGGAACAGATGAACTTCGCCACCCAGATGACTAGGCAGCCCGGGTCGGCCATGAAGCCGATCGCCGCTTACTTGCCAGCCATCGAGATGGGCTTGATCCAGCCGGCCAGCGTCGTGGACGACGCGCCGATTATCCTGGACAACGGCGGCAAGTCCAAGCACATTCCGAAGAACGTCAATAACAAATACGCAGGGCTCGTCACGGCGCGCAAAGCGCTTAACGACTCGCTTAATTTGCCGGCGCTCAAAATCTTCCTGGATAAAGTCACGATCCCGGAAGCTTGGAAATTTTCCAGGTCGCTCGGCATCACCACCATTACCGACGACGACATCCATGCGCAAACCGGCGTCATCGGCGGCCTGAAGTACGGCGTATCCGTCGAGGAGTTGACGAACGCATACGGTGCGATTGCCAACCAGGGCGTGTTCAACGATGCTTACTTGATCGAGAAAATCACGACGACGGACGGCGAAACGGTCTATGAACACCAAGCGAAGCCGCAGCGGGTCGTCTCCGAACAGTCTGCGTTCATCATGACGGATATGCTCAGGACCGTCATCAGCAACGGCTCGGGTACGATGGTGAAAGCCAATTTCAAAAGTTACGGAAAAATCCCGATCGCCGGCAAAACCGGCACGACGCAAAATTACGGCGACGTCTGGTTCCAAGGCTTCACGCCCGACATCACGCTCGGCGTATGGGTTGGCTACGAGAAGCAGATTCATGAGCTGTCCAAGGACGGCCGCAACCGCGCGAAGCTTATCTGGAGCCAAATCATGAACGATGTCACGGAAGCGAGGCCCGAACTGTTCCCGACGACCGGGTTCGAGCAACCGGAGGATATCGTCAAGGCGACCGTATCCAGCGTGAGCGGCAAGCTGCCTACCGAGCTTACGAAAGAAGCCGGACTGCTCGTGACCGATATTTTCAACCGCAAGTTCATCCCGACCGAACAAGACGATGCCTTGGTCAAGATGAAGTATATCTCCTATAACGGCATCAACTATGTCCCGCTGCCGGAAACGCCGGAGGATATGCTGCGGGAAGCCGTCATGATCAAGCGGGAGAAGCCGCTCGACGTGTTGTCCGAAGAAATTCAGGCGGCGCTGGAGTATGTCTCCGCGCAAAGCCGCAAGTCGCTGTCGTTCTATCTGCCGCAGGACGCCGCGAACAGCGCGCCCGGGAAGACCGACCCGCGCGTCGACGACGGCAGTGCTCCCCCGGCCCCGGGCGATGTCGCGGCAGAGACGGTCGGTACGGAAGTGCATGTCACGTTCACGCCGGTCGCGACGGAGGATGTGGCTGGTTATCGCCTATATCGCAGCGCGGACGGCATGAACTTTACGAAAGTCGAAAACTCCTTGTTGACCGGCGAATCGGCTAAATTCGTCAACACCGGTGCAGGCGGCTATGCCTACAACTACTATGTGACAGCGGTCGACGTCAGCGGCAAGGAATCGGATCGCAGCGCCGTTGTCGCCGTGGAAGGCTTGCCCCCTGGCTTGAACCCGGGCGGCGTTTTAGACCCGAATACGGGCGATCCCGGCAGCGTGATCGATCCGGGCACGGGAGGAGATCCGGCGAATCCGCCGGACGGCTCGACCTCAGGCGTCGTTCCCGCCGCGCCTGCCGGACTGACGGCGACCGCGACGGAACTCGGCGTATCGCTCGAATGGCAAACAAACCCTGCCGGCGAAGGCGTCACCGGCTACCAGGTCTGGTTCTCGGCCAGCGAGAACGGGAAATACCGGCTGCTCGGTACGTCTGAAGCCAACCGCTTCGAGTACGTATCCCCGTTAAGCTCGGGATGGTATCAGGTGACCGCGCTGAATGCGAACGGAGAATCGGCTCCTTCCGCTCCCGTGCAATCGCAATCGGGAAATTAAGCTCATAACCGCGAACATATGCAAAGCCCCTCAGCGTCTGAAGATCAGACTGCTGAGGGGCTTTGCGTTGCAGAGTTTCGTTGATCAGTCTTCAATCGTGGAGAGGTCGCCTGTCGGCAGATTCAGTTCCCAGGCTTTCAGGACGCGGCGCATGATTTTACCGCTGCGCGTCTTCGGCAGCTTATCCTTGAATTCGATCTCCCTCGGCGAAGCATGTGCGGACAGTCCTACCTTTACGAACTTGGCGATTTCGGCCTTCAATTCGTCAGATGGAGCATAGCCTTCCCGCAAGGAGATGAATGCCTTGATGATCTCCCCGCGCAGCGGGTCCGGCTTGCCGATAACGCCGGCTTCGGCGACCGCCGGATGCTCGACAAGCTTGCTCTCGACTTCGAACGGTCCGACACGCTCGCCGGATGTGTTGATAACGTCGTCGATCCGGCCCTGGAACCAGAAATAGCCTTCATCGTCCATATAAGCGGAGTCGCCGGAGACGTACCATCCGGACAGCTGGAAATATTCCTCATACTTCGCCGGGTTGTTCCAAATTTTGCGCATCATCGCAGGCCATGGCGTGCGGATGGCCAGGTTGCCCATGCGCATCGGAGGCAGCACATTGCCCTGATCGTCGATGATCGCCGCCTTCACGCCCGGAATCGGCTTGCCCATGGAGCCTGGTTTGATCGGCATGCTCGGATAGTTGCAGATCAGCTGCGCACCAGTCTCCGTCATCCACCACGTATCGTGAATCCGGTGACCGTATACTTTGTAACCCCAACGCACGACTTCGGGATTGAGCGGTTCGCCGACGCTGAGCACGTGGCGCAGGCTTGACAGATCGAATCCCTTCACGCTGTCGTCTCCGGCGCCCATCAGCATGCGATAAGCGGTCGGCGCGCTGTACCAGACGGTGACTTTGTATTTCTCCAGCGTGCCGTACCAATCCTGCGGGCTGAACCGTCCGCCTCTGACGACGTTCGTGACACCGTTCAGCCACGGTGCGAACGCGCCGTAGGACGTCCCCGTGACCCAGCCCGGGTCGGCGGTGCACCAGTACACGTCGTTCTCGCGGAGGTCCAGCACGATTTTGCCTGTATAATATTGTTGGATCATGGCATTATGCACGTGATAGACGCCTTTCGGCCTTCCGGTCGAACCCGACGTGTAGTGGATAATGAGGCCGTCTTCCCGGTCGACCCATTCGATATCCTCTTGCTCGGAAGCTGCAGCCATCGCCTTGGCAAAATCGATCAGTCCGTCCGATTCCTGCACGTTGTCGCCATGGATGATCACGTGCTTCAAGTCCGGCAATTCGGCGCGCGGCACGCGTCCGAGCAAGGCCGGCGTCGTGACGATCGCCATCGCTTCGCTGTCCTGCAGCCGGTCCCGCACGGCCGTCTCCATGAACGCTTCGAACAACGGACCGGCAACCGCGCCGATCTTGATGACGCCCAGCAGGCTGTAGTAAAGCTCCGGCGTACGCGGCATGAAGATGAAGACGCGGTCGCCCTTCTTCACGCCAAGCCCGCGGAGTACGTTCGCGAATTTATCGGATTGCCGCTTCATCTCCGCATACGTAATGCTTTCATCCCGTGTGCTGTCGCTGTAATGAAGCGCGATTCTGTCCCCTTTGCCGGCCGCGACGTGGCGGTCGATCGCCTCATAGGCGAGATTGACTTTGCCGGTCTGCGCCCAGGAAAATTGCGCTTCCACGTCTTCCCAGCGGAATTGGTCCACCGCTTCTTCATAGTTACCCAAATTGGACGTTTCCACTTCGACTGCTAATTTCTCGCCATGCTCCATTGTCAACTTTACTCACCTTCCCATATGGATTCCGAGCCGCCCACCAGAGCGAAATCGCTTACAATGGGGGATTGGCCCCCCGCCATATGCATTATATCACAGCACAACGGCCTATCACACCGATTCGCCGACGATTTTCCGATTTCGCGGGGACAATTTCTGCCTGCTGGTGTATAATGACACCAAATCGTGCATCCGCCCGTGGAACAACGACGCGGGATTCGGCTGCGCCTAACGGAGAGAAGCCTATGCAGCACATCAAGATCGAAATCGCCCACAAGATTGAGCGCAACGGACGAACGATCGTCGTCGAAGGCCCCGTTCCGCCTGAGCGGTTGGAGAAAATGACCCTCCACGCTTCTCTGGATGCATTCCGCCGGCCGAAGGACCAGCATGAAGCGCTGGTCGAAATCGCCGGATTGACCGAAGGTCGCATTATCGTGGCCAGGGAAGGCGATTTGGTCGCGGGATACGTTACGTTTCACTACCCGGACGAGATGGAACGCTGGTACGAAGGCGGCATGGAGGACCTTGTCGAGCTGGGGGCCATCGAAGTTGCCGACGAATATCGAAATATGGGACTTGGCAAAGCCTTGATCAAGACCGCTTTCGAGAACGGACAGCTGGACAATATGATCGTATACACGACCGAATATTATTGGCATTGGGACCTGGAAGGCAGCGGCCTGTCCGTATGGGAGTATCGGGAAATGATGGAGCGGCTGATGAAGGTTGTCGGCATGGAGTGGTTTGCGACCGACGATCCGGAAATATGCGCGCATCCGGCGAACTGCCTCATGGTACGGATCGGCAAAGATGTGCCCCTGGAATCAGTTGAACGATTCGACCGCGTGCGATTTCGTCGTCGCTTCATGTATTAACTTCTATTGTTGACAGAAAGGATGGAGACGCGCGTTGAGTTCAAGCGCCTTATGGATAGATTCTGCCGCTTCCGGCAGTTACCGCTTTCACGATGAGCATCCGTTTCATCCGATACGCCTTGCGCTGACAGAACGGCTGCTTTGCCAAGCGCATGCGCTGGACGCTTCGCATATGATCGATGCCTTCGGGACGGACGATGCCTTGCAGGCGGTCCAAGCGCTGCACAGGGACGATTACGTGGCAGCCGTGCAGGCGTTAAGCGCATCCTCCCCGTCGCGTGAGG
Organism: Bacillota bacterium; assembly: GCA_023391635.1. Taxonomy (GTDB): domain Bacteria; phylum Bacillota; class Bacilli; order Paenibacillales; family Paenibacillaceae; genus Cohnella. The sequence continues at coordinate 13,404 of JAEWAQ010000001.1, read as the reverse complement.
CGATCGGACGCGCGGAATCTTACGGCTTGCATCCCGATGGGGACACCCCTTACTTTGCCGGCATGCACGAGGCTGCGCTGGCGGTCGTAGCCGGCTCCCTGGCTGCGGCCGACGCCGTCATGTCGGGCGCAGCAAACCGTGCGCTGCACTTGGCCGGAGGCTTGCACCATGCCTTCCCGGAACGGGCGTCGGGCTTCTGCATCTATAACGACGCCGCCGCGGCGATCGCGCATATCCGCAGCCGTTACGGCGCCAAAGTGATGTACGTCGATACCGACGTTCACCATGGCGACGGCGTACAGTGGTTTTTCTACACTGATTCGGACGTATTCACGCTGTCGATTCACGAGACGGGCAAATTTTTGTTTCCGGGCACCGGATTCGCGCATGAACGCGGCGAATCCGTCGGTTACGGCGCCTGCCTGAACTTGCCGATGGAGCCTTATACGGAAGACGATTCCTGGCTGGCCTGCTTCAGCCGCGCGCTGGAAACCGCCGCAGCGGTGTTCCGTCCGGACGTCATCGTCAGTCAGCACGGATGCGACGCCCATGCGTACGACCCGCTCGCGCACATGCATTGCAGCATGAAGATTTATCGGGAAATGCCGAGATTGATACGGGAGACGGCGGATCGGTATACGCAAGGAAGGTGGGTGGCGCTCGGCGGCGGCGGGTACGACCATTGGCGCGTCGTTCCCCGTGCCTGGAGCCTTCTGTGGATGGAGATGTGCGGACATCCGCTGCTCGCGTCCATCGACGGAGCGCAAGTCCCGCTTGCGCTGCCGGACGGCTGGATGGGCGATCTTGCCGACCGGCGTCCGCCGCAAGTGCCGGATACGTGGCTCGACGAGACGTCCGCCTGGAAGCCGATGCCCAGACGCGCGGAAATTACGGCGAACAATCGCAGGATGCTGGACATCGCGCTCCAGCATCTGGGATGATTTACAGCTGATTGATCATTTCGCTGACAATTGCAAACGAGCGGTTCGCGGCTTCGACCGTGAATGCGGCGAAATTGATGTGTGCCGATCCATCGGCTTTGTCGGACATGCCGCGTATAACGACATGCGGAACTTCGTTCATGTGGCACACCTGCGCGACGGAGGCCCCTTCCATCTCCACGCAGCTCCCGCCGAAAGCCGCATGCAGGTCCTGCACCCTTGCCCGGTCGGCAATGAATTGATCGCCTGACAACACTTTGCCGACACGGCACCGACCTGGAAATACCCGCTCGCCCGCCTGCTCCGCCAGCCGGATCAGCTTCCCGTCGGAAGGGAAATCCGACACCTCCTGGTAAGGAATGTCGCCGCGGGCGAATCCAAGCGGCGATACGTCCATATCATGCTGCATGCAGCTACGGGAGATCACGATGTCCCCGATGTCCAATTCGGGATCGAGCGCCCCGGCCACTCCGGTGAATATAACCGACTCCACCTTGTATCGGTCGATCAGCACCTGCGTGCATACCGCCGCGTTGACTTTGCCGACGCCCGACTTGCAGACGACGACGGAACGGCCCTGCAAGAGGCCTTGCTCGTACACAATCCCCGCATGGCGGTCCGACCGCCTCTCCCCCATATTCGCCAGCAGCAGATCGATCTCTTCCTGCATGGCGCCGATAATGCCGATCGTACCGGTTGACATCGCCATCTCTCCTTCTCGGGCTTGTACCCCGCTTGACGCAAGAATAGGCCCCGCAGCGGAACGCACGTCCCGCCCGGGGCATCTTGGTGCCTGGAATGATTCGATTCGAACAATATTACGCCTTCGGAGCGGCGACCGAGCGACGCAAAATCAATTCGTGCGGAAGCGTCACTCTGCCGTCCTCGACCGACTCCTTCTTCATCAGCTTGGTCAGGAGCCGCATGGACACCGCACCGATATCGTACATCGGCTGGGCCACGGTCGATAGAAGCGGCCGCACCATCGAAGCCATGCGGCTATTATCCACGCTGATGACGGACATGTCTTCCGGCACTTGCAATCCCGCATCCTGCAAGCAATGAATCGCCCCGATCCCCATTTCGTCCGTCGCGGAGAAGATCGCGGTCGGCCGCTCGGGCAGTTCCAGGAAGTATTGCGTCGCTTCAATGCCGGACTCGTAGCGGTAGTTGCCCACCCGGACGTAATCTTCCCGGTACGGAATGCCCCCTTGCTCCAACGCGCGCTTATAGCCTTGGTAACGGGCATAGCCGCTCGCGGGGTCCTGCAGGGTGCCGCTGATCATGGCGATCTGCCGGTGGCCTTCCTTGACGAGCTCCGATACGGCGTCGAAGGCCGCGCCTTCATGGTCGATATCGACGGAAGGCATCGTCCCCTTCTCATCCGTCGTGGCGCACAGCACAATCGGCACATTGGACGTGTTGAACGCTTGGATATGCTCGTCCGTCACGACTCCGCCCATGAACAGCAAGCCGTCGACCTGCTTCTCCAGCAGCGTATTGATAACGCGGATTTCTTTGTCCTTCCGCTTGTCGGCATTGCTGAGAATAATGTTGTAATGGTACATATTCGCGATATCTTCGATACCGCGCGCCACTTCGGCGAAGTTTGCGTTCGCGATATCGGGAATGACGACGCCGACCGTCGTCGTCTTCTTGCTCGCCAGCCCGCGTGCAACCGCATTCGGGCGATAGCCGAGCCGCTCGATGGCCTCGAATACTTTCTTCCGCGTCTGCGGCTTCACGTTCGGATTATGGTTCACGACGCGGGACACCGTTGCCATCGATACGCCGGCTTCACGAGCCACATCATAAATGGTTACCGTCACATTGATTCGCTCCATTGTCATGCGCGAACAACCAGCCTGTCCACCCATGGATATTTAAGGTAATGATACGATAAAACATTCGTTTGCGCAACGGCGGACGCGATCAGCGCCGCGGCTTGCGCCAATCCGTCAAGCTTCGCTGCCTACGGGCTTGCCCAGCTTGCCGGACAAAAAATCGTACGTGATGTTCCAATGGGAATCGTGCCACACGGGATGGCCGTCTTTCACCAGAATCGCTTGCGGCGATTTGTGCTGAACGCCCAACTGTTCGGCTATGGCGTTGCTGACCGGCCGATCCTCAATGACATGAACGATGGCATAATCGACGTTCGCCCCGGTCGAATCTTCCACGTAATGCTGCAGTTCCTCGCGCGCGCCCGCACTGATCGGGCAACTGGTGCTGTGCTTGAAGACAAGGAGCGGACGCGCGGATGATGCTTGTACCGCTTCTTGCCAATGCTCCAAGCTCGTCAACTGGCGAATGGCCGGCATGAGAAGATCTCCTCCTTGAAAATAACAAGCGGTTATTTTCATGGTACCAGATATCGCCATCAACCGCAAAATAATTGGAGCCGGATTACGAATTTGTTAACAAATGCGCTCCTCAGGATATGTATGCATGGCGAAGCTGGCCCAGCCGTTCCGACAATTCGGCCTTCCAATGCTCGTCTCCCAGCGAAGAAGCGATCAGCCACAAATCGAGCAACTCGTTCGTCCGCTCCTGCGCGGCGCGCTGGGCGGCATCGGGCTGCACCGTGCGATTGCCGTGATCCAACGCCTGCGACAGCACGCCGGCGCATTCATTCAGTTCATCGAAGGAAATCGTCTGTGCTTCCGGCCTGGCGCCGAGCCGGCCGATCAACTTGCCGATGTCGGACTTGACGCCGGCGTACACTTCATGGCTGCCGCAGCCGTTGCAGCAATACACCGGCACGCGCGTGATCTTAACCTTACGGGCATAGACGACGGTGCGCATTCGCAGCTTCCATGCCGCGCCGCACCTACAATGCTTGTTCAAGAGAGCTCTCTCCTTACGACTTGGAGGTGATCCCTCTTACTTCGCGATCGTTCCCGCCGAATCCTGCCCCGGCGCAGGCTGCAATTTCTTCCTCCCACACCAAGTCCGTCACCGCTTGCGGCCATCCCGCACATACCGGTAGATCAGCAAAATCGCGCAAGCCGCGGCAGCCCCGATCGTATCGTGCCACAAATCGCGCCAATCCGGCGAGCGATTCGGCACATAGGCTTGGTGCCATTCGTCCGTCGCGCCGTACAAGACGCAGAGAATGACGATCCAAGCCGCCCCTTTCCACGTGAAGGCATGCGAACCGAATCCGAATGCGAAAGCGAGCGCAAGCGTGAAATAGGCGGCGTAATGCATCGGGTCGAAGCTTTGTAAGCCCGGCAGCCATGCCCGAAAGTACGGCAGCCACGAATTCAGCTCCCCGCCGCTGCGGGCGGACAGCGCGAAGATCGCCGCCATGCAGACAAGCGCCGGGAGGAAGCGCCAGAGTCGCAAGCCGCGCCGCCAGGATCCGGCGGCAGATGCGCGCGAAGACAACGGTACATCAACTCCTCTGCCAGCTGATTTCGCCGACACGCCTCACGGCATGCGTGAAGGACGACGGCGAATCTGGTACAATCTGTTCAGTATCACAGTTCAATGCAAGGAGGCCTATTGAAACATGACGAACATGAAGAAGGTCATCTGCTTCGTCGATGACGAGTTTGAAGACCTGGAGCTCTGGTATCCGGTCTACAGAACCCGCGAGGAAGGCGCCGAAGTGCTGTTTGCCGGTCCGGAGCGCGGGCGCAAGCATATCGGCAAATATGGCGTTCCGGCTGTCGCAGACTTGTCCTACGACGAATTGGACGCAGCAACTTGCGATGGACTGCTCATCGTGGGCGGCTGGGCGCCGGACAAAATCCGCCGGGACGCACGCGTGCTCGAATTCGTCCGCCAAGTGAACGCGGCGGGCAAGCCGATCGGCCAAATCTGCCATGCCGGTTGGGTGCTCATATCGGCCAAAATCGCGGCCGGACGCACGGTTACTTCGACCCCGGGCATCCGTGACGATTGGGAGAACGCCGGTGCCAAATGGGTCGACGAACCGGTCGTCGTGGACGGCAACTGGATTTCCGCCCGCCGTCCGCCCGATTTGCCATTGTACGCCAAGGCGTTCTGCGACAAGCTGTACGGACGCGCCTAAGCGCGGGCGGCGGTGCACCGTGCGGTCAGGCGTCGCATCGCACTTGCGCGTCCGCGCGGAACCGCTCGGCGGTCTCGCGCAACTCCGCCGCCGTCCGGCACTGCATCATCCGCTCGACGATCTGCCCGCAGCCTTCTGCGCGCAACCGCAGCAAGCTCTCCTTAAGCGGAAGGATCGCCTGGACGGACAAGCTTAAGTCTTCGATCCCGAGCCCGAACCAGATCGGCAGGGCGCGAACGTCCCCCGCAAGCTCGCCGCAGATGCTGACGGGAATGCCATGGCGCTTGGCGGCGCCCGCGATGCTGGCGAGCATGCGCAGGATCGCCGGATGGAAAGGTTCGTACAGGTGGTTGATCTGCTCGTTCATCCGGTCAACCGCCAGCGTGAACTGCACCAGGTCGTTCGTGCCGATGCTGAAGAATGCGGCCTCCTCTGCCAGCAAGTCCGCGATGGCGACCGCCGCCGGCACCTCGATCATGATGCCCGACTTCACGTCGGACCGGTGACGGATGCCTTCCGCCGCCAATTCCCGCTTCGCCTCTTCGAGCACCGCGTTCGCTGCCCTGACCTCCTCGACGGAAGTGATCAAAGGATACATGATGCGGATATCCCCGTGTGCAGCCGCCCGCAGCATGGCGCGCAGCTGCGTCTTGAACAAGTCTTTGCGGTCCAGGCTGAAGCGGATTGCCCGATAGCCGAGGAACGGGTTATCTTCGACCGGCATCTCGTGATAATCCAGCTGTTTGTCCCCGCCGATGTCGAGCGTGCGGATGACGAGCGGCTTGCCCTGCAGCCGCTCCGCCGCGGCCCGGTACACTTCGAACTGCTCTTCTTCCGACGGGAACCGGGTGCGGTCCATGTACAGGAATTCCGTGCGGAACAAGCCCACGCCTTCCGCCCCGCTATCAAGCGAAGCTTCGAGTTCCTTCATCGAGCTGATGTTGGCCGCCAGATGCAACTTGCGACCGTCTGCCGTGACGGCAGGCAAGGCGGACAAGGAACGAAGCTGCTCCCGCTCCTCCGCATGCCGGTCGCGCAGGTCAGTATACTCCTCCACAATGTGCGGAGGCGGATCGATGTGGAGCAGGCCCTGTCCGCCATCCACGATAAGCAGGTCGCCAGTCGCGATCGGCGTATCCAGCTTGCCTTCCGCCCCCATGACGAGCGGAATGCCGAACGCCCGCGCCATGATCGCGGCATGGGACGTCGGGCTCCCGATCATCGTGACGATGCCAAGCACGAGCTCAGGCCGCAGGTGGATTAATTGAGACGGCGACAACTCCCTGACGACGAGCACGAACGGCTGCGTATCTTCGGGCAGGGCAATCTCGGGAATGCCGAGCAGATGCTTGAGCAGCCGGTTGCCTACGTCTTTGATATCGACGGCCCGCTCTTTCATGTACTCGTCATCGAGCAGGTCGAACATCGTGACGAAATGATCGATCGCTTCCTTGACGGCGACTTCGGCTGCTTTATATTGACGTTGGATAATACCTTGAATTTCGTTCATGAAGACGGGGTCGTCCAAGATGGCCATGTGTGCGTCGAATATGCTCGATTCCTGCACGCCGACCGCGTCGTCGAGCTCGGATTTGATTTTGGCGATTTCGCTTTTGGATCGTCTGATGCCTTCGTACAAACGTTCGAATTCTTTCGCCAGATCGGCAACGTCGATTTTTTGCTCCGGCAATTCCCACTCCCAATGCGGCAGGACGAATGCTTTGCCGATCGCGATGCCGTCCGATGCGCCGAGCGCCTGAATCATCGTTTAACCCCCTGGCCTGACTGATCTCTCTGCTGCACGACGACCGACATAACCGCGGCCTGGCCCTTCTTGACGGGCTTGAACGGCGCAAACCGCCAAGATCGCACGATTTCCGGGTTCGTGATCACCATCGGCGTCGCGAGCGACTTGGCCTTCTTGCGCAGCGTCGGCAGATGGAACCGCAAGAGCGGCTGCCCCGGAGATACTTCGTCTCCCTCTTTGACAAGGGCGGTGAAGCCTTCGCCGCCAAGCTGCGAAGTGTCGATGCCGACGTGGAGCAGCACCTCCAGCCCGTCGTCCGTGCGGAGCCCGATGGCATGAAGCGATGGATGCAGGTGGATGATAACTCCCTTCACGGGCGCGACCAATTCCCCTTTGTCCGGCAAGAAAGCGACGCCCCGACCGACCAGACGACCGGCGAAGATCGGATCGTCCACTTCCTCAAGCGGAATCATGCGGCCATGGACGGGCGCGTGGAACTGCACTTGCTGCACATCTTGCTGCATCAGCTTCTGAATCTCTTCCCGAATCAATTCGGAATACGTGCCGAATACGACTTGCACGTGACCGCCGCCCAGCCGGATGACGCCGGCTGCGCCCAGATGCTTCAATGCCTGCACGTCGACCTTCTCGTCATGGTCGAGCGTAAGCCGCAGCCGCGTAATGCACGCTTCCAGCCGTACGATGTTGTCCTTGCCGCCGAGCGACTGCAAAATGAGCGGCGCCCGATACGGCACGTCGCCCGCCCAATCGTCCAGCCGCGTCGCGTCCTCGCGCCCCGGCGTCGTCAACTGGAACTTCCGAATGCTCCACCGGAACAAAATGTAGTAGAGAAGTCCGACCGCGAGCCCGAACGGCACGATCAGCCATCCCCGGGTCGCGAGCGGCAGGTTGATCAAATATTCGAGCACCCCTGCCGAGTAGCTGAAGCCGTGATGAATACCCAGTTCGTACGTCAACCACATGACGCCGCCGGACAACAGGGCGTGCACAAGGAACAAGTAAGGCGCCACGAACAGGAACGCGAATTCGACGGGTTCCGTCACGCCGGTCAGGAACGACCCGAGCGCGGCGATCCGGAATTGCTTCGCGATCTTGGGCTTCAAATCTTCCCGCGCCTCGTGGATGATGGCGAAGGCGACGGCAGGCAGCGCGAACATCAGAATCGGATACAGGCCCGCCATATACGCGCCGGCAGTCGGATCGCCCGCGAAAAACCGCGGCATGTCGCCGAAGTAGACCACGCCGCCGTCATCCGCATATTCGCCCACCTGAAACCAGAATACATGGTTCAGCAGATGGTGCAATCCGAAAGCGACCAATATACGGTGCAGGAAGCCGTACAGGAAGATGCCGAAGCCGCCGGCGGACTCGACCAGCGTGCCTGCGGAAGCAGCCAAATCGGCGATGCCGGCTCCCGCCCCGATCATCAGCCAGGCAAACAGCAAAGAGAACCCGCTCATGAAGAGCGGAACGAATCGCGATCCTCCGAAAAATTGCAAAAATTCCGGCAGTACGAATGATTTGAACCGGTCGTGCGACCAGCCGGATACGATGCCGATAATCGCCCCGGCGAACATCGACGGCTGAACCCCGTCCGGATCGTAGGCATGGGTAATGGCGGTGAAGATGAACATGCCGGCAAGCGCGGCGATGCCGGCGGAAGCCGTCTGATTGGACAGCCCGAGCGCGATGCCGACGGCGAATATATGCGGCGTATATTGAAACATGATGAGCCCGGCTGCATGAAGCAAATCCGGGATTTGCGGCCAGCCGAGCGCTTCCCAGGGCAGTCTTGCCAGCATGAGGAAGATCGCTGCGGCGGGCAGCACCGTCATCGGCAGCATCATGGCCCGTCCGAGCCGCTGGAGATAGCCCACTCCGAACATGCGATCGTCCCCTCCTGTTCCGCGCAGCCGCGATTGTTCCGAATCGATCTACATCAGTTGCGCTTTCCCTGCGGCAGCAGGATGGAATCTTCTACTTTGATGCAGCGGTCCATGATGACGTTCAATCCCGCACCCAGGGCGATGGCTGCCGCTTCGTCATTTGCGATGCCGAGCTGAAGCCACAGCGTCTTGGCTTTCGCGGCGACCGCCTCGCGGGCGATGTCCGGCGTGAATTCCGGCCTGCGGAATACGTTGACGATGTCGATCGGCACGGGAACGTTTGCCAGCGACGGATACGCCTTCTCCCCGAGAATCGTATCCGCCTTCGGATTGACCGGGATGATCTTGTAGCCTTTGGCCTGCATGGCTGCCGATACCGAATGCGATACTTTCGATGGATCGTCGGACAGGCCGACGACGGCGACTGTCATCGATTCCGTCAAGATGCGCTTGATTTCGTCACGGGACGGATTTTCGAATGCCATCATATGACCTCCTTAGGATTGAACCCACTCGACTTGTGCGCCGAGCGACTTCAGATGGTCGAAATATTGCGGATACGATTTGGCGACGTGATGGGCATCGCGTATGCGAATCGGCGCAGCGGCGCGCAATCCGACGACCGTCAGCGCCATGATGACGCGGTGATCGAAGTGAGCGTCGATGTCCACGCCTCCTTCGACGCCTTCCGGCCGGCCGTGAACGATGATTTCATCCCGCTTCTCCTCCACGCTCGCCCCGGCTTTGCGAAGTTCTGCCAAGAAATCCGTGATGCGGTCGCACTCTTTGTAACGCAAGTTTTCGACATTATAGAACCGGGACGTGCCTTCGGCGAATACGCTGGCCGCCACCATGGCAAGCACCCCGTCGGTGAAGGCGTCGCCGTCGAATTCTACGGCACGCAGCCGTCCGTTGCCCCGCACGTGCACGACGCCGTCTTGATGCGTAAGCGGAACCTCCATCGCACGGAGCACGTCGACGACCGCACGCTCGCCCTGTTTGCTGTCTTCGGTCAATCGGCGCAGCAACACATCGGATTGCGTGACCGCAGCCGCGGCCAGCACAGCCGCCGATCCGGGATAATCCCCCTGCACGGTGTAGGTCTGCGCCTTGTACTTCTGCCTGCCGGGCACGCGGTAATGCATCAGATCTTCCGAAGCCTCAACGACGATGCCCGCCTGTGCGAGCACTTCCAGTGTCTGTCCGATGACGACTTTGGATTTGAGATCGTGGAGCACCTCGATCTCGCTGTCTTCGTCCAGCAGCGGGGTCAGAAACAGCAGCGAACTCAGGAACTGCGAGCTGACGCTGCCCGAGACGCGAATCCGACCTCCGCGCGGTTGGCCGCCTCGAATCGTAATCGGGAGCCGCCCGTCTTGATGCTCGATTTCCACGCCCATACCCTTCAGCGCTTCGATCAGATCGCTATGCGGACGCTTGCCAAGCGATTGCGGATAGCGATTCACGAACGTCACGGGCTCCGGCAATAAAGCGGCGATGGACAGGATGAAGCGCAGCACGGCACCCGCATTGCCGACATCCAGCTCTTTCACGGCGCGGGGATGGCGGCCGAAGCCCGTCACGACGATCTTCTCCGCATCCTCTTCGATCACGGCGCCCATATCCCGGATGCAGCGCCGCATCGCCTCGCCGTCTTCGCTGTGCGCGGGATGCAGAATCGTGCTTGTTCCTTCCGCCAATGCGGCCACGAGCAAGTATCGCGTCGTATAATTTTTGGAAGAGAGCGCTTGAATTTCTCCGTTCAACTTGCCTGTCGGCTTCACGATCATATCCATGGTCCCGTTCAACACTCCCTTGTATTTGACAGCGCATCGTGCGGTTTCATATGATGATGATACCAGATGGTTAACGAAAGGACGAAAGCGACGATGAGCCATTATCCTGCGATTACGGCTGAGGAGCTGAAAGCCAGGCTCGACGCCGGCGACAAGCCGTACATGATCGACGTGCGGGAAGACGAGGAGGTCGCCCACGGCATGATTCCGGGCGCGATCCACCTGCCGATGGGCCAAATTCCCGAGCGGATAGGTGAAATTCCGCAAGATGGCGAAGTGATCTTCATCTGCCGAAGCGGCAATCGCAGCGGACAGGTGTGCGAATACTTGCGCATGATGGGGCACGACAACCCGGTCAATCTGACAGGCGGCATGCTCGCATGGGCCCCCTATCTATGAATCGGCGGAGCGCGAGCTCCGTTTTTTTATTTTCTATTCGTATCCTAACATAATTCCCGGATGACAGGAATAAAGCGAGCTTGTCAATCGTAGGTTTGGTAGTGAATCTGAACATCCGATCTGGCAGGTGATGAATCTTGGCCCATGGATACGTCCGCCATACCGCTGATGGACCGCTGCGGCGGCTGCTGGACCCTGACCAGCCGTTCTGCAGGGAAGACGTGCTTTGGACGCTGGGCGTCATCAAACGGCAATTGGCCGATGGAGCGCCCGAATGGTCGAGGCTCGATCGGCCGCAGCTGCTGGCTTATTTCTCCTGCTTCGCCGAGATGGCGCTCACGCTGCTGCAAAGGCAAGCGCCGGAACGACCGGAGACCGACCGGTTCCGCGCCATGATCTCGGACCTGCTGGGCAGGGATCGCGATTAGCTGTGAATCCAGTCGTGATGGAAGACGCCTTCCTTGTCCAGACGCTTGAACGTATGCGCGCCGAAATAGTCGCGCTGCGCTTGAAGCAGGTTGGCAGGCAAGCGCTCTGAACGATAGCTGTCGTAATACGCGAGCGCGCTGGAGAAGGAAGGCACCGGGATGCCGTAACGGACGGCAGCGGCCACGACTTCGCGCCAGGCGTCCTGGTAGTTCTCGACGACGCCTTTGAAGTATTCGTCAAGCAGCAGGTTGCGCAAGCTGGCGTCGCGGTCGTACGCATCCTTGATATTTTGCAGGAAGCGGGCACGGATGATGCAGCCGCCGCGGAAAATCATGGCGATGTCGCCGTAGCGCAATTGCCAGCCGTACTCTTCGGAGGCGGCGCGCATCTGGGCGAATCCTTGTGCATAGGAGCAAATTTTGCTGGCGAACAGCGCCTTGCGGATACTCTCGATGAATGCAACTTTGTCGCCATCGAACGGCTGCGTCTTCGGACCGCGCAGCACTTTGCTGGCGGCAACGCGCTCATCCTTGATGGCGGACAGGAACCGCGAGAACACGGACTCGGTGATGATGGAGAGCGGAACGCCCAGGTCGAGCGCGCTTTGGCTTGTCCATTTGCCCGTGCCCTTCTGTCCGGCCGCGTCCAGTATGACGTCTACCATCGGCTTGCCCGTCTCCGGATCCTGCTGCGAGAAAATATCCGCCGTGATTTCGATCAAATAGCTGTCGAGTTCGCCCTTGTTCCATTCGGTGAAGATGTCGTGGAGCTCATCCGTGGAGAGGCCCAGCACATCTTTCAGCAATTGGTAGGCTTCGCAGATCAGCTGCATGTCGCCGTATTCGATGCCGTTGTGAACCATCTTCACATAATGACCTGCGCCGTCCGGGCCGATATATGTACAGCACGGATCGCCGTTCACCTTGGCCGAGATGCCGGTCAGGATCGGCTCGACGAGACGATAAGCTTCCTCCGGTCCGCCCGGCATGATGGAAGGGCCTTTCAGCGCGCCCTCTTCGCCGCCGGATACACCCGCCCCGATGAAGTGGAAGCCCTTCTCCGTCAATTCCCTGCTGCGCCGCTGCGTGTCGGGGAAGTGAGCGTTGCCCCCGTCGATGATAATGTCGCCCTTGTCCAGATGCGGCAGCAGCGATTCGATCGTTGCGTCGGTTCCGGCCCCCGCCTGAACCATAATAAGAATTTTGCGAGGCTTCTCCAGCGTGTTCACGAATTCTTCCACCGAGAAGGTTCCGACAAGGTTTTTGCCTTTGCCGTCCGTCTCCAGCAGATCGCGAGTCTTGTCCGGCGAACGATTATAGACGGCCACTGTAAACCCGCGGCTCTCAATGTTCATCGCCAGGTTGCGTCCCATAACGGCCATGCCGACGACGCCGATGTTTGCTTTGGTCATGTCTCTTCATCCTTACCTTCCGTATTTGCAACATTTCCTATTGTACTATTTTTGCTTGGAGATGGGAACTATTCATGAACGCTTTTATTTTTCTACTTGATTATTTATAGTAAGTATATTATAGTGTGTACATAAACCTATTAGAGGAGGAACACTCATGACAGCAGTGAAATGGAACCTGGATAAATCCCACAGCGGCATCTCGTTCAGCGTGCGCCACATGATGATCGCCAACGTGCGCGGCAACTTTCTGAATTTTGACGCGGACGTCACCGCGGACCCGGCCGACAAGACGACAGCCCAAGCAACGGTCACGATCGACGCGGCGAGCATCTACACGAAGGACGAAGGGCGCGACGCGCATCTGAAATCGCCGGACTTCTTCAACGTCGAGCAGCACCCGAACCTCGTGTTCCAAGTAACGAAAGTAACGCCTGCCGGCGGCGACGATTATGAAATCGCGGGCAATATGACGATCGCGGGCGTATCGAAGCCGATTACGCTCAAGGGCGAAATCTCCGGTCCTGCGAAGGACCCGTGGGGCAATGAGAAGATCGCCGTCTCGGCGGCCGGCTCGCTGGCCCGCTCCGAATTCGGCCTTACCTGGAATGCGGCACTGGAAACGGGCGGCGTGCTCGTAAGCGATACGATCAAGCTGGACATTGAGCTGCAATTCGCCAAAGCCTGATTTCGATAAGACTCATCGAGCTTTATCTTCGCAGAGAAGGGCGCCCG
>JAEWAQ010000039.1 GCA_023391635.1 Bacillota bacterium | reverse complement strand
AAACATGGCAAAGTGCTTTGAACGATATCCACGACCAGTTGGAAATCGACATGGCTATCGGCATTGGAAAGCCCGTAGAAAAGCTGCAGCTGATTTCCAAATCGTATATGGAGGCGCACAACGCGCTGCAACACAAATTGTTGCTCGGAATGAACCGGGTCATCCGGTTTAAAGATGTCCATAAGGAACACCACCAGTTGGATGTAAAGCCTCTCTATCATCTGGAAACGTTGAAATCATACATTCGCGAAGGTTTGCCGGATAAGATGGTTGAGATCTCCGCTCCCCTTGCAGATGAAGTTGAAAGCAGCAGTCCCAATCTGTTCGTTGCCAAATGCTTGGTAATCGAGATTTTACAATCAATCGTACGCGGAATGAAACAGACAGCGCCCGCTTATGTTCTTAAACATCCTGACGTTCTTACACTTAGCAATTACAATCGAATGAAGGATTTGCAGCTGTTGGTGAAAAATATGATTTTCCATGCCGCCGGTTACTTGTCCGACATATCCAAACATCGAGAAATTAAACTGCAGCGCATGCTCCAATATTTGGATAGCCAAATCACAAACCCGCAATTTTCATTGCACCTCGTCGCCGAAAAATTTGCATGTTCCAGCAAGCATGCCCATCAATATTTCAAACAGCATATGGGTGTCAGTATCATGGAATACGTACACAGCCAAAGAATGGAGAAAGTGAAGTTGTTGTTGCAGAACCAGGAACTGCGAATTCAAGATATTATTTATAGCGTCGGATACAACGACAGTTCCAGCTTCATACGCAAATTCAAGAAAACCGTGGGTTGCACCCCCGGAGAGTACCGCAGGACACATATTTCCAATATGAACTGATCCAGGAAGGGATAAGCCGTGACCCGCTGTTTACTGTTAGATGTCGGAAGCACTTCGATCAAGTGGGCTTACTTCGATCATGAGAGCGGAAGGAAATCAACTGTGTTTGCACGACCTTTCCCGAAGCCGAGCCTGACAAATTCACTCATTTATGAAGTTGCGCCGGAATTAATTGTCAATCAAGTGAGAGGAATTATCGAAAATGCGTTGCCGTTCAAACGGCTTTATCTCTCGACGCAGATGCATGGTTATCTTCTGGCTGATGAAGATCACCGATTGTTAACGCCATATATATCATGGCAGGATCAACGCAGTCTGTCAGCGGCGGGGGCGGCGGATGCGGATACGGAAAACTGTTGGTTTGACCTGTTTCCTGTACAATTGCCGCTGCAATCAGGCACCGCCGTTAAACCGAATTTGCCGGTATGCAGTTTATTTGCACTCCAACAGATGCACCCGGAGCGGTTCGCACGGGCCAAGCATTTCTACACATTAGGTTCGTATCTCATGTACTGCCTAACGGGGAAGAATACAACCCATATAACGGATGCAGCAGCCACCGGCTTATATTATGCGTGGACCGGGCAACCGCTGGATCTTCTGTTTCCGGCACTGTCCATTCCGCAAGCGAAGATGGACTTATTGCCTGCCGCTCACTGGCGAGATGCCGAGGTGATGGCTCCTATCGGAGATCAGCAAGCCTCCGTGTACGGAAGCGGCATTGTAGAAGACCTCCATTATGTACTGAATTTAGGCACGGCAGGGCAGCTCTGTGTTGTAGCGAAGGGATTTGTATCCGGCTCCTTCGAAAGCCGCCCCTACTTCAGCGGTACAACGCTTTGCACCGTGACAAGGCTGCCCGGGGGAAGGGAAATCGCAGCGAGCGCCGGTGATGGTTCGAGAGCGATGGCCGTACAATTGGCGGATATTTATAGGGAAGCCATGAACAGACTTCCTCGGAGAAACAAGCTGATCGTCATTGGCGGCGCTGCAAGACATCACAAGGACCTATTGGAAGAGGTCTGTGAGCGCATAGGAATCGAGTGGGAACTTCGACCCTCCCCCGATGCATTAGATGGACTATCCTTCTTATCGACAGACGGTTACCGGGAGGCTTTCAGATGAATGAGAACGGACGTTACATCGGAACGATGTTGAGTGAGGTTGCACACCCGAATTTAGCCGTGTTATTTCAAAGCAGCGGTCTTGATTTTTTCCTTATCGACTTGGAGCACGGCGGCTTCGATTATCATGCGCTGACGGGACTGATTATGAATGGGAAACTTTCCGGCATTACTGTTATTGTTCGACTGGCCGATCACTCGCGCAAAGATATTACCCGGCTAATGGACATGGGGGCGGACAGCTTGCTGCTGCCCATGACCAACAGCGCCGATGACATCGCGACCGTTGTACAGCACGCTAAATACGCCCCTGTCGGTCGGCGTGGCATCTCTACGATGCGGGGGCATACGCGCTACCAGCCAGGGGATCTCAGTCAATCCATGCGCAGCGCGAACGAGCGAACGAGCGTATTCGCCCAGATTGAGACAAAGGCCGGAGTCGAGCAGATTGATGCGATTCTGCAGGTGAACGGCGTAAGCGGCGCCATCGTGGGTCCGAACGATCTGGCGTGTGATCTCGATTGTATCGACGGGGATCAAGCCCCGATATTGGAAGCGATCGCGGCTGTGGCCGCCGCAGCGCAACGTCATCGGAAAGTGAGCGGGATCATTACCGCGAATAATCGGTTATTGCGGCATGCGAAGGCGGCCGGGATGGATATCTTCTGCTACGGCAGCGAATTGCACATGCTTAAGACCGCGTGCAGCGGCATCAAGATCACTATCGAGCAATTATAAATCAGACACAGGGGGAGATAGCATTGACTTGGTATTTGCAACCGATGGAGCAATTGTTAAGCAAACAGGACACACAACTTTTGAATATGATTTACGAACCCACTATCGTCGGCGTTCCTCTGGAAGATGCCCGCCGCAGCTTGTGCGTGATGCCGGACGGCGAAATCCGCAGTTACGGATCCATTCGCAAGAAGCATGTTCATGACTTGGGCGAAGGCGCCTACCTTGCATCTCGCGACTGCGGTCTTTCATGGAAATTGTATTTGAATGAAACGGTTAACGTGCTAGGCGCCTCCGTGCGCAGTCCTTATTCGGGAAAGTATATAACATTGCGCAGCATGAATGAGGGAACCGAACAAGGCACCTACGTCTACAGTTCGATGAAGGGGCCTGCGGACGCTTCTCCGACAGCGCGTAAAATAACCGATGAAGTGCTGCATGACATCTTCCAACCGATTGCCCTCTCATCTCGGGAACGTTGGCTTTGCACCATGCACCGGATACAAGACGGGAATTACACCCCGATCGTGATGACATCGGACGATGACGGCGACAGTTGGACGATTGTATCTCTGCCATCTACGCCCCGCCACGAAGCTGTCTGGCCGCATCTTGGCCTCCGCTGGCAAAACAACGGCGCTGAGCCTGTCGTTACGGAATTGCCCGATGGAAAGCTGATGTTGTTAGCGCGCACTTCACTCGATTATTTCTATGTCTATTATTCGGATGACGGGGGCGATCATTGGACGAACGGAGAGCCTTCCAACTTCCATAGCACACTGACCACCCCCTTCCTATTAAAGATGTCCGATGCGCGCAACCTCTTGTTCTGGTGCAACACACGCCCGCTGCCGGAATTTCATCATGAAAGCCAGTGGCCGCCGCTGCATCCGGATTTAATTTCGGGCAGGTGGGAGGATGTCTTTACGAACCGGGACGCTTGCCATGCTGCTATTACGGCTGATGGGACCCACTGGAGCGGCTTTCGCGAATTATATTTAAGCGGTCTGCGCAACGATGCCGACTTCAGGACAAAAGGCGGAGCGATCAGCTCTAACGACAAGAGTGTACATCAATTCCAGGCAATCGAACTGCCGAATGGGAAAATATTGGTTGCGCTAGGACAGCATGAAATTTCCCGTAGGATGATCATTTTCGATGTGAACTGGCTTTACGACTCATCCCGCTCCGAACGATTCCAGGCCGGATTGGCACACCTGAGCACGCAGGTGTTCGTCAAGAGCGTCTCCGGCAGCAGCCCCTCCAAGGGATTTACAGGGCACTGCGCTTGGAATCGGACCGATGGCGCGCTGCTCGTGCCTGACCCGGACGCAACACACGGCGAAGTGTTGCAGCTTGGACGCATTCGCGACCCGCGCTTGGTTAGCGAAGTGCAGGGTGCGGTATGGAATTTCCCGGCGGCGCATCACGGCGAATTGACGCTGGAAGTCCGGATAGCCGGATCCGGCGTACGACTGTCACTCGCGGACCACTGGATACATCCAATCGATGAACATGTAACAGAATATGCGGCATTCTCCTTCACCCTGACGAGTGAAGTTTTGCCACCGGATGAATGGTGTGCAATTCGGATTCGGTTTAGCGAAGAGCGGATCGGATGGGCGCAGGTGTTCATGGAGGATAGGCCGCTGTTTAAAGTGCAGCAACGATGCGAGGCGCCGTTCGGCTTATCCTACCTGCATGTACAGAGCCTTGCAGTGACGGAAGATCCGCTGGGCACTTATATTCGCTCTATTCATTACGATTCTGCCCCCGCGCAATAGAAGGAGCTGGATTCCGCGGGCGGGACGGAAATCGGCGTCTGTTGCCGATGAGAAGATTTCTCCATAGGACCGCGCCCGCGTTCCTTCCTCCCAATAGACCATTTCGTCGTTGTCCCTTATTTCTGCGGTAAGTCGATATCCCGTACGCTCAGGTTTCCAGCAGAATCTGGCCGGTTTGCGATAAGTCGTACCCCTGAATGGCTCGCAGCTCGTTCCGGAATGCGGCCGACCGAACCAGGTCGACAACCGTCTCGATCCATGGCAGATTGTCCGACCGCTTGAGCATGACCAGGTCGTAGCGCTCCTGAATCAAGGGGATAAACTCCACGTTGCCGACGATGGATGCCGCTTTCTCGATGCCGATGCCGACATCCGCTTCTCCGCTGGCCACGACGCCGGCAACGCCGATATGGTTATTCTCTTCCCGATCGTAACCGGAGATGCCGCTGGCCGGGAGGCGATGAAGACGCAATTGCTCGTCCAGCAGCACGCGTGCGCCGGAGCCGATCTCGCGATTGACGAGCCTCAGGCCGGGTTTGCCCAAGTCTTCCCAGTGCCGGAGCCCGTGCGGGTTTCCTAGTTGCACGTAGAATCCGGCCTGACGGGCAAGTAAATTCAGCACGAGATACGGAAAGCCGACGAGCATTTTGCGAATATACGGCAAATTGTATTCGCCGGTATCGCCGTCGAGCAAGTGTGTGCTGACAATATCGGATTCCCCGCGGTACATGGAAATCAGGCTGTCCAGGCTTCCTACATAGGAACGCAGCGGCCTGGTGCCGGGCACCTTGCCCTCCAAATGCTTGGCCAGTATGTCCAAGCTGATGTCCTGGCCGGTGATGACGATCTGGCGCGCCCGGTAAGCGGTCGCAGATGCCGTACGTTCGCCCGGGTTTGCCGCCTCTGCGAGCTTGACGCTGCCTTTGGTTCGCTGTTTGTATGCTTCCAGATCCGCGGCATCGACCCGCATCTGCTTGCCGACGCGGTATGCGGCCAGTTCGCCTTTCTTGATCAGGTCGTACACGGTCAGCTTGGACACTTTGAGCAGTTTGGCAATCTCATCCGTCGTATAGGAAATTTCCTGCATGGTGGAGAACCTCCGGTATCTCGCGATTCGGGCGCAAGGCAAGGGCCTGCGGGCAAAATGCTGTTCTCATTGTACCATAATTCCGATTGGACGCCGTCCAGGGGATTGTTCCGAAGCCGTTTGCGGTTATTGGGGCAGTCCCCTTACGTTTGTTGGGAGAGGTTTGACATTTTCGTGACGGGACAACCAATTTTGCCTAATTCCGTCTTCCGCGGTGACATTGTTCACAGTCCGGCTGCCTCCATGATGGTAAATTGAGTAACAATCGACAGCCCTGCTGGAATCGGATTCGCACCCGTATTCGTATTCGCAGCCGTATAAGGAGGACTTCCATGAGCACGAGCAAACCGCCGACCTTCCGCAAGCTCAAGTACTTTGCAAGGCGCGAGCAGCATTCGGACGGATGGAGCGAAGTATCGCCCGACAGCCGGATGTGGGAAGACGCCTATCGCCGCAGATGGCAGCACGACAAAGTCGTGCGATCGACGCACGGCGTGAACTGCACAGGCTCGTGCAGCTGGCAGATTTTCGTCAAGGACGGCATCGTCACTTGGGAGAACCAAGCGACCGACTATCCGACTACCGGCCCCGACATGCCGGAATTCGAGCCGCGCGGCTGTCCCAGAGGCGCCAGCTTCTCGTGGTACTTGTACAGCCCGCTCCGCGTGAAATATCCGTACGTCCGCGGCGTATTGCTCCGGATGTGGCGGGAAGCGCTGCAGATGTATCAAGATCCTGTGCAAGCCTGGGACAGCATCGTGAGCGATCCGGACAAGGCGAACTCATATAAGTCGGCCCGGGGCAAAGGCGGGCTTGTTCGCGCGTCGTGGGACGAAGTGACGCAGATCATCTCCGCTTCGATGATCCACACGATCCGCCGCTACGGGCCGGACCGCATCATCGGCTTCTCTCCGATCCCGGCGATGTCCATGGTCAGCTACGCGGCCGGTTCCCGGTTCCTGTCGCTGGTCGGTTCGCCCCTGCTTAGCTTCTATGATTGGTACGCCGACCTGCCGCCGGCCTCGCCGCAAATATGGGGAGACCAGACCGACGTGCCGGAGAGCAGCGACTGGTTCAATTCCGGCTACATTCTCGTCTGGGGCTCCAACCTGCCGATGACCCGCACGCCCGACGCGCATTTCCTGGCGGAAGCCCGGTATCGCGACACGAAGGTCGTGTCGATCAGCCCGGACTATGCGGAGTACGTCAAATTCGCCGATACGTGGATGTCGGTCAAGCCGGGCACGGACGGCGCGCTCGCGATGGCGATGGGACACGTCATTCTGCAGCAGTTCTACGTCGATCAACCAACGGATTACTTCATTCAATACGCGAAGCAATACACGGACTTCCCGAACCTGGTCATCATCGACGAACGCGAGGGCGCTTATACGCCCGGCCGATTCCTGACGGCAGAGGACCTCGGAGCGGAAGGCAACAACATGCAGTGGAAGACGATCGTGTACGACGAGACGAGCCGAACTTATGTCGTGCCGAACGGCAGTCTCGGCTTCCGTTGGGGCGAGGAAGGCAATTGGAACCTGCGGATGGACGATACGGGGAGCCGCGAATCGATCGATCCGCGCCTGTCGCTGCTCGGGGTCGAGCACGAGGTGCTCTCGATCAAGCTTCCTTACTTCGATGACGACGGCGGCCACGTCATGGAACGGGTCGTGCCGGTGAAGCAGATCGTCAGCGGCGGCAAGCAGCTGCGGGTCACGACCGTCTACGATCTCGTGCTGGCCAAGTACGGGGTCGACCGCGGGCTCGGCGACGCGAAGCTGACGGCGGAGAGCGAAGAGAATCGCCCGTTCACCCCCGCCTGGCAGGAGAAAATTACCGGCGTTCCCCGGCAGACGGCCGAGCAGATCGCCCGCGAGTTCGCCCGCAACGCGATCGAGACGAAGGGCCGCTCGATGATCATCATGGGCGCGGGCATCAATCACTGGTACAACTCGGACGTCATCTACCGGGCGATCATCAACCTGGTCGTCATGACCGGCTGCCAAGGCGTGAACGGCGGCGGCTGGGCGCACTATGTCGGCCAAGAGAAGCTGCGTCCGGCAGAAGGCTGGCAGACGATCGCCTTCGCCCGCGACTGGACCGGTCCGGCGCGGCTGCAGAATGGCACTTCCTTCTTCTATTTCGCCACCGATCAATGGCGTTACGAAGAGACGCCGGTCGACGACCTTGTCTCTCCGCTGGCCGGGCAAGCGAGCCACGCCCACTATGCCGATTACAACGTGCAAGCGGCCAGGCTCGGCTGGCTGCCGTCGTATCCGCAATTCAATCGCAGCTCGCTGGAAATTTACAAGGACGCCCGGCATGCCGGAGCGACCACCCAGGCGGAAATTGCCGATTACGTCGCCCGCGAGCTCAAGAACCGCAGCCTGCAATTTTCCATAGAGGATCCCGACAACCCGGTCAATTACCCGCGCGTCCTGTTCGTCTGGCGGGCCAATCTGATCTCGAGCTCGGGCAAGGGCCACGAATATTTCCTGAAACACCTGCTCGGCACGTCGAACGGCCTGCTCGGCGACGATGCCGCGACACTCCGTCCCGAAGACGTTGTCTGGCACGAGCAGGCGCCCGAAGGCAAGCTGGACCTGCTCGTCGATCTCGACTTCCGCATGGCCGGCACGGCGCTCTATTCGGACATCGTCCTGCCGGCGGCGACCTGGTACGAGAAGAGCGACCTGTCCAGCACCGACATGCACCCATTTGTGCATCCGTTCAACCCGGCCGTGTCGCCGCAATGGGAATCCCGTTCGGATTGGGATATTTTCAAAGAACTCGCCCGCAGCTTCTCGGAGATGGCGGCCGCCGAGTTCACGGACGGTCCGCAGCAGGACATCGTCGCCACGCCGCTGCTGCACGATTCCCCGGATGAGCTCGCGCAGCCGCACGGGCGCATCCGGGATTGGAGCCGCGGAGAGACCGAGCCGGTGCCGGGCAAGACGATGCCGCACATTCACATCGTGGAGCGCGATT
The DNA here is from genome assembly GCA_023391635.1 of Bacillota bacterium. Classification (GTDB taxonomy): domain Bacteria; phylum Bacillota; class Bacilli; order Paenibacillales; family Paenibacillaceae; genus Cohnella. The sequence continues at coordinate 82,267 of JAEWAQ010000039.1, read as the reverse complement.
ACGCGGCCGTCTACGAGAAGATGATCGCCCTCGGTCCGAACATCGCGAACAAGCCGATCGGCACGAAGGGGATCGCTTGGTCCGCGGCGGAGGAATACGAGAAATTGAAACGCACACTCGGTATCGTGAAAGCCGCCCGCTCGCCGCTCGCAGCCGGTTGTCCGGACATCAGCACCGACCGCAGCGTGGCGGAGGCGATTCTGACGCTCTCTACGACGACGAACGGCAAGATGGCGGTGCGCGCCTGGGAATCGCTCGAGAAGAAGACGGCGCTCCATCTGAAAGACCTGGCCGAGGAACGGGCGGAAGAATGCTTCACCTTCGACGATATCACGTCCAAGCCGAAGACGGTCATCACTTCTCCGGCATTCAGCGGATCGGAGAAGGGCGGACGGCGCTACTCGCCGTTCACGACGAATGTCGAGCGCCTGATTCCATGGCGGACGTTGACCGGCAGGCAGCAGTTCTATATCGATCACGAGATGCTGCAGGAATTCGGCGAGACGCTGGCGACGTTCAAGCCGACGCTGAAGCACAAGCCGTTCCATCCCGGCAGCAAACGACCGGTGGAAGACGGCAAGGAGATCGTGCTGAACTACCTGACTCCGCATAACAAATGGTCGATTCACAGCATGTACTATGACGCGCTGCCGATGCTGACCTTGTTCCGCGGCGGACCGACGATCTGGCTGAACCACGAGGACGCCGGGGAGACGCAGATCGCCGACAACGACTGGATCGAATGCTTCAACCGCAACGGCGTCGTCGTCGCCCGCGCCGTCGTCAGTCACCGCATCCCGCGCGGCATGGCGTTCATGCATCATGCCCAGGATCGGCATATCAACGTGCCGGGAACGCGCGTTTCCGGTACGCGCGGCGGCACGCACAACAGCCCGACCCGCATTCATATGAAGCCGACGCACATGATCGGCGGCTACGCCCAGCTCAGCTATGGCTTCAACTACTACGGCCCGACCGGCAATCAGCGGGATCTGAACGTCATCATCCGGAAGCTGCAGGAGGTGGATTGGCTTGAAGATTAAAGCGCAAGTCGGCATGGTGATGAATCTCGACAAGTGCATCGGCTGTCATACGTGCAGCGTCACCTGCAAGAACACATGGACGAACCGGCCCGGCGCCGAATACATGTATTTCAATAACGTCGAGACAAAGCCCGGCGTCGGCTACCCGAAGCAATGGGAAGACCAGGAGCGCTACCGGGGCGGATGGGAATTGCGAAACGGCAAGCTGGAGCTCAAATCCGGCACCCGCACGAAGCGACTCCTGAACATTTTCCACAATCCCGACCAACCGACGCTGGACGATTACTACGAGCCGTGGACCTACGAGTACGAGAAGCTCACGAGCAGCCCGCAGAAGCGGCACCAGCCGGTTGCGCGGCCGCTATCCAAGGTGACAGGCAACTACATGAATCTCGAATGGGGGCCGAACTGGGAGGACGATCTGGCCGGCGCGCACGTCACCGGGTTGGACGATCCGAACATCCGCGGGATCGAGGAATCGATCAAGATGGATTTCGAGCAAGTGTTCATGATGTACCTTCCGCGTATCTGCGAGCACTGCATCAACCCGTCTTGCGTCTCTTCCTGCCCGTCCGGCGCGATGTACAAGCGGGACGAGGACGGCATCGTGCTCGTCGACCAGAACGCCTGCCGCGCCTGGCGGTTCTGCGTCTCCAGCTGCCCGTACAAGAAAGTGTACTTCAACTGGCAGACGAATAAAGCCGAGAAGTGCACCTTGTGTTTCCCGCGCATCGAAGCCGGACTGCCGACGATTTGTTCGGAAACGTGCGTCGGACGCATTCGCTATTTGGGTCTTATGTTTTACGACGCCGACAAGGTCAAGGAAGCCGCTTCAACGCCGGATCCGCAGGACCTCTATGACGCCCAGCTCGGCATTTTCCTCGACCCGCACGATCCGGAAGTGATTCGGGAGGCGCGCAAGGCGGGCATCGCCGAGGACTGGATCGAAGCCGCGCAGCGTTCGCCGATTTACAAGATGGTCATGGATTGGAAGATCGCGCTGCCGCTGCATCCGGAATACCGGACGATGCCGATGGTATGGTATATTCCGCCGCTCAGCCCGATCACGAATAAGATCGAAGGACAGGGCAGCTCGCTGGACCCCCACGATATATTCCCGGCCATCGACAACATGCGCATCCCGGTCGAATATCTTGCCAACCTGCTCACGGCCGGCGACACCGACGTCATCCGCGGAGTACTTCGCAAGATGGCGGTCATGCGGATGCATATGCGGGCCAGGCAGACCGGGCGCGAGAGCGACCCGCAGCTGCTCGCCTCGACCGGTCTGGACGCCGCCACGATCGAGGAGATGTACCGACTGCTCGCCATTGCCAAGTATAACGACCGCTTCGTCATCCCTCCGGCGCATCGGGAGCACGTATCCGACCTCTATATGGAGCAGGGCGGATGCGGACTGAACTTCGCCGGCGGTCCGGGCGCATGCGGCGTATTCTGAATCGAGGAAGGTGAACCGGATGGATATCGAAACATCCAAGCACATCTACGGCATGGTGTCGTATTTGCTGCAGTATCCCGACGATGAATGGCAGGATTGGCTGTATGCGGTTCGACTGGATGCGGAGGAGATTGCGGATGCGGATCTGCAACGTCTTCTCCTTGATTTTCTGGATGCCGCCGAACACGTGAACAAGGAGAATTGGCAGGATCAGTATGTGAGGACGTTCGATTTCGGCAAGAAGACGAACTTGTACTTGACGTATTCGGAGCATGGAGAAGAGCGGGAGCGGGGGCCTGCGCTGATCGCGCTCAAGCGGCAATACGAGGAGGCGGGCTTCAGGCTCGCCGCCGGAGGGGAACTGCCCGATTACTTGCCGCTCATGCTCGAATTCGCTTCGGCAGCCCCATGGACGGCTGCAGAGTCGGTGTTTGCGGGGCATCGCCCTGCGTTATTGTCGATTCACCGCGAGTTGGCGGAGTCGGGCAGCCCGTATGCGGCGCTGTTCGAGCTGCTGCTGCGGATCGTCCCCGGCGACAATCGCGCAGCCGGATCATCATCGGGGAGTGATGTGCATTGAAGGGCTATGACTTATTTTTTTGGGGGATATTACCGTATATAATAGTGACGGTTTTTGTCACCGCGATCGTCTGGCGGTACAAGACGAACCCGTTCAGTTGGACGTCCAAGTCGAGCGAAATGCTGGAGAAACGGTTGTTGCGGTGGGGCAGCGTGCTGTTTCATTACGGCATCATCGCGGTGTTCTGCGGGCATGTCGCGGGCTTGCTCGTGCCGGTATCGTGGTACCGCGCTCTGGGCGTCAGCGATGAAGCGTACCATATGGCAGCGATCGGCGGCGGCTTGCCCGCAGGGCTTGTCGTGCTGGCAGGTGCGCTGCTCCTGCTGTACCGCAGATTCGCTTCGCCGCGGATTCGCGCCACCAGCAGCGCGGGCGACCGGGCGGCGATCGTCATGCTTGTTCTGGTAATCGCTTCGGGACTGCTTGCGACTGCGGGCAATGCGGCCAGCCATACCGATTTCGATTACCGCACGACGATCGGTCCGTGGGTACGCAGCGTGCTGACGCTGCAGCCGGATCCGGGCCTGATGGAGACCGTTCCGATGGGATTTAAGCTGCATATCGGGTTGACGTTTGTTCTGTATTTGCTGTTTCCGTTCACTCGCCTTGTGCATGTGTTCAGCGTGCCGCTTCATTATTTGAATCGCAGTTATGTGCTGTATCGTCGCCGGGACGGCGCGGTATATCCCGAACAGAGGAGACGCAAAGGAGCCGTGTGAATGAGAACGACGGGGAAATTTCAATTGCCGTTGCAGACGTTGAGCTTGATCGCGGGATTCATGGTATGGGTGATATTGTCTTCATTGCTGCCTTACATTCGCGAAGATATTGCTTTGACAGACGGTCAAGCGACCTGGGTAACGGCGATTCCCGTCATCCTCGGTTCGATCTTGCGTTTTCCGCTCGGCTTCTGGACGAACCGCTTCGGCGCACGCTGGAGCTTCACGATCAGCTTCATCGCATTGGCGATCCCTGTCCTCTATATTAGCGCCGCGGATTCCTTCCTGGATCTGGTCCTCGGCGGCTTCCTGCTTGGGATCAGCGGCGCCACGTTCTCCATCGGCGTTACGGCGTTGCCCAAATATTTTCCGAAAGAGAAGCACGGCTCCATCAACGGGATTTACGGGATGGGCAACGTGGGCACGGCGCTCACGTCGTTCCTTGCGCCAGCGATCGCCGCTTCGTTCGGCTGGCAGAATACGGTGCGCATGTATCTCGTGCTGCTGGCGGTGTTCGCGCTGGCCAACCTGCTGCTCGGCGACAAGCAAGAACGCAAGGTGAAGGCATCGCTGAAGGAACAAGTGCGAGCCGTATACAAGAGCGACAAGCTGTGGCTGCTTAGTCTTTTTTATTTCATTACATTCGGGTCGTTCGTCGCTTTCACGGTGTATTTGCCCAATTTCCTCGTGTCCAATTTCGAACTGACGAAGGTGGACGCAGGCCTCCGCACGGCCGGGTTTATCGCGCTGGCCACGTTGGCGCGCCCGGTCGGGGGCTGGCTGGCCGATCGCTGGAACGCTTTCTATGTGCTGATGGCCACATTTTTTTGTCTCGCGCTCTCCGGCGGGCTGCTGTCATTCTCGCTTAGCATCGAACTGTTTACCGTCGGGGTGTTGTCCGTCGCCATCTTTGCCGGGTTGGGCAATGGCGCCGTATTTAAAATGGTGCCGCTTTACTTCTCCAAGCAAGCGGGTGTCGTGAACGGAATCGTGTCGGCGATGGGCGGACTTGGCGGCTTTTTCCCTCCGCTGGTGCTGACCTTGCTGTTTCAGATCAACGGACATTATGCGGTTGGATTCATGGCGTTGTCGGAATTTTCCCTGGCCAGCTTCGTATGTGTCGTCTGGATGTTCTATCAGGATAAACTGCGGCTGTCCGCGAACATTATCGAAAGCACGATCGAGGCGATCATGATTACGGATACGAACGGCATGATTCGCTCCGTCAACCCGGCGTTCACGGCGATCACCGGATATAGCGCGGAGGAAGCGATCGGCCAGCCGGCAAGCTTGCTGAAATCGGGCGAGCATGACCGGGCGTTCTACGAGGCCATGTGGCAATCGATTCGCGAGAAGGGTTACTGGCAGGGCGAAATTTGGAACAGCCGCAAGAACGGCGAGATCTATCTGGAATGGCTCAGCATCACGGCCGTCCGCAACGATGCCGGCGAAGTGAAGAACTATGCGGGCATGTTCAGCGACCTGAGCAAAGCCGAAACTTGAGCTCTGCAAGAGCGGCGAATAACGCGGTCGCGATCGTCAAATGGATAACGGCCCATGCGACGTTCAGATCGGTGACGACGGTGAGCGCGCCGACCAGCAATTGCATGATCGCGATGGCGGCAATCGCGATCAGGCGCTTTCGCAAACGGGCAATCCCGCGGTTCGCCTTCACGAGCGCCGTCGCCGCGAATACAGCCACATAAACGGCGGCAATAAACGCGAACAAGCGATGAAGCGATTGCATAAATTGCGCTTCCGTGGAAGGAAGCCAGGAATCGCGGCAGCTCAGCCAATCGCAGGCCAGACCGAACGATCGGTGCTTGACATAAGCCCCGAGCGCGATCGTTATTACGATCAACAGGATGATCAAGTTGATGTGCTGATTTTGAACCATAACCATGCGGAAAGAACGGCGAGCAGCGCACCGATGACGCGGTGCGTGTATTCGATCAAAGTTTCGCCGCGAAGAACCGGAACCAGAACCCCGTTGCATAAAGGCCAATCCGGCCCGCATCCCATGCCGGACTCGGAAGAAGCGACATAGCCTCCGAATACGATAAGCAGGAACGTCACGAGAATGGTCCCCATTGCCAACCGATTGATTTTCACAAAATTAGGCCCCCAAGGATAGGAATTTCTACCATTTTAGCGCATCGTTCCATTGGGGGATGTAATTTATCTCACACTTGTCTTGCGAACCGGGTTGCGGACGATGTTAAATCCGGCACAGCTCGATCGGACAAGACTCGCATTTGCAAATGCCTTGCAGGTGCTTCAAGTCGGTGATGGTGATGATGCCGTCGTTAACGCTGACGGCTCCCGCTCGTTTCAGCTCGGCCAGCATGCGATTCACGCTCTCCCGCGCGCATCCGATGTAATCGGCGAGTTCGGAGTTCGTCAGCTTCATCCCGATGCGGATGCCCTGCTCGACGGGTTTGCCGAACGTATTGGCAAATCGGATCAAGGTGGAGCAGAGCGCGCCCGGCTTGCCGTACATCAGCAAGTCGCGAAACTTCGTCTGCATCAGACGCTGCATGTAGCCCATCCAGTTCATGAACTCCACGGCCAGGTCTCCATTTTGCCACAGCACGACCTCCAGATCGCTCTTCTGGATAACGCCGATCTCGCATTCCTCCAGGGCCAAGGCGGTAAATCCATGCCGCGAATGCTGGAACGGGTCGATCTGTCCGAAGAAATCCCCGGCGCGAAAGAGCGACATGATGTATTCCTTGCCTTCCTCCGAGAGCTTCGTCAACTTCACCATGCCAGATTGCAAATAGTAAAGATGATTCGCGCGGTCCCCTTCATGGAAGATCGTCGAGGTCGCGGAAAATTTGTTGGCATACATAACTTGCTTCAACTTCGCCATATTCGTCGGTGAAAAACAGGAAGCGTTCTGAAGCCGGCTGGACTCGGGCGGAAGGATGGCAGTTGGCATGATGAGACACCTCCAAATCGGTTGCCCCCATTATAGCAAAGCGTTTCCTGCCCCTTTGTGATCTGTCTCACAATCACGGGTGTGAGTTATATCATTGAGCGGAATAAACAGGCGGACCGATAATGGGGCCAATACATGGATTCCATGAGGTGAAGGGGCTGATTGGATTGGAAATGTCCCGAGACTCGCGCCGGACGACGCCTGCTCCGCTGACGGGCGTTGTTCTGGCTGGCGGAAAGAAACGGATCGGCGAGCTCCACCCGGCGTTGTTGCCGTTCGGGCGCGAATTGATGGTGAATCGGCAATTCCGTCTGATGAAGCCCTTATGCTCGGAGCTCATTCTCGTTACCGACGAGCCCAGGCTGTTTCTGCCTGTACTGAATTCGAACGTGCGCATGATTACCGACTTTTACACAGGCGCCGGGCCGCTGGGCGGCATCCATGCCGCGCTGTCCCTGTCCGGCAACGCACAGGTGTGGCTGGCCGGCTGCGATATGCCGTTCTTATCCTCTGCAGCGGCAAAATTGATGTTGGACAGAATCGTCAAGCATCGCCTCGATGCCGTCATTCCCGCAATTGACGATCATCTCTACCCGTTGCACGGCATCTTCGATCGCCAGCATGTCGATTTGCTGTCGGAATTGGCGGCGTCGGGGCGGTCAAGCGTGCAAGATTACCTCGATCGCATTCGGTATGACAAGCTGATGGAATGGAATTTTCAGCGCCGCGGCATCGATCCGAAATTCGTGGTGCGTGCGAATACGAGGGAGGCGTACGAAGACGCATTACGTTCGATTCGCTGACGCGTATCGGTGTGACATATGTCATCATCGATATGATTTTGGTGTGCTATGTTTAGGAAAGCGCAGGGCGTGACGAAGCGGCGGAGGCGGCAATCCACGATGACAAGTCGGACGAAAGTTCTTATGGGGAATAGGCTGCTTGTCATTGCGGTTGCGTTCGCCGGCATCTGTGTCCTATGGTACGCAACGGACGGCTTTCGCGCGTTCACGGCTGAAAGTGCCCGGCGTTTGTCGGTGATGGAGCATCCGCAGAAAGTGCCGGAGGTGCACCTGCAAGACCAATCCGGCCGGGAATTGACGCTGGAGGCTTATCGCGGACAATGGCTGCTGGCCACTTTCATTTATACGCGCTGCGCCGACCTTTGTCCCGCGCTGGAAACCTCGTTTCAGGAAGTGTACGAGGGCTTGCCGCGGGAGCGTCTGGGCAAGGACGTATCCCTGCTCACCATCAGTTTCGATCGCGCGAACGATACCGTCGAGGCGCTGCATCACTATATGGCGTATTTTCAAGCTGACGGTGAGACTTGGCGGATGGCCAGAGTTTCCGATGCGGCGGAATTGGATCGCTTGCTGAAGCGGTTCGGCGTCGTCGTCATTCCGGATCGCAATGGAGGCTTCGAGCATAACGCCGCCATTTATTTGGTGAGTCCCGAGGGGAAGTTGGTCCGGATCTTCGATTACGACGATCCTGGGCAAGCCGTTCGTTACATGCGGGAAACACGGGCCTGAAGCTGCCTGCTGTCGCACAGGAGGGATTGGATGAAGCAGCATGCCTGGATGGGTGCCGCCATGCTTGCGTTGATGCTGAACCCGTTCTCGGTGAAAGAGCTGGAAGCCAGCATGCTCGGGTATATGCTGGTGCAAATCCCCGGTTTGGCGGCTGGGGGTTATTATGTGGGCAAATACTTGCTGGGCGTACTTCCGTCCAGGTGGTTTCGATGGGATCCCGGCGGGGTTTGCTATTTGCTGCTCGCCATTTTCACGATCGCCTATTGGATATTGCCGCGCAACGTCGACGCCGCATTGAACGACATCGCGACAGATGCGTGGAAATGGACAACGCTGCCGTTGCTTGCCGGCATTCCGCTTGCCGTCGGCTGGCGCAGGCTTCATCCGATTGTCAAAGGACTGGTCTGGACAAACTTGGTCTCCATGATGGTCGTGATGAGCTGGCTTTATACGAGCGCCCCTGTACGGCTATGCAACAATTATCTGGAGCAGCAGCAGGATCAGCTCGGCCAGGGAATGTTGATTGCGGGTATGGCCGTTGCGGGTTACCGGGTTTATCTCGCGTTCTCCGGCAGCCCGAAATCGCTTGGCCGCTAGGATAGATGTCGTACGTGCGGGAGGCCGTATGAAACTCGGGATCACGGGAAAAATCGCCGCGATCGTCCTGACGATTGTACTTGTCGGCGTCGGGACGGTTACGCTTGTCAGCTACGGGAATAGCTATAGGCAAGTGAAGGAGGCGGCAGGCATCGAATTGATCGGCTGCGCCAATATTACGACCGGCATTATCGATCCGGACGAGGTCCGCCGGCTGGCGCAGGGAGATCGTTCCCTGATCGGCAAAGTAGAAAATGACATCAGCTGGACAGTCACCAAAAAGCCGATTTTTAAAAATCAATATATTATATCGCTGGACGGCAAGCTTCTGGCAGCGGACGATTCGCTGAAGGCGGAAGGGTTCCAGGCGGGAGACGATTTCTATCTGGACCGGGATGCGCTGGCGATGATAGTGGAGATGAAGCATCCCGCCTATTCGGATGTATACGCATATGGGAGCACGAAGAGGATGACCGGGTATGCGCCGATATACGAAGATTACGATCCGAATAAGCCGTTAATCGCCCTGAATGCCATCGACTTCGATGCCGAGATTTTGCAAGAGAGAACGTGGGAGATGGTCCGGGCCACGGTCGTCATCGGCGCGCTGCTGCCCTTGCTTGCGGCGCTCGTCGCCTTCTTGTTCGTGCGTCGGATCGTTTCGCCGCTGAAGCGCGTGAACGAGCAAGTGAACCGCGTGGCAAACGGGGAGTTCACCCTCGCCGCGGAGCTGCAAAATGTCAGAAGCCATGATGAAGTCGGCCAATTGCAGACGAGCGTCGGCCAGATGGTCGGAGTCCTCTCCTCGCTCGCGAAAGGCATGATGCGAACCTCGCGTCAGCTGGATGAAGCCAGCAAACGGTTGATGGACACGGCCGACCAGACCGGCGAATCCTCCAGACAGATTGCCATGGCGATTGACGAAGTGGCGAGCGGAGCGTCCAGTCAAGCCAATCACGCCAACGACGTGATCACCTTGGCCGAGAAAGCCCGGAGCGCCATCGATGTCGGCGACCTGAATGCCCGACTGGCCGTAGGAATCGCGGGCGAATCCACAGAGAAGGCGCGCCAGGGAGAGACGGCCATCCGTCATGCCGTCGAACAACTGACTTCCGTAACAGAAGCTGTGCGAACGGTGTACGAATCGATTCAACGCCTAGGCAAGCATTCGGAAGCGATTGACGGCATTATCCGGATCATGACCAATATTTCCAATCAAACGAATCTGCTCGCCTTGAATGCCTCCATTGAGGCCGCAAGAGCGGGCGAGCAAGGCAAAGGATTTGCGGTCGTGGCGGGCGAAGTTCGCAAGCTGGCGGAACAATCGCGGGTTTCCGCCCAGCAAATTACGCATCTGGTGACGGATATTCAGGCGGAGACATCCGTTGCCGCCGTTTCCATGGAGAGCAGTCTGGAGGCGGTCGGGCAATTGGCGAATTTGACCGAACAGGGCGGCAGCGCTTTGTCGCAGATTTTGCATCAGGTAGAACGGACGGAACAGAGCGTGAAGGAAATGCAGCATAATTTGAGCGATATCGGGGGCTATATGCAAGAAACCGTAACGGCGGCAGTCGAGATTGCCGGCTTCATCGAACAGACGGCGGCCTCTTCGCAGCAGGTTTCGGCATCCGCCCAGGAACAGAATTCGTACATTTCTCGCGTAGTGGACAATTCCCGCATGCTGGCCGACATTGCGACCGGCTTGCGGGATCAGGTGAAGTCCTTTCAGGTAACGGAAGCATGAGCAGGGAACTGCCTGTGGCGCGGTCCCGCTTCACTCGCAGCGCGAAGGTCGGCGATGGGGAAGAGATCGTGTACAACGCCTATACCGGAGCGATCGCCGTCGCTTCGCCCGATGTCGATTCGGATGCCGAGCTTGCAGAAGCCGGGTTTGCCGTTGCTTCGGGGACGGATGAACGGGAGAACGCGAGGCTGATGCACGAAGCGCTGCAGGCGTCGAAGTCCAGGCATCTCGTTATTATGCCGACGGAGGCTTGCAACTTGCGCTGCACCTATTGCTACCAGACATTCTCCAAAGGCGCGATGTCCAGAGAGACGATTGAAGGCTTGAAGGCTTGCGTTCAAGGACTCGCGCCGCGTGCGGATCGACTGGCGGTCAGCTGGTTCGGAGGCGAACCGCTGCTGGCCTATGAGGCGATCGTGGAGCTGTCCGACAGCTTTATGAAGAGCTGTGAAGTTAGCGGGATTGCTTATGCGGCGGATATGTCGACCAACGGGTATTTGCTTACGTTAGACCGGTTTGTCGCGCTGTTGGACCGGCAAGTCCGCCGGTTCATGATCACGCTGGACGGGCTGGCCGATGTTCATGACCGCAGAAGAAAGCAGCGCATGGGCGGACGGACGTTCGATACGATTGCCCGAAACCTGCTCGCATTGCGACAAGTGGATGCCGAATTCGCGGTCGACATTCGCGTCAATTTTGACGAACACAATGCGGATACGCTGCCGGAGCTGCTGGAGAAGCTTGGCGAGTGGTTCGGAGGAGACGGACGGTTTCAATTGCTCGTTCGTCCGGTCGGGCGATGGGGCGGACCGCAGGACGAGCGAATTCCCGTCTGTGACAGAACGACCGCGGATTCGCGCATGTGGGGGTTCGCTGAAGAAGGCTTGAAGCGCGGACTTGCCTTGAGCGAATCGGTTGTCGAAACCCTGATGCCGTCAGGCGCGGTATGCTACGCTGCCAAACCGCAATCGCTCGTCATCGGATCGGACGGTCGCTTGTACAAGTGCTCGATCGCGCTGGACGACGAGATGAATCAAGTCGGCAGGCTGCACCCGGACGGACGATTGGAGCTGGATGAGAACAAGATCGCGATGTGGACAAGCGGCGGCGAAGAGGTGGATGAAGGGTGCCGCACTTGCTTCTTCCGTCCGGCTTGCCAGGGCAACCATTGCCCTCTCTATCGGATTCGCACGGGCAAGCGGCCTTGTCCGCATGAGAAGCGGCAAATCAAACGCGTGCTGCAATTGCTGTGGAAGAACGACCAATTGGGGTTTGGGAGGAGAGAGGGCTCATGAAGATCATCCGACCGCCGGTATCGCAGGCGCAAGCCAAGACCGGTCGTATTTTGAAATCGGTGCCCGGCAATTTGAACTGAATTCATCACGAAGGAGGCGCAACCGATCATGACAACTCCTGCGATTGCCGATGTGATCAACAAAGAGAGAGACTACCGGGAGAACCCGTTCATCGTCATCTGGGAAGTGACGAGGGCGTGTGCTTTAAAATGTTTGCATTGTCGTGCGGAGGCGCAGTACAAGGCGGATCCGCGGCAATTGACGTTCCAGGAGGGCAAGCGGCTGATCGACGACATCGCGGCGATGGATCGCCCGCTCTTCGTGTTCACCGGCGGCGACCCGCTCATGCGCCCCGACCTGTTCGACCTGGCGCGCTATGCGATCGAAGAGAGGGGGCTGCCCGTCTCCATGACGCCCAGCGCTACGCCCAGGGTGACGCGCGAGGCGGTGAGCAAAGCCAAGGAGGTCGGGCTGTCGCGCTGGGCGTTCAGCCTTGACGGTTCATGTGCGGAAATTCACGATCATTTTCGCGGGACGAAGGGTTCGTATGATCTGACCATGCGCGGGATCGGGTATTTGCAAGAGCTCGGCATTCCGATTCAGGTCAATACGACCGTGTCGCGGTACAATCTGCACGACCTGAAAGCGATCGCGGATAAGGTGAAGGATATGGGCGCCGTGCTGTGGAGCGTCTTCTTCCTCGTGCCGACCGGGCGGGGTATGGAGAAGGACATGATCTCCCCGGAGGAGCACGAATCGGTCATGAAGTGGCTCTGCCAGGTGCAGCAGTCGATGCCGTACGGCGTGAAGGCGACCGAGGCACCGCATTATCGCCGGGTGTTCGTGCAGGAGAAGCGGCGGATGAGCGGTGCCGGGGACAGTGGCAACGGCGAGAGAGTCAGTGGCATGATCGGGATCGGCAGCGGAGAGAAAGTCGGCGGCGGGGACGCGGCGGGGGAGGATGGCGGAAAAGGTACAGTCAAGAGCAGCAATGGTGACATCGGTGCGGCTTCGGCCGGTTTCAAGCGGGCGGACCTGCTCGGGCGCGCGCACAAAGGCGTTGGTGACGGTGACGGATTTGTATTCATCAGCCACGTCGGGGACGTGTATCCGAGCGGCTTTCTTCCAGTCGTCTGCGGGAACGTGCGGCAGCAGCGGCTGCCGGACATCTACCGCAACTCGCCGATTATGCAGCAGCTTCGCGACAAGTCACTGCTCAAGGGCAAATGCGGCGTCTGCGAATTCAAGGAACTGTGCGGCGGTTCGCGGGCTCGCGCTTATGCGACGACCGGCGATTACCTGGAGAGCGACCCGTACTGTGCGTATGTTCCGAAGGCATGGGCGGCGAAAGCATGATCCGCCGTTTGCGGGGAGCGATCTGCAAATCGTCGCTCTCGGTGCGGACAGCAACATGTTGGCGGTATTGGCGGTACGACGGGCGTAGATGGTGCGGACAGCAACATGTTGGCGGTATTGTTGGGGAACCACTGATAGACAACTGCACAACGTACAGTTCTTTAGCTGCGTCGCCCCGTTATTCGCCAAATGACCGCAAAACAACTGCACGTTCTGCATTACCTTTCAACGAAACAGGGTTTTCTCGCAAATGAACTGCACAAAATACATCTTATCCAAACCCACCACCGGCATCCGAGCGCACCAAACCCAACAACAGCACCAAACGCACCAAACGCAAAAACGGTACCAAACGTACCAAACGCACCAAACGCAAAAACGGTACCAAACGCACCAAACGCACCAACGGCATGTTGGGGGTGTCTGCGCGGCCCAATTGATCTATATCAAAGACTGTCTACAGATCCTGCGATATCGTGAGATAAGGAGGATGAACTGCAGCAAGGAGGGGGCTGACGTTCGATGGCACATGATGAGGGAGAACATAACGGCTGGACATTGCCCGGCTTCTATATTCCGCCCGACAAGCTCAAAGTGATCGAGGACTTGCTGTTCAGCGGGTTCCATGTCATGCTCGCGGGCCATCCCGGCTGCGGCAAGACGGAATTCGGCCAGGCGTGGGCGGCGCATCGCGGCATGCCGGTGCACAAGGTGAATTGCGGCGCCATCCGCAGCCCGCGCGACTGGTTCGGTCGTTACGAATACCGCGAAGGCGAAGGGACGAAGTTCGTGCCGACGCGATTCCTGGAGATGCTGGAACAGCCCTGCCTCATCCTGCTGGACGAGATCAATCGCACGACGCCGGACAACCATAATCCGATCATGAACCTGCTGGACGGCAATCGCGAAGTGTATGTCGAAGAGATGCGCCGGTCCGTGCGCGTACATGAGCGGACGATGTTCCTGGCGACGCAAAATACGGGCAGCCGGCATGCCGGCACGTTCCGCCTCGATCAGGCGCTGGAGGACCGGTTCCAGGAAGTGCGGCTGGAGCTCCCGCCGCGCCCGGTCGTTGCCCGACTCATACAGGCGCAATATCCGATACCGGACGAACTTGCGGATACGATTGCGAGTATCACCGTCAAGCTGGGCGAATTGTTCGACGAAGGCATGCTCGGCCGGGCGATGGGCATGCGGCCGGCGTACGCGGCAGCGGCGCTGCTGCATCGGGGAAACCCGCTGGAGACGGCGTTGCGCTATGCCTTCGTCCAGCGATATGACGACGAAGGCGGTCCGGAGAGCGAGCAGGCGCTCGCCGCGCAGACCGTCCAAGGGCTGGTGAGACCGGATGGCAGTCGATAATCGTTTGTTGCGGGACTTGCACCGTCTGTTTCTCGGCGGCAAGCTTCGGGAGCCGAAGCGCTGGGGAGACGGCGTCGGCCCCGGCTTCGAGACCCGGTCATCCGCCGCCCCGCTGTCCACACAATGGCTGAGTCTCGGCGATGCGATGCCGCGGGACGGCGCCGACTGGACGCAGGCGAAATCTTGGCAGGCCATCTTGAACGGGATCGCACGCGTAGCGGGCATTATTTATGGTCCGCGCCGGCTGCAGATCGTATTCGACCGCTATGACGAGAACTATCAATACAAGCCCGACCGCTCGGTCATCGTCGTATCGACGGAGCCGGCGCTGAGCCCGTGTCCGGGTTATACTCTCTGCCATGCCGCAGACGCGATGACCGGACAGGTCATTCATGAAGCCGCGCACATCCGCGAGCGGCAGACGGAAGGAACGTCCTTTGCGGAAGATCCGATCCTGTCCTTGCTGTATCATCTGGTCGAAGATGCGATCATCGATCAGATTGTCGCTCTCGAATATCCTGGCTTCGAGGGCTATTTGCTTGCCTATCGCCACTATTATATCGATTGGAAGCTGAGGAACAACTGGGGATTCCAGGCCGAGGGCAGGCTGAAGCAGCTCATCCTGGCGATGCGCTCGACGGCGCCGGACCGCGTCAGCCGATGGTCCGTCCGGCATGCCTACTTGTACCTGTTGTATCGGCTGGCGGGCGCCCGCAGCGTTCCGGAGCTTCGCCGGATCGATCGGGCGGAGCTGGCGGAGCGTTTGTATGGCATACTGTACGAGGCCCGGCATGCTGAACATTGGAGCGAGCCGGATGTGCTGTCGGAGAGCTTCGTGCTGGGCGTGGAAGGTCCTGCCGTGCGAGGAGAGAATGGAAATAACCGCGGCGGAGGTGAGCCGGGGCCGGTCACCCGCAGCACGCTTGAGCAGTTGGTTGCGCAAGACTTGGAGTGGCTGTTGCCGGATGACGACAACGATACGCAGCCTGCCGCGGAGCACCAACCGCTCCAGCCGCACCAGAAGAGACGTTCGAGGCGCAAGGCGCCCAAATGGGCGGACGATTGGTGTCATCGGGAGGGGACGAAGCGGAATACGCAGGGATTGTCCGACGAGTTGCGCATGCTGCTGCATCGGATGACGGAGGAAGAAAGAGAGCGGTTGGGCGGCGCGGATGGCGAATGCGAGGTTGAGCTGGCGCGGGTTCCGCTGCATGCGCAGGCGGCGCAGCGCTACAGGGCGGCGGCGCACGCGGTCGGACCGCAGGTCGCGCTTCTGCGGCGCGCGCTCGCTGCGGTCCATGTGCAGCCGGATCGGGAGCAATTCGCGCTGCATGCCGGCAGCGACCTGGACGAGGATGCACTGTATCGTGCCAAGTTCGCCGCCGATCTGTTCAAGCGTCCGTCGTCGTATGCCCAGGGATCGGCACCGCTCGACATGGTCCTGCTGATCGATGCGAGTCATTCCATGAGCGAGACGCTGTCCGGAGGCGACATCCCGAAGTACGTGGCCGCGCAGCGAATCGCCGCCTTGTTCGTCGAAGCGTTGGAGCCGCTTGCCGCCATTCGCGCTTGGGTATTCTCCTATACCTCGCTGGGGCGCAAGGTGGAAATCCGCGACTTGTATTCACCGGAGGCCAAGGCGGACAAGACGCGCATCGGCGATCTGTACCCGGCACACCAGACGCCTGAATATCAGGCCTT
The DNA here is from genome assembly GCA_023391635.1 of Bacillota bacterium. Lineage (GTDB taxonomy): Bacteria > Bacillota > Bacilli > Paenibacillales > Paenibacillaceae > Cohnella. The sequence continues at coordinate 65,938 of JAEWAQ010000039.1, read as the reverse complement.
GCGAGCCGTCTCCCGGCAGATGCGAAGAACGGCCAGGACCGGTGTCCGCAAAGTCTATCTCGTCTTGTCGGACGGCTGCCCGTCGGACGACGCGTACCCCCGCGACAGGCAGATCGCCGAGCTTGCCAAGCTGACCCGTCAGTTGGAAGCCGGCGGAGACGCCGTCATTCATATCGCGATAGGCCCGCACGGGGCGGCGGATGCGATGTATGCGCATCGGCTAGCCTATTCCGCAACCGGGTACGCTGCCCTCATTCGCCGTTTCGGCCGGCTATTGGAGCAATGGATAAACTAACCCGCCGCCTAAGAGCAAACCGCGGTTAGCGCCGATTAGGTATACGTAAAGTAGGCGGTGGCCGTACAGTCCGTGTTCGACTTCAAACGAACCCAGTGTGCGCTGAAGGCGGCGGGGAATTCATGATGGCAATAGCCGTCGGCCGCAACCGTAAAGCTGTCGTATTGCTTCCAGGTGCCGTTGCCGAGAAAATCGACTTCAACGGTGAAAGTGACCGCAGATCTTGCGTTGTGGCTGAGATGCAGACACTTCTGGTCAAAGCCAGTCATCAGATACGGGTCGGAGTAGGCTCCTGCCTGAACCTCCGATTCCCACCACGGACCGCCCCAGCCCTTCGGCTTGCCGAATTGCCACAGGTCGTCGGTCTTGCCGAACCAGAGATTGGACTGCGGCTCGCCCGCCAGCAGATTGGTATCCCAGATCGGCGTCACCTGATTGCCTGCCAGTACCAGCATTCCTCTCCAGGTGCAGAAGTCCGGAATCATGCGAAGGTGCGTGGAGATGGGGCGAATCCCCCACAGCTTCCCTTCGTACGCAAGATGGGACAGCTCGTAGAACATCCCGTGGCAATCCATCAGGAACCGTTCCGTCTCCACTTCGCGGATGCGCGGCCACTCCGTCAAGATCATATGGTCCATGGCATGGGTAGCCTTCGGCAGCCGATAGGTCGTCCACTCACCTCCAATGCAGGTTTTCAGAATGCAGGACGCGCGATCCCATCCCGTCGCGTAGAGGGGATGGGTGTCGGGCTTGATGCCGGCCACCTCGTTAAATGCGGTTTCCTCCAGCACGGTCCACTTTTTGCCGTCCCATTCCGCCAGGCGCCCGCCGGCCGTTTCGCCCTTGAAATCTTTCTCCTCGTAGGAATTGTTGGCCACGACAATGCGCCCGAATTTCGTCCAGCCTCCCTTGAAGTGCGAATAAGTTCCCGCCGGCAGAGCGAGTTCCTGGATCAGGTCGAACAGGAGCGTCGACTTCAGCGTGCGAAGATCCGTCTCGAAGAGAAGGCCTTCCATGGTCAGGAAAACCACTTTATGGTCCGGGTCGTCCAAGTGCTCCATGACCGCCGTGAGCCGATGCTCCGCCATATCGTGCAAGGTCCGCACGTTGCCGTGTATGTCGATGAGATGGGGACCGATGATCAGTTGGCTGGTAGCCGCATGGATCATCCGGTTGGCATAGGTTCCGGTGACGCTCTCCGGGTGCTTACGAATGTTCATATGCTCGTCGACTTCAAAAAGCCCGGTTCCGCCGCCCGACTGCTTCAAATGCGCCACATACGTGATGAACCATAAGCGATTCGCCCACGGCATGAGCGCGCCGATCCCGGTCTCCGAACGCACCGTGTCGATATCCGCTTTCGCATTGAGATGGGGAAACACGCCGCTGATGTTGGGATGAATGACCGGCTCCCGAGCGTTCGTTTGCATTTTGCATCTTCCCTTCGTTATCATTGTTTTGTACATAATTAATGTTAAATACACGAATTCACTTTTGAAATACAGTAAGTTATGATATTTTTTATACAAAATTAATTTATCATGGCGGTGAAGGCATGGCAGATTTGTGGAGGCTTGAGCCCGTTGTCCAATACCATGTATTCGTCGAGCGGGCGCAGCAATTTCAGTTCGATCAAGCGCAATACGACAACTGGATCTTGTTCGCGGTCGAGGAAGGGAGCTTTGCTTTTGAATTCGATAACGTGAAAGATACGGCTTCGAGCGGCGATCTCGTGTTTGGTCCGCCGGGGCCGGTCTTCCACAGAAAGGTGCTGTCCGAGCTGAGCTTCCACTTTCTTTCTTTCGAGTGGAACGGGCTGGACGAATCAGGCGAGCTGCGCGCTTCGATACCTGCCGGCAAAGTGTCGCTGTCCAATCTTCGCAGGCTCTATTCGACGCTAGCAATGTTCAAATCGCTGTCACCGATCGGGGATGCCGCCCTCGACATCCGGCGCAATCATCTGCTCGCCGATATTTGGCATCTGTGCCTCGCAGACGAGAAGACGTCTCCGCCCAAGGAGGACCCGTTGATGGAGCAAGCGATGCGGCTGATCAAAGCCCGGGCGCTGGAAATCATCGAGCTGAAGTCTCTGGCTAAGGAGCTGCATTTGAATCCCGTGCAATTGACGCAGAAGTTCAAAGCGAGATTTCGGATGAGCCCAATTGATTTCATCACGGAAACGAGGCTGCAGGAGGCTCGTTGCCTGCTCCGCGAGACGAGCATGACGCTTGCGCAAATTGCGCCGCGGTGCGGGTATCAGAACGAATATTATTTTTCGCGAATTTTCTCGCAGAAGACGGGCGTGACCCCCTCGCTGTTCCGCAAGATGTCGAAGCTGTAACCGACACAGACAAGGAAGCCATGTTCGAAGGAGGAGCGGAGCGCCAATGGCAACAAAAAATTGGCTTCACAGTTTGGGCTCACGGTTGTATGTGTGGGTGATTCTGTTCATTATTATCCCGGTGATCGGCGTGTTCGTGTACAGCTTCTGGACGTTCGAGAAAATCATGAACGAGGAAATCAGCCAGCGAAGCATCGAGAACATTTCCGGAATCGAGAACGAGATCAACAACATCTTCGATCACCTGGTCCGGGCGTCGAATGTTTTAAATAACGACGACAGCATCCTCCAGGCGCTGCTTGACGGGAACCGCTCTTATTACGAACGGGCTACCGACATCGACAATGCGATCAACAATCTGATGGAAAGCAACAGCGTACTGAGCGAGGCCAAAATTACGATTTTCGACAATCAGCTTCAGGTGTACTCCAACTGGTCGCTCAATTTCAACGATTACCGTTCTCTGTACGAGGAAGATTGGATGCAGCAGGTGGTCAGCTACAACGGGCACCTCGTATGGCGGGTGTTGGAGCCTTCTTTCATCAAAGAGGAGAAGGGCAAAAAGTATATTTCCCTGGCGCGGGTCATGAATGCAACCGGTAAAAGGGAAGGCAAGGCGGGCGTGTTGATCATCGGGCTGAGCGAGGACACGTTTATCGATATTTTTCAGAAAAACAAATATATCAGCAGCAAAGACGACAGCGTCATTATCAGCAACTCGGACGACAAAATCATTATGCTGCTGGACCCGAAGGGGATCAGCCAAAGCGCGGACACGAGCAGGCTGCTGCAGGATATTTCCGGCGAGGATCGCGGCTATCTGTCCCGGAACATCGAAGGCAGCAAATATTTGGTGACGTACTACACGATTTCCCGCATCCCCTGGACGTTCGAGAAGGGCGAATGGAAGGTAACGGTATTCACGCTGTACGATAAAATCATCGTCAGTTTAAAAGCGTTTTCAGCGAAAGTCAGATTGTTCTTCGGCCTGTTCATTGTCGTCGTTCTTGTCATTGCGGGTATTCTGACCGTGCAAATCGTGAAGCCGATCCGGCGGTTGAACAGGCGAATGAAGGAGTTCAGGCCGTCCGGCGAGCTCGCGCGTCTGGATATGGGCCGCAAAGACGAGATCGGCTACCTGAATCTGGCTTTCTACAATATGGCGCAAAATATTCAAGACTTGTTTGAAAAGCTGGAAGCGGAGCACAACATTCGGGAGAAGTACCGCTTCGAATCGCTGCGCGCGCAGCTCAACCCGCATTTTCTGTTCAATTCGCTCAATACGATCCGTTGGATGGCGATTCTTCGCAAGGCGGACAACATTGTGGAAAATATCGATGCACTGACAGGCTTGCTCGACTACAGCATGAGCAGGGGAAGCGAGTATGTCGCGCTTCGGGAGGAAATCGCGCATATTCGCAGCTATGTGCATATTCAGAACGGCAGGTATGGCGGAAAGTTCGAACTCGAGGTGGAGGCAGACGCCATATTGCTCGAGATGCGAATCATTCGCTTCATCCTGCAGCCGGCCGTCGAGAATGCGATCCTTCACGGATACAAGGACGCGAATCGCCAGGGCTGCATTCTGGTGAAAGCTGTGCTGAAGGAAGGGAACTTGGCGATCAGCGTATTGGACGACGGAGCCGGCATCCCGCAGGAACGATTGGCGGCGATATTGACGGAAGACCAGCATAAGCCGGAGAACCGAAATCAGATTACGGGCATCGGCCTGAAAATCGTCAACGAGCGAATCAAGATGTCGTACGGACATAAATACGGGGTGCAAATCAAGAGTGAGTGGGGTAAAGGGACGGAAGTCAAATTTGTGCTGCCGTTCATTCGGGAGGAAGGTGACGGGTTTGCTGCAAGTGATGCTCGTTGAAGACGAAATTCTCGTCCGTGTCGGGATCAAGTCGATCGTCGATTGGGAGGAACACGGCTACACGGTCATTGGCGAAGCGGCGGACGGCGCGGAAGCGATCGAGAAGATTCGCCAGCACGCGCCGGATATCGTCATGACGGATCTCGTCATGGCGCCGGTCGACGGCTTTGAATTGATCAAGACGCTGAAGCGGGATTTCCCGGCGATTCGCATTGTCGTCCTCAGCTGTCACAACGATTTCCAGAACGTCAAGGAAGCGATGCGTCTCGGCGCGGACGACTACATCTTCAAATTGACGATCCGTCCGGACGAACTGATCCGGACGCTCGATACGGTACGCAGCAAGGCGGGGCTGGAGACTGCGGCCGATCGAACGGCGGAAGCGGGCAAGATCGTCCATCACAATCTGGATGCGATCAAGAGCAAGCTGATCCATGCGGCGATCGACCGAAGCTATGTCAGCGCGGCCGAATGGCGCAACGAGCATAAGCGGCTGCACGCGAAAGTCGATCTGGAACGGGATTATATGCTGGTCTATGTCAGCGCGGATGAATTCGATCTGCCCAACAAGAACAGCCGCATCAAGGAGCGGGAGCTGCTCAAATTCTCGATGCTCAACTTCGTTGCCGAGGCGTTTGAACGATACGAAGCGGCGGAGATTTTCGACTACGATGGCGGAGATTGCCTCGTCGTCGTCAACGCCGATCGCACAAAGCAAGCGGAAATGGCCGCGCAGATCGACAGCACGTTCGGCATGCTTCATGAATACATGACCCGCTACCTGGACGTCGGCATCTCCGGCGGCTTGAGTGCGTCCCACCTCGGATTAAGGGACCTGCAGAACGCTTATCGGGAAGCGAAATCCGCCATGGAGACGCGTTTTTTTGCCGGTGGCGGCAGTCTGGTTCATTATCGGGCAGGCCCGGCGGGCAGTTCCGACAACAGCTTTGCCTTGCCGCCGGAGCTGGACAGCGCAACGCTGGAGCGGCATCTGGAACATATGGAGGCGGAGGAAGCGATGGCGTTTCTGTCCGCTACGTTCGATTTTCTGGCGTCTTGCCGTCATGTCACGCGCCATCGCGTTCGCAATCGCCTGCTGGAAGTGCTGTTTCCGTTTCTCTCCGTTGCCCGCAAACGCGGAATCCTGCTTGACGAGATGAAGTATGACGGAGGATTCGACCCGCAGCAAGTGATCGCCAAATACGAAAGTCTGGAGCGGATTCGGGCGTGGTTCATGCAGTTCGCCGAAGATTTCCTGGAACAATGCCGCAAGATGGGCCAATCCCGGAGCCGGGAAGAGATCGTCCAGGTCAAAGCCTATATCGCGGACAACTTGGGAAGCGGCGAAATCAGCGTGTCTGCCGCCGCTGCGCTTGTCAACATGAGCGAGAGCTACTTCTCGCACCTGTTCAAGAAGGAGACCGGCAGCAGCTTCGTCGATTACGTCAACTCCGTCAGGATCGAAAGGGCGAAGCAACTGCTGCTGCAGACGAATTTGAAAATATACGAGATTGCCGACCGGGTCGGCGTGGACAATGCGAACTATTTCAGCCTGCTGTTTAAAAAAATGACAGGGGTCTCTCCCGCGGATTTCAGAAAATAGCAGGCAAGCCGTCCGGCAATCCAAGATTATTGAAGAACAATCCAAGATAATGAGAGAACGCGCGCGCGTCTTGACCTTCATCAGCCAGGAGGGGCAAATCGGCAGCAGAATATTCGCCAATGTCAGTCGTTTCGTTCATCCTCTTTCATGCCGCTTTCCTTTATAGTAAGGGCTGTAATCCAATATGACAGGGACTATTCAAGAGGAGGGACTTGCATTGCGCATCAGAAAAATCGCAGGGCTAGCGCTTGCCGTCATCATGATCGCCGTCTTGTTCGCGGGCTGCGGGAACGGGAAAGACAATACTCAGAGCAGCGGAGTATCGTCACCGGCTGCGGGCGAGAACTCGCCTGGCGCGCCGGGTACGGATAAACCGGCCGCGGGCAAAGCCGTCAAGCTGAAAATGTGGGGCGGCGTGCCGCCGGAAGCCGGTCCGCAAGCGGTCGTTGACAACTTCAACAAGGAGTTCGCGGACCAAGGCATCAGCATCGAATACGAGCGGTTCGTGAACGACGATCAAGGCAACATGAAGCTGGAAACGAACTTGCTGGCCGGCAGCGACATCGATATTTACGTAACGTACACTCTGGACGTGTTGAAGAAGCGGGCATCGGGCAACATGGCGCTGGATTTGACGTCGTACCTGGAGAAGGACAAGCTGGACCTCGCCGACAATTTCGGCGGCGAAATGGCAACGTCCTACGACATCGACGGCAAGACGTACGCGGTTCCGACGAAGATTGACCAGTACGGGATCGTCATCAACAAAGATATGTTCGATGCCGCAGGCATCCCGATTCCGACCGCATGGACGCTCGACGAATTCCGGGATATCGCCAAACAGTTGACGAAGGGAGATGATCAGGACAAAGTATACGGCATGTTCTTCAATTCCCAGCAGGACATGTTCTATCCGTTCAACATGTTCGCGGCGCAGGTGCTCGGCGGCGACGTGTTCTACAAGCCGGACGGCAAGGAAACGAACTTCACCGATCCGGCCATCGTGAAATCGATCGGCACGGTGGCGGCCATGATGAACGAAGACAAGAGCGCTCCGTCCCATGTGGACAGCGTGACGCAGAAGCTGACGCAGGAAGGCATGTTCTTGAGCGGCAAGTCCGCGATGACGATCGGGCCGTGGATCATTCGCAGCATCAAGGACACGACCAACTATCCGCATACGTTCGTTACGGCGTTCGCGCCGTACCCGACGCCGGAGCGGAAGGACGGACTGTTCACGCAAGGCGGACTTGGCGACCTCTTGTCCATCAACCCGAAATCGAAAAACATCGATGCCGCCTGGACGTTCGTCAAGTGGTATGCGACAGAGGGCATGCTTCCGTTGGCGGAAGGCGGCAGAGTACCGGCCTACAAGCAGTTCGACAAGGAAAGCATCGTGAAGGCATTCGTCAGCGGGGCGGAAGACATTCTGGACGCCGCAACGACGAAAGAGGTGCTGATCGCGCCCAAATCCAATTACGCCGTGCCGAAAATTTCGAACAAGCTCCCGGAAATCAAGAAAGTGATGGGAGAAGAGCTGGAAGCGATCTATATCGGGAAGAAATCGGTGGAAGACGGGCTTGCGGAAGCGAAGCAGCGGGCTGACGCATTGCTGAAATAAGAGGAGTCGCTGAACGCGGGAGAAGTGCAGGATGCCTGCGCTTCTCCAGGCAAGGAGGCATGCATTCGGTGAAGATCAGCAGACAATTGAGAACGGACATCGCAGGCTATTCCTTTATCGCGCCGAATTTGATCGGTTTTCTCGTCTTCACGCTGTTCCCGGTCGCTTTCTCGATCGTCGTCAGCTTTACGGATTGGGACTATACGCAAGGGTTCGGCAGCATGACGTTCAACTGGGGACACAACTTCGTGGAAATGTGGAGCGACAAGTGGTTCGTGTCGTCGCTCGTCAACACGTTCTACTATTCCTTCACCGTCGTTCCGGCGACGATATTCATCGCGCTCGTCCTGTCGGTCGTCGTCGACAAGTACGTCTTCGGCAAGACGCCGATCCGGCTGGCGATGTTCATGCCGTACATCAGCAATATCGTGGCGTTGTCGATCGTATGGGTGATGATGTACTCGCCGTTCGGACCGGTGACCCAACTTGTGAAATCGTTCGGCGTCGACGATCCGCCCAAGTGGCTCGGCGATTACAACTGGGCGATGCCGGCCATTATCGTGATGTCGATCTGGGCGGGCATCGGCTATGCCGTCATTATCTATACATCCTCGATCCAGGCGCTGCCGACAGAGCATTACGAAGCGGCGGAAATCGACGGCGCGACCGAAGTCCAGAAATTTATCAAAATTACGGTTCCGATGCTCTCGCCCACGACGTTCTTTCTGGTCATTACGACGTTTATCACCTCGTTCCAGGTGTTCGGCCAGATTATGATCATGACGCGGGGCGGTCCCGGAACGTCGACGAACGTGCTCGTCTATTACATCTATACGACGGCGTTCTCGTTCTACCGGATGGGCTATGCGGCCGCGATCTCGTGGATTCTGTTCCTCATCCTGTTCGCGATCACGATCGTCCAGTGGCAGGGCCAGAAGAAGTGGGTCAGTTACACCTAGGCAGGAGGGGATCGGGTGAGCGCGAGGAAGAAGAAAGCTCTCCTCTTGAAAATCGTATATACCGTGCTCATGGGCGCGCTGGCTTTCACGATGATCGTGCCGTTCTTGTGGATGATCTCGGCGTCGTTGAAAATATCGGCGGACGTCCTGAAGCTGCCGATCGACTGGATTCCGAACTACTTGTATTGGAAGAACTTCATGGTCGTCTGGAATATCGGAGACGCGGCGCCGAGAAACTATCACTTTGCCCTGAGCTACTTCAACTCGCTCAAAGTATCGTCGATCAACATGGTGTTCGGGGTGCTGACCAGTTCGCTGGCCGGATACGCATTCGCGAAGATCCGCTTCAGAGGGGCGAATACGGTGTTCCTGCTGTATTTGTCCACGATGATGATCCCGTCGCAGGTGACGCTCATTCCGAAGTTCGTGCTGTTCGACAAGCTGGACATGATGGGCACGCACCTGACGCTCATCCTGCCCGGCATCGTGACGATTACCGGCACGTTCCTGATGCGCCAGTTCTTCATGCAAATTCCGAACGAGCTCATTGAAGCGGCGCATATCGACGGTGCAGGCGAATTCCGGACGTGGGCGCAAATCGTCGTGCCGATCGCGCAGCCGGCGATGGCTTCGCTGGCGCTTATCGTGTTCCTGTGGAGCTGGAACAACTATTTGGACGCGCTCGTGTTTCTGCGCGATTGGCGCACGTACACGATTCCGGTCGCGCTTAACAATTTCATCGACGAGAGCATTACGGAATACAACCTGGTCATGGCCGCCTCGGTATCCGCGCTGCTTCCGGTATTCCTCGTGTTCCTGATCGGACAGAAATTTTTCATCAAAGGGCTGACCGCGGGCGCGGTGAAAGGCTAGCGAAGCGAGAGGAGATGGCATCATGACGAACTATTATACGGAACCGGAGAAGCAAATTCCGATCAAGCATGAAGTCGATGTGCTCGTCGTCGGCGGAGGCCCGGCAGGCTTCTCCGCAGCGGTGAACGCGGCGCGCCAAGGGGCCAGAACGATGCTGATCGAGCAATCCGGCAGCGTCGGCGGCGTTGCGACTTCCGGGCTGATGAGCCACTGGACGGGCGAGACGAAGGGCGGATTTTACGAGGAAATATTGAGCCGGTCCGAGCATACGACAGAAGGCCCCGATATGGGAAAGCACGGCTTCTTCCGACAAATTATCAATCACGAGCGGCTGAAGACCGTTATGCTGGAGATGCTGCAGGAAGCCGGCGCGATCGTCCAGCTCTATACATTCGCCAGCGCACCGATCATGGAAGACAGGAGCATCGTCGGCGTCATTACCGAGAGCAAATCCGGCCGGGAAGCGATCATGGCCCGCATCGTCATCGATGCTTCGGGAGACGGCGACATCGCGGCGCGGGCGGGGGCTCCCTTCTATCTGGGGCGCGAATACGACGGCAAAATGCAGCCGATGACGATCATGCTCCAGGTGGCGGGCGTCGATACGACGCAGGTGCGGTACGTGCATGGATTCGAAGATACGTACGACCTGCCGCAAGGCGACATTCAGACGCTCGGCAGGCAGCACATCCCGTATCCGGCCGGCCATGTGCTGATCTATCCGTCGCCGCTGCCCGGCGTCGTCACGCTCAACATGACGAACAGCGTCAAGGTGAACGGCACGAAGGCGGAAGATTTGACGCGCGCCACCGCCGCCTGCAGAAGCCAGATCGAGCCGATCATCCAATTCCTGAAGAAGTTCGTGCCGGGCTTCGCCGATTGCTTCGTCATCAATTCCTCCGCGCAGATCGGCGTCAGGGAGACGAGGCACTTCATCGGCGAGAAGACGCTGAACGAACAGGACATCATGGTTGCCAGAGTGTTCGAGGACTGGGCCGTGGCGAACGTGCATTTCAATTTCGACGTGCACAACCTGTCGGGAGCGGGGCTGGACGAAACCGGGGTGCAGAAGCATTTTCGGCAGAAGAAAGGCTATACGATTCCTTACGGGTGCTTCATTCCGTCGGAAGTCGACAACCTGATGCTTGCCGGGCGCAATATTTCCGGCACGCATATGGCGCATTCCAGCTTCCGGGTCATGCCGATCTGTGCCAATATGGGGCAATCGGTCGGCATCGCCGCGGCCTTGTGCCGGACGCACGGTTGCCTGCCCCGCGACCTGGACGTGAAGCTGCTGCAAGACGAACTGACGAAGCTCGGCGTAAATCCGGAACAGTAGGGCGTCTACTTGATCCGAATCAAGTCTTTTCCGCTCTCGGTGCGTTAAGGTTGAGCCAGAGAGAATAACGCAAACACGAGGAGGCGGCGGAGATGGAAGGATTTACGTTTGGCGATATGAAGCTGATCGATCGCAAGGAGCTCGGCGATCAGGTTCCGCTCGAGCTGTTCCGGACGATCCGGCTGATCGGGATGTACCAGGGGCTGCCGATGGGCGGCAAGGGCACGACCGTCACCGTCGGACGCAAGATCGGGGAGAGCATGCCGGTTCAATCGCTGGAGGAGCTGCTCGATGCATTTGAGGAGTTGAAGATCGGCATCCCGAGCATCGTCGAGCGCAGCGAGCACCTGATCCGGATCAAGGTGGACGATTGCTTCTGCAAGGGACTTCCGGTGCTCGAGGAGAAGATGGTGTGCGACCTGGAAGGCGCCATCATGGAAGGCGCAATGACCCGCATTACAGGCAGCAGGGTCGCGGTCCGGGAAGTGAAGTGCAACGTCCACGGCGACGAGCATTGCGAATACGAAATGAGACTGCACTGAATCGGGGGGATCCTGCATGTTGGAAGCGACTTATAACGGCAATGTCGCGACGATCGACGTGCGGCCGCACATGCGGCGCGGCGAGCACCCGAAGAACGAGATCGTACAGTTCGTTCGCGAAGCGAAGCGGGGAACCATCGTGGAGCTGCACATGCTGTGGGCGGCTCCTCCGCTCGTCGCCGCGCTGGAGGCGGTCGGCGTGAATGCGATCGTCAACGAGCTGGGTCCGGACCATTACCGATTAATGTGCGTCAAGATTTAGCCGGCCAATTCGCCGAGCAGGCGGGGCTGGAGGATAACGATGCTGTTGCGGGCCACGCTGAGCAGCCCTTGCTGCTCCAGATCGGCGAGCTTGCGGCTTAAAGTCTCGGGCGTGGTCCCGATCAGGGCGGCAAGCTCTTTCTTCTGCACGGGCAGGCGGATCTCCGCTTGTCCGTTGTTTCTTCCGTAGAACACCATCAGCAGCTTCGCCAGCCGCCGATCCGTCTCCATCAAGCTGATCGTGCCCATCCAATCGTCGGCTTGCGCGAGCCGTTCGCTTACGGCGAGCAGGAAGCGATACGCCAGCTTGGCATTTTGCGCCATGATCGGCAGAAATTCCTGCTTGCGAATGGAACAGACGACGGCAGGACTGAGCACTTCGGCATTCGCATAGTGCGTCTTCTCCTGCAGCAGCGCGAACTGGCCGAAGAAATCGCCGGGAAACAGGAAGCGGATGATCTGCTCCTTGCCTTCCTCGGACAATTTCGACAGCTTGATGATGCCTTCGTTCACGATGAAGAGCTGGTCGGAACGTTCGCCCTCGCGGAAGATGACATCTCCCTTGCGGTAAGGCCTGGACTGGACGGCGGCCGACAAGGCGGCGGCGTCTTCCTCTGTCAGCTGTTCGAAAATGGGGACGCGGTGGATGCACGAATACGATTCATGATGGGTGCAGTTCATTTGTCTCACCTCTATTGCCATCATACCTTGTTTCCGGCACGAATCTGTGACCGGGGTCACTTCCATTCGCACAATTCGTTCAGGCATGCATAATTACAGGGCGGCTGCCGCATGCTATGCAAGGTTTTGAATACAACCCATGCGAAAGGAAGATGTACCCCATGCAATCGAACGTGTCCGGCTTGACCTCGCAATGCGAGCAGCTCTCCCGCCAAATGATCAACCAGACGAATCAGTCTTCGCAGATGTATCAGCAAATGGCCCAGTTCGAGGAGCAGAACGCCCGGGAATTGGAGCAACTGGCGCAGCGGGAACGCCAAACCGCCCAGAAGATTCAGCAGCTGATCCATCACCATGAGACGACGGTGCAGCAGTTGAACCAAATCCAGCAACTGTGCCAGCGAATCGAGCAAACGAGCATGTCGCCGCAATACGGTCAGCAAACCGGCCAAACTGCGTATGCTCAATCTTCGTATGTTCAACCGCAATTCAGCCAATCCAATACTTGGCAGTCCTCCTATGCGCAACCTCAGGCCGGCCAACAATCGCAGAACTGGCAGTCTTCCTTCTTGCAGCAGCAGGGCGGAGCGATCCGCAATGCGCAATCGTCGAATACGGATCTTCCGTATTTCGGACATTCACAAGCAGGGTCATACGGACAGTCTGCAATCGGGCAATCCGCAGCAGGTCAATCCGGAATGGGCCAATCCGCAATGGGCCAATCCGCAATGGGCCAATCCGCAGCAGGCCAATCCGCAATGGGCCAATCCGCAATGGGCCAATCCGCAATAAGCCAATCGTCCTTCGCGCCGTCTTTCGCCAGCCAATCCGGCATCGGATCGACGCACACCTACCAACAGCCGCAGTCGGGAATGACCGGCGCTTACGGGATCATTTCCTGACGAGACGACGGCATTCCGACCGTTCGGAGAAGGCATAGCCGCTTCCGATTCCGGCGCCCGCCCGGCCCCCGAGCCCGGCGGGTTTCTTTTGCATGTTCGGACAAGCGCCGATATAATAGGCCATATGAATGTTGCAAATGATTAGTGAAAGGAACAGCGTTGATATGGAAGAGACGAAGCATGCCGCCGAACCGGCTTGCTACATGCTGGAAGCGGACAATGAAGCTGAATCGGCGGCATTCGCGGCTGCGCTGGCCGAGCTTGCCGAAGCGGGCACGCTGCTGGCGCTGGACGGCGACCTGGGCGCCGGGAAGACCCGATTCGCGCAGCGCTTCGCGGCCGCGCTGGGCGTGCCGGGCGTCGTGAACAGCCCGACGTTCACGCTGATCAAGGAATATGAAGGCGGCAGGCTGCCGTTCTACCATATGGATGCGTACCGATTATCGCTCGCCGAAGCGGAACAGCTGGGGCTGGACGAGTATTTTCTGGGAGAAGGCGCGACATTGGTGGAATGGGCGTCGCTGATCGAGCCGCTGCTGCCATCGGAGAGGCTCCATATCCGCATCGCCATTACAGGTCCGACATCACGGCGGTACGAATGCCGCCCGATCGGGGAGCCATACCGAAGCTGGTGCGAACAGATGGGGCTGGCAACGGCGTCCTTAACCCGAGAGGAGGAACCCGGATGATGAACGACGGACCGGGCATCGATCCGGGCATCGAATCCGGCAGCGGATCGGCGCTTCCAGTGCAACCGGGCGGCGATCCCGCGACGATCCTCGCGATTGACACGTCGACGTCATCGCTCGCGCTTGCCATTCTGCAAGGAGATGCGGTGCTGGGCGCGGTGCAATCCCATGCGGAGCGCAACCATTCCGTGCTGATCGTACCTGATATCAAGCGGCTAATCGCCGATTGCGGCATTGCGCCGCGGCAACTGGACGCGATCGCGGTCGGGCAAGGTCCCGGTTCCTATACCGGCGTACGGATTGCGGTGACGGCCGGCAAGACGCTGGCGTGGGCATGGGACAAGCCTTTGCTGGGCATATCCAGCCTTGAGGCGTTGGCATTCGGCGCTTGGGAAGCCGCCAAGGCGACGCTTGCAGCCGGCGATGCCGGCAGCGACACGAGGCCGATCTGGGTCGTACCGTCTATGGACGCTCGCCGCGGACAAGTGTACACGGCTCGGTTCGCGGCGGATGCCGCCGGCGGCTGGATGCGGATGGAGGAAGACGGGGTCCGACTGGCGGCGGACTGGATGCGTCAGCTAAGTGCGGATGCCGCCGGCAGCGCGGGAGCCGTGACGCTCTATGTCGGCGATATGGCGTCTTATCCCTCTCAGCCCGATGGTCCGGCGACCGACGGTCAAGCCGCGGCGCAAACGATGCCGTTCGCCATGGACGCCTCCGCTGTCGGCAAATTGGCCGCAAGGCGGCTATTTCGGGGAGAACGGGATGACGTCCATCCTTTCGTTCCCAACTATACGCAACTGGCGGAAGCGGAAGCCAAGCGACTTGCGGCAGCCCGGGGGGATTCATGAGATGAAGCAGCCGGCAACGGATGAGCAAGTCTACACGTTTCGCAGCATGACGCTGGACGATATCGATATGATCGCGCGCATCGAGCGTGAATCGTTTACTTCGCCCTGGTCGGCGGACGCCTTCCGGATGGAACTTACGCAAAATCATTTTGCCAAATATATGATTCTGGAACGGAGCGGGGAGACGATCGGCTACGGCGGCATGTGGATGATCGTGGACGAAGCGCATATTACGAATATTGCGATCCGGGAACCCTACCGTGGACGCGGGCTCGGCGAACAGCTGCTCCGCGAGATGATGCGGACAGCCGCCTGGCTCGGCGCCATTCGCATCACGCTTGAGGTCCGGGTGTCCAACGATCGGGCGCAATCGTTGTACCGCAAGCTGGGATTCTACGACGCAGGCATGCGCCCGCGTTATTATTCGGATAATCACGAGGATGCCATCATCATGTGGGCTGAGCTGTCGGCAGCGGATGAAGCGCAGGAAGGGGAGGACGCATGACGACAGAAGACAAGCGTTCTCTCGTCGCGGACGGCCAGCGGCCTTATCACCTCATCGCGATTGAGACGAGCTGCGACGAGACATCGGTCGCGATCGTCAGAGACGGCAGGGAAGTGCTGGCCAATCTCGTATCGAGCCAGATCGACACGCATCGCCAATTCGGCGGCGTCGTCCCCGAGATCGCTTCCCGCCAGCATGTGGAAAATATTACGATCATGATCGAAGAGGCAGTGCGTGTCGGCGGGGTTCCAATATCGCAGATGGATGCGGTCGCCGTAACGCAAGGGCCGGGCCTGGTCGGCGCGCTGCTGGTCGGCGTCGTAGCGGCTAAAAGTCTCGCGATGGCGTTGAATGTGCCACTCATCGGTACGCATCACATCGCAGGACATATTTACGCAAATCAGCTGATCGGAGACATCGTGTACCCGGCCTTGGCGCTCGTCGTCTCGGGCGGGCACACCGAGCTCGTGCTGCTGGAGCGCGAAGGCAGCTTCCGCATCGTCGGCAGAACCCGTGACGATGCGGTCGGCGAGGCGTACGACAAAGTCGCGCGCGCTTTGAACTTCCCGTACCCCGGCGGGCCCTATGTGGATCGGCTGGCTCATGAGGCGGAAGCCGAAATCGCGCTGCCGCGCGCCTGGCTGGAGCCGGACTCGCTCGATTTCAGCTTCAGCGGCCTCAAGTCGGCTGTGCTCGCCGAGATCAACCGCGCCCGCATGAAGGGCGAGACACTGGATGCAGCAATGCTCGCCCGCGGATTTCAAGCCTCTGTCATCGATGTCGTGACAGGAAAAGCCATGAAGGCTGCCGCCCGCTTCGGCGTGCGCCAGATGCTGCTATGCGGCGGCGTGGCGGCGAACCGCGGATTGCGCGCCAAGCTGGCCGAGCTGTGCGCGGCGGCGGAGCTGCCGCTGCTCGTGCCGCCGCTGGCGCTGTGCACCGACAATGCGGCGATGATCGCCGCGGCCGCAGACTTGAAGTGGCGGCGAGGCGCGTTCACGCCGCTCGACATGAAGGCGGACCCGCAATTGTCGCTGGAGGATTGGTCGGTTTAGCGGCAGCCGTGAGCAGCATCGCAATCGGGGCTTTTGCAGACGCGATCATGTTACGAAGGATTTTGTTCGCGATCATCGCGACTTCTCTGTTCCCGTGGGAATGGTGAAGTCGTTTTTTTGTTTGACGGAATTGTAAAAGTACAGTTATTCTCGTGCGTCATCAGAATTCGGTTACATCGGTTGCGGGCGGTGTAGGTGGTTGGTCGGGGAGATAGGCGCTGGAGTCGTCTATTGGGAGGCGAGCGGCGGTTGGTTGGGGCGATAGGCGCTGTGGTCGTCTATTGGGAGGCGGACAGCGGTTGGTTGAAGAGATAGGCGCTGTAGTCGTCTTATGGGTGGCGGGCGACGGTTGGTTGAGGAGATAGGCGCTGTGGTCGCCTATTGGGTGGCGGGCGGTGGTTGGTCGGGGAGATAGGCGCTGGAGTCGTCTATTGGGAGGCGAGCGGCGGTTGGTTGGGGCGATAGGCGCTGGAGTCGTCTATTCGAAGGAGAGTGTCGAAAATGTCGCAAACACCGGCCACCAAGATTGTATTCGCACAGGCGAAGCGCTGAACGTTCCCGGCCGCTCGATCGTGACGCTTCAAGGAAGCATGCCGGAATCCGTCAGGTAAGCATCGTTCTGCTCTTCTCCTTGAGCAATTTGCGGTATTGGGACGGATTCGTGCCGTAAAACTTCGTGAATTGGCGAGTGAAATAGTCAGGGGAGTTGAAGCCGACCTCGAGCGCGATTTCCGTAATCGTCCGTTCGGTGAAGGCGAGCTTCTTCTCCGCCTGTTTCAGCCGATATTTCAACAACGTATCGATGATCGATTCGCCGACTTGCTGTTTGAACAGATGGGTGAGCCTGGATGGGGACAGACAGACCATCTGGGCCAAATGCTCGACATGATGCTGCTCCATATATTGCTGGGACAACAGACTCAACACTTCCTTGATGCGCGTGTCGATGAAATTGTCGTTCGTATCTTCGCTTGAGATCAGCAAAATGATTTCTTCGAGCGCATTCATCGCCAAGTCTTCCTGGTGAGAGAGCATCGGTTCGAGATTATAGCGGATCGTGCGCATGAATGCATTCTGAATGTAAGTTTTATGAGTTTGGTTTTGAATTTTCATATGAATCAGCGGATGGGGCGCCTTGGGCAGATGAATCCAGCCCAGCCACGTCTCGCGCGGCATGAAGTGCGCCCACAGCTTCTCCCATACCGAATCGGGAGCCGTGTAAAAATAGTGGGGTGTGCCGGGCGGAATGACGGTAATATCCCCTTCCCGGCACTCCAGCGTGTCGCCGTTATTTTCTAAGATGCCCTTGCCGGAAATCGTGTACATGACCAGCCAATCTTTCGTGCCGGCAGACCGGAAGCAAGTGTAGCCGTAAGGCTGATTGTAATATTCGGATACGAGAATGCCCGGAGGATGCGTCCAAGATTCTTGAATAGCAGAATTGTTCGGGTTTATGGCCATATCGATCATTCCTTTCCGCTGCTCCTAATTTTACAATGAGAATGCGTCGTTATCAATAATAATAAATATAAAAATGCTTCCGGATGAAGCGACAGGATGTTTGGAGGTTTGAAATGACAACTTTAATGCAGCCGATTTATACAAGTATCGACTTGGCCGGAATGTGGAATTATCGGCTCGATCCCGACGATGCCGGGGTAGGTGAAGCTTGGTTCGGCGAATCGTTCGCAGATGCCGAACTTCGCCTTCCCGGCAGCACGAACGAGAACGGCGTAGGGAAGCCGGTCGATTTGGCGCCCGGCTTCCATAAGGAATCGGTACGATCGCTAAGGCAGCGTTATCGATACGTCGGCGCGGTATGGTACCAGAAGGAAATCCGAATTCCCGACCATTGGGCGGACAAAGCCGTGAACCTGTTCTTCGAGCGGGTCATGGTGGAATCCCGCGTATGGATCGACGGACAAGAGGCGGGCATGCAGGACAGCTTGTCCGTGCCGCACGTCCATGAGATCGCGAGATTCCTGCGGCCGGGGTGTTCCCACCTGCTGACCGTTCGGGTGGATAACCGCGATTGCCGCCATATAGGCGCGTATCCGAGCGCCTATACGGACGAGACGCAGACAATCTGGAACGGCATGATCGGCAGGATGGAACTGCAAGCCTTCGACAAGATCAGGCTGCAGGACGTTCAAGTATACCCGGATGCGGCGAACCGGAAGCTTGCGGTGAGGGTGACGATTCGAAATGAGGCTGCGCAGCATGCGGAGGGCACATTCTCCCTAACGGTGCATTCGTTCGAACAGAAGGGTCATCCGTCTGCCGGCGAGTATTCCGTAATGACGCATGAAGCGACGCTGACGGACGCCGAACGGCAGACGTTCGAGCTTACCTGCGACATGGGCGAAGACTTCGCGCTATGGGATGAATTCGATCCGGCCGTATACAGTTTGACCGTCAGCCTCGATGCTCGTTCACCGGCCGGATATATGCGCGATGTCCGGACGGCCCGGTTCGGCATGCGATCTTTCGCGCGTGCCGGGACGCAATTCGCGATCAATGGCCGGCCGACGTTTCTGCGGGGCACGCTCGACTGCTGCATCTATCCGCTGACGGGCTATCCGCCGATGGAATTGCCGGCTTGGGAACGGGTCTTCCGCATCGTCAAGGCATATGGCTTGAACCACGTCCGCTTTCACTCCTGGTGCCCGCCGGAAGCCGCTTTTCTGGCTGCCGACCAAGCTGGCCTCTATCTGCAAGTGGAAGGTCCAGTCTGGATGGATACGTGGAACATACCGGTAGGAAGCCATCCCGATCATTACCGCTATTTGCCGGAGGAAGCGCAGCGCATATTGGACACTTACGGGAATCATCCTTCCTTCTGTCTGTTCGCCAACGGCAACGAGCTGAACGGCGACTTCGGGCTGCTGCATGAGATCGTTGCCGGGTTGAAGGCGCGGCATCCGGGGTGCAGACAGCTCTTCACGCTGACGGCCAATTGGGATCGGGCGCTCGACCCGGCGGACGACTGCTTCATCGCGCAGACCGTCGACGGCATCGGCATAAGGGGACAATACTTTCCGGATATAATGGCGGATTCGACGATGCTGTCCTACGAGGAAGCCGTTGCCAAGCGGCCGGTGCCGATTATCTCCCATGAGGTGGGGCAATACACGGTCTATCCTGATGTGGAAGACATTCCGAAATACGCGGGTTGCCTGAAGCCTTCCAATCTGGAAGCCATTCGTGACGATCTGGCGGAGAAGGGCTTGCTGCAGGACATTCGTAAATTTACCGAAGGCTCCGGGAAATTGGCCGTACAATTGTACCGGGACGAGATCGAGGCGGCCCTGCGGACGCCCGGCATGGGCGGGTTCCAATTGCTGGACCTGCACGACTTTCCGGGGCAAAGCACGGCGACGGTCGGCATCCTCGACGCGTTCTGGGAATCCAAAGGCTTGATCGAGGCGGATCAGTTTAGGCAATTTTGCGGTCCGACGGTTCTCCTGCTTCGTATGCCCAAACGTATCTACACTTGCAGCGAAGGCTGGAGTGCTGATCTGCTGATTTCCCATTACGGCAGGAATGCCTTATCGGATGTTACCGTGGAATGGTCAATCACCGGTTCAAATGGCGATGTCCTGGATATGGGAACGCAGCACGCAACACATATCCCACTGGGCGGAGGCACCTATCTTGGAACCGTATCCTCGGAATGCTTTCGGCAGATGACCCAAGCGGATCAACTCAGCGTTACGGTGCAAATCACTCATTCAGGATTGGAAAATACGTGGAGTATCTGGGTGTTCCCGGACGAAGCAGAGTCGGAAAACCGCGCGAACGGCAGGGACGATATCAGGATTGCCCCATCTCTCAACAGGGAGACGATTCAATATCTTGAGGACGGCGGAAGCGTACTGTTGCTGTCATTCGATCCGACGAATGGCTCTGCGATTTCCGGCAAGTTCTTCCCTGTATTCTGGAGCCCGGTTCATTTTACCAGCAACAATCCATGCGGGATTCATGTGAAGGACGGGCATCCTGTCTTCAACCAGTTCCCGACCGCAGCTTATGCCAGTTACCAATGGAAGGATCTGTTGGAGCACTCGAGTACATTATGTTTGGACGATCCGGCATCTGATCTTGAGCCGATCGTGCAAGTGATCCCGAATTTCTATCACAATCGAAAAATGGCCAATATGTTGGAATGCAGAGTCGGGCAAGGGAAGTTAGTCCTGTGTTCGATTGACTTGGCGACCCGTCTTGAAGAAAGGGCGGCAGCAAGACAACTACGAAACAGCATACTCAACTATATGAGCAGCGACCAGTTCCAGCCTGAGTCCGAATTGACTTTCGGGCAATTGCATCAGTTGCTGCGGGGTGTAGAAAGTCCAGATGCACAATCGTTGAAATTAATGGGCAAGGATCTGGCGGTCGGCTGCGAAGCCAGCGCGTCCAGCGAGATGAATGCCGGATATTCGGCAGGCAAAGGAAATGACGGGATCGATCATACGATGTGGCGGGCTGCGGATTACGAACCAGGGTATTGGTGGATGGTGGATTTGGGATCCATTTGTGAAACGACCGGGATCAAAATCAAATTTGCTCGAGAAGCGAATTACTTGTACGTCATACAGGTGTCGGATGACGGTACTGATTGGCGTGTCACAACCAATCAGACCGGGCAAACGGATACGGCGCAATCCCGAACGATCGAATGTAAGGGGACCGCACGTTATGTCAAGATCGTGTACAACGGACTGCCGCAAGGGATCTTTGCCGGCCATTATTCGTTCGAGGTATACGGTTTCTGAAATCGTTGGACCGGTTAAGCCTGCAGCTGACCGGTTTTTTCGTTAAACCGATCCCGGGTAAATTTGTTCAAATATTTGGGAGTCCAAGTTGGGGAGCAGTCCCCGTCTTACCCTGTTGCGCCTGGCGGTGCACTGTCATAAAGCGAAGATTGCAAATAGCAGAAATGTGAGGGAAACCAGCATGTTACTACTTGTGCCAAAGAGGTAGATAAAGGTACATTAACAGCTGAGAAAGCGCTTCAAAAAGAAGGGGAGAACATTACATGAACCTGATCATGATTTTAATGGACGATATGGGCTGGAAGGACCTTGGATGCTATGGAAGCACCTTCTACGAAACACCGAACCTCGACCGATTAGCAGCGCAAGGGGTTCGATTCACAGATGCTTACGCAGCATGTCCTGTTTGTTCGCCAACCCGGGCTAGCGTGATGAGCGGGAAGTATCCAGCCAGGCTAGGCGTCACTCAATATATCGGAGCGGGCCCGGAGAGGGGCAAGTTAATCGGTGCCCCTTACGTGGATCATTTGTCGCTGGAGGAATATAGTCTGGCCGCTGCACTAAGAGAAGGCGGCTACAGGACGTGGCATGTAGGCAAATGGCATCTTGGCGAGGAGTCTTATTTCCCGCAACATCACGGTTTCGATGTAAATATTGGCGGTTGCCAAATGGGACATCCGAAATACGGCTACTTCAGCCCCTATCATATCCCTCATTTGACGGATGGACCAACGGGGGAATATTTAACCGATCGTCTGACTGATGAAGCCATTCGCTTGATATCCATGCCTAGCGAGAAGCCATTCTTCCTGAATCTGTGCCACTATGCCATGCATATTCCGATTCAGTCTCCAAGCGAGGAATTGACGGAAAAGTACGAAAGAAAGGCTAGAAGGGTGGGGTTGGACCGCATACAGACCTTTGAAGAAGGCGACTATTTCCCCGCGGAACATATGAAGAATCAGCGTATTCAACGCAGGCGCGTGCAATCCGATCCCTGTTACGCAGCCATGATTGAAAATCTGGATTCCAATATTGGTAGGCTGTTGGATGCGCTTGAAGAAACCGGGCAAGCGGATCATACCACCATTGTGTTCACCTCCGATAACGGCGGGTTGTCCACCGCGGAAGGATCGCCAACTTGCAATGCACCGTTAAATGAAGGCAAAGGATGGATGTATGAAGGCGGCGTGCGCGAACCTCTTATCGTGAAGTGGCCCGGCGTCACAAAACCGGGAACTGTGTGTTCCGTACCGGTGACGAGCCCGGATTTTTATCCGACGTTCCTGGAAATGGCCGGTATTCCGCCCCTCCCGGGGCAGCATATGGATGGAACAAGCATCACGCCTTTACTGAACGGCGCCGAATCATTGGACCGGGAAGCGATCTATTGGCATTATCCGCATTACGGCAATCATGGCGGCACACCGGGGTCTTCTATACGAATGGGTGATTACAAGTTGATTGAATTTTTCGAGGACGGGCACCTTGAGTTGTATCAATTGCGAGAAGACTTGGAAGAGCAGCATAATCTGGCGGCAAGTCATCCGGAAATTGCCGCCGAACTGCAATCGAACTTGCACGGCTGGCGTGAGAGAATCGAAGCCAATATGCCGGTAACAAATCCTGATTACCTAAGTTCAAGCTAGCTATGGGGATAAAAGGCGCGCCACAATCTCCGCCAGAGATATTGAAGTCTTTCACTGATTTCCACCGGGCTACCCTGCATTAGCTTTTCTGGCTAATGCAGGGTAGCCCAGTTTAACGGCTGCAATTACGCAGCGCAATTGTGCGGATTGTCAGCAATATATATCATGTTATTTAACCCTGTTAGTGTTTATAATAGAGGGTGTAAGGGGTTTCATATTCATAGTCGCATAAATGGGAAGCAAGTGAATCATGCGGATTATTACAATTGTGATTTCATAAACCTGATGAAAAATGGGGAGATATCTATTGCAAAAAGTATGGAACAGCCGGGTTCTGATTCTAATGTGCATGCCAACAATTATTTTCTTCTTGATATTCGCGTACTTGCCGATGCCTGGATTGTATTTGGCCTTTATCGATTACAATTATACGCAGGGCATCTTCAAAAGCCAGTTTATCGGATGGGATAACTTTAAATTTCTTGTCATGTCCGGCGATCTGTGGAAGCTGACTTTTAACACCATTGCCTACAACTTGGCCTTTATCGTGCTTGGGAATTTCATGCAAATTTTTGTGGCGATCCTGCTTAATGAATTGAGGCTCAAGTGGTTTAAGAAAGTGTCCCAGACGATCATGTTTCTTCCGCATTTCATATCCCCGGTCCTGATCGGTCTGCTTGCCTATAACATTCTGAGTTATGACTACGGCCTTTTGAATTCAACCATAACAGCCTTGGGGTTTGATCCCGTCAAAACCTATTCTAATCCGCACATCTGGCCTTTCATTATTGTGGTGGCTTACTTATGGCAGTCTACAGGCTACGGTTCCATCATTTACTTTGCTTCTATCATGAGTCTGGACACGGAAATTATCGAAGCTGCGGAAATTGACGGCGCCAGCGCCGTTCAGCGCATTCGCTACATCATACTTCCTTGGTTGAAACCGACCTTTATCATCCTCCTTTTATTCTCGCTTGGCGGGGTACTGAAAGGAAATTTCGGATTGTTCTACAACCTTGTCGGCGCGAACAATACCATGTTGTACGAAACGACCGATATTATCGAGACGTACGTATTCAGGGCATTGATGACCAATTTCAACTTCTCCATGGGCAGTGCCGTAAGCCTGTACCAATCCGTGTTTGGATTCGGCATTGTACTGACAGCCAACTGGCTGGTAAGAAAATTCTCGCCGGAAAATTCACTGTTCTAAAGGGGGCGACAGACATGGAACAAACTTCATCCAGCATTAAGAAAGATTTCTCCACAGTTGTTGTCCGGATGTTCAGCTATGCCTATATTGCCTTGTTTGCCTTGTGCTGTTTGCTGCCGTTTGTGCTGATCGTCTCTACGTCTTTGACTTCAGAACATTCCATCGTCGTGCATGGATTCAACTTGTGGCCGAAGGAATTCAGCACTTTCGGTTACAAGATTGTCTTTGAAAATCCGCGGCTGATTGTCGGCTCCTATATTGTCACGATGATCCTGACTTTGTCCGGCACCGCGATCGGTCTTTTCCTTGTCGCCATGACAGGTTACGCCTTGCAACGACCGGATTTCCAATATCGCAATCGCCTTTCGTTTCTCATCTACTTCACGACGTTATTCTCCGGCGGACTTGTTCCGTTCTACTTGCTAATTACGCAATATCTGGATTTGAAGGACAATTACCTTGCCGTTCTATTGCCTGGGCTAATGGCGCCGTTTCTGATCATCCTTATGAAGACATTCATTCGCTCGATTCCGCATGCCATTACGGAATCGGCCAAGATAGACGGAGCAGGCGACTTTACGATATTCATCCGGCTGATCCTGCCGATGTCCACACCGGCATTGGCTACGATCGGATTGTTCATTGCCCTCCAATATTGGAACGAATGGTACAATTCCATGTTGTTTCTATCTACGAATGTGGAATATCGTCCTTTGCAATTGTTCTTGTACAACATCATTACCAGTGCGGAGTTCATTCGAAATTCCGCAGCGGCATCCAACGTTGAGCCGAGGGATGTGCCGCTGGAATCGATGAAGATGGCGACTGCCATTGTGGCGACTGGTCCGGTCATTCTGTTCTATCCGATGGTTCAACGCTATTTCATCAAAGGGATCACAGTTGGTGCAGTGAAAGGCTGATCGATATGTTCTGAGGCGTTATCCAAACACCTCATTTCATATATTCAAAAACATGCGCAGTTTTTGAAAAAACGACCAAAAGGGAGAAGAAGCAATGAAGAGAATGAAATCGCTCGTGATTCTGCTATTGGTGATCACCGTAGTATTCGGCTTGGCGGCTTGTTCGTCGAATAGCAACAATTCGGCCAATGAAAGCAACGGGGCGAGCAATCAACCGGCAACAACGAACAACGGGGACTCTACCGCTGAGCCTAGCAAGGCTGCTCAAGATGCGATTGACACTTCCAAATTTGTTACGATTAACTATTTAATGCTTGGTGACAAACAGACCAACGGGCAGTTGGAAAAAGTGATGGACAAGGTCAATGCCATTCTGAAAGAAAAGGTCAATGCCAACCTGGAGCTGAAGTGGATTGAATGGGCGGACTGGCAAACCAAATACAACCTGGCGCTTGCTTCCGGAGAGTCTTTGGATTTGATCACGACCGGTTCAGACTGGCTTGATACTTGGCCCAATGCTCAGAAAGGCGCGTTCTTGCCACTTGACGATTTGCTTCCTAAATATGCTCCTCTGACATGGAACGATGTTCCAGCAGGGGATTGGGATCAAACGAAATACAAGAATCAAATCGTCATGATTCCAGAGAATGATTTTACTCAATGGGTGAACCACGGCTTCTTTTACCGCGGCGACTGGGCCAAAGAAGTCGGCATTACCGAACCGATCAAGGATTTTGAAACGATGGGCAAGTATATGCAGGGCGTGAAAGACTTGAAGGGCATCATTCCCTATGATACGCAAAGCG
This sequence comes from Bacillota bacterium, assembly GCA_023391635.1. Taxonomy (GTDB): domain Bacteria; phylum Bacillota; class Bacilli; order Paenibacillales; family Paenibacillaceae; genus Cohnella. The sequence goes on along the minus strand of JAEWAQ010000039.1, from coordinate 40,179 downwards.
CCCAATGGACGCCGACAGAAGGGTATTTCATCTCCAATACGGATGCGATATCGCTTCGGATTTCGACTGGATTCCTGCCCATGTTCTATGGCAAATCTTATGATGATAAATATACGGCCTACAGTCCTGTGTTCGACGATGTATTCGTTGACTTCGCCAAATTGATGAAACAATGGGGTGACAACGGCTACTGGCGGGAAGATGTTCTCAACTATAAAGGCGATACTCGTTCACTGTTAAAAGCCGGCCAAACCGGCGTCGACCAGCATCATACGCAAACCTTCAGCACGCTTCGCCTGGAAATGGACGAGCAGCAGCCTGGTTCGGACTTGCAAATGTTCGCTTATGCCACAACCCGCGGCAATCTGGTCAAGGAACCGATCACGCATGGCGCAACTTCCCTTGGCGCGCATAGCAAAAATCCGGAGCGCGCGCTCATGGTTTACGACCTGCTCCGCAATGATGAAGAAATCTACCGATTGATGAACTACGGGATCGAAGGCGTACAATATGAAATCCGGGACGGCAAATGGTATCGTCCGGGAGGTTATGATCAAACACGAGATAGTGTGGCAACCAACTTCTGGGGAGGACGCGTGGATAAATTCCAAATTCCATCTGGTAAGGATTGGGATGGCATGAAGACCATCTATGAAGCGTATGACAAGATTGCCAAACCGTTCCCGTATGGCCGATTTGTCTTCGATAAAACGTCTGTGCAAGCCGAGCTTGCTGCCATTTCACAAGTTTCCGCGCAATTTGGCCCGGCGATCTCTTGGGGCAAGGCGGGCGACCCAGTCAAGGCGGTTGAGAATTTACGCAGTAAGCTGAAGGCTGCCGGATTCGACAAAGTGATGGCCGAAATTCAGAAACAATTGGATGCTTATAAACAACTGGTTGAAGGCTAATCACATAAAGATAGCAGAAGGGGCTGGCACTGTCCGGCCCCTTCGAAGTTAAGGAGGATGTTCGCTTTGGCTAACCAGTATGAGCTTGATGCGGGCAATACTTTCCAAACCATCGACCATTTTGGCGCCTCCGGCGCGTGGTCATTGGATCCGATCGGTAGCATGTGGACGGAGGACAGCAAGAACATCATTGCCGACTTGTTGTTTTCAGTCGATCAAGGCATTGGCCTTAGTGGATGGCGTTTCGCCATCGGCTCTGGCGGAGCCGCAGACGGTACAGAATATCCCGAGCCGCTACAGTGGAGGAGCCATACGGACACGTTCCGCAAGCGTGCGAATTCCGCTTACGATTGGCATACGCACGAAGGTCAGCGCTGGTTTATGAAGGCGGCGAAAGCGCGCGGCGTGGAACAGTTCATCGCGATGGCTTATTCCCCTCCCGCATGGATGACCAAGAACGGGAAAATAACGCCAGACGCCAGTGCCGGGCAAAGCAACCTGGCTGATGAGCGAATCGGCGAATTTGCCCAATATTTGGCGGATATTGTACAACATTTCACAGAGGACGGAATGCCATTCGATTATATTAGCCCGGTAAACGAACCATCCTGGTCCTGGGATGACAGCAAGCAGGAAGGCAACCGTTATACGAACGATCAGATCAAATCAATTGTACGAGCGCTTCATGAGGAACTGCGCAAACGAAATTTGCCTGTAAAAATCGATATAGCAGAAGCTGCGGAAATCGCAGCCATGTTGGATGATAAGGACGTTCAAACGTTTCTGCCACATCTTCCTTATTATCAGGGGCATGTTGACACAGCTCACTACGATGGCAAGTACAGGGAATACGTCAAGGATTTCCTGGGTGATGCTGCATTCTCTCCGCTCGTCGACCATAAACTGTCCTACCATGCCTACTGGGCAGATCATGCAGATCAAGAAGATCGTCTGATCACATACAGGCAGCATCTGAGAGATGCGATTAATCGCTATTGTCCTGGGGCGAAACTGTGGCAAACCGAATATTGCAATTTGAACAAGAATGGACCCGGCAGGGACCTTGGCATGGATATGGCGTTATTCATGGCGAGAGTCATCCATTATGATTTAACGGTCGCCCAGGCGACGGCCTGGAACTGGTGGTTGGCCGTATCACCGCATGATTACAAGGATGGATTGATCTACACGGATTTCGCTCGTTCCGGCGATGCCGAGACGATCTGGTCATCCAAGATGCTATGGACGCTGGGGCACTTCAGCAGGTTTGTTCGCCCTGGAGCGGTAAGAGTGGCATTAACCGGCGTGGATAACAAGGAAGGTCTCATGGCATCTGCTTATATACATGAGGCGCACCGAACGCTGTCCGTTGTGTTCATCAATTATGGGGAACACGACGAGGACGTCGAATTCATTTGTAAAGAATTTCCAGTCAGTCTTAGCAAATATATTACTTCCGACAGGGAAGGGGACGACCTTCGGAATTTTGGCGAAGGATTTTCTGGCGGCGTGTTGACGGTTCCCGGAAGGTCAATCCTTACCTTGCATGGAGGAATATAGATGAAATCTATATCTCAACCCAACTTTTTATTTGTGACGGCTGAAGACATTTGTCCGAACCTGGGGTGCTACGGAGACCCCAATGCGAGAACACCTAACCTGGATCACTTTGCGGCAAATGGCGTGAGGTTCGATCACGTATTTTCCATTCATCCCTGTTGTTCGCCAAGCAGGTCCTGTCTGGCGACAGGCGTATATCCGACAAGACTTGGCACCATGCAGCACCGGGGCAGGGTGAAGGTTTCACCGGAAGAGGTCAGGTGCATGACGTCCTTGCTAAGGGAGGACGGGTACTACTGCTTCAACGGAATGAAAGGCGGCCATTATAAAACAGATTATAACTTTACGCCTCAGGATCAACCTTGGGATAAGGAAGGCTCTATCGAGATTGAATGGCGCAATCGACTGCCCGGACAGCCTTTCTTCGGACAGGTGAACCTGGTTCAGACCCACCAATCCCAATACGGGAGAAGAAAGCCCGGCACACCGCTCGGGCTGGGGGCGCATAATCCGGCGGGGATAGTGCTTCCCTCCTATCACCCTGACACACCGGCTGTCCGCACCATATGGGCGGAATATCATGATCGAATGACTTCCATGGATGAAGATTTCTCGGCGTTTCTCCGCATGCTGGATGAGGATGGATTGGCCGATGATACCATTGTTATCTTTCTTGGGGATAATGGCATGGGCATACCGGCAGGCAAGGTCTGGCTGTGGGATCAAGGACTTCATGTTCCGATGATCATTCGATTTCCTGAAAAGTGGAAGCACTTGTCCCCGGTACCTGACGGAGAAGCATGTAAGAGACTGATCAGCTTTGTTGATTTTGCGCCGACGATTCTGGCTCTGGCAGGAATCAGTCTGCCAGCTTATATGCAAGGTATCCCTTTCCTGGGCAGCCCTTCGACGGCTGAACGTGAATATGCTTATGCAGCCAGAGATTATCACGAAGCGGCGGATTTCGACTTCAGCCGGGCCGTGCGGAATAAACGTTTTCATTATATTCGCAACTTTTTCCCGCATTTGGGTTGGGACGCCATGCCCTACAGTTGGGACCGCGCGCCGTATATGCTGGAAGAGTGGAGGCAGCGTGCCGAAGCGGGGCAATTAATCGTCGATACCCGTCTGGCATGTTTCTTCATGAACGGGAAGCCTGTTGAGGAATTATACGATATGGAGCACGACCCCGATCAAATGAACAATTTGGCGGATGATCCCGATTATCGCGAAGTGCTTCACCATTTGAGAGGTCAATGCGGGCAATGGATCGTGCAAAATAACGATCTCGGGCTGCTGTCCCAATATGAAATGTACACACGTTCCGAGCGCGATACCCCCTACAAGATGGGGGCCGATCCGAAACGTAACCCGATCGGGCGGTTGCTGGCAGCCGCCAACGTCGCGAATCGTTTAGAGGGCGAGCACCTTCCCGCCTTGTACCGCTTGTTGGAGGAAGACGACCCGGCATTGCGACGTTGGGGAGCGATCGGCATGAACGCGTTATCCCGCTTGCCGGAAGAGGCGGAGATGAAGCTGCTTAAGCTACTCGGAGATGATTCTCCCGATATCAGAATGTCTGCTGCCGAAACGCTGTGCCGTACAAGTCACGTCAAGACGGCGGTCCAAATATTAATTGACGCTTTGACGCACGAGAGCCGTTTTGTCAGAACGGAAGCGCTGGTCACGATGTGCAGGGTCAACGAAGCAGCGAGGGAAGCACTGCCTGCTCTGGAAAGCGCATTGCCGCCAAGCGGACATATGGGTTTGGGGTCTTTCGATTGTGTTCCTGGCGCGATTGACATGGTGAGATCCTGTCTTGGCGTTCGTGCGGAGAAGATCGCAAAGAATCACGATATGGTCGATTACGCGGCATCCAGACTCAGATATTACGACAGGTGTTGAACCGGAGTTTTATATAGATGACGACGCAGTTACAGCCGATTTCGACAAGTTTGGAGTTGGCCGGATAGTGGAAGTATCGCTTGGACCCGAATGAACCGTTGACGTCCGGCTTGCCGGCACGGACATCGCAAGCGAATGGAACATCTGGGTATATCCGCATGATGAATCTGGGAGCGCCGACGACAGCAGCCAAGCGGACGCGCAGGTGAATGTTTTACTTGTGGGAAGCTGCGAAAGGAGTGAAAATGCGGTTGGATCTCGAAAATTGGTTGGAACCGTTCTGGCAATCCGATATAATGGTGGACGAATCGGTGATGATGGTGTCGAACGCGCAGGGTGTGCCCGAGGCAGTTTTGCTGTTCGAACCTCTGCGGATCGTCGCGGTGAAATCGGCCAGGCTGGACGTTGAGTACGAGGAAGGCGTCGACTGGCGGTATGCCGACGGGCACCTGCAATTGCTGCCCGTCTCGCGTGCGCCGTATGTAACTTGCGAGGAACTGCACCCTGCGTCGGAAGACGGCGGAACTGGGCTGCTCTGGCATGAAGGGCATTGGTTCCACGATCGTCAGTTGGCGGTGACGTACACGCATGCGCCGGATGCTTGGCGCGGACCGGTTCCGGCGGAGGAAGAGGCAAATATGGCGCGTACGCTTGCGAAGCTGCGAAGCGGCCAGCCGCTGAAGGTCGTTCTGTACGGCGACAGCATTGCCGAAGGGTACAATGCAAGCGGATTCGTCAGCCAGGACAAGCAAGTGCCTCCTTATATGCCGAGTTGGGGCGAACTGATTGCTTGGCGGCTAGGCAAGATTTACCGGTCGGAGATCGCTTTTCGGAACGCCGCGCTTGCCTGCAAGGATACCCGCTGGGGCGTCGAGCACACCCGCATCCTTGTCGCTAAAGAAATTCCCGACCTTGTCATCCTGGCCTTCGGCATGAACGACGGCTCGGCGAATCATGCGCCCGCGGCGTTCATCGCCAACATTCGCGCCATGATGGATGAAGTGAGAGAAGGCAATCCGGCGGCGGAATTCATGCTCGTATCGCCTATGCTTCCGAACCCGGCATCGTCCGCGGTCGGCTTGCAGGAAGCCTATGAGGAGCCGCTTCGGCAGCTGGCGATGGAGGAAGGGACGGCCTTTGTCAATATGACCGGCGTACACCGAGAACTGTTGAAGCGTAAGCGTTATCCGGATATGACGGGCAACCATGTCAACCATCCGAACGATTATTTGATGCGTTGGTACGCCCAGCAAGTATCCGGCAATTTATTGCCGAAACGGCCATCCTGGACGTGACCGATCCCGAGCCGCCGCAGCCCGACAGCGAATTGCTGGAGCTGGACAACGTCTGGCTCTCGCCCCATGTGGCCGGAAGCGCAGGCCGGGAAGTCGTCCGAATGGCGGAGACGGTCATTGAGGAATGTCGGCGCCATCTGGCGGGCAAGACGATGAACAATCAGGTCACGATCGAGATGTTGAAAACGATGGCTTGATCCTATGACGCAGGACCTCCGACGCATGATGTATGGGCGAAGGTACTGTTTTTTTGTCGACGAGAAGGAAAATGACCAGACTTTGGAGAATAGCATTCTGGGAAAAGCAATTGCAAGGAAGAAGCGCATTCACGGCGCGTCTTCGAATAGAATGGTAAGGAACCAATGGACGATGATATCGAGAGGGAGTGCTGAGATGGTTGAACCAGGCAATGGACCTGCATTCGGCATCGACGAAGCGGACATCGAGAAGAACAAGGGGATCGCGGCGGTCGCGTACATTTTATTCTTCGTTCCGCTGCTGGCGGCCAAGGATTCCCGATTTGCCACGTACCATGCCAACCAAGGCTTGCTGCTGCTGATTCTGGCAGTGGCGATCAATGTGATCGGCGGGATCATTCCCTTCATCGGGTGGTTCCTCATCCTGCCGCTTGGCAATCTGCTCGTATTCATCTTGTTCGTTCTTGGCCTGGTGAACGCGCTGCAAGGCCGGACGAAGCCGCTTCCGCTCATCGGAGGCATTCAGATCATCAAGTAAGATCAGTGTAATCCTTTAATCGAATCGATTGCGGATTGGCCCCAGGCGAAGCCTGGGGCCAATCCGCAATTTTGATTTATCGATTTCGGGTCGGGCGGGGAAATAGAGGAAGCCAGACGACCAGACGAAGGTGATGAACTATTTTATTCTCATGACATACCAATGCTGATTCGTCGCACCCGAAACGTCTTGATACTGGTTAACGTTGGCTCCGTTGCTCGTTGCGGCGGCACTCACCGTCAGCAGCTTGCCGCTGTTTCGATTCACGATCTTGTAGTAACCTCCGCCTGCATCGACCAAGCTCCATTCTTCATTGGCGGCGCCGGGGATGCAGGTATACTGATCGACATTGGCGTTGTTGTCATGGGAAGCTTGGTAAACCTCCAGACATTTGCCGCTGTTCTTATTCACGATATTATAATAGCCGCCGCCTACGCCGACAATGGACCATTGCTCGTTCAATGCATCGGGAACAACCTGATATTGCGTCACGTTGGCTGCGTTGTACAACAGCGCCCCATGTACTTGCAGCGCTTTGGCGCTATTCCGATTGACGATCTGATAGGTGTCGTTTGCATCGAATCCGCCCCATGGAACAATGTCCACACGGTCGGCCGGAACAATCCTGCCAGATGAATCGGGATTTTTCCTTCCCGTCACCCTGACTTTCAATGTGTGTTCGCCCCCGCTGTACGTCGGCGTTGCAAACAAGAACACGTCGTCGCTGCGTGTCAGCGCGTACAAGTCGACTTCCGTCTCCGAACCGCCGTCCACCGATATGGCCGCAATCCCGCCGTTCGGCGATACCGAGCCGTACACGACGGCCTGTGCGCCTGTGAATTTGATCGTATAAGTATCGTCTTTCGTATAGCTCCAATGATTATCGTTCTGATAGGCGCCGGTCATATTGTTATTGCTGTACAACCAATTCCCGGAATAGTGAAATTGATTGACGCCGGTTCCGGTCGTATTGTCGTTGATGGAAACGACGCCTGCAGGCGTGTAGGTCGCCCCGTCGATCACATAGGTCGTGACCGAGCCGGCTTTGGCCACCGCCGTAAAGGAGCTGCCTACGATCGAGACGGGGGACAGCTGTGCCAAATTCTCACTGGAAGAGGTTCGATAAGGCGTCGCATCCCCCGATATGCCGGCGAACCCGGAAAGGTCGTACGTCACGCTGGTATCGCTTGTCTCCCAGTTCTGTGTCACAATGACCAGTCGATTCGTGCTGTGATCATAGGCCGCAAGCGAATTCGCATCGTCGATGGCAATGAACTGGAAGCCCGGTCGAATAAACTTGCTGTAATTCCCCATGACATAGTAGGCCGGGTTGATGGAGTAAGAGCCGTTGACATAGTCTACATCCATGATCTCCGGCCATATCGGTTGCCATAAGACCCAGGCTCCGGGCATCATGTACTTCATATCCAGCAAGATTCGGTTGGAGAGAGTTTCTCCGCTCGTGGAACTCCCGGCTCCCCATTCGGACTGCCACAGCTTCTTGCCATTTTTGTTGGCGGTAAAATACATGCCGAAAAGATCCGTTCCGTGATAGGTGTGCGCGTTGATTTGCGACATGTAGTTTTTCGCGGGCGCTCCGAAGCTGTTAAACGTGTTGATGGCCGTATCGACGCTATTCTCGTCCGAAGCCGTGATGGTGGTGGACAATCCGGCACTTGCCAGGGCGGCTCCCAATTTCTGAACGATCGTATTCTGGATGGCCGGATCGGCGTGCATGCCTTCCTGTCCGCCGCCTGATATCCACCAATTGGGCGAAGGCTCATTGAACGGATCAACGGTGCGGAAGTCGACTCCCCAAGTATTGCTGAAGTGTTTGGTCACCTCTGTCAAATAATCGACGAACGCGTCATAGTACGCGGGAGACAAATTGTTTCCCCCATCGACAGCGCCGGTTGAAGTGCCGCTGACCGTCATCCAGTAGGGGGCGGAATAGGCGATCGCATCTACGATATTTACCCCTTTTTCTATGGCCCGATCGAGCACCCAACGCTGGTTGGCATCCCGGGTCCAGTCATAGGTTCCTTGCGTGGGCTGATAGCCTTGTATTACCTTATGAGGCATGATGGTGTTGCAGGTCGGACAATCGCCCCCGCCAATGTTGTACCGCGCGATATTTAACCCCAAGCCGGTATCGGCATCAAAGAAAGCATCGATCATCTCGGTTCTGAGCGGCTCCGGCCAACTGCCTGCCACGTTCGCCCACCATGCCAGCGATATTCCCCAGCCTTCCAATGTCTGATATTGGATGGCTGGATTTACGGAAACACTATAGTCCGCCTTAGCAACGGGCAACGGCCCGAAGGGGATCGACAAAGTTGCCATCAGCAGGGCCATCAGACCATAATGAAATAACTTCTTCAATGAGTATTCCTCCTGAGATCGTTTTGAAGGCCTATTGCAAACATTTCAATCTCGATGTTCGGTAATCGATCATTTCATACTCGTCTGCAAGCTTCGCGTCTTCCGAGCCCAAGCAGCTTTGCAGCACATTGATGACGCCCGGAATAATGTCGGCCGAATCAACGTTGCCGTGCTTGCCTTCTGCAAGCGCATGCTTGAGATAAGGTAAAGCTTGTTCTGCCGCCGCGCCGATTCTGATCAGACACATCAAGGTTTCCGTTCGCACAAGCTTGCTTTCATGATGCAAAGCATCGATCAAAGTTGGCATAGCCAGGCCGCTGTCTCCCAAACCGATCAATATCTCTGCGATTGTAATCCTGACATCGGGCGAAGGATCGTCAAGCATGGGCAGGAGTTCTGCCGCCGCATCGGCTTGAAGCGATTGTCGCATACTCAGAAGCCCGATGGCCCCCCACCGCCTTAATGCGGCATCGGGCTCCTGGAGCAGTGCCATCAGCTTGGGAATCTCCCGTGGATCGCGGCAATTCGCCGCGTCGGCAGCCTCAACTAAACGTTGAACCGGATTGCGCACCGGGTCCGCTCCCATGGCATAAGGCGTGTCCGGCTCGGAACGAACGTACAATTCATACCGGGACAGCAGACCAAGATCCCGATTGGCGATCATCCAGTCTTCGCACAACCCCCGATAATGAATAAGGACGTCCGCGTAATCGGCATCCTCCGCCAGATTGCGCATCTGATAGGGATCGCGAGCGAGATCGTACAATTCCTCCACGGGTTTTCCATTACGAAAGAACGCTGCTTGCCTAGTGTCCGGGAGCAGCTCCCCCTCTGCGGCCGAGCGATGCCATTCCCCCAGCATGAAAGGCGCACGATCCCAGCTGTATAGAAGCGCATCCCATCCGATATGAGGCATGAAATTGCGGATATAGTGATAATCGCGATCGCGCACAGCGCGGCTCGTATCGAAATCTGCCGCCGTATGATAATCGCGAGCCGCAAAAGCGTAATCCCGCACAGCACCTGCCTGACCGCCGAGAAAAGGAATGCCTGGCATATAACGAGGGATGTCCGCTCCGGCGATCGTCAGCACCGTCGGCGCAAAATCGATAAAGCTGACGATTTGCCCGGAAACTTCGCCGCCGGCTAACGAGGTCAGATGCGCCCATCTCTCCGGAACGCGAACGATCATGGGCACATGCAGGCCTTGCTCCCACAGCCAGACCTTGCCGCCGGGAATGCCCATGCCGTTATCGCCCAGAAAAATAACAATCGTATCCTCCGCCAATCCGTCCGCTTCCAGTTGTTGAAGGATAGACCCGAATTGCCGATCCATCAGCGCGATGCGATCGTAATATTCGGCCCATATTTCCCGAACCGCGGGCGTATCCGGATGATACGGCGGAATACGAAGGGCGGCGGGATCGGTCGTGCCCTCGCTTCGCTCCGTTCCCGGTTTCCTTCGCCCGTACTGGGATTGGTGGGTTTCAAACAAGTTGACTTGTCCGAAGAACGGATGGCCCGGATCCCGGCGGCGCCATTCCACATCCTGCGATTGTATTCGGTCCCATGGATGATCGGCAGGGATGAAGTTATAATCCGTTTTGTAACTGCCGTATCTCAAGCCATTGAAACAATAGTACCCCTCATCCTTCAATAGCGACGTGAGCGTTCGCACCTCCTGCGGCGAGACGTTCACGATGCCCCGATGCTGGTGCGTGCCCAATCGGGTAGGATACACGCCCGTGCTCAAACAGGAACGGCTGGGCGAACAGCAGGGGTGAACGGAGAAAACATTGTCGTACCGGACACCCTTTGCCGCGAAGCTGTCCAAGTTTGGCGTAGATGCCAGCGAATCGCCGTAACAACCCAAGTTGGAGCAAATATCTTCGGCGGTTATCCATAAGATGTTAGGTTGCGCCTGCGCTGCCATGCTTCATCGCCTCACTTTTCATCGCATCATGATTTGGAGCTGTCATAATATTTCTGATAGAGTGCAATCATTTCATCCAGGCCCATCTTCTTCAGTTGGCTGACATAGGAATCCCACTCAGCATCGACGCCGCCATTGATGACCCATTTCGCCAATGTGTCTTTGGCATACGTGTTGATATCGCTGCTTAATATATTCAGCCTTTCCGTGTCCGCTTCCGTCATCAGCACGTTCGGATAAATCTCTTTGGGCTGCAGCGGAGCGTACAAGTTCAATAAATCCCGTTTTTCCTTCCATTGAATGTCATCTGCAAAATTGACTTTATCCAGCGTTTCCTTGGGCAGCATGACGGTTGCGGCATTGCATGGCGAATCCTCGCATCGGAACGTGCCGGGAGACGCTCCCTCCGGAACTGGCAGAAACGCATAACTGCCGTCATCATTCTTCTTTACGTTCTTCTCGACAGGCCCCCAGAAGTGCTCGATGCTTGTTTCTTCATTGTAGATTTGATCAAACCATTGCAGCGTAACTTCCGGATGCGTGTTGGCGGATGTAATCGCAAAGCCGCCGTTTGAAAATCTGGCCAGTTCCTTCTGCCACTGTTTATGCCCGTCCGGCCCTTCCAGGAATGGCACCGGCACGTAACCCGTATCGACCTTGCCGAATAAATAGGATTGGTCCCACAAGTAGTATGCGCCGATGATGGGGTCAGCGCTCTGAATCTTGGACGTGTAAATATTTTCGGAATGCGTGAATGCTTCGGAATCAATCAAGCCTGCTTGCTGCAGCCCGTTTACATAGTTGGCAAAGTCCCTATAACCGTCTTGTACGGGAACGTAGATGATTTTGCCGTTATCGATGGCCAGATGCTTGGAGTTATCCGCAAAGCCGAAAGAACCGGCCATAGAATATAATCCCTGAATATATTGTCCATAAATAAAGGAGAACGGAATTTCGTCATTCTTCCCATTGTTGTTTAAATCTTTTCCTTTGAAAGCTTTCAGCGTCGCTTCGAATTGTTCAGTCGTTGTCGGGACGGGAAGGCCAAGTTGGTCAAGCCATTCTTTATTAATAAATAGCGCATCAGGCGCCGTATTGTTCATTTCTTCGAAGACCATCGGCATGGCATAAATATGGCCGTCCGGCGCTGTGATGGCTTTCTTGATATCCGGCCTGGTCTCGAAGAGCTGTTTCGCATTTGGCGCATACTGATCGATCAATCCTTCCAGCGGAATAAGCTGCCCTTGCGACCCGTACTTGATAATATCCTGATTCGTAAGGACATTCGAGCCCAGGAAGAAATCGGGAAGGTTGTTGCTTGCGAATGTCAGGTTTTTCTTTTCACTGAGCACATCGCCTGTCACCATCGTCCAATTCACCTTTACGTTTGTCGCTTGCTCCAGCTGCTCGAAAACTTGCATGTCATTAAAATCATTCTTGGTTACTTGCGGGGATTTCTGCACAAATCCGGTTAAGGTAATCGGGTCTTTCAACGGGAATGAGGCGGCATTGCCCGTATCCGGTTTGGCGCTCTCTTGGCTTGTTGCCGTATCGGCAGGACTGGCGCTGGGGCTGGTCGAATTTTCTTTACTGCTGCTGCAAGCCGCGAGGACCCCCACGGAAGCCATTATCACAACCAGCATCAAGATCCATTTTTTTGTCGACATTTTCATGACCTCCGAATTATCCTTTGATGGAGCCAATCATAACTCCTTGAACGAAATACTTCTGCAGGAACGGGTACAGGACCAGAAGCGGCAAGCTGGCAACGATAATCGTGCTGTATTTGATCATTTCCGCAAAGCGCTGCCGTTCAACCAAGTCCTTGACATCCCCGCCCGATAAATCTGCCGCTTGATTTTGCAATAAAATATCTCGAAGCACAAGCTGCAGGGGATACTTCACTTCGTTATTGAGATACATGAGCGCGTTAAAGTAGGCATTCCAATGGCCGACAAAATTAAACAAAACAATGACGGCAATGATGGATTGAGATAAGGGCACAACCATTCGGAAGAAAAAGTAGGTATTGTTGCAGCCATCCATCTGTGCGGCTTCCAATAATTCTTTCGGAATGGTATATTCGTAGAATGTCTTCGTAATGATGATTTGAAAAGCGCTTACACTTGTCGGCAATATAACGGCCCACATCGTATTTAACATGCCGAGAGCTTTAACCTGCAAATAAATCGGGATAAGCCCCCCGCTAAAAAACATGGTAAGCACGATCAGGAACATGATGATATTGCGTCCGGATAAATCTTTGCGGGATAAGGCGTAGGCCCCCAGTATGGTAACAGCAGTGCTTACCGCAGTTCCGACCACCGTATACAGGATGGTGTTCCGGTAACCGATCCAGATTTGCGTCGTTTCCAACAACTTTCTGTACCCGTCGAATGAGACGTCCATCGGCCATAGCCAGACATCTCCGGCATTGACCCGAATCGGCGAACTGATCGAAGCGATCACAATAAAATAAAGGGGATATAAAACGATAATCGCAACGATCGCGAACAAGAAAGTATTCGTCCAATTGAAGAGCCTGTCGCCGTTATGAAATCCGGAAGTCGTCTTCATCGAATCTCAACTCCATTTACCATAAGCCCACCTTTTGGACCTTTCTTACAACTTGATTAACCGTAACCAACAGAATGCAATTGATCGCGGAGTTGAACAGACCGACCGCCGCAGAGTAGCTGTATTGAGCGCCCAATAACCCCGTTTTGTAAACATAGGTTTGAATGATTTCCGAAGAAGGCGCGTTCAATGAATTTTGCATCAGATATACCTTTTCGAACCCGATGCTCATGAAATTGCCCAACTGTAAAATCAACATAATCATCACGGTCGGCAGAATGCCTGGAATATCAACGTGCCGAATGGCCTGTAACTTGGAAGCCCCGTCGATCCTGGCTGCCTCGTGAAGCTCAGGACTAATTCCCGTCAGAGCGGCAAGATAGATGATCATGCCCCAGCCTGCGTTTTGCCATAAGCCGGACCATACAAACACGGATTGAAACCAGTGGATCGAACCAAGAAAATTGATCGGCTCAAATCCCAACCCGGCGATCAAGTGATTGACGAGCCCGTTCCTGGGGGATAAGAAAATTTGCAAAATGCCTACAAACACGACGACAGAAATAAAATGAGGAGCATACGTCACCGTTTGCACGAATCGTTTAAACCGGCTGTGGATGACTTGATTCAGCAATACCGCCGCGATAATGGGGATCGGAAACAAAGCCAATTCATACAAACCAATGGACAACGTGTTTTTTAATATCGTCCAAAACTGATAAGAATGAAAAAATCGATCAAAGTGTTGAAAGCCGACCCAAGGGCTTCCGGCGATCCCCTTCATGGCAATGAAATTTTTGAACGCGATCTGCACACCGTACATAGGTACATATTGAAACAGAAAGTAATATAAGGCGAGCGGCACCAGAAATAAATAAAGCTCATAATTTTTTAGAATGTCTTTCACTTTTTTGCTGCTTGTAAACCTTTTCATTCGAGTCTGAACTACACTTAAGGCCGAGTCTGATTCCAATCAAGATTCCTCCTTTCTTCGTTTGATAAATTTGGCTGATCGCATTCTCAGTATGTTACGATCGATCAATTGCGCACAATGAGCCAAATCCATACGGAATAGGTGAAATGCCGCCCCCTTCCCAAAATACGTGCAAATACGGCGCTTTCGGGCATCGTATGCCATTTCCAAACGCAGTATGCGATATACGATAAGCTTAATCTTTTTTCACCAGCAATCGATATTCCCCTGGCGTCATGCTCACAATTCCTTTAAACTTGCGAATGAAGCTTGAGACGTCGGTAAACCCGATCTGCTGAACGATATCTTGCAGCGGCATCTCGCTCTCGGCCAACAGTTTCTTTGCCCGTTCGATTCTGAGTTCCGTCACGTAATCCATTAATGTCATCCCTGTCTGGTCTTTGAAGTACCTGCCCAGATAAGCCGTGGATATCGATAAATCCTGTGCCATTACCTTGATGGAGAATTGATTGAAATAGGCGGCTTCCCCGACATAAGACTCGATTAAGACCAACATCTCCGGCTTGCGTTGACCTTCCACCTCTTCCATTAACAGAACCATCTCATTGCAGAACACATACAATGCTTGCTGCAATTCATCAAAAGAGTTGATCTCCATGATCTGCAGCATTTCCTTGGAATAATCGCTGCGTGCGTTCATTTTTGAAATCGTATTTACAATATCAAAGCCAATATATTTAGCCATTAAAAAGGGGGTATGGTTTTCTTTGATTTGATCTATTATTTCATCAAGAACGGGGATCACTTTGTTTGGTTCTCCTTGCTTGATGATGAGATCGAGTTTGGCGAGTTGGGCCTTGGGATACCAAATCGCATCTTTGTTTTCTTTGGTTATGTCCGGATAGAAATAGATTTGGTTTCCTTCCGTCATCGGTTTATGGAACAAAGACGTATAGGCTTCCAGATAGGATTGCGATAGTTGCATCAAGTCAGAGCAGGCGTTGCCAATACCAAAAATGACTTCTGCGGAAATATGTTGGGCGAAGCTGTTCAGCATCTCTTCCCATTGGGAACGGTTCATTCGCTGTGGATCGCCTTCAATAATCCAAGCCGTATCACGGCCTTCGTACATATTGACCTGATAGCCGTACAGATCGGCGTCGAACGCATCCTTCCAGTGGGCGGGCAATGAACCCATATCCGCTTCATTTACGGCCGGGTCCGTTTGCACAATCATTACAAAGTAAGTCGAGGGAGGAAGATGGATGTCCAAATGCTTTCCTTGTTCCCGCAAATATGCTTCATTCTTTAATTTGCCCTTCAATAAGCTGGTTAACAGGTGCTCCTTGGCGAAGGAATGGCTATACTTCAATTGCATGCTCAATTGATCGCTTCGCTGATCCACATAATAAATGGCCGATCTGATCCGCTCGATACCCCGTGAATTGTTGGAAATAAAACCCTTTGTCTGCTCCTCTGTCCAATGAATTAAGTTGTGAAGCGGCTTATAATTCATGCGCATCATAATATAGATCAGCAAGCCGCCCAATAATAGTGTGAACCCAAAAGCGATAATCGCGATATTTTTCTTTTTTTTCACCGTTTTCATTAATTCGGCTTGCGGGACCAGGCTCAGGTAGGTTAACCCGACATCTTTCGAATTAACATAGGATAAATAAAATAAACCGTCGGGCAATTTCACGGTATCCGTGCCTTTGGCTTTGCCCGAACTGATTTCTTCCCTAATTTCTGCAGTCAAGAACGACGAATCATGGGCGGAAGAGATAATGACGTTCCCCTCTTCATCCAGAATCATCGTCATGCTGTTCGGATAGCTGGATATCGTGCGGAATAAGTTCTGAAAAGTATCTTCCTTAATCAGAAAAATGGCTTTGCTGTGCGCAAAAGCGCTTCCAAAAGGAATGGGGGCGATCACCATTACATCGTTATTGCGGGTCTGCTCGTCATTAACCGTACACCCAAATTGACGTATCGTAAGTCCTTGGGTTTGATCCAGCTCGTTTAGATAAGTCTCATAGGACACGCTGTCGCAGCGGTAAACATGCTTGAAAAACATTTCCTTGCTGTAAGTGCTTATGGAGGAATAAAACATACTATTGCTCGGAACATATAATAACAAGTCTTCAAAGAAGGCATTCGTCTCAGGGTAGTTTAATATTTTCTTGGCCTGATACGCGCTGTATATATTCTCCAACGAATAGGGAGACAACCCCGGCTCCGAGGAAAGCTTCACACTGATTCTTACGATATCCATCATATGAATGTCCACATTGTTTTGCAATTGGATCAGTAAACGCTCATTATAATCTTTGGCTTGTTGTTCCAGTTCGGACACAAAGAAGGTATACACCAGGCCCGCGATGATGGACAATGGAATGATCAGTATAAATAAATAGGATAATAAATATTGGTAGAATAACGGCTGGTTCATTGTTTTCAGTTTCATCCCGCACCCGTCCGCCCTTTTCATATCTATTCTGCGAGAACCTAATCTACAAGCACTCCGAGCCCCTGCTTATTTATTATAATTCATTTTATCCGGTTTCACTGCTTGTACGATTAGGCTGTGTATTCTTCTTATTCTGCTGCTAGAAGATCGCTAGGCTATAATAACAGGAACGAATTACTGAATTGTTCGGAATCTGACGCTGCGAAGTATTGACGGGTTGCGACGAACCGGACCGGCAGACCGATGCCAAGCAAATTCGGACGGATGTATTCGCGAAAAGAGCGCGTTGTGTTAGAATCGTGTACGATGGGCTGGCGCCGAGCCGCTGGAGCGATTGAGCAGACATGAAGGGGCGGCATTCGTCGACATGACCGGCGCACATCAAGAACTGCTCAAACGCAAGCCGTATTGGGGTATGACGGGCAACTACATCAATCATCCGAACGATTATTTGATCCGTTGGTATGCCCGGCAAATTTCCGGCACGCTATGTCGTGCAAGGGGGACTCTATTTGAAGAGCAAGGCGGTATTCCTGGCCAATCGCGACAATAACGCCATTCAAAGCGTTTATAGCGACGCGATGATGGCCCGTCTTCACGAATTGGTGGAGATGTACCCGTCCGTCATCGACCGCGACAATATGCAGCAGCACGCGGAAGCGCTGCGAGAGGTCGAATTCGCTTTCTCGACATGGGGAATGGTCAAGCTTGAGGCGGAAGAAATCCGGCATCATTTTCCGAATTTGAAAGCTGTTTTCTACGCGGCAGGGTCCGTGCAGTATTTTGCCCAGCCGTTCCTGGATCTCGGGATCATGGTCGTCAGCGCCTGGACGGCGAATGCCATACCCGTGGCCGAGTATACCGCAGCGCAGATTGTTCTGGCGAATAAGGGCGTCTTGCAGACGATGCCCAGAACGAAGCGGAACCGCAGCGAGGCCATCGAATTTTCGCGGAATTTTCCGGGCAACTACGATGTTAAGGTCGGTATTCTCGGAGCCGGCGCGATCGGCCGTCTCGTAATCGGGATGCTGGCTTCTTACAACATGGAGCTGTACGTATTCGACCCGTTCCTGCCGGATGAGCGGGCGCGGGAAATGGGTGTGCGCAAGACCGATCTGGAGACGATCTTCTCCGAATGCCAGACGATCTCCAATCATTTGGCCAACTTGCCGGAGACGGTCGGCATTCTCAATCGGAATCATTTCGACCGGATGCTGCCTTATGCCACGTTCCTCAACACGGGGCGGGGCGCTCAAGTCGTCGAGCCGGATCTCATCCGGGCCTTGAAGGAAGTGCCGACCCGAACGGCCATCCTGGATGTGACGCATCCGGAGCCCCCGCTTTCCGGCAGCGAACTGCTGGAACTGGACAATGTGTGGCTGACGCCCCACGTGGCGGGGAGCGCGGGACGGGAAGTCGTCCGAATGGCGGAGACAGCCATCGAGGAATGCCGCCGCTATCTGGCAGGAGAGACGGTGAACAATCAGGTCACGTTCGAGATGTTGAAAACGATGGCTTGAGCATAAGAATTATCTGAAACGGCAGCCCCTTCCCCTTGTGTGGAAGGGGCTGCTTCGTGCTTTTGAAAACGCCAATGTGGACAAACTTATCCACACCCCCTGTGCATACTGTGGACAAAGCAGATCAACCGTTGGGGGATAAAGGGGATGACGTCGATGAAAACGGGATGGTTTTTTCACAACCGACCTGTGGGTTTTGTGGATATTGTGGATAAAACGGTGGAAAAGTCAGGAAAGCCGTGCATAACAGCAAGAAAAAGGCTTGCGCATTACGGAATTCGGGCGACGGCCTCAGCGGCCGTGTGAATAACCGGGATGCGCAAGCTGTGGATATTGCGGTGGATAATATTTTCACGCCTCCATCAAGGCTTCCCATGCGGAGTAGGCTTCCTCCAGCTTGGGCCGAAGCGTTTCGACCTGATCTTGCTTCTCCCGCAGCAGCACATAATCGGTACTGACTTCAGGCGAGGCCATCTGCTCTTCCAATGCGGCTATCTCCGCCTCCAACCGCGCGATTTCCGCTTCCAACTGCTCTTGCTTGCGTAATCGGGCGCGCTCCTCGCGACGGGCCTGCTTGTCCGCCTCATAATCGCTGACAGGCGCGGAGTCGGCCACGGCGGCGGCGCTTGGCTGCTTGGCTGCCTGCCATTCCGCCAGATCGCGCTTCTTCTGCACCATCTCGTCATAATTGCCCAGGTAGACCGTCGTTCCATCCTTGCGCAGCTCAACGATGCGATCCGCGATCCGGTTCAGGAAATAACGGTCGTGCGAGACGAACAGCAGCGTGCCGTCATATTCTTCGAGCGCGGCTTCGAGCACTTCGCGGCTCATGAGATCCAGGTGGTTGGTCGGCTCATCCAGCACGAGAACGTTCGCTTGCTTCAGCATCAGCTTGGACAGCGCGACCCGCGCTTTCTCGCCTCCGCTGAGCGATCCGACCGTCTTGCGCACGTCCTCGCCGCTGAACAGGAAGTTGCCGAGCACCGTGCGGATCTCGGCTTCAGGCTTCATCGGGTAGGAATGCCATACCTCCTCCAGCACGGTGTTCGCCGCCGTCAACTCCTGCTGCTGCTGATCGTAATAGCCGAGGGATACGCCTGCTCCCCATCGGATCGATCCCCTGCGCAGCTCCAGGCTGCCGACAAGGGCGCGCAGCAATGTCGTCTTGCCGACGCCGTTGGGCCCGAGCAGCGCCACCCGCTCGCCACGCTTGACCTCCAGCGTGACGTCCCGGAACAAGGCCTCCATTGCGTCGTTGGGGGCTGCGGCCGCATCGTAGACTTGCAGCACTTCCTTGCCGCTGCGCCGCTCCGCTTGAAAAGAGAAGCTGGCGCTTCGCAGGGCACCCGGCTTCTCCAGCCGTTCGATGCGCTCGAGCGCGTTGCGCCTGCTCTGGGCGCGGCGGGTCGTCGAAGCGCGGGCGATGTTGCGCTGCACGAATTCCTCCATGCGGGATATCTCCCGTCGCTGCTGCTCGAACGCTTTGAGCTTCTGGTCGAAGTCGGCGGCTTTAAGCTCCATGAAGCGGCTGTAATTGCCGGTATACCGGGTGGCCGCGTGCCGTTCGATCTCCACGATCTGAGTGACGGTCGCGTCGAGGAAATAGCGGTCGTGCGAGACGATGATCATGGCGCCGGCGTAGGAACGCAAGTATTGCTCCAGCCACCCGAGCGTATCGATGTCCAGGTGGTTGGTCGGTTCGTCGAGCAGCAGCAAGTCGGGCTGAACGAGCAGCAAGCGGGCGAGCGCAAGCCGCGTCCGCTGGCCCCCGCTGAGCGCGGACACCTCGGTGTCAGGAGCGAACTCGCCGAAGCCCATTCCGTGCAGCACGCTGCGGATGCGGTTGTTCATCTCGAAGCCGCCGGCCTCGCGGAACCGTTCGGACAAGTCGGCGTATTGCGCGAGCAGCGAGGCGTACCGCACCGCGTCGTCCTGTTCGCGCGGGTTGGCGATGCGGGCTTCCATCGCCTGCAGCTCTTTCTCCTGCGCTAGCAACGGACCGAAAGCCGATGTCATTTCTTCCATGATCGTGCGATGGCCTTGCAATCCGCCGTTCTGGGCGAGATAGCCGATCCGCAGCTCCTTGGCCTTCGAGACCGAGCCGCTGTCCGCCTGCAGTTCTCCTGCCAGAATGCGCAGGAAAGTCGACTTGCCCGCCCCGTTCGCGCCGACTAGGCCGATACGATCGCGTTCTTGTACTTGTATGGCGACGCCGGTCAGTATGGGCGTAGTTCCGTAGTATTTATGAATGCCGGACGCTTGCAGAAGCAAGGGGAATCCCTCCGAATCGTTGTTCGCACATGAAGAGAGCTGTGCAACCCCAAGTGTACCGCAAATCGCTGCGACCGTCCAAGTGCGGCAGACGCGGCTGATCCGGCGCATGCATGGCGGCCGGGCCCGCATGTATGATACAATAAAGTTAAATTTTCGTTAATATGGAGCAGAGTACGACTGCGAGGAGATAGGCATGGACGCGGCTTCGGGCGAATGGACGAAATCGGAGTGGCGACGGCGAATGACTGCCGTTCGAGACGCGCTGTTGCCCGCTGAGCGAACGGACCGTTCATTGCGGCTCTGCGAGCGCGTGGAATGCGAGGTGCTGGCGCCCATGCGCAGAAGGCTTCGGCGTCCGCTTGCGGTTGGCGTCTATGCGGCCTTCCGGTCGGAAGCCGACCCGCTGCCGTTGGTCCGGACATGCTGGCTTGCAGGCGATACGGTCGCGGCCTCGCGCATCGAAGGCGGCGAGTTGGCTTGGCGCATCGTGCGCGATCCCGAAGACTGGCAACCCGGAGCTTGGGGCATTCCGGAGCCGGACCCGGCGCGAACCGCAGCGCTGCCTGCGGCAAAGGCGCCGGATATCGTGTTAGTGCCGGGGCTGGCATTTCATCCTGCCGGCGGCAGACTCGGCTACGGCGGCGGTTATTATGATCGATTGTACGCGAAAGAACGGGCGGCGGGCCGCAGTAACATTTGCTGGATCGGATTCGCCTTGACGCCGCAAGTCACGACGCGCGAGCTGCCGGTCGAAGCGCACGATTTGCCGCTTGATGCATTGGCCACAGACGAAGAAGTCATCTGGCTATCGAAGGAGAGAGAATGATGGACCAGCAGCCGGATGTGTTGACGCACTTTAACGAGCAGGGGCGCGCGGTCATGGTCGACGTCACGGACAAGCCGGTCACGTCGCGGATTGCGGTCGCGGAGGCGACGGTAAAGATGGCGCCGGGTACGCTGCAGCGCATTCGCGAAGGCACGGTAGCTAAAGGAGATGTGCTCGCCGTGGCGCAAATAGCCGGTATCCAGGGGGCGAAGCGCACGGCGGACTGGATCCCAATGTGCCATCCGCTGCCGCTCTCCGGTGTGAATGTGAAATTCGCGGACAATGGGGAAGACGAGCTGATCATCACCGCGGAAGTGAAAATAACCGGCCGAACAGGCGTGGAAATGGAAGCATTGACTGCGGTTTCCGCCGCGGCGTTGACCGTATACGACATGTGCAAAGCGATCCAAAAAGATATCGTGATCGGTCCGATCCGGCTGATCTCCAAGACAGGTGGCAAGAATGGGGATTACACAGCGAGTTGACGGCATCGGAACGCAGGACGGGGGAGAGCAGGGATGGGCTGGAAGGTGGCGCTGTTGTCGGCAAGCGATAAAGGGGCCCGAGGCGAACGCGAGGATACGAGCGCGCAAGTGATCCGGGAACTGGTGGAAGAAGAGCTCGGCGGAGAGATCGTGGACTATCGCGTCGTGCCGGACGAACAGGACGTGATTCGCGCTGCGTTGATAGAGATGGCGGATGGTTACCGCGCTGACCTGATCTTGACGACGGGCGGGGTCGGTCTCGGGTTGCGCGATGTGACGCCTGAAGCGACGCTGAAGGTATCGCAGCGTATCGTGCCCGGCTTGGGTGAAGCGATGCGCGCAGCCGCGGCCGCGCGTTCCCGCTTGCATGCGCTGTGCAGAGGAGTTTGCGCGATCCGCGGAGAGACGCTGATCGTGAATTTGCCCGGCGATCCCAAGGGCGTGTACGACCATCTTTTGCCGATCATCGATTTGCTGCCGGAGGCGTTGATGCAAGTGTCCGGCCAGCGGAAGGAGATCTGAAGCATGGAAGCGCATGGTTCCGGCGGCAGGGAAGAAGGATCGGTCAGCGTGCCTGCGTCTTCATCACGGGAAACAACCATCGCCATCGGTTCTTCGACGTTGCGCGAGGTGAAGGTGGAAGATGCCGTCGGTCTCGTGCTCGCCCATGATTTGACGCAAATATTGCCCGGGACGTTCAAGGGCCGGCTGTTCCGCAAAGGCCATCGGGTGACGGAGGAAGACATTCCGCGTTTGAAAGATATCGGCAAAGAGCATCTATATGTAATCGAGCTCGCGGAGTGCGATTTGCATGAAGACGACGCCGCGCTTCGCATGGCGGCCGCTCTGGCGGGCGCTCATACGGTATACGGCGAACCGCATGAAGGCAAAGTCGTGCTCAAATCGGATATCGACGGCCTCGCGGTCATCCCTCGGGAAGTGGTGGATGCCGTGAACGCGATCGGCGATGTGGCGCTGGCGACTGTCGTGCAGCACCGGGTCGTCCGCGCCGGCGAATCGATCGCGGCAACCCGTGCGATCCCGCTGATCGTGCCGGAAGCGAAGGTGCGGGAAGTCGAGCGGCTCGCGGCTGCGTATCAGATGGTTGGCAGTGGCGGACCGATCGCCGTCAGACCGCTGCGGAAGTTGCGGGCAGGCTTGCTGACGACCGGCAGCGAAGTGTTCAGCGGACGGATCGCCGACAAGTTCGGGCCGGCCGTCGCCGCAAAGCTGGCGTCTTTCGGCTCGGAACTGGCGGAGCAGCGGTTCGCACCGGACGACCGACAAACAATTGTCAAGGAAATTCGCTATTTACTTGGTCAAGGGTATGATATGATACTGGTATCCGGCGGAATGTCGGTCGATCCGGACGACCGGACGCCTGGCGCCATCGCAGCTGCCGGCGCGGACATCGTCAGCTACGGAACGCCGATGCTGCCTGGCTCGATGCTGCTCGTCGGTTATTTGGGCGACGTGCCGATATTCGGATTGCCGGGCTGCGTCATGCACGATCCTTATACTTCGTTCGATGTGCTGCTTCCTCGCGTATTGGCGGGGGATCGGCTGACCCGGGGCGATATTGTCGAAATGGGCTACGGCGGCTTGCATTGATGTGGAGTGAGCGAGCCGCAGGTTCGATATTGGGATTAGTCACGTGAATGGAATAGCCAGTAGTGTAAACAGATTGGAGCGTGGAAGCGAATGGGCGGAATCGGCATATCGGGCATTATTTTGCTGGTGCTGATCGCATTGCTGCTGTTCGGCCCGAGCAAGCTGCCGGAGCTCGGCAGAGCGTTCGGCCGTACGCTGCGGGAGTTCAAGAAGGGCGCAAGCGATCTGATGGATGACGATCAGAACCGCAGCGCGCGCCGGGTGGACGTATCTCCCAGCGAGAACGAACAACCTCAGACCACCGATCGGCGTCTGCCGGATTAAGACGGGCGGCCGTTGAGCGGAATTTCGCAAAGGGCGGCTGCAGGCGCAGCCGCTTTTTGCGCGTGTGCAGGCATACGAATCGTTTCCGAGCGCATCCAAAAAGACGACGCAGTCGCCTAACCAACCGAAGATGGTGCCGAGCGCACCAAATAAGCGACACAGTCGCCTGATCTGGCGCGTATGGTGCTGAGTGCACCAAACAGACGATGTTGTCGTTTAACTAGGCGCGCATGGTGCTGAGTGCACCAAACAGACGATGTAGGCGTCTGATCTGGCGCGTATGGTGCTGAGTGCACCAAATAGCGGATGTCGTCGTCTAACTAGGCGCGTATGGTGCCGAGTACATCAAATAGCGGATTTCGTCGTCTAATCAATCGCAGATGGTGCCGATCGCAACCAGCTTCAACTAACTATCAATCCAGCGGCGCAAACCGCTGCTACCAAGGAGGTTCCCCGCCTATGGCGCAACGCCCCGAATCCGCTGCCCCCGACGACGGCGGGATGTCGGTATGGGATCATATCGGCGAATTGCGCAAACGCATCATTCTGGTGCTGATCGTGTTCGCTGTCGGCCTCGTCGGCGGCTTGTTCGGCGCGCAGCCTCTATTCGACTATCTGGTTGCCGCCGCGCCTACGGAGCACCTGGAATTGAACGCCTTCTCGCCGTGGGATGCGATCGCGATCTACATGAAGTTCGCGGTCATCATTTCATTCCTGATCGCCATTCCTTTCGCCTTTTACCAATTGTGGGCGTTCGTCAAGCCGGCGCTTGCGATTCCGGAACAGAAAGCGACGCTCCGCTACATCCCCGGCGCCTTGGTCATGTTTCTGATCGGGCTCTCGTTTGCGTATTTCGTTGTCTTTCCGATGGCGTACTACTTCACCGAGCGCGTAACGGCGAACATGGGACTCAAGCAGACGTACGGTCTGTCTCAGTATTTTTCGTTCTTGTTCAACCTGCTCATTCCTATTTCCCTGCTGTTTGAATTGCCGCTTGTCATCATGTTCCTGACGAGAATCGGCATCCTGAATCCGCGTTTGCTGCGCAAGATGAGACGGGTGGCCTGGTTCGTCATGATCATCATCGGCGTTACGATTACCCCGCCTGATGTGATCTCCGACCTATTGGTGGCGATTCCCCTCGTCCTTCTGTACGAATTCAGCGTGATGCTGTCTCTCAGAGCTTACGGCAAGAGATTGGCCGCGCAAACGGACAAGAATGCCGCTTTCGAACAGGACGACAACTGATCTCCAAATTCGCAAAGATTGCCAAATTTCGATATTCGCGATATCGATTTTATGGTACACTACAAATGAAAACGTACTCATTGGGAAATAGGACCTGTTATCCGGGAGGAGAACGAGCGATGTCGAAGTTGTCACTGGGTCAAAAGTTTAAGTTTGGTTTCTATGTTTCCGCCTTATTGATGGTTCTGGCATTCATTTTGATCGTCACGAGCCTGGATCTGTCGGGGAATATGGGGGCGTTCATCGGCCTGATCGTCATATTCGTGGCGATGTTGGCGCTCGCCGGCTACGTATTCCTTTCGCTTGGCAGCAATATTACGGATTCGGTCGGCCACGTGACCGCAACGCTTCGGAACATCGCATCTTCAGGCGGAGATTTGACCCGCAGAATCCATGTCCGTTCGTCCGACGAAATCGGCGACCTCGCCGCGGCGGCCAACAGCATGCTTGACGGCTTGCAGAAGATGATGAAGGAACTGCGTGAGAGCACGGCAGAGCTGGCGGCGGCTTCCATTCAACTGAAGCAAGGGGCCGACGAGAACGCCCGCGTCAGCAGCGAAGTTTCCAAAGCGGTGGAGAAGGTCGCTTCCGGCTCCGAGACGCAAGTGGCGCAATCCCAAGAGATCACTGCGGTCATGACCGAGACGATGAACGGTTTGAACCAGGTTGCCACGACGACGACCGGCGTATCCGATGCGGCGCAGACGACGCGTACCCGCGCGGAAGAAGGCTCGGAGATCCTGAAGGCGAATTCCGAGGGCATCTCGCAAGTGGAAGTCTCATTCCGTTCCTTGCAGGAAACGGTGCGGGGCTTGAATCATAAGTCCGAAGAAGTGCGCGAAGTGATCGGCTACATATCCGAAGTATCGAATCAGACGAACCTGCTTGCGCTGAACGCGGCAATCGAAGCGGCTCGAGCCGGCGAACATGGGCGGGGATTCGCCGTCGTGGCCGGCGAAATCCGCAAGCTGGCCGATCAGACACAGCAATCCGCCGTGCAGATCGGCACGACGCTCGAAGCCATGTCGGGCGATATCGAGCAAGTCGCCACGATGTTCGAACAGAGCGCAGGACAAGTGTTCTCGACCGTCGCCGGCATGAAGAACGCGGAAGAGACGTTCCGCGAGATCGTCGGCAGCGTCAGCCAGCTCAGCGGCAATATCATGGAAGTGGCCGCATCCGTCGAACAGATGACGGCGGGCAGCGCCTCGGTCGTGCAATCGATCCAGGATATTTCGCGGATTACGGAAGAGACGGCGTCCTTCACGGAACAAGTATCCGCGATGTCCGAGCAGCAATTGTCGTCGACCGAAGAGATGGCGAGAACGGCCGATAATCTGAGCAACATGGCATCTCGTCTGAAAGGCTTGGTCGGCAATTTTAAAACCTGAATGAAAGCGATTTGTTTTGGCGAACCTGTTTTTGATGACAGGTCGGTGCGAGACCCGCAGATGATCTGCGGGTCTTTTTCATTTTTTATGCGTAGGGGCTTGAAAACCCGGTGCAAAATCAGTATCATAGGAAATGGTTATTAGCACTTGTTGCTGTTGAGTGCTAACAAACCGAAAAAAACTACCCTTTACTCGATTCAGAAGGAGGCTATTTTCATGATCAAACCTTTGGGAGACCGCGTGCTGGTAGAAGCGAGCGCCAAGGAAGAGAAGACGGCAAGCGGCATCGTATTGCCGGACACGGCCAAGGAAAAGCCGCAAGAAGGCAAGATTATCGCTGTTGGCGCCGGTGCGGTGAACAAGGACGGCGGGCGGATCGCGCTTGAAGTGAAGGAAGGCGACCGCGTGTTGTTCTCCAAGTATGCAGGTACGGAAATCAAGTACGAAGGCAAAGAGTATTTGATTATGAAAGAAAGCGACATCCACGCGATCATCGGCTGATTGAACCGGCCGAGCACATAACGGGCATGAGGCTCGAAGCGACACCCATGCACAATGAAGTTTCTGAAATCAAGGAGGTTACTTACGATGGCGAAAGAGATTAAATTCAGCGAAGACGCGCGCCGCGCGATGCTACGCGGGGTAGACGCCCTGGCGAATGCGGTGAAAGTGACGCTCGGACCGAAAGGCCGCAACGTCGTATTGGAGAAGAAATTCGGTTCTCCGCTGATCACGAATGACGGTGTTACGATCGCGAAGGAAATCGAGCTGGAAGACGCGTTCGAGAACATGGGCGCACAGCTCGTGAAGGAAGTTGCGACCAAGACGAACGACGTAGCCGGCGACGGTACGACGACGGCGACGGTTCTGGCACAAGCGATGATCCGCGAAGGCCTGAAGAATGTAACGGCTGGCGCCAACCCGATGGTCGTGCGCAAAGGGATCGACAGAGCCGTCAAGGCTGCCGTCGAGCAATTGAAATCCATCTCCAAGCAGATCGAAGGCCGCAACAACATCGCGCAAGTCGCCGCTATCTCGGCAGGGGACGACGAAGTTGGCGAGCTGATTGCCGACGCGATGGAGAAGGTCGGCAAAGACGGCGTCATCACGGTCGAAGAGTCGAAGGGCTTCAACACCGAGCTGGAAGTCGTCGAAGGCATGCAATTCGACCGCGGTTACGTTTCTCCTTACATGATCACGGATACGGACAAGATGGAAGCTGTGCTTGAGAATCCGTATATCCTGATCACCGACAAGAAGATCTCCAACATTCAAGAGATTCTTCCGGTGCTTGAGAAAGTCGTGCAATCCGGCAAGCAACTCTTGATCATCGCCGAAGACGTGGAAGGCGAAGCACAAGCGACGCTGATCGTCAACCGTCTGCGCGGCACGTTCACTTGCGTTGCGGTTAAGGCGCCTGGCTTCGGCGACCGCCGCAAAGCGATGCTGCAAGACATCGCGGCTCTGACCGGCGGCCAAGTCATCACGGAAGAACTCGGTCTCGAGCTGAAGTCCACGGCGATCGACCAACTCGGTACGGCTCGTCAAGTGCGCGTCAACAAAGAGAACACGATCGTCGTCGATGGCGCTGGCGACAAGAAGGATATCCAAGCCCGCGTCAACCAAATCAAGGCGCAAATCGAAGAGACGACTTCCGATTTCGATCGCGAGAAGCTGCAAGAGCGTCTGGCCAAGCTGGCCGGCGGCGTAGCCGTCATCAAGGTCGGCGCTGCTACCGAAACCGAACTGAAGGAACGCAAGCTGCGCATCGAAGACGCGCTGAACGCAACCCGCGCTGCGGTTGAAGAAGGCATCGTCTCCGGCGGCGGCACTGCGCTCGTGAACGTATTCGAAGCCGTTGCGGCTGTTCAAGCGGAAGGCGACGAGAAGACGGGCGTGAACATCATCCTGCGCGCGCTGGAAGAGCCGATCCGCACGATCGCTTCCAACGCCGGCCAAGAAGGCTCCGTCATCGTCGAGCGCCTGAAGAAGGAGCAGATCGGCACGGGCTACAACGCCGCTACCGGCGAGTGGGTCAACATGTTCGAAGCCGGCATCATCGATCCGGTGAAGGTAACTCGCTACGCGTTGCAGAACGCAGCCTCTGTTGCGGCCATGTTCCTGACGACTGAAGCGGTCATCGCCGACAAGCCTGAGCCTAAGGGTGCAGCTGGTGGCGGCATGCCGGGCGGTATGGACGGCATGGGCGGCATGGGCGGCATGATGTAATATAGGCTCAAAAGCCTGTAGCATTAACGTTTCTTCTACGGAAGAATACGGCTTGACCCCATAATGATCACATCGAGCGTAGAGACCTCTCCTAAGCGAATCGGAGAGGTCTCTACTTTGTTGTAGCTTAGCAAGTGAGCAAGGCAATCGGATTGTTGATCGTTTGTTAACTGGGACGTGCTATCGCGGATATGTCGCGAGATGCCTTCATTTTCATGCAGGAATGGCCCGCGCGCATGTCGAATGATAGTGAAAGAAGTCAGATGAGAAAGATGATGCACATATGAAATGGAAGGCGCTGGCGATCGTTCTGGTGTTTGCCGTGACAGCCGTTGTCCGCCTGTGGTGGGGCCATACGGAGCATGTCCGTGATCCGATCGCTGCGAACGGAGTCATCGATTTGCGGGAATGGGATCCCGAATCCGGCAAATCGATCCCGCTGCGAGGCGGCTGGGCGTTCTATCCGGAGCAACTGATCCCGCCGGGCGGAACATTTGCCGATACGAACAAGCTTCTCGTTCAGGTTCCAGGCGGCTGGGATCCGATCTTCTCCTCCGCGTTCGGATACGGTACCTATCGGCTGACGATTCTGCTTCCGGAAGCGGCGTTTCATGGAGATTCCGAACGCAGGCTGGCCATCCGGACGACGATTATCCGCAGCGCGCATACCTTATTTATTGACGGTCTTGAGATTGGCAGCAACGGGTCTCCCGGAGCGGATGCGTCGCTATCCAGTTCTCGCGTATTGCCATATGTAGCCGATTTTACCGCAAGCGGCGATCGCGTTGAATTGGTTATGCAGGTTTCCAATTTCGAATATGCGAGCTTCGGCGGCATCTTCAAAGATATCAAGTTTGGCACGTATGAATCACTCCAGCGAAGCAGCTTCATCGAGTTCGGAGAGCATGCCATCTTGATGGGCATCTTCCTCGTGTGCGGGTTGTTTTTTTTCATTCTGTACGGATTTCGCCGCAACAATTATGAATTGTTGTACTTCGCCGGCTTCTTCACCATGTCTCTGCTGCATTGGATGACGCATGAGGAAAGGCTGCTGTTCTGGGTATTTCCCGATATGTCCTATCGTCTTCAGTCGACGCTGCAATCGCTGCCGTCTGCGATCATGTTCGCTTCTTTGCTGGGCTTCGTACGCTGGATGTTTCCGTCTCGTGCGCGTCCATGGATGATGGCTTACGCGGCGTGCGGGGCGGTTCTGTTCTCGGGCGTTTATGTGGCAACTGACGTTTCCTTCTTCTCCAGACTGGAATGGCCTTTGATGCTGTTCGATTTGACGATGGTGATATTGGCTTCCTATTTGCTCGTCAGCAACTTTTTGCAGCGGGCCCAGGATGCCATCTTCTCGCTCATTGCCTTGTGCTGCATCGTCTTCGAAGGACTGTTTCAAGGATTGTTTCTCATTGGCTTCGATACGGTAGAAGGGTTCCCGCCATTCGAGAAAGTGTTGTTCGTGCTGACGATGTGCTATGTTATCGCCAAACGCTTTTTTACCGGCATGCAGGAGATTGAGACATTGTCCAAGCAGCTCATCGTCGCCAACCGGCTGAAGAACGATTTTCTGGCTGTTGCATCGCATGAGATCCGTTTGCCGCTGCACGGGATGATCAATCTCGCGCAAGTCATGTTGAATGAAGGGGATCTGGATGAACGGCAGTCCGAACGACTATCCATGTTGACGGCAACGGGCAATCAATTGACTCATCTGGTGAGCGATATGCTGGATCTGACGAAGCTGAACGAGGGCTCATTGGAGATTGAAATTCGCCAGGTCGACATCGGCACATTGATGAACGGCGTGGCGGATGTCGTGCGTTCCTTGAAGGATAGCCGTTCCGTATGGATCGAGAATCGGATAGACCCAGGCATGCCGCCCGTGCTGGCAGACGACCATCGTTTGATGCAGGTATTGTTCCATCTGTTCCATTATGCGTTGAAGTGGGGCGCGCGAGGCAAGATGGAGATCGGAGCGGACATGCTTGACCGTAACAAGCGGGC
Source organism: Bacillota bacterium (assembly GCA_023391635.1). Lineage (GTDB taxonomy): Bacteria > Bacillota > Bacilli > Paenibacillales > Paenibacillaceae > Cohnella. The sequence continues at coordinate 9,562 of JAEWAQ010000039.1, read as the reverse complement.
GGCAATCCGCATCGTCGCTGGCGGCGAGCGGAAAGCAACGACGGAAATCGAAGATCAGGAGCCGTTATTCGCAACCGACTTCGGCATCTACTTGAGCCGCCGGCTGCTCACTTTGCACGGGAGCAGCCTATTTGTGGAAGAATCGGAGTCGCAGGTGGCGATGACTTTCCATCTGTCGATCGCGGATCAACCGAAGGCGGTTCGCAACCGGTCGGAATCGCCGGGCAAGCATGCGTCTGCGATAACGGCACGGCAGGAGTCTGCAGCCGGCATCGAGCGGACCGAGCGCCAAGAGATGCTGCGGCATGTCAAGCCGAATGCGGCGCGCATCCTGATCATCGACGACGATCCGGTCAGCTTGCGCATCATGTTCGATATATTGGTGCAAGAGAAGCTTGATGTGACGGCGCTGACGGATGGCCTGCAGGCGCTGAGGCTGATCGAACAGGAAGGCGGCTGGGATCTGATCGTACTGGACGCGATGCTGTCCCGCATGTCCGGGTACGACGTGTGCCGCAAAATCCGCGAGCGCTATTCGTTCTACGATCTGCCGGTGCTGTTCCTGACTTCGCGCAGCCTGCCGGCGTTCCTGTTGATCGGGTTCAACGCCGGCGCCAATGATTACGTGATCAAGCCGTTCGACACTTCCGAGCTTCTAGCGAGGATTCGTACGCTGCTCCATATGAAGCGGTCGGTCCGTGAACGGCTGGATATCGAGATGGCGCTCATCCAAGCGCAGATCAAGCCGCATTTTCTGTACAACACCTTGAACACGATCGCCAGCCTCAGCGAAGTCGATCCGGATCGCACCCGAGATTTGCTGGCTGATTTCGGTAGTTACCTGCAGAGCTCCTTTGACCTGCGCAACCTGGATCAGGAGGTGCCGTTCGAGAAGGAATGGACACTGGTGCAATCCTACTTGAATATCGAGAAAGCGCGCTTCGGGTCGCGGATTCAGATCACGACGGATATTCTTTGCATGGCCGATTTCGACCTGCCTCCGCTTACGATCCAACCGATCGTCGAGAACGCGGTCAGACATGGGGTGCTTAAAAAAATCGAAGGGGGACAAATCCATATTGAGGTGGCGGAGATGGACGATTGCGCGCGAATTTCGGTTCGGGATACAGGGGAGGGGATTCCTCCATTGAAGCGGGAGGCGATCTTGGACGGTACTTACCGGCTTGGGATCGGATTGGTGAATGTGAACAGGCGGCTGAAGAACGCGTACGGTCAAGGGTTGTCGATAGACAGCGTGGAAGGAACGGGCACGGTGATCAGTTTCCTCGTTCCGCTGAAGCACAGCAAGGAGGCCTAGAGATGAAGGCGATCGTGATTGACGATGAACAGTTGGCATTGGAGAGCATGGCACGCATGTTGAAGAGATTAGGCGTGGAAGTCGCAGCATCTTTCCAGAATCCGCTTGAAGCTTTGAAGGCGGACTTATGGCCGGACATGGACGCCGCCTTCGTCGACATCAGCATGCCGGGCATGAACGGCATCGAGCTGGCGGCCAGGCTGCAGAGCAAATACCCGGCGCTACACATCGTCTTCGTCACGGCGTTCGATCAATACGCGGTGAAGGCATTCGAGATTGCTGCTGCGGACTACTTGATCAAGCCGGTTCGCGCGGCAAGGCTGGAGTCCACGCTCGAACGGATCCGCAGAAATCCGCGCCAGCAGGAGCCGGTTCAGGCGGAGTCGCTACCGACGCTTGTGTGCATGCATGACCTGGGGATCGATGCCGGTGGCGCCAAAGTGGCGGAAATCCCGTGGCGGACGTCCAAAGCCAAGGAACTGTTCGCGTATCTCCTGCATGAGAGAGACAAGGCGGTTACGAAGGAACATTTGCAGGATATGCTGTGGCAGGAAGCGGATGCGGAGAAGGCGATGGCCAATCTGCATACGACCGTCTACCAGATTCGGCAAACGCTGAAAAGCGCGAATCTTCCGGTGCAAATTTTGTACGCCGGCGGGCGGTACCGCTTGGAGTTGGGTGGCGTGAAGGTGGATTGCGAGCAATGGGAGCAGGCGCTGGATCAGGCAGTTGCCGGCATGGATGAAGGACAGGTATACCGATTGCTGCTGGACGGCTATCGGGGCGATTACATGCAGGTGGAAGCTTATCTGTGGGGGGAGAACGAAAGAGAACGCTTGCGGATCAAGTGGCTGCAGCGGGCGTCGGAGCAGGCACAGCGTCTGGAACTAGCCGGGTTGGCCGCGGACGCGATTCGGCTCTACCAGGAGATTCAGGCCCGATTTCCGACGTGGGAAGCGAGCTACCTGGGCCTCATGCGAACCTATGACCAGATCGGCAACGCGCTGGAAGTCAAGAGTCAGTACGCGAAGCTGCTGCAGATGCTGGAAGAGGATCTGGGCATGCAGCCGGATAAGGAAACAACGGCATGGTACGCGGCATGGTCGGCTTCGCGGTCGTCCGGTTCGGGCTGACGTTCAGCATTTGTTCAGCAGCGTTCATTACAATAAGGGAATCACCCGTGAATGAACCGTTGTTGGATGGGCTCGGGCACAAGGAGACGATGCAAAAATGGCAAAAATCATGGTCGTGGACGATGCGGCTTTTTTGCGGGCCATGTTGAAGGAAATATTGATCCAGGGCGGACACGAGATTATCGCAGAAGCTTCGAACGGCGAAGAAGCCATCGATAAATATAAAACCTATCGCCCTGAACTTGTCACGATGGACATTACGATGCCGATTATGGAAGGTACGCAGGCGCTGCAGGAAATTCGCCGGTTGGACCCGCAAGCAAGGGTGATCATGTGTTCCGCACTCGGCCAGCGCCAGATGATTCTGGACGCGATTCATGCCGGCGCGAAGGATTTCATCGTGAAGCCGTTCCAGAGCAGCCGCGTGCTGGAGGCTGTAAACCGGACGCTCTCGAACTGATTCGGAAGAACGAAGAGGCAGACATTCGCCCCGCATGGTTGGCGATATGGAAACTTTTCCTTTGCCGCGGAAAAAGCTACAATGGCAGTAATGGAGGCTGTCTTGCTGCGGCCGCAATATGAGGAGGAGTTTCCGTGGAATATCGTCGTCTGGGACGATCCGGTCTGAAGGTAAGCGAAATCAGCTTGGGCAGTTGGCTTACATATGGAGGGTACGTCGAGCAAGAAAGGTCGGCGAATGCGATTCGCAAAGCCTATGAGCTCGGCATCAATCATTTCGATACGGCAAACGTGTATCATCAGGGCGCAGCGGAGCAAGTGATGGGAGCGGTGCTGAAGGAATTCGACCGCAGCAGTTATGTGCTGGCGACGAAGGTGTTCTGGCCGATGGGAGAAGGGCCGAACGATCGGGGCTTGTCCCGCAAGCATGTCATGGAGCAATTGCATGCCAGCCTTGCCCGTCTGGGCACCGACTATGTCGATATTTACTATTGCCACCGCTTCGATCCGGAGACGCCGGTGGACGAGACGATGCGCGCCATGGACGATCTCGTCCGCCAAGGGAAAGTGCTGTACATCGGCGTGAGCGAATGGACGGCGGCGCAGATGGCGGAAGCGCTCGGGGCGGCCGATCGTTACTTGCTGGACCGTATCGTCGTCAATCAGCCCCAGTACAATTTGTTCCATCGCGTCATCGAGAAGGAGATCATTCCGCTCGGCGAGGCGCAAGGCATCGGGCAGATTGTCTGGTCGCCGCTGGCGCAAGGCTTGCTGACGGGGAAATACGATTCGCCGGACAGCATCCCGGCGGATAGCCGCGCGGCGCAGGTGGAATCGCTGCGCAACCGGATCACGCAGGAGAAGCTGGACCAGGTGAAGCAATTGGCAGCGTTGGCGCGAGAGAATGGCTTGACGACGGGGCAGCTGGCGTTGGCCTGGACGCTCCGTCACCGGAACGTGGCGAGTGCGCTTGTCGGCGCCAGCCGTCCGGAGCAGGTCGAGGAGAACGTGCAGGCCGCCGGCGTGAAGTTGTCAGACGACACGCTCGCCGCCATCGAGCGCATCATGGGCGGCGAGTAAGGGCAAACATAGTTGCATGCCAAGAAGGAAGCACCTGACGGTCAGCTGTCGGGTGCTTCTTCGTGGTACGCTATATGTCTCGCAGCCCTGCTATCAGGTTGGAAAAGTGTCAGAGAGCCACTAAATTGCCACGAAGCCCCGTCAACCGCCGCAATAGTGCCGGAACTCCACTAAATTGCCTCGAAGCCCCGTCAACCGCCGCAATAGTACCGGAGCTTCACAACGGTCGGGCAACTGATTCGGATTCGCAAGTGTCAATTCCGCACCCCATTGTCGAACTCCTCGCGGATGCGACGCGCAAGTTCGGGGTCGGTCAGCACGTCGCAGACGGTGCAGGCCAGCGTCTCGGCGCCGAACATCATGGCGTCGTACGCGCGGTTCGTCTGCGCGGCGTCGCGGAATTCCTCGGTGTGCAGCGCGTAAGGTTGATCCACCACCTGTACATAAGGGTGAATCGCCGGGCACCTCAGCGATACGTTGCCTAAATCGAGCGAGCCGTGGTCCAGGCTGTCGCGGATCGCTTCCGGCGCGATGCCTGCAGCAACCAGATTGGCCGTAAACGCATCGGACAGCGTCTCGTTCGTCCGGAGTTCGTCATACGAATACTCGTAATGGCTGACGGTCAGCTTGCAGCCGGTGGCCAGTGCCGCCGCTTCCGCGCAGGCGTTGACGCGGCGTGTCAGCTCGTCTGTATAGGCGCGGGTTGCCGACCGCGTATAGAATCTCGCTGCTGCGTATTCGGGGATGATGTTGGGCGCCAGGCCGCCATGCGAAATAATGCCGTGAATGCGAGCGTGCTCCGGAGTTTGCTGGCGCATGGCATTCACCGCATTGAACAGCTGAATGACGGCATCGAGCGCATTGATGCCTTGTTCCGGGTTCGCGGCTGCGTGCGCGGATTTGCCGTGATATTCGTATTGGATCGCATCCATGGCGAGGGAAGTTCCCGATTTCTCATACGAATGGAAAGGATGGGCCATCAGCGCGATGTCGCAATCGTCGAACAGGCCGGCCGCGGCCATATCCACCTTGGCACCCTTCGTCTCCTCGGCAGGCGTCCCGTATACCCGGACCGTGCCGCCCGTCTCGTCGAGCACGGCCCTCAGTCCGGCGGCAGCGCCAAGCGCCATCGTGCAGATGAGGTGGTGGCCGCAGGCATGGCCGATCTCCGGCAGCGCGTCGTATTCCGCCAATAGCGCCGCGGTCGGTCCGGGTTTCGCGGAACGGTACTCCGCGACGAACGCGGTGGGCAAGCCAAGCGTTCCTCTCTCCACGCGATAGCCGTAATTCTCGAGCTGTTCGGCCAGCTTTGCGGAAGCCAGATGCTCTTCGTGCCCAAGCTCGGGATGGGCGCCAATGTAGGCGGCAAGCTGTTTCAACTCGGCAGCATGAGCGGCGATAGTTTGTCGTATGCGTTGTTTCAACGGATTCATCCGGATCGGACTCCTTGTATCTTGGCATTAGCCTAATCGTATCGCGAGCGCCGGGCGGAAGCAAGCCGACCAGCAGGAGCGGGTGCGCAGCTTGTATTTCCGAATTTGACCCTATATACATGTCGTAATTTTGTAGTTATAATGGCACTATCATGCATTAAATTAGGAACATGCCTTATGCTATCTTCTGATTGTGTCGTAAATTTAAAGTGGAGTTGATCTCATTGATTCGAGTAGGAATGATCAGCTATTGGCATGTTCATGCGGAGGATTATACCCGCCAAGTAATTAAGCATCCTGATACCGAGGTTGCCGCCGTATGGGACGAGGAGCCGACTCGCGGTCGTGAGAAGGCAGAGAAATTCGGCGCGCCTTTCTACGAGTCGCTGGATGACATGCTGAGCCAAGCGAACATCGATGCCGTGGTCGTGGACGCGCCGACGAACATTCACGCCGAGGTGATAATCAAGGCTGCCAAAGCGGGCAAGCATATTTTTACGGAAAAAGTCGTCGCGGCCACCTATGCCGAAGTACGCGACATTCTGGCTGCGGTAGAAGCGGCGAAAGTGAAGCTGACCGTGTCGCTGCCGCGTCTTTATGATGGATATACGGCGGCAGTTGAACAAGTGCTGTCGCAGGGCTTGCTCGGCCAGTTGACGCTGGTTCGGGCGCGTTTGTCGCATAATGGCGCGACCAAGGACTGGCTTCCGCAGCATTTTTATTCCCTTGAGCAATGCCGCGGGGGTGCGCTGATCGATCTGGGCTGCCACCCGATGTACCTTGTCCGCCGTTTCCTCGGTGCGCCGGAATCGGTAAGCGCCACTTACGGTTATGTTACCGGCAAGGAAGTGGAAGACAATGCGGTGGCCGTGCTGCAATATGCAGGGGGCGCCGTCGGAATCGTCGAGGCGGGCTTCGTGAACAGTCATTCTCCGTTCAGCATCGAGCTTCACGGCACGGAAGGCACGCTGCTCTACGGCTTCCCTGACGCCCGCATGCAGCTTCGCAGCAACAAGCAAGGCGACGCTTGGGAGACGATCAAGATTCCGGCGAACGGGCCGAAGGCCTTCGAGCAATGGGTCGCGCACATTCAGCAAAACACGGAGGCGACGGATAACGTCTCGATGGCGGTCGACTTGACCCGTCTCATGGAGGCGGCCAACCGTTCCGTGAGCGAAGGCAGGCCGGTAAAACTGGCCGAACTGGCCTAAATCGGCAATCCAGGCGGATGGGAGCGAATGCGGATGAGCCGGACGACGGCAACGGACGAGCGGTCGCGCAGCGAACGGCGAGCGGCTGCTGCGCCTTTTCCTTTCGCCCGCATGCAGGACAGAAGGGATGCGCTCGACAGGCTGGACCTGCGATTCGTATGGGGCGGTTACGGCATCCGCATCCTGAGATGCCATCTCGTGGCGTTCCCGCCGGGCCTGTTCATCGCTTCGCACAAGCATTCCGAATTCGAGTTTCATTTCATTCCCAAGGGCCGGGGGAAAGTAACGATCGAGGATCGCTCGTATGAACTTCGCGAAGGCCTGTTCTATCTGACGGGACCGGGTGTCGTTCACAGCCAGGAAGCCGACATCGACGACCCGATGCACGAACTGTGCCTGCATTGCGACATCACGCCGACTGGCAGGACGCAGCAAGATGAGGGTGAATACGGCGAAGACCTGGAATGGAGCGAAGCGGAGGAATGCGTCGAAACGCTGCTAAGCTTTCCTGCCCGGCCGGAATGGGATGCCTACAACGCCATGGGGGCTTTCCTGGACGCCTATCGCATCTGGGAAGAGCAACCGCCAGGCTTCAACACGCAGATGAAGATGGCCATGACGCAGATCCTGCTGCGCGCAACCCGCATGTTCGTCAAGCGGGACCGCGTCCCGTCCATACCGGTGCGCGACATGAACGGCCATCGGTTTCAGCTTGCGTCGCAGTATATTCAGGACAACGAGAGCTTGCCGATCTCGCTGGAAGACGTCGCGGAGCGGGTGGACGTCAGCCCGCGCCAGCTGCAGCGGATCTTCCGTACGGAAGGCCAGACGACTTTCCGGGATTACATGGAGCATGTGCGGCTGACCGCGATCTGCGCCGACCTGATCGGCACGGACCGGCCCATAGAGGACATCGCGCTCCTGCACGGGTTCGCTACGCCGAACTATCTTTTTCCCGTTTTCAAGAATAAATTCGGCATGACGCCGGCCGCCTACCGAAGGGTTCATTCCGCCCGCGGCCAAGTATCGCCGTCAACTGCCGGCAAGGCTAATAATCGAGAGGAAGTGCAGTCATGAGCAAGAAGCTGAAGATCGGAATTATCGGTACGGGAGGCATTGCCCGCGCTCACGCGAATGCCTATCTGAAATTGGATTATGTGGACATCGTCGCCGTAGCGGACGTCGTCCCCGGACGTGCCGCGCAGTTTGCGGAATCGCTCGGCCTTGCGAACGCTCAGCCGTTCGATAGCCACGAAGCGCTGCTGAAGCAGGAGCTGGATGGGGTCAGCATCTGCACCCCGAACGTATCGCATCACCGCACCGCGATCGATTCGCTGCGCGCAGGCAAGAACGTGCTGCTGGAGAAGCCGATGTCGGTCACGTTGGAACAAGCGATCGAAATGGTCGAAGCATCCCATGCATCGGATCGGATGCTGACGATTGGCTTCCAGCCGCGCTATGATCCGAATATGAAGAAGCTGCAAGAGATCGTGCAATCCGGCCGACTCGGCAATGTCTATTATGTCGAGACCGGCGGCGGCAGACGGCGCGGCATGCCGGGCGGCACGTTCATTCGCAAGGATCTGGCCGGCGCTGGGGCCATGGCTGACATCGGCTGTTATTCGCTGGACTTGGCGCTCAACACGATGGGGCATCCGCGCCCGCTCACAGTGTCCGCATATACGTCCAATCACTTCGGCCGCAATCCGCTTTACCATCCGGAAGCCGACCGCTTCGAAGTCGAAGACTTCGGCGTGGCGCTTGTGCGTTTCGAGAACGATATGGTGCTGCAGTTCAAGATTTCCTGGGCGATGCACATGGATACGCTCGGACCGACGCTATTCCTGGGCAGCGACGCAGGCCTCAAGGTCATGCCGGCCGGCAAAGGGCCATGGTCCGGCGTATGGGACGGCAAGATCGGCTCTATGACGCTGTTCCATGACGATTTCGGCGGTCATACGGATACGAGCGTTCCGCTGATCGAGCACTCGATCGACCTGTTCTCCGCCAAGGTGCACGATTTCGCGGAAGCGGTGCGCGATGGACGCCCTGCGCCGATTCCGGGCCAGCAGATCCTGATTCAACAGGCGATCATCGACGGCGTGCTGCGCTCGGCCGATCTGCGCCGCGAAGTGTCGGTGGAACTGCCCGCGAATTTGTAAGATGGGCGCCTTCGTGCGTATTCATAGGTGAACCTGAGCAACCTGGATCCCGTTCTTCCAATTGGAGGAGCGGGATATTTGCTATATAATGAGAAAAATACAAGGTGGAAGGAGGCGGAGGATGGTGGAAGAGAACGGGAAATACGGAAAGGACGATCTCAATCGCGCGCGCAACAAGCCGCCCGTCATCAAGGAAGGCGAATGGACATACGACGATTATGCGGCGCTGGATGACGACAACCGGTATGAGATTGCGGACGGCAAGCTGGAGCTGATGAGCCCTTGACCAAATCTGATTCATCAGATGATTAGTTCGGAGATGGCGGCGGTATTGAGGCAAACGTGCGAGATGGACTACATCATTTTATTTGCCCCGCTCGACGTCATTTTATCTCCGAAGGAAGTCCGCCAACCGGATTTGCTTCTCGTCAGACGGGATCGCATGCACATCTTGAGCAAACGCGGCATTGAACAGCACTGTATGCCGCATTCTCCGACCTCTGCAGGTTGGGGTTAGGCATACATATGTTCGTATTTATTTATCGAGTATGATATAATATCCATATAAACGGACTTGGGCGGTGATGAGATGTATCACGTATCCTCGTATAATGTGAGGCTGCACCAAAGCCATCGGGTGATTCGGGATACGCTCCACCTCTACCGTCAAGCCGTCTCCTATTTGATTCGAGTTGTCCAGCAAGAATGGACACATGTTAACACGCCGCAAGCGAAGAAACGCAATAATTACATCAAGGCTTGCGTA
>JAEWAQ010000013.1 GCA_023391635.1 Bacillota bacterium | reverse complement strand
GGGCAGGACGAATTAGCGGCGGAGAGACACTAAATTGGCGGTTGGTGGGGGGAGGGGCGAATTAGCGGCGGAGAGAAACAAAATCGGTGATTTGTGGGCGGGACGTTTCATCTTAAGGAGACGCGGTTTAAGGATGGTACACGTCTCCCTTGATTCTGCAATCATTGGCTTCGCGAGATGCATGTTATCGTTTCTGTTAATGTACCGAAATCGCTCCTAGTGATTCCGCAAGTGTATTGACAGAGAAGAAGCTGCTAGTCCGCAAGCTCCAGCACGATCGGGCAATGGTCGCTGCCGAGGATGTGGGCGTCGATCCGCGCATCCGTAACCTTCGGTGCCAGCCGCTGCGATGCGAGGAAATAATCGATACGCCAGCCGACGTTGCGCTCCCGCACCTTGGGCATGTTCGACCACCACGTGTAGGCGTCCGTGCGGTCCGGATACAAGTGGCGGAATGTGTCGATGAATCCGGCGCCAAGCAAGTGCGTCATCTTCTCGCGTTCCTCGTCCGTGAAGCCGGAGTTGCCGCGGTTGGAGCGGGCGTTCTTGATATCGATTTCCTGATGGGCCACGTTCAGGTCGCCGCAGACGACGACCGGCTTGCGCGCGTCGAGCTCCTGCAGGTAGCTGCGGAAACGATCTTCCCACACCAGGCGTTCCGCAAGCCTGGACAAGTCCCGCTTGGCATTCGGCGTGTAGACGGTGACCAAGAAGAAGGTTTCGAACTCCAACGTGATGATCCTGCCCTCCGGTTCCGCATCCTCCTCGATCCCGTAGCGCACGGACAGCGGTTTCATTTTCGAAAAGACGGCTGTCCCCGAATACCCCTTCTTCTCGGCGTAGTTCCAATATTGCGCGTAGTTCTCCCCGTAATCCAGGTCGATCTGCCCCGCTTGCAGTTTCGTCTCTTGCAGACAGAACAGGTCGGCGTCCACTGCCTTGAAGTAATCGTTGAATCCCTTGTTGACGCAAGCCCGCAGGCCGTTCACGTTCCATGACACCAATCTCATTCGTCTGTCGTCTCCTTCTGACGCAAGTTGTCGATGAACATCTGCCGAATGCTGACGCCAAAACGGTCTTTGTCGTAACCGAGATTGCGGCGCGCGAACATGTAGGATTCGGGCAAGACGGCCATGATGAGGAAATGGGTGTATAACCGCGTATCGAAATTATGTTGCTGATGTGCCGGGACGGCATGCTGCAACAAGCCGTTCAGCAGATTGCGCAATCGCAGCATCGATGGTCGCATGAAGGGCATGGCATCCTTCTTGCTTGCATACATGCAATTGATCGCGTACAGAAAATCGGCATTCTCGTCAATATAATCGACGAGCCGCGCGACGCAAGCTTCCAGTCGGGCGAGAGCAGTCAGATCGTTGCCCTCGCTGCCGGCGAAATCAGCCTCAAGCCCGCCCACGAAGTGCTCCAGGTTCGTCCGAAGCAGCTCGGAGTAAATTTCACCCGTATGTTCGAATCTCCGGTACAACGTTCCTTGTCCAATGCCGGCTTCTTGGGCGATCTGATACATGTTGACCGCATCCGCGCCGTGCTGATCCATCAACCTGCGGGCCGCATCGAGGATACGACGGCGGTAATCCGCGTCGCGCTTGTCCTTATCGACGTTCGCGTCGGGCGGTGGGACCATCTTGCTCCCTCCTCACGAAAAAATGCCAAATAAGCGTTGACATAGCGGACAATTGTCTGCTATATTATTCCACACGGACAATTGTCCGCTTATAAATCAGATTATACCACTGTTGGAGTGGGGAGTGGAAGGGGAAATTCGCGAGTGGCAAAGTCGACAGGTGCTGGCGGCGGTGGAAAGCATGCGGTGCCGGAACGGCAGGCGAATGGCGGCGAAGAGGCGGAATTCCGGTTGTCGAAGCTGATCGTGCCGCTTATCGCACTCATACTGGGCTGTTTCATGGTCATTTTGGATACAACGGCAATGAATGTAGCGATTTCGGACCTGGTCGGGGAATTCGGCGCTACGCTGCCGACGCTGCAATGGACGGTTACGGGCTATATGCTGGCGACCGCCGCGGTAATTCCTTTGGCTGGATGGTTGTCGGACCGATTCGGGGCGAAAAACGTGTTTCTGAGCTCGGTCGTTCTGTTCACGCTCGGATCGGCATTGTGCGCGACGCCGAACAGCGCGGAATGGCTGATCGTCTTCCGTATCATTCAAGGCTTGGGCGGCGGATTCGTCATGCCGGTGGCGATGGCGTACGTCTATCGGCTTAGCCCGCCGAACAAGATCGGCGTCGTCATGGGCGTGCTCGGCATTCCGATCATGTTCGCGCCGGCCATCGGACCGGTCGTGTCCGGCTGGCTGGTCGAGTACCAGTCGTGGCGCTGGATTTTCCTGATCAACTTGCCGGTCGGCATCATCAGCGTATTGATCGGACTTTGGGGTCTGCCGAAGCTCAGCAAGCAGAAGCTCGCCGGCTTTGACCTGCCCGGCATGCTGCTCGGACCGCTCGCGTTCGCCGCTCTATCGTATGGCGTCAGCGAAGGCGCGAGCAGTTGGACATCGGCCGAGGCATTGATCGGCATGATCGTGGGCGGAATCGCGCTGATCGCCTTCGTGTTGGTCGAGTTGCGAGCGAAGATTCCGCTGCTGGAATTGCGAGTGTTTCGTTCGATCGATTTCTCGCTGGCGATCGTCGCGCAATGGATTATACAATTCTCTTTCTTCGGCGCGATCTTCCTGATGCCGCAGTTCCTCCAGCAAGCCCGGGGATTCGGGGCATTCGACACGGGACTTACTTTATTCCCGCAGGCGCTGGCGGCTGCCGTCATGATGCCGGTAGGCGGCTATCTGTTCGATCGAATCGGCGTGCGGTGGTTGGTCGTGATCGGACTTGGGCTCGTATCCGGCGCCATCTATCAATACACGTTCGTGGACATGAGCACGATGCGCGGCGACCTGCTGCTGCCGCTTATCATGACAGGGTGCGGCATGGGTCTGATGATGATGCCGCTGAACTCGCACCTGCTGAATAAGGCGCCGCGCGAACTGGTCAACCGCGTCACCTCGCTGACCAGCGCGCTGCAGCAGGTCATTAGCTCGCTCGCCGTGGCGACGGTCGTCACGGTGCTGACGACGCGGATGAATTCGCTGCGCGCCGCTGCAGGCGTGCCGGCAGATGCCGGAGCTGGCGCAGGAGCGGGGTCTGCGGCAGGGGCAGCGGGCGGCGCAGGCGCGGATCAGACGGCCGCCATACTGAAGATGGCGACCGACTCGTTCGATTATACGTTCCAGGTCATCGTTTACGTCACGCTGTTCGGCATCCTGCTCGGACTATTGTTGCGGCGCGGCAAGAAGACGGCGGGAGAAAGCCAGCAATCGGCTAAGCCGGAAGCAGCTATGGAAGGGCTGCATATGGGCTGACATACTGTGGATGACGGATAAAGGATTAAGGAATATGGATGTCTGAGTGCAGATTGCAGATTACCAAGTATGCGGAATTCCCCCGGTTTCTCCACAGGAAAATACCGCCTCTCATCGTCCGCTGCCGGGCGAGCGAGGGGCGGTATTTCGCGTTCCGAGAGCATTCCCCCTTGTTCAAGCTCCGGAGCCCTGCCTCGGGAGACGATGAAAAGGGACATGCAGGACGTTTTCAGGCAAGTTTATTTCTGTTACACTATTAACGAGAATGATTATCAATATCATTGGAGTGATCGAGCTTGACGAGACTGCCGGAAGGCGACGTTAGCGCAACCGCGACTGTCGGGAACGACGATATCAGCCGGATGACGGTCAAGCTGTGGGATATGGAAATCATGCAGGCCGGGCCGGGCGATCGGCTGGACCGGCAGTTGACGATTCCGCATGTCATGGTCGCGCTGCTGCAGGGAAGCGGCGCGTTGGAGCGGGACGATGCGACGTGTCTGCTGCGTTCGGATGCCGCCTATTTCTGTCCGCAGGAAACGACATTCGGGATTGCAAGCACCGGGGACGAAGGCTGTACGGTCGCCGTCATCCGCTTCGGGTTGTTCGAAGAGGCAGGGATGCGCCGCAAGCGGCTGGAAGCTGCAAGCTCGAACGATTGGCTTCCCTCGAAATATGGGGAGGGGATCTCGCTCGCTCCCAAGGGCAGGCTGGCCGCGATGTGCCGTTCCGTGCAGGAATGCGTCGCGAGCGCGGACTTGCTGCAGAGATGGCGGGCGCAGCTTGTTTTCCATGAATTGTTCCTTGAATTGATAGCGGCCGGCAACCGTGCTTCGAGGGCGGATACGCTGCAAGCGCTGGCGTGTTCCAAAGCCTATATGGAAGTCCATTACGGTGAAGAATTGACGATCGACAAGCTGGCGGGAATCGCCGGAGTGAGTCCGAAATATTATGTCGATCTCTTCAAGAAGACGTATGGCGTCAGCGCCCTCGACTACTTGACCGATGTCCGCATCCGCAAAGCCAAGCGGCTCATGCTGCTGGCCGGGGACCGGCTGCTTAAAGATATCGCGCACGAGGTCGGCTATAAGGATGAGTTTTATTTCAGCCGCAAATTCAGGCATGAGACCGGCCAATCTCCCTCGGCCTTCCTGCAAAAGCGAAAACGGAAAATTGCCGCGTACGGCTCCGGATCGCTGATCGGTTACTTGCTGCCGCTGCAGATCGTTCCTTATGCGGCTCCGCTTCATCCCAAGTGGTGCGGATATTACTTCGACAGGCACGGCGCGGACATCCCGGTGCATCTGGACGCTTACCGGCAGAACCAGCGGAAGACCGCGAACCTGGAACGGTTGGCCGAAGCCTGTCCCGAATTGATCGTCTGTCCGGCTGGTTTGCAGAAATGGGAAAAGGAGCGATTGGCCCAAATCGCGCCGCTGTACGAAATGCCGGACGACAGCACCGGCTGGAGGCATCAACTGCGCACGCTCGGCGAATGGCTGGGAGAAGGCAAGGAAGCCGAACGCTGGATCGCCGATTACGACCGGAAAGCCGAAGCGGTGTCGGAACGGATCGGGAGGTCGGCAGGCAGGCCCGTCGTGTTACCGGTGCGGCTCCTGAAGAACCGGTTCTATGCGCACTATAGCTCCGGAATCGCCGAACTGCTGTATGAGACGCTCAGGTTCAAGCCGCCGCATCCGATGCGCGGCTGTCCGTTCGACCTGCCGCTGGAGCCTGAGCAGTGGGAGACGCTCGGCGTCGATCGCGTGCTGCTGCTCGTATGCCAGGAGACAGAGACGCTGGAAGGCTGGAGGCAATTGCGGCAATCTTCGCGGTGGCTGTCGCTTGGCGAGGTGCGGGACAATCGAATCAGTGAAATCCGCTCCGAACCGTGGCGGGAATATTCGCCCATCGCGATGGAGCGGATGCTGGACGCGGCCGATCGGCTGTTCAATGCGGAGAGTGAATCTGTTAATCCGTACGGAAAATGTCCATGAATTTTCCGGATCCAGTCCATGGTCGTAACGTAATCTTTACTCTAACATCGATAATGAGAATCATTATCACTTATAGCATGCGAGTGGCATGGAAAGGGGTCTTTCGAAAGACATGAAAAAAACAGCAATTCATCTGGCTATCCTTCTGGTATTCTCCTTCTTGCTGGCTGCTTGCGGGGGTCAAAACAGCCCGTCCGCGTCGGAATCCCAGGCAAGCAGTGCGGCGCCAAGCGCGTCGTCCCCGAGCGAATCCGCATCTCCCGCCGCTTCGGCTTCATCTTCAGAGAGCGCGGAGCCGGCGACGAAGAAGATCTCCTATCTAGGCGAGGAATACGAGTTGCCGGCCAGCACGGAACGCATCGTCATCACCGGTGCGGTCGAAGCGATGGAAGACGCGATTCTGCTGGACGTCAAGCCGATCGGCGCGATCTCGTTCTCCGGCGTATTCCCGCCGATGTTCGCATCCATTACGGCCGAGGCCCAATCGATCGGGGAGAAGACGGAGCCCAATTTCGAGACGATTCTGTCGCTCAAGCCGGACGTCATTCTCGGCACGACCAAGTTCAAGCCTGAAGTAGTGGAGCAGCTAAAGAAGATCGCGCCGACGATTCTTTATTCCCACATCGCCACGAATTGGGAAGCCAACGTGACGCTGCTGGGCGAGCTCGCCGGCAAGCAGGACCAAGCCGCCCAGGCGATTGCCGAATACAAGGCGAATCTGGAAACAACGAAGTCCAAGCTCGCGGAGAAGCTCAAGGACAAGAAGGTCGTAGCCGCTCGCATCCGCTCGGGAGATATCTACTTGTATCCGACGTCCGTCTTCTTCAATCCGGTGCTGTACGAGGATCTGGGCATTACGCCGCCGGCAGAAGTACAAGCCGCCAAAGCCCAGGAGATGATCTCGATCGAGAAGTTCGCGGAGATGGACCCGGATTACCTGTTCGTCCAGTTCTCGCCGGATGAGAACAAGGATAATCCGGATGCGTGGGACCAACTGGAGAACAACCCGATTCTGAAAAACATCAAGGCATTGAAGAACGGCACGACATACGTGAATATCGTCGACCCGCTTGCGCAAGGAGGCACGGCGTACAGCAAAATCGAGTTCCTGAAGTCACTCGCAAGCAAGCTGTCCGAGTAATCGGCCGCTAGACTTATTCAGATAAGGCGTGTCATGATGCGAAATTCCAAATGGCTGCCGGCTGCCATCCTGTTATTGGCGCCGGCAGCAGCCATTCTGATCATCCTGCTCTCGGTGCTGTACGGCGCCAAGTCCATCGCTCCCCAGACCATATGGGACGCCCTCGTGCGGTTCGACCCCGGCAGCGTCGATCATCAGATTATCCGGTCGTCCCGCTTGCCGAGGGTGGTCGGGGCGATGTTGATCGGCGCTTTCCTGGCGATATCCGGCGCGCTGATGCAAGGCATGACGAGAAACTATCTGGCTTCTCCGTCGATCATGGGCGTCTCCGACGGATCGGTGTTCGCCGTGACGATCTTCATGATCTTCCTGCCGCGGGTGCACGGCGTCGGTATGATCGCCGTCTCGCTGGTCGGGTCGGCGCTTGGCGCCGTGCTCGTGTTCGGGATCGCGCGGGCGGTTCCGGGCGGGATGTCGCCGGTAAAGCTGGCGATACTCGGCACGGTCATCGGTACCTTCCTCAGCGGCGCCGCCAGTGCGTTATCTTCTTACTACCAGATTTCACAGGGACTTGCCTTCTGGTATCAGGCACGGCTGCACCAACTCGATCCTTCGCTGATCAAGCTGGCGGTTCCGTTCGCGTTCATCGGCCTGGGGCTGGCGATCGGGCTGTCCAAGTCGATCACCGTGCTGTCGCTGGGAGAGGAAGTCTCAGCCGGACTGGGACAGCGAACCCGTCTGGTGAAGGGACTGGCGATCCTGTCGGTCGCCATTCTGACCGGCGTATCCGTCGCGCTCGCCGGCAAGATCGCCTTCGTCGGCTTGATCGTACCGCATATCGCGAGATTTCTGTCCGGCGTAGATTATCGCCGTATCATTCCGGTCTCCGGCGTACTTGGCGGGTTGTTTCTGGCGCTGTGCGATATTTTGGCCCGTTTCGTCAATTATCCGTTCGAGACGCCGATCGGCGTGGTCACCGCCTTGTTCGGCGTTCCCTTCTTCCTTTATCTGATTAAGACAAGGGGAGGCGGCAAACATGCGTAATCGAACGGTCCTCCCGGGAGCGGGAGACCGACTTGCAGCACGCTTTTGGATCGTGGTTGCGGCGGTCTTGGCCGTTCTGGCTGCCGCGTCTTACCTCAGCCTCACGAACGGCGCCTTTGACCTGTCGGTTGCCGATACGGTCAAGACGCTGCTGCGCATCGACCGGGTGCCGGACCATGATCTGGTCGTCTTCGAATTCCGGCTGCCGCGCATTGTGCTCGGCGGGCTGATCGGCTTCGCGCTGGGCATCGCCGGCTCCGTCATCCAGGGAATTACGCGCAACGGTCTGGCGGATCCCGGCATTCTCGGCATCAATGCAGGGGCGGGCTTGTCCGTCGTCCTGTTCATGTTCCTGCTGCAAGGGAAGATGGTGACGACAGGGTGGCTGGCGGTCATGACCATGCCCTTGTTCGGCCTCGTGGGCGGAATGATGGCTGCGGCGCTGATCTATTTGTTCGCGCGGGAGCGAGGCAGCCTTGACGGACAACGCCTCATTCTGGTAGGGATAGCGATCGCCTCCGGTTTCGGCGCGGCGACGGTGTTCGTTTCCTTGAAGATGAACCCCAAGGACTATGAAATGGCGGTCGTATGGCTGGCCGGCAGCATCTATAGCGCAAATTGGAAATTCGTCGCCGCCGTGCTTCCTCCGCTGCTGCTGTTCGCGCCGATCGTGTGGCTGCGGTCTTACCGGCTGGACTTATTTCAGTTGCAGGAGCATAGCGCAATCAGTCTGGGCGTGCGCGTCGAGCGGGAGAAAAATGTGCTGCTGCTCGCCAGCGTCGGGCTGGTCGGCGCCAGCGTCGCCGTGTCCGGCAGCGTCGGCTTCGTCGGGCTGATCGCGCCGCATATGGCCCGCAGGCTGGTCGGATTGCAGCATCGAATGAGCATTCCCGTAAGCGGGCTCGTCGGGTCGGCGATGGTCGTGACGGCGGATTTCATCGGCAAGACGGTGTTCGCCCCCGTGGAGCTTGCGGTCGGTATCGTGATCTCGATGGTCGGAGTACCTTGTTTTGTGTATTTGTTGATGCGGTCGCGGCATTGAAGGGTTCGGCGGCGACATACAGGGAGACGAGGAGCGCTCATTGATGAAAACACAGCAAGCAACCGCAGGCGGGCGTGTTTTGCACATCGCATTGCCGCCTTCCTACGATCAGTCGGATGCACGGTACCCCGTCGCTTATGTCCAGGATGGCGGCGACCTGGCTTCCGGCTGCTTCAACTATTTGGATCATCTGTACGCGCAAGGCCTGTTGCGGGAGTGCATTCTCGTCGGGATCGAGACGGACAGCCGCAACGATGACTACACGCCTTGGCCTGCCGAAGCGCTAGTCCCGGATCGGCCATCCTTCGCCGGGCGGGGGCGCGACTATGCGAATGAATTGGCGGATGTCATCAAGCCCTATATGGACGCGGATTACCGCACGCTGCCGGAGCCCGAACATACCGCGGTCATCGGGGCTTCTCTGGGCGGCCTGATTTCGCTGTTCGCGGGCTGCTGGCGACCCGATGCGTTCGGCCGGCTCGGCTTGCTGTCCACTTCCTTCTGGTACGAAGGAGTCATGGCGTGGCTGCGGGAAAAGCCGGCGTTGTCGGAGCGGCAACGCGTGTACATGTCGATCGGAACGTGCGAAGGCATCTACAAGCGGAACGCACAGCGCGACATGGTGCGGCTTAATCGGGAAGTGCGCGATTTGTGGCTTGAGCAAGGATTTCCGGCAGAGCGGTTGCAGTTCGAAACGGTCGAAGGGGGCACGCACGATTTGCTGTTCATGCTGCCCAAGTTTCCCGAGGCGCTGAAGTGGTTGTTCGAAGACGGAGCGGCGGATTCGTCGAATGCGGCGATGCGCAGGGCCGATCGTTCGGATACGGTGGGGAACGGCATCGAATCGGCAGGGAGTAGCATCGGGTCGAAGCGGAGCGGTATCGAGACGGTGAAGCGCGGCAGCGAGTCGGAGGGGAGCGGTATCGAGGCGGTGAAGCGCGGTGTCGAAACCGCGGGTTGCGGAATAGAGTCGGCGGACCGCGGCATGGAGACGCCGGAGCACGCATTCGTCATCCCGCGAACCTGGCAATGGGACATGCGCGCCGCCCGCACGGGACGGGACTACCGCATCTTCGTATCGGAGCCTGTCACGCCACCGCCGGAGGGCGGATACCCGGTTCTCTACGCACTGGATGGAAACGCCTCGTTCGGCTCGCTGGCCGAGGCGATGCGGCTGCAATCCCGGCCCCCGCATGGCATCGAGCCGATGCTCGTCATCGGGATCGGCTACGATTCCAATGCACCGATCGTGACGGAGCAGCGATTCTTCGATTATACGGAACGGGCTGAACCGTCGGAACTGCCGCAGCGTCCGGGCGGCTCGGCATGGCCGACGACTGGGGGCACAGACGACTTCCTCGCTTTCATCGAAGAGGAGCTGAAGCCCGCTATCGAGCGGCGGTACCCGGTCGACCGGCGGCGGCAATCGCTGTTCGGCCACTCTCTGGGCGGATTGTTTGCGCTGTATGCGCTGTTTACGCGTCCCGAGTCTTTCCGATGTTACGTCGCGGGCAGCCCGTCCATCTGGTGGAAAAATCATGCTCTGTTGCAGCGCAGACACGGCTTGAGGGAGAGGCTAAGTCAGGGCGACGTGCGCGCCGATGTGTTGATCGGAATCGGCTCGGAGGAGAAGCCGTCCATGATCTCGGATGCGCGGGGCATGCACGAGATTTTGCAATCCTATTCGGACGGAGGGCTGAGCGTGAGCTACCGCGAATTCGAACGGGAAGGGCATGTCTCCGTCATTCCCCCGCTGATTAGCTGCATGTTCCGCTGGCTGGCGGGAAAGGAAGAATAGGCGCGTTGTCTTGGCGCAATTGATCCGCGTACGGCGGCCGAGCCCCGAGTTATTCGGCGATGTGCAGTAGGCGCCGTCGATGCCAATCCTGTATAATGACAGCAATAGGATCATGTACAAGTGGGGGGCGGCGAGATGGAATGGAACTACTACAACACTTTCATTACAGTAGCGGCAGATTGCCCGGTCGAATATGGCTCGATTCCGCCGGACAAGAAGAACGGAAAGACGAAGCCCGGGATCGAATTCGAACTGGCATCGGCTCATCCGTATCGCTATACGCAGGAGGAATTACTGTTCGAGGTTCACGCCCGGCATAAGGGAATCCCGCAGGAAGAGTTGGAAGAGCACGGCGACGAGTTGAAGGAAGCCTTCTACCGGAAGCCGCAGGCGTGCATGCGCGCCTCGATGCTGCCGAAGAAATACGGCTGGGGCATACACTTCAACGCGGAAGGAAAGCTCGCGCTCGTGCCGATGGAATCGGCCGAGTACCGCCGTCTCGCGGACGGCGAAGCCGGCGATATGAAGCGGCTGGCAGCCATGCGGAATAGTAAAAAGCCAATCTGATGTCGACAGGCAGCATGTAGACAGCGGTCCAGCCCAAGGTTATCCGAACCGGGGATGTGGCGCTTGAACGCTTATGTCGGCAACCGGTTGTCCGGAAGCGTCTTCGTGCGGGTCGATGCCGTCTCCGACACAAAGTAAGCTTCCAATTCCGCCGCTTTCTTGGCATTGGATAAATCCACTTTATCTTTGAGGAACTGCTCTGCAACGTGCTCCCAGCTCAGGGCAGTCTTGCGGGCAGACAATAGCCGTACGGCGTTCTTGACCAGGCGCCGTTCTTTGGCGTTGGAGTAGGTGTCCTTGTAATGCTGTGTGCGAGACCAGTCCATATGCTCGAATATCGCCCGCAGCACCTTCGCCGTCATTCTCGCATCGTCCAGCGCACGATGGGCGGAACCGTCGTCTTCGATGCCGAGATCCGCAACGGCCGCTTCCACGCTGACGTCATTGGTGACGCCTTTGTAGCGCAAGTAGCCTTTTAATAAGTCATAATAAGGAACGGCCAGCCAGTACGCGTCATCCAGCTTGTGCATCCTTGTATCCAGCACGATGCGCTTCAGGTCCTCGCCGCCCCAGGTGACGAGCATGCATGATTCGCTTTGGTTCAACCAGGCGAGGAAGTCGGCGATGACCGCGGGGAAGCCGCTCGCCCGATCGATCTCTTCCTGGGCGATCCCGGTTTTCTTCTTGATGAAGCTGTTGAGCTTGGCAAAATAGACGGGCTTGATCATCGCCTCGAACTCGCCGACAGGCTGCAGTTGCTCATTCAGCCGAACCGCGCCGATTTCAATCACTTCCATCGGCAGATCGCTCGCGAATTTCCGGCCATTGAATTCAATATCGAGCACCACGTAATCCATCAATGATCGTCCTCCTTACTCGTCGGCTCATCCTAGCACGATTCGGACAGGCGGTGCAACTCAACCCGCAACCTCCGTGTGCATATAACCGTGTCGATCGGTCAAACGGCTAATTTACAATCGTGCCTCCATTTGATACAATAGCTGCAAATATTCATACCGTTGTCGCGAAGCACGCGCAATTCTCGATATCCCGAATTGACGGGGTACGGGAAGGCGCGTTTTTTGCATTTCAGACGACAATTGGAACCGACGCGCTATGGTATAATGAGGAGGATAATGACAATGGTGAAGGAGCAAGTAATTGGCGATGCAGACAGCTTGCTTGCGGGAAGGCTGAACCCGAAGAACGATTTCCTGTTCAAACGGTTGTTCGGCGAGGAAGAGGGCAAGCCGCTGTTAATCAGCCTGTTGAATTCGGTGCTCAGGCGCGGCGATCAACAGCGAATAACGGATATCACGATTGTCGATGATACTCATCTGGGAAGCGAGATGTTGGGCGACAAAGAAATCGTCCTCGACATTCTCTGCGAGATCGAAGGGCAGGAGCGGGCTAATGTCGAGATGCAGGTTCGCCGCTTCGCCAGAATGGATCATCGAAGCTTATATTATGTAGCTACCATGCTTTCCGACGTAATAGAAAGAGGCGGATCCTACTCCGATCTGAAACGGACGATAGGAATCAACATATTGGACCATGACTACCTGCCTCTCTCCAAATTTCATAACACGTTTCACTTATACGAGGATGAGGATCGGCACCATATGTTGACGGATATATTGGAGATTCACTTTGTTGAGTGTCCGAAGTTCAAAAGGATGACATTCGATATTCATGACCCGCTGCATCGCTGGCTAAGGTTTCTGGATCAGAAGACGACAACCGAACAATTGAAGGAGTTGATGGAGGTGGATGACATGATCAAAGAAGCGGAAGCCCGCCTGAATTATCTGGCCAGCGATGAGCAGACGCGCCGGTTGTATGCGATCCGGGAGAAAGCGCTGCACGATCGGGCAAGTTGGCTGGAAGACGCCATGAATGAGGGGATGGAGAAGGGGCGAGAAGCGGGTTTGAAGGAAGGAATTGAAAAAGGAATCGAAAAAGGAATTGAAAAAGGAATCGAAAAAGGCATCGAGCAGCGCGATCGGCAAATTGTGCTGAGAATGCTGGCGAAAGGTTTCACGGTCGACGACATACGCGAAGCTACCGGCCTGGATGCGAAGCAGATCGAATCGTTGCGCCGCCGGGAATCGTAAGGTTGCTCCGATGCCGTACCCTGCGAGAGAACCGTCAGGAAACCTGCTGCCTGGCGGTTCTCCGAAACAGTGTCACAGTGCCGCTATTCGCAGGGAAGCTCCACGGAAGTGAAGGAACAAGGTATCTTTTCCGATTATGGCCGCAGCATCGGGTGAAGCCGCTCGATCATCTGCTCCATCTGGCTCGAACTGCTGCCGTACATCGCTTTGGCCTCCGGGTTGCGGGTCGCCAGCGCGAACAGCTCCAGATCGGCCTGGATCTTCTTCAGGGTTGCGTACAGCAATGCTTTGCCTTGCGGAGCGGGCACTTTGATCTTATCGTCATACAGATCGACGTACAACTGCTGATAAGCATCGACCTGTCCCAGGAACACGTTCTCCACCGAGACGCCGATCTTCTCCAGTTCCGTGAGCAGCCACTGCGGATTCAGCCCGATCGTCGCCAGCGGTTCATGCATGATGTTGCCGTCGATGATGACAGTTTGCGGCTCGACCTCGTTCACCGTCCGGATGCCAAGATCGCTCGGGGTAACCGGCTGTTTCTCTTTCTTGAGCAATACGCTCAGTTGCCCGTCGGACTCCATGGACGCGAACTCGACATCGGCGAGCCGGAACACGTTCTTGCTTCGCAGCATCTCCATGAATTCATCTGCGGTCAACCGCTCCTTCTTCAGATTGTCCTCCATTACCTTGCCTTCCTTGAAGAGCACCCGGCTCTTGCCCTCCAGCCAATGACGTAGCTTGACGCTCTTCAGTGTCAGGCGCTCCATGCCGTACGGAACGGCGAACCAGACACACATGGCGATCAGGCCAAGGTAGTAGTGCTTCTCGATATCGGTGGAGATGAAGCCGGCGAGCTCGCCGAGCGTAATCCCCATGACGTATTCGAAGAAGGTCAATTGCGAAATCTGCTTCTTGCCCAGAATGCGGGTGAAGGTGAACAGCACGACCAACGTGCCGAGCGAGCGAAATATAATTTGCAGCCATTCCGGCATGGCGGCTTACCTCCTCTCCTCCGCATTCGGCTGCGATTGCGCTTCGATCGCCACCGCATGCGCGATGCACGGGATCGATTCGCCCTGTTGGTAGGACAGCGGCGATAGCAGGGCGCCGGTGGCGACCACGAGCACCCGCTTCAGTTCGCCTTCGCGAATGCGCCGCAGTAAATGCCCGTAGGTGACGACGGCTGAACAAGCGCAGCCGCTGCCGCCGGATTGCACCATCTGTGTCTCGTAATCGTAGATTAACATGCCGCAATCCTGATACTGGCCGGGCGCCAACTGCACGCGATGCTTCTCCAGCAAGTCGTTGGCGATCTCGTAGCCGACCTTCGCCAGATCTCCCGTGACGATCAAGTCATAATGCTCCGGCCCGATGCGCAGGTCGCGAAAGTGCGCGCTGATCGTGTCGACGGCAGCGGGAGCCATGGCAGCGCCCATATTGAACGGGTCCTTGATGCCCATATCCACGACTCGGCCGATCGTCGCCGCTGCCACCACGGGACCGCTGCCCGCATGTGAAAGCACGGCTGCCCCCGCTCCGGTCACCGTATATTGCGCAGTCGGCGGCTTCTGCGAGCCGTATTCCGTCGGGTAGCGGAATTGCTTCTCCGCGCTGGCGTTGTGGCTGCAAGTTCCGGCGAGTACGTGGCGCGCGCCCTTGTTCTGCATAATGTAAGCCGCCAGCGCCAAACTCTCCATCGAGGTCGAGCAAGCCCCGAAGACCCCGATGTAGGGAATGGACAGCGTGCGTGCGGCGAAGCTGCTGCTCGTGATCTGGTTCAACAGGTCGCCGCCGACATAGAACTGCACTTCTTCCTTTGTAATGCCTGCCCGCTCGATGGCAATTTTGGCGGCTTCTTCGAGCAGGGAACGCTCCGCCTTCTCCCAGCTTTCCTGTCCGAGCGAGGAATCGCCATGCACGATATCGAAGTCTCTCGCCAACGGCCCCCTGCCTTCAAACGGGCCGACGACGGTTGCCGTCCCCGCGATAACCGGCTTGTGTTCGAACACCCAGCTCTGGTGACCCTTCAGCATGGCCTCCCGTTATCCCCCTTTCACTAATAGCCGGATAATTGCAATGACGAACGCCGCCACCGTGCCGAATACGATAACGGGGCCGGCCAATTTGAACATATTGCCTCCCACGCCGAGTACCAGACCTTCCCTGCGATGTTCGATCGCCGCCGATGCCATGGCATTGGCGAACCCGGTGACCGGCACGGCCGACCCGGCCCCCGCCCATTGTCCGAGCTTGTCATAGACGCCGAAGCTCGTCAGCAACACCGACAGCAGAATGAGGATGGCCACGGTCGGATTCGCCGCCCGCTTCGCATCGAATCCGCCCCAATGGATCATCATCTGCTGGATCGCTTGACCGCCGATGCAGATCAACCCCCCGACGACGAAAGCCCGCACGCTGTTGCGCAGCACGGGGCGGGGCGGCTCGCGCCGCTTGGCGACGGTCTGGTACTCCTGCTGAACCGGCGTTAGTTTTTTTAATTTCTTGCTTGCCATGTCGCGATCCGCCGCTCCCCTCGAAGAACCATTTGCTTACAAGCATCCCACACCGGCGATGAAATCAAAGGTGGTAAATTTCCCCTGATTAACGTGGATTCGCACAGGTTATCCTACATTGTGGTTTGACACCAATCCGAAAGAAAGCCAAGGTGATCGAAGGATGACGGTAGCTTCCCAAGTGAAGACTTGCGTTGCTTCGCTGAAGAGCGCGCAAGCCAGCCTCGAGACGTTCGCGCTGAGTACGCAAAATCAGCAAGCCAAGCAGCTGTTCACCGACTGCGCCGCGCAGGCGGGCCAGATCGTCCAGCAGGTGGAATCCAGGGTTCAGCAGCTTGAGAACGAGGAGCCGCAATACAAAGGCTTCTAATCGCGATCCTCGCCGAGCCGTATGCGGCGGCAAGGAAAGCTCAGGCAGAGGCGCCGCGAACTGCGGTGCTTCTGCCTATCACGGAGGGGTGCGAATGTCGAAACGCAGGCGGATGTTCGCGGCAGCAGGCAAATTGGCGGCCGCGCTCTGCATCATTGCTGGCATGGGATGGTTCACCCAAGGCCAAAGATATGTGAATGCTACCCAAAACGGATACCCGCCCGAGCACCAACGTCCCTATTATGAAACCAGGGGAGATGTCGTATGGGAAGTTCCCGGAGACGACAAGGTGCTTGCCCTGACTTTCGATGACGGACCAGACCCGGTGGAAACGCCGCTCATACTGGACATCTTGAAACAATACGGCGCCAAAGCGACCTTCTTCGCAATCGGCAGCAAAGTCCGGCAGCATCCCGAGATCGCCAAGCGCGAGATCGAAGAAGGACACGAAATCGCCAATCATACGTATAACCATCGTTTTCTATCCTCCGCCGCCTTCACGCCGGAGCAGATCCGCGAAGAAATCAGCCGTACGCAGCAATCCATCTTCTTGGCAACCGGGCAGAAGGCGAACTTGTTCCGGCCGCCCGGCGGCATGTTCAACGACCGGGTGCTGGAAGAGGCGAAACGCGAGCGTCTGCAGACCGTGCTTTGGTCCTGGCATCAGGACACGCGCGATTGGGCAAGGCCCGGCGTGGGGCACATCGTGCGCAAGGTGCTCCGCAACGCGCGCGGCGGAGATATTGTGCTGCTGCATGATTACGTAAGCGGATCATCCCAGACGGCCGCGGCGCTTGCGATTATCCTGCCGGAGCTGCACAAGCAAGGCTATCGATTCGTCACGGTATCGGAGCTGATGAGAAGAAGCAAACCGGTAGGGTAAAATGCCATATAAAGAAGGCAAAATAACCGCTTCGCCCCGGAGCGGTTATCGCCTATAATGAGAATGGCAGTCCAAGCGTGCGCCGCGTCGGCGGCAATCACGGGCGGGCGTTAATCGTTCAGAGGGTGGTGCAAGCATCGTGAGCAAACCAAAAGTCGGGATTCAATTGTATTCGGTAAGGGATTTCTGTCAGAAGGATTTTCTTGGCACGATCCGTCAAATCGCGGACATCGGCTACAAGTACGTCGAGCTTGCGGGTTACTATGGCGTCTCCGCGAAGGACCTGCGCGCGGCGCTGGAGGGTGCGGGAATCGAGGCGCCTTCCGCGCACGTCGGTCTTGGGCTGAATCAGCCGAAGCCGTGGCAGGACCATGTAAAAGAGCAGGTGGAGTATGCGCAGGAGTTGGGATTGAAGCGCTTCATCGTGCCGCACTATCCGCTAGGCGACAATCCGACGGTGGCGGATGTCGAGAAATGGGCCGATATTCTAGAGGAAGCGTCCGACATCGTGACACCGTCCGGCATGACGTTCGGTTATCACAACCATGCTTTCGAATTCAAACCGGTGGAAGGCAAGCTGGCGATAGACCGGCTGCTGGAGCGGGTACCGGCAAGCAAGCTGTTCGCCGAATTCGATCTGGGCTGGGTCAAGGTCGGAGGTCAGGATCCGGCTGCTTACGTGGAGAAGTATGCTGACCGGTTGCCGGTCGTGCATGCGAAGGACTTCAAGGAAGACGGCACCGATGCCGAGGTCGGCAAGGGCTCCGTTAATTGGGACGCCGCGCTTGCCGCCGTCGAGAAAGCGGGCGTAGAATACGTTATCATCGAGCAGGAAGGCTATGAAGTCGATTCGCTGACCAGCGCGAAGAACAACTTGAACTTCTTCCGCGAGCGCGGCTGGGTATAAAGTGTAAGCAATAGAAGCGGGGTGGACAAATCCCTCGCGGATCAAAATCGTGGCTCTGGCGACCGCAAGTTCCGGCAATTTCCGGGACTTGCGGTTTTTTGCGGACATTGGAGAATCTATGAATGGTGTAATCGTCAGATTGAAGGTTGCTGCTTCCGACATATCTTAAATTGACATCCTTGCGCAGACGATAGATTACAGATAGCTTTTATCAAGCGAGATACCTATGGCGGCGCATGCCAGGATGGTAACCTTGCTATAAGGTGCGAAACCTTATTCATCAAATTAAGCGAAGGAAGGTCGAACATGAGAAAGAGAACCAAGAAGTGGTATGGTATCGGGTCGTGCGTTCTTGCTGTAAGCGTATTCATCACAGGGTGCGGCGGCGCGAGCAACAACGAGTCCGCCAGCCCGTCTGGCGGCGCCAATGCCAGTACGCCGGCGCAGCAGAGCGTCGAGCCGGACGCGAAGCCGGTAACGCTCCGATTTGCATGGTGGGGCTCGGACGTAAGACACAAGGCGACGCTCGAAGCGATCGACGCCTACACGAAGTTGAACCCGCATGTGACGATTGAGGGCGAGTATCAGGGCTATGACGGTTACCAACAGAAGCTGATGACGCAGATTGCCGGCAATTCGGCTCCAGACATTATGCAGCTCGATTATCCGTGGCTGCCGGATCTGTCCGTACAAGGAGACATCTTCGTCGACTTGAGCCAGGAATCGGCCATCGATCTCACGCAATTCCCGCAGAAGATTCTTGACGAATACAGTTCGGTGAACGGCAAGCTTGTGGCTCTGCCTATGGGCACGAACGGCTTCGGCTCGATGATCAACAAGGCGTTCATGGACAAACACGGGCTGTCAACGGATACGCATTGGACTTGGGACAAGCTGATTGAAGAAGGAGAGCGCGTCAACAAAGCCGACAAGAGCCAGTATTTGCTGTCGATCGAGCCGAGCAGCTTAAGCGGGTTCATCTTGGATGAGTACTTGTACTCCAAGAATGGATCCTACTGGTTGACCGACGACCCGGCCATTGCGGCATCCAAGGAAGACATTGCGGAAGCGCTGACCGTGATGCAGCGGGTATTCGATAGCGGCGCAGCCCAACCGCTCGGGGATGCCGCCTTGTTCAGCAGCAAGATGGAGCAAAATCCGAAGTGGATTAACGCCGAAATGGGGCTGACGCTGGACTGGTCTTCCACGGTGGGCAAGTACAAGACTGCGGCGGGCGAGGCTAATTTCGCGGTCGGCAAGCCGATCATCGTGGAAGGCGGCCAATCGCAAGCGATTAAGACAAAGCCGTCCATGCTCGTGGGCGTCAGTAAAAACTCGCCACATCAGGATGAGGCGGTCAAGTTCATCAACTGGCTGTTGAACAGCGAGGAATCGGCGTTGATCCTGCTCGATACGCGTTCCGTGCCGACGTCCGACATCGCGAAGAGAGCGCTTGTGGACGCGGGAAAAATCGATACCGATATTGCCGAGATGGTGGACAACACGCTGCAGTCGCCGGCAACGCCGCCGCCGCTCGTGCTGAACAATCTGGAAGTGGCGGATATTATCCGCGATGTATGCGAGAAGGTCGTGTATCACAAGCTGACCCCGGAAGCAGGGGCCGAGCAGCTCATGCAGCGACTGCAGGATAAGTTCGAAGATTTGAAATAGGGCGGGGTATAACGTGAATTTCAGCATAAAAAATCGACTCAAGCAGCAGGTCGGGTTACTGTATATTGCTCCGTGGTTGATCGGGTTCCTCGTCTTCCAATTGTATCCGTTCGGAGCTTCATTCTACTATTCATTTACGAAGTACAATATTACAGGAGCACCGGCATGGATTGGATTCGATAATTATGTCGACATGTTCACCAAGGACAGCAATTTCTACAAGTCGTTGGGTACGACGCTGTCTTATGTGCTGATTTCGGTGCCGATGAAGCTCGTATTTGCGCTGCTGGTCGCCGTTATGCTGAACGTAAGGCTGAAATTCGTCGGCGTCTACCGCACCTTGTTCTACCTGCCCTCCATATTGGGGGGCAGTGTGGCGGTATCGATCCTGTGGCGTTTCTTGTTCATGAAAGAAGGGATGGTCAACCGGCTGCTCGAGTCGGTGGGCGTGCCGCCCGCTGACTGGCTGGGCAGTCCGGATATGGCGCTGTTTACTCTGAGCCTGCTGCCGGTCTGGGAATTCGGTTCTTCGATGGTTATTTTCCTGGCTGGGCTGAAGCAAGTGCCTGCAGAGCTGTATGAAGCGGGCCGCGTGGACGGCGCATCGCGCATTCGGATGTTCTTCCGCATCACGTTGCCGCTCATTACGCCGGTCATCTTCTTCAATGTTGTGATGCAGATGGTCAACGCCTTTCAGGATTTCACCGGGGCGTTCGTGATCACGAATGGCGGGCCGATGAACTCCACGTATTTGTTCGCGCTTAAACTGTACGATGAGGGCTTCAAGTTTTACAAGATGGGTTATGCTTCCGCGCTGTCCTGGATTTTGTTCCTGTTCATTCTGGCAGTCACGGCCCTTATCTTTAAATCATCGCAATATTGGACGTATTACGAGGATGGGGGGAACGGCAAACGATGATTCTCGGCGGCAAGGCTCGCAACCTTCTCCAATATGCGATCCTGACATTGTTCGCTTTCATGATGACCTACCCGCTCATCTGGCTGTTCTTCGCTTCGTTCAAGGACAATAGCGAAATATTCGGCTCCCTGCAATTGCTGCCGAAGCATATAGTTTGGGATGCCTATGCCAAGGGGTGGGAAGGGACCGGCCAATTTACGTTCGGCGTCTTTCTGCTCAATACGGTGCGGCTTGTCGTTCCGACCGTGCTGTTCACCGTCGTGTCCTGCGCGATCGTCGCTTACGGCTTCGCCCGTTTTCAGTTCGCGCTGCGGGGCTTGCTGTTTGCGGTCATGATTTCCACCTTGATGCTGCCGAATGCCGTTATCATCATCCCTCGTTACATCCTGTTCAAGGAATTGGGATGGCTAAACAGCTATTTGCCTTTTACGATTCCGGCGCTGTTCGCTTGCTATCCGTTTTTCATCTTCCTGCTGATTCAGTTCTTCCGAGGGCTGCCGCGCGAGCTTGATGAGTCGGCGACGATCGACGGCTGCAATTCTTTCGGCATCTTGACCAAAATATTATTGCCGTTAAGCAAACCTGCGTTGTTCTCAGCCGCGATCTTTCAGTTTATTTGGACTTGGAACGATTTTTTCAACTCTTTGATTTACATTAACAGCGTTAAGAAGTTTACGGTCGCGCTTGGATTGCGCATGTCGCTGGACGTCAACGCGGCAGCGCAATGGAATCAGGTGATGGCGATGTCGATCGTGGCCATCGTGCCGTGCGTGGTCATCTTCTTCGCTGCGCAGAAGTATTTTGTCGAAGGAATCGCGACAACCGGGCTGAAAGGATAATCGCGCTTAAGTCGCCTTGCGCAACTTGATCGCCGTGGCTTGGTGGATTATCATGAATGCACACCATGAAAGCGAGTTCAGTGCAAGCGGGGGCTACGTTATGTATAAGCTGCTCATTGCAGATGACGATTACGAAATCAGCAACGGCTTGCGTAAGTATTTTCCATGGAATTCGATCGGCTTCGATGTTGTCGGCAATGTGGAGAACGGGAAAGAAGCGTTGGCCTACATCCGGCAGCATGAAGTCGACGTCATTTTGTGCGATATCCGCATGCCGGTGATGTCGGGCATCGATCTGGCTGCAGAGTTGAATAGTTCCCACTCCGGCGTCCAAGTCATCCTGTTTAGTGCGTACCGGGACTTTGCTTATGCCCAGAAAGCGATGGAGGCGGGTGTGCGCGGGTACATCCTGAAATCGACCAATTATGACGAGCTCATCCGGGCGTTTACGAATATAAAGGCGGAGTTGGACAGTCAGGCCAACAACGCGGCTAAGGCCGGGCAGGATATGTCGGGTAAAATTATTGCGACCATCAAGGAGTATGTAGAGACGAATTACAAGAACGTATCGCTGGAGGATCTGGCCAAGCTGGTGCATATGAACCCGGATTACTTGAGTAAATTTTTCAAGAAAAATGCCGGCCTGCTGTTCTCCGAATATTTGAACAAGGTCCGGATGGCCAAGGCGGCCGATTATCTGGACGACATCGCCTACAAAACATATGAAATCAGCGAGATGGTCGGCTACAGCAACGCCTTCAATTTCACACGGGCGTTTAAAAATTACTACGGGATGTCTCCTCGCGATTACCGCAATCGGAAAGAGGGGACATGAGAAAATCCTATTTTATACGCTATTTGATCAAGTACATGATCCCGCTCTTGATCCCGCTTCTGATTCTGGGAAGCTTCGCGTTCTTCATTACTCAAGCGTACATGAAGAAAGAAATCAATTCGAATAACGATAAGATGCTGGAGCAAACAAAGAACGTGGTGGAATCTATTCTGAATGAGCTGGATCCGCTGTATTACACCTTGAATTTGAATTCCAGACTGATTACCGACCTCAAGCTGATCCTGCGCAAAGACGGAATCGCAGGAACGGATGCAAGCGCATATAGCACCTTGATGAACATTATCAACCCGCACGCCAACGTCAAGCCGTATATTTATTCGATCTATGTCTACTTCAGCAATGAGGAAGGCAAATTTCTGGCTTCCAACGAAGGGCTGACCTCGGCCTCGCAATACTTTGATACATCATGGTACGAAACGCTGCCGCGCATTCCGGACCATGCTCAGGTGTATATCGAGAATCGAACGGTGCAGCGATATTCGTTCGAGCGCCGCAAGACGGATTTGGTTACGGTATATCGGAAATTTGCGGCTCCCGGCGCCCAGAAGGCGGAAGGGATGCTGGTCATGAATCTGAAAAGCGACAGATTCGTCTCGCTGCTCGATGAACAGTTGTATTTTCCGTACCAGTCGATTTATTTGAGGCAGCAAGATGGCGGCGTCATCGCGGGCTCCAGCCAGAAGTCGTTCGACTTGAACGAACTGGCATGGCCGGGGCAGGTTGGAGATTCCAAGTTATACGAAGCGTCGTTCGCCGGCAAATCCTATATCGTGTCCGGCATCGGGTCGAGCAGATACGATCTCCAATATATTTCCGTCACGCCGACACAATACTTCTATCAACTGCCGATCCGCCTCGTGTATTTGACGATTGTTCTGCTTGCCGTTTCATTCCTGCTCGGCGTCGTTCTGGTTTATTTCATTTCCAAGCGAAATTACCGGAACCTTGTCACGATTATTCAGACGATCGACAACGGCGAGAAAGGCTTGCCCGTACCGGCGCTTCCGGCGAAAATCACGGATGAATACAGCTTCATTCTGCAGCGAACGATCAAGCGGTTCATGGAGCAGCGATATTTGCAGGTGCAATTATCGGAGAAGAAGTACAAGCTTCAGGCGATGGAGATGACGGCACTGCAGGCCAACATTAACCCGCATTTTCTGTCGAACACGCTGCGCACGATTTTTTGGAAGTCCATGAGCCTGACCGGAGGGCACAATGAAGTGAGCCGGATGATCGACCATCTGTCGGAGATCGTGCAATACTCGATCAGCGACGCCAATCGGATCGTTACGCTCGAGGAGGAAATTTTCCACACGAACAATTACGTGAAGATTCTGAACATCCGCTACAAGGACAAATTCGATTTTATGATCGAGTATGACGACGAGGAAATCATGGCATACAAGGTCATGAAGCTGCTGTTCCAGCCTTTGATCGAGAATGCGGTGTACCATGGAATCAAGGAAAGCGAGCGATTCGGCCATATCCGGGTACGGCTTGGAATTGACCGGGAAGCGGGCAGATTGCGGATCTCGATCGTCGATACCGGCATCGGTATGGACAAGGAACGGCTGCAGCAGGTGCTGAGGCTGCTTGACGACGAGGAGCAGACGGAGCACATCGGGTTGTTCAACACGTACAAGAGGCTTCAACTGGCCTACGGAAGTTCGAGCACGTTCGAGATCAGGAGCAAACACGGGTGGGGAACCGTCATCCGCATTAGCGTTCCGACCGTCCGGGCGACATGAGGTTTGTTTAACTCAAAAAATCCCGTCAGCCTGCATTTGTGTCAAACGCAGGCTGACAGGATTTTCTTGCTTGGACCGTTTCGGTTATGATGGTAGTGTACGCAAGTCGGAAGGAGACCTACGCTAGTGGCAGAGATCAAGCATATTACGGCGGAGTACTATGACGAGAGCATCGCGTTAATGCAGTTTGCGTTTCAGATGAATTTGTCTGCGGAACGCCTTGAGAAGGATAGGGAGTATCATAAGCCTGAGCGGGAATATGGCTTGTTCGACGATAACGGCAGGCTGCTGACGAGACTGACGGTCCTGCCGCTTGAAGCCTGGATTCGCGGACGCAAGCTGGCGATCGGCGGCATCGCCGGCGTCGCTTCTTGGCCTGACGCGCGGAGGCAGGGAGGCGTGAGCAAGCTGCTGCTGCACGCCTTCGCCCGGATGAAGGATCAGGGGCAGAGCCTTAGCATGCTGGCGCCGTTCTCTTTTGCGTTCTATCGCAAATTTGGCTATGAGTTGACGATTGAACGGAAGAAATATACGTTGGAAACGAAGCATCTGCCTCCTCGCATGAAGACGCCCGGAACGGTCCGAATCGTGCCCAAGGAGCAGGGAATGCTTGAGCCCGTGTACGCCGCATTCGCCGCCGGGTTCGACGGGATGCTGACGCGAGATGCGGAAGTGTGGGAGCGGAGATTGCTGTCCAAGCCAGGCATCGCGGCCGTATATTACGACGAAGCCGGCAAGCCGCAAGGCTATATGCTCTATGAGGTATCCGAACGAACGATGAAGGTGAACGACTGGGCGGTTCTGACAGAGGACGCGCGGAACGCGATGTGGAACTACGCAGCCAATCACGATTCGATGATCAAGCAAATGACCATAACGGTGCCAACGGACGATTCGTTGTCGTTTAGGGTATCTGATCCTCGGTTCAAGCAAGAGATCGAACCTTATTTCATGTCGCGGATTGTGGATGCGGAGAAGTTCATGACGCAGTATTCTTTTTCGGCAGCCGGTCGTGACAGCGTAATGGCGCTTGCTGTGGAAGATGCCCAGGCGCCTTGGAATTCAGGGGATTATCGGCTGTGCATCGCAGCGGACGGCACGGCGCGGCTGGAACGAACGGGAGATGGATCGGGAGAGGCCGGATTGCGGTGCGACATTGCGACGCTGACGGCTATGCTGGTCGGAGGCAGGCGGCCGGAATGGCTGCGCCGGATCGGCAGATTGCAGGGGGCAGACGGCTTGATTGCGGAACTGGAGCGTCGTGTGCCGATGCAGAGGCCTTATTTGGCGGATTTCTTCTGATTGAAAAGTGTGAGTGCAGCAGGTTGTCAACCGCGTGCGCCTATGGTAGAATAGGAATACTGTTCTGCAAATGAGACATAGCGGCGATTGCCGACTATATTCATGTTTATCCTGTTGATCGGCAAGCGGGGGGTGTAAGATTTGGAAATTGCCTTGAAGATTGTACTGGTTATATTCTCGCTGGGATTGGTCATCGCGATCCTGTTGCAGAAGGGCAAGAGCGCTGGGCTTTCAGGAGCGATCTCCGGCGGTGCCGAGCACTTGTTCGGCAAGCAGAAGGCACGCGGCTTGGATTTGTTCCTGCAGAGGTTGACGATCGGGCTGGCCGTGGGGTTCTTCGTTATGGCGCTGGTCGTCGCCTATTTCGTGAAAACATATTAAACATATGAATACGGAGCAGGGGGCGCACGCTTCCTGCTTTTTTTTCTGCACGCATAGCCGGTGAACGGGCAAGTCCCGGTTGCCGCGGACGGAATGCGTGTATACTATGCAAGAGATGAGGTGAATGCGGTGTCCATGTGCACGGAGCAAGAGCTGCTCGATTTCATGCGCG
Organism: Bacillota bacterium; assembly: GCA_023391635.1. GTDB lineage: Bacteria > Bacillota > Bacilli > Paenibacillales > Paenibacillaceae > Cohnella. The sequence continues at coordinate 141,828 of JAEWAQ010000013.1, read as the reverse complement.
AGACGGCTTACAAACCGATGACTTACCAAGAGCTTGAGAAGCATTTCGGCATCGAGAATGCCGAGGAATTCAAAACTTTCCTACGCATGTTGACCGAGATGGAGCAGGACGGCAAAATCCTGCTGACCCGCACGCAGCGCTACGGCGTGCCGGAGCGGATGAACCTGCTGCGGGGAAGGCTGCAAGGCCACCCGAAAGGCTTCGCGTTCCTGATCCCGGACGAGCCGGACCATCCGGATGTCTACATCCATGCCAATGATATGAAAAGCGCGATGAACGGCGATATCGTGCTCGTGCGGGTCACGGCCGGCAGCGAAGGCGGTCAGAGGCTGGAAGGCGAGATCGTGCGGATCGCGCGGCGGGCCGTGACCGAGATCGTCGGCTTGTTCGCGAACCACGAAAGCTTCGGATTCGTCGTGCCGGACGACAAGCGGATCAACAAGGATATTTTCATCAAGCCGGATAATTTCAAGGGTGCCGTCACCGGCCAGAAGGTCGTTGCGCGAATCGTGCGATATCCGGAAGGGCGGTCGGCTGCTGAAGGCGAGATCGTGGAGATCCTCGGCCATAAGGACGATCCGGGCGTCGATATTCTCAGCATCATTCGCAAGCACGGTCTCCCCGAGAGCTTCCCGGAAGACGTGATGGCGGAAGCGGAGGCGGCTCCGGACGCCATCTCGGAGGAAGAGATCGCGGCCCAAGGGCGACGGGACCTGCGCGGGAAGACGATCGTGACGATCGACGGAGAAGATGCCAAGGACCTCGACGATGCGGTGAATGTGGAGCGTCTGGAAAATGGCAACTGGCTGCTCGGCGTTCATATCGCGGACGTGAGCTACTATGTGAAAGAACATTCGAAGCTGGATCAAGAGGCCTACAACCGCGGCTGCAGCGTCTATTTGGTCGATAGGGTCATTCCGATGCTGCCGCACCGGCTGTCCAACGGCATCTGTTCGCTGAATCCGCAAGCGGATCGGCTGACGATGTCCTGCGAGATGGAATTCGATCCGAAGACGTTGAAGCGGGTACGTTATGACGTGTTCACAAGCGTGATCCGCACGCGCGAGCGGATGACGTATACGAATGTGCGTAAAATATTGGCAGGTGAGGACCCGGAAGTAACCGCGCGGTATGAGGAGCTCGTGCCGACGTTCCGGGCGATGGAAGAGCTTGCGATGGGGCTGCGTGCGCAACGGATGCGGCGAGGCGCGATCGACTTCGATTTTCAGGAGTCGAAGGTCATCGTCGACGAGCAAGGCAAGCCCGTGGACATCGTGAAACGGGAGCGGTCGGTCGCCGAGCAGATCATCGAAGAGTTCATGCTGGCGGCGAACGAGACGGTGGCGGAGCATTTCCACTGGCTGAAGGTGCCGTTCCTGTACCGGATCCACGAGGAGCCGGAGGGCGACAAGCTGATGCACTTCATGCAGTTCGCGGCGAACTTCGGTTACGCCGTGCGGGGCAAAGGCAACTCGGTGCATCCGCGGGCGCTGCAGACGCTGCTGGAGGAAATTCGCGGCTCGAAGGAAGAGACGGTCATCAGCACGATGATGCTGCGGTCGATGAAGCAAGCGAAGTACGATGCGGAGAGCTTGGGTCACTTCGGGCTGGCCGCAGAGTTTTATTCGCACTTCACGTCGCCGATCCGGCGGTATCCGGACCTGGTCATCCATCGCGTCATCCGCGAAGTGTTGGCTGGCGGCGGTGGTCTGTCGGAAGCGCGGCACGAAGCGCTGGCGGCGCGGATGACGGACATCGCGCAGCAGTCTTCGGAGCGCGAGCGGGTCGCGGTCGATGCCGAGCGGGACACGGAACGTTTGAAGAAGGCCGAGTTCATGCTGGACAAGATCGGCGAGGAGTTCGACGGCATCATCAGCGGAGTGACCGGGTTCGGCATGTTCGTCGAGTTGGACAATACGGTGGAAGGCCTTATTCGGTTGAGCGATCTGTCGGACGATTATTATCACTTTCACGAGCTGCATATGGCGTTGATCGGAGAGCGCACGTCCCGCGTATTCCGGATTGGCGACGAGGTGCGCATCCGCGTGGCGCGGGTGAATATGGAGGAGTATACGATCGACTTCGAGATGGTTAACATGAAGCCGCGCAGTTCGGACAAGACTCGCTGGGTAGATGCTCCCGGCGGCGGATTGGCCGGGGGGCGCAAACGCAAGAAGAAGCAGGGAGCGGCTGCGCCGGTCCGCGAGGAACGGGCAGGCTTGGGCGGCGGGGGCAGAGGGAGACGCGAAGATCGTTCCGGCTCCGTCGCCGGAGGCAAGGGGCGGCGCGGCAAAAGGCAAGCGTCGACCGGCGGCGACGTCCCGGATCGTGGCAATCAACGGCCCGAGAGCGGTCGTCCGCTCCCGCTCGCCGTTGCCAAGACGAAGCCGGGCGAAGGGAAGCGGGATAAGCCGCAGAAGGCGTCTGCCAATAGTCAGGCGGCCGGGACCAGACCGAATCGCCGTGCGGGCAAGCTTGACATGTGGGGATTGCCGATGTCCGGCATGGGCCTGAAGGATGACGGCGGCGAGCAGGAAGCGTTGGCGGAAATACGCCGGGACAAGCGCCGAGAAGGCGGCCGCCGCAAGGGCGGAGGTGCGCCGGCGTCCGGCAACGAGCCGCCGCGCCGTCGTAAGCGCAAGGAATAATTTAGCGAGAATATGGGGCCAACCCGCGGGGGTTGGCCTTTCGCGCAAGTGTTGCAGTCGACTGTTTGGCGAGTGCGGCGGTCAGTCGGGGCGGATTTCTTGGCATGATGCAACAGAGGACACAATCCATTTTACAATTGGCGTCGTATCTTATAGGATAGGAAATGGTGTATAATCTGCACGGTTGTTACGGGAGAGGGTGCGGCGATGGATCGGAACTTATATCATGTACTGGGCGCCAAGCAGTTTGATCGGCCGGAGCTGGATCGGTTGTTCGCGGCTGCGAAAGAGATGGAAGGTGTAGTTGCGGCAGGAGGGGATCGGCGGCTTGAGGGCCGGATCATGACGACGCTGTTCTTCGAAGCCAGCACGCGGACGCGGCTGTCGTTCGAAGCAGCGATGAACCGGCTTGGCGGGAGCGTGATCGGAACGGAGAACGCCGCCCAATTTTCCTCCACGATCAAAGGCGAGACGCTGGAGGATACGGCGCGCATTATTTCCGGCTACAGCGACATCATCGTCATGCGGCATACCGAGATCGGCGCGGCCAAGCGCGCGGCGGCAGTAGCGAGCATTCCGGTGATCAACGCGGGAGACGGCGCGGGAGAGCATCCGACGCAAGCGCTGCTTGATGCATATACGATCAATAAAGAATTCGGCCGTATCGACGGGCTGAAGATCGCCATGGTAGGGGATCTCACATACGGACGGACGGTGCACTCGCTCAGCTATATTTTGGCGAATTTTCAGGACGTCATGGTCTATTACATCGCTCCGGAGAATGTGCAAATCCCGTCATCGGTGAAGTCTTATATGGACGAGAAGGGCATCCGGTATCAGGAAACGCACGATCTGAACGCCGTAGCGGGCAGCGTGGACGTGGTATACCAGACGCGGATTCAGAAGGAGCGGTTCCCGTCCGCGGAGGAATACGAGAAAGCATCGGGCAAATATATCGTGGACGGCGCACTGCTGGACCAGATGCGGAAAGACGCGATCGTGCTGCATCCGCTGCCGCGTGCAGGCGAGATCGCCGAAGAAGTGGATGCGGATCCACGAGCGGCTTACTTCCGGCAGGCGCATAACGGATTGTACATCCGCATGGCGCTCGTCGCGAAATGTCTCGGGATGGCGGACTGAGGGGTCGGCGTGCTATAATAGGTGTCCGGTTGGTATTTGCGGGCGAGTAGGAATGGGAGGTGAAGGTCGGTGGGCAGCAAGAACAAGGATCAATTTGACAAGCCGTTGGCGCAGAACAAGAAGGCTTCTCACGATTACTTCATCGAGGAAACCTACGAAGCCGGCCTCGTGCTGACGGGCACCGAGATCAAATCTCTGCGGCGGGGACGCGCGAATCTGAGCGACGCTTTCGCTACCATCCGCAATGGCGAGATGTTCATCCACAACATGCACATCAGTCCGTTCGAGGAAGGCAATCGCAGCAATCCGAGCGATCCGACCCGGGCGCGCAAGCTGCTGCTGCACAAGGTGCAGATTCATAAGATGCTCGGCGAGTCCAAGCGCGAAGGCTACACGATTGTGCCGCTGAAGGTGTACGTGCGCAACGGCTACGCGAAAGTGCTGATCGGCATGGGCAAGGGCAAGAAGCAGTACGACAAGCGCGCGGACGCGGCGAAGAAGGATGCGCAGCGCGACATCCAGCGGGCGCTTCGGGAGAAGCAGAAGGTTAGTTTCTGAAGTGGCAATGCTGCCATCAAGTGCATGCGGCAATTGCGCCTTCAGTGTGGTATACTAATAATGTAATTGAGTTAAGCACGCATGCTTGATGTATTGTCCATTTGTTATGGATGATGGATGGTACTCCTCGATTCGCTCTGCCGATGGCGACAGGCGATCGACTTTCGGGGCCGTTTATGGATTCGACGGGGACAGTTCGAGCATGGGTAGCGGGTAGTAGGGCTGCGTCTGCTTCATCAACGCGGAAAGCCAATTAAACGGCAAAGCTAAACAACCTTCTCTGGCTCTGGCCGCCTAATAACGGTCACCAGGCTCCTCCACTCCATCGCCCATGTGGCGTGACAGGGGCTCAACCTATAGTGGGATACGCTGTCTAGTCTCCGCCTGGGGCTAGCGGAAGAAGACAATCAGGCTGACCCGAAGGGAATCCGGTGACGGGGAGTCCCTAGGGTGACATCAAATCTGTCACTACACCCGTAGAAGCCTATGTGGCGTTGTTTTCGGACAGGGGTTCGACTCCCCTCGGCTCCACCATTAAAAACCCTGTACGTGATTTCTGCGTCGAAATTATTGATATCCTTCGACGGCTGAATCACTATCCGGTCAACATATTCCTGGAGGACTGCTTTCTTCTCGTCTTCATCGGCGGAAAGGAGGGAGTTCTTCTTTGCGTTTATTATTTCGATTATTTTTTGATCATCAAGTATTGCAGTGTTGCCAATCATCTCGGCGCGTTGCAGGGCGTATTCCAATGATTCGATCCGTACCTCGGCATTCTTGATATCTTCAATTACGCTTTTCACTCCCGCACCAAGCGCCTCGGTCCAGTTCTTTATTTTCGATCTGTGTTCCTTTAGCTCTTGTTTAATCGGCTCTACCTCTGAAGCAGTTTGCTCTTTCTCTTGTTTGTACAGTTCTTGAACACGGGCGACGATCTCATGAATACCATCATCTGAGAAGCAAGTTTCCATGAGCTTCTCAATTGCCAGTTCTTCAATCGCATCCTTTCGCACGCTTGTATTGCCGCATTTTGCTTGGCATTTATAATACGTCAGGACGGTTTTTTGGCTGCTTTTAGTGTTCGTATAGGAATTACCAGCATAAAGGGAGCCGCAACTGCCGCAATATATTTTCCCGGTCAGCAGATAGTTCACTTTCGCCTTCATCCTCCCTGGTTTCATTTTTCTCATATCCATCTTTGCATTAACTCGATCAAACAGCACCGCGTCAATAATCGCAGGAATGATTCCGGGAATAATAGTTTGTTCTTCGATCGGTTTATTGTCACCGTGTCGGACGCCATCTTCATCCTTAGCCGCAAGTTGGTCCCATACATAGTCCCCGCGATATTTACGATTACGCGCCCATCCGTCGAAACTGTTCCGTGTGAATTTCCTTCCCTGTTGAGTTCGATAACCCAACTCGTTTAATTCCTCGGCAATAGCATCTAATGATTTATCGGTATCTATTCCTTCAAAGTATATCTGAACAGCACGGAATTTTTGCTCATCGATTATGAGCATCTTGGTTTCTGGATGGACCTTCAAGCCATATGGCGGACGTCCGCCATTATGTATACCGGCTTCAGCGTTCCCACCTTGTCCTTTCCGTACTTCACGAGCAAGATTAAGCGAGTAATACTCAGCCATACCTTCCAAAACGGATTCCAATACTACGGATTCGGGAGAGTTATCTAGGTGTTCTAGTACACTTTCAACCCGGACGCCATTACGTTTGAGCACTCGTTTATAGTGAGCACTGTCGTAGCGGTTTCGGGCAAAGCGATCGAGCTTATGGACGACCACGATATCGAACAAATTCTTCGCTGAGTCCGCGATCATACGCTGAAAATTTGGACGCTTGTCCGTGGTGGCCGTCTTCTCTTCATCGGGGTAAACTTCAACGAGAACATACCCTTTCTGTTTGCAATACTCCTCGATATCTCGAAGCTGTGCGGTGATCGATTCTTCACGTTGATTGTCAGAAGAATAGCGAGGATATGCGACAGCTCGTGTGCCTTTTTTCATAGTGACCTCCGAACATTTATAATCAATTTATTTCCGGTCTAAAAAATCCCATATAAATACCGCAAACTTGAACTTCATTTGGCAATACTTTAATGGATTGAAAGTTTTCATTCTCGGAAATAAGCTCGACCATTGGCGATCCTTCCGACCATTTCATTCTCTTTAACATACCGTTTTCACCATTAATCACAGCAGCGACGATTTGACCGTTGTATTCGGCCCATTTTGCCTTTCTCATAAAAACAATATCACCATTCTGGATTCCTGCATCAATCATGGAATCGCCTTGTACGCGCAACGCAAAATCAGGTTGAGACTTATCCTCAAATGGAAAATATACTAAATCCTCTATATTTTGCTCTGCGAAAAGGCCTTCACCCGCACAAATTGTTCCTACTAACGGGATTTGTTCAGTCTCATCATATTCAAATTCGTCTTCGTCATCATGATAATTTTCTAAAGCTTTGTAAAACTTATTTTTTTCCAAACTATCTGCCTTGTAAAGGCTAATGGTGAGTCGCACTATTTCCAAATAAGAGTACATGTCTTCTAAATTGTCGTATTCAAAATCATACTTAGCTAAACTTTCAAAACCTAGAGACTTAAAAGTCTTTTTAAAAGTCTCGACCAATTCCTTGACTGTTTTTGATTGTGAGACTATCTCAAGCAGAGCAGGGGGGCAATTTTCTTTATAGTATTCTAAAAACTGCTCCTCATTTGCGTTAAGTATCCATTCCCGTGATCCGGGTGGGTGAATAGACGATGATGGATCATCTGTCCTTCCTAATAGATAATCAGACGTTGTATATAGTGCATCTGCGATTAATTGCAATGTATTAGTTGAAGGAATAACTCTATCATTTTCGATGTGACTGTAATTTGCTCTACCCATATCCAATTTGATTGCCATTTCAAACTGCGTGAATCCTCTTTCGTAACGAAGCTTTTTTATTCTCTTACCTAATGTGGACATAAGAAAAATCCTTTCTTTAGAAAAGATATTATAAATACCTTGACGATATTATAAATATCACCTATACTAAACTCACTGGAGGTGAGATATGTGAAGAGAGAGAATCTATCCCAACTTAGAATTTCCGTTGGAACCAGAGCTGTTGTCGCTGACCGGTTAGGTATATCTGCAATACATTTGCGGAAACTTGAGAACGGTGATGTAAATCCAAGTGCCCATCTAATGATCAGGATGTGCAAGTTTTTCAAAAATAAACCCGAATTATTGTTTCCGGACATGTTTGTTGAAAATGATGCTTCGGTCGACAATGCTAATTTTATATGAATTGAGTGATATTGTCAATATCACAATTTGAATCCTAAGTTTATTTGTGCTGTACACGTTCCCTATTACTTTAATGATATTTTTAATATCAATTTGGAGGGTCGGTATGGGGATAATGGTAACAATAAAAACCATCAAACACCCAAATCCAGATCAAGCTGTTGATGTAATCGCGCAATTAGTTCTAAAAGAAATCCTGAAGCAGGAGCAAGCAAGACAAACAAGATAGCGGTCAAGCGCATCACATAAGGGCTGCAACAGTAGCGGGATAAGCTCCGACTATTTTATCAGCAGCATGTTGTTTCTCGAAAATGAAATCTTCTGCTACTTTCAAAATAGGACAAGCGAAAGGAGAGTGCAAAGGTGACAAAACTAATTCTTAACACGGAATGTAATTTGTATGCACGTAGTGGAAACGCCTACTGTGGTAGTCGGCAAATGGCAACGGACTTAAAAAGAAACCATTTCCATATTCTTCGTACCATTGATTCTTTGACTGAATCCTCAAGTGGATTGAGTGCAGAATTCATTGCCTTGAATTTTCAGGAGAGTAAGTATAAAGATGCGTCCGGCAAGTGGAACCGCGAAGTACTTTTGACCAAAGACGGTTTTATAATGACCGTAATGGAAATCAAGTCGGTTAAGGCCAGGACGATCAAAGAGGAATATATCCGACGTTTTAATCGCATGGAGGACTTCATTCAATCGTTGAATGCTGCCCGTCTCGAACATCCAGCCTTTACGGATGCTATCATGGACGCTCATGAAAACCCGATGCACTACCATTTTAGCAACGAAAGCGACATGATCAACCGGATTGTGCTTGGAATGTCTGCAAAGCAGTTCAGGGAGGCTAACGGGATCGCTAAAGGCGAGTCAATCCGGCCATACCTTTCCACCGAGCAAATCAAAGCTGTGGAGGCGTTACAGCGTGCAGACATCGGACTACTCGTAGCATTTCCCGAATTTGAGCAACGCAAACAGGCGCTTATCCAATATAACGAGCGCTTGCAGTTGAAACGGATAGCCTAAACGCCACTATCGGAATGTAGTTACTTCAATTATTAGCGCAGTACCTACGGGGTGAAATAATGTTCTGCGTAATACAAAAGGTCGTCAACAAGAAACCGGACCCTTACGGGGAACATAAGGAATTATTGGTTGATAGTTTTACGATCACCTATAACGGTGTGACAAAAACGAAATATACCTACCGGTACAGTGATGAGAGGTTTGAAAGACCGATCCGAGACGCCTACAAAATCATGATTCACATGAGTTACAGGGATGGGCTTGGAAAGGTCAAAAAGCAGCAATGGGTAATTTGCACAATGAGTTTTTATAACCTGTTGGATTCGTGGCCGGGAGATTGTATTAACGCTCAACGATTGCAAGAAAAATTATCAATGATGGGATTGACCGAACAGCAATTATGGGAAATGGTCAATCAAAAATTGGACCCAATCATTAAGAATGCGAAAGACCAGATCGAAAAGACGCAAGAATATCGAGCAAAAAAGAAACACGAAGAAATTCTCGCCAAACATCGGAAAGCAAAGATCATGTTCGAACGGAAATACGGCGAAGACACCTATGAATATTGCTATGACGTTTATGGAAACCTCCGCAATGAAGCCTATTTGAAAGAGTTAGAGGAAAACTACCGCGCACAGGAGGAAAACCGGCGTAGTTACTACAGTAATTATCAAAGTAACTACAGTAGTACAGACGACTTTTTCAAGAATTTTAGTAGTTACTTCGGTACAAATCAAAGTAACTACACCGACGAAGAGAAATCCAGATTGAAGACCATCTACCGCACATTGTCAAAGACATTCCATCCAGACATCACGAAGGACGACGGCGAAATGATGAAGTTGATTAACAAACTTAAGGAAGGATGGGGCATATGAAAACCAGACAATTCTCCCACCGTACTGTCATGATCGCCATGGACTCGCCGGACGGGTCCAGACTCGAAGAGATCGCCCTGGAACACTCCAGAATTGCCAAGAAATACGCGATCCAATATTTCACTATATCCCATGACGATCGCGTTCGGATTACTACTCGCATCAAGCAATTGAGGTCGGAGCGGGACGCCATTCTGAGCAAGTACGAGGGGGCGGAAGCGAGATGTTCCAATGGTGGTTCATCAGTATCGTTATCGCCGGTCTAATCGTTTGGATCGCCTATCATATCTATCTAGCTGTGAAAATGGTAGGAAAGGAGCGAGAGGAATAATGGACTTCTTATCGTTAGCAGTAAGCAATGGCATTACACCTCGGAACTTTCGCCGAAGACTCGAACGCGGATGGAGCGAAGTAAAGGCAGCTACGGAACCGGTCGGAAAGCCGGGCGACACAACTGCAGCGCGATCCGTAAGGAATGTCCCGCGATTCAGTATTGAAATACTGGAACTCGCAGCGATCAATGGAATCAGCTACGAGACATTCCAGAGTAGGGTTACAAAGTCGGGTTGGGATGAGATGACGGCGGCAACAACGCCAGTCATGACCAATAAGCAGATCGGGAAATACGGTAATCGTAGGTTCTTCGAGAAGTATGGATTGCGTCCAGGCGACATGTACTTTCCGCACAGGGCAATGGATTTCGAATTCGAGCGCAAGCGGGCGGAACGGATCATGGAAGAGTTTGTGTTTTGAAGAATATGGCCCGGGCCATAGCACGCGAGTGATATGGGTTTTCCCCAACTGGTGGGGAAAAATTATGTTCCGCGCTACATCACGCGAGTCATATGAGGAGGATGAGGTTGAATGTTAGGAATTAAACCGTTGACGAGGGAAGAACTGCTGGAAATGCTCGAACGTCCCGAGCATGCAGAACTCAAGGCAAGATTTGAGGAGATGGGAGAAAACTATAAAGAAGCGATTTTGGAAATTCTGATTGCTATCTATCAGAGATTCGATTCTATCGAGGATTTCCATAGGGATCTTGAGTTGTATGAAATGAAAAAGACCGTCAGCGCCTAACCTTGGCCGGGAAGCGCAGACGGTCTATCGATTAAGCCGCAAAGGCTCTATGTAAGGGATTATACATAACTTCAGTCATCTACACAATAGAGCCTTTGCGGACTAAAAACGCGAAGGAGAATGTTCAATGGCAAAATCAACGATTTCATTGATATTGGACAAGGCTGTTACCGAAGCATATGACCATCATACCGAAACCATGGATTATCATGCTCAAGATTCGGTTTTATTGGCTCAGTCCACGGAAATTTTCCTGATTTCTCTTACCGACGATCAAAGGAAACTATATGACGAAATGGAGCGGCACTCCATAACGGTAGACGGAGAAATAAACGAGAAATACTATCGCCTCGGATTTATAGATGGATTGAATGCTTGGAGGGGAACGGTATGAGCATTTTTGAACAGGGCATGGACGCAATTACTGAACATGTGAGCGGGAAGGTGTCGAAACAACCTAATGTCATTTCGGCAAAAGCAGAAATTGAAACAGCGATGAATGCGGTTCGCATTGAGCTTGAATTTGAGAAATTCAATGATATCGACAATGCAATATCGTCGCTAGTTAATGCATATGAATGTGCAGCATTTAGGGTAGGTGTGACCGAAGGTTTGAAACTGGCGAATAGCGTCCGGGCCTTGATCGGATCGGAAGGAGTGGATATGGGTGGCTGATATCATCAATCTCGAACTCCAACAGATGCAGCAGGTCTCGCTCCGTATCTCCGGACTATTGGACAAACTTCGACTTATTGGTTCGTCCGAGGATGCTAAGACGTTAAAAAAAGCAATTCCGATATGGATGGAAATCACCGATTTACGCGGGCGGCAGTTGGAATACCTGGAACGTCAATTTGCTGTTTTGAAGCAGCAAGTATCAGAAGCCCAAGACCAGTCATGGGACAACGAGGAACGGATAATGGCACTGGAGAGCATCCCGATGACGGAGAATCTTGCCCAAGCCTTCATTCGATTAAGAGGACTTGATCACGAATTCGAAGCGTTCATCGAATCTGAGGTTGATCGCGTAACGGATGAAGCTCTGAGGAGGGATTCGGGTGGAACGGGAAATCTACACTGACAGCGAACTCCAACCGAGGTTTTCCGATGACGGACTTTGCCTATGTCCGATCTGTGGATTAGACCATGTCCATCTGCAGGCCATAGAGGTCAATGCAGGCGGGGTAGTGACGCGGATAGACATACAGCATCCGGAAGTTCGTAGCGGTCCGCCTTGGGGACGTGGGACGCTCATACGCATTTTAATGTGGGCAGAATGCGGGCATTCATGGACGGTTGAATATTATTTCCACAAAGGGAATACATGGTGCGAGTCTTACCAGACGCGACAGAGCTTAGAAAGACTGACCGACATGTGGCGGAGATAGGATAGGTGATACAATGGCGCGACCGTTCAAAGAAGGACTGGAATACTTCCCGCTGGATGTCGACATCGACCAAGATGATAAACTGGTCGTGCCGATTGGGAAATTTGGTACATTTGGTTTCGGAATAATCATTCGGTTAATGATGGCGATTTATAAAAATGGATACTTTTACGGTTGGAGTGAAAAGGAACAATATGCATTCGCAAACCGCATTAATGTTGACATTAACAATATAAATGAAGTCATTAATGAATGCATTAAATGGGGTTTTTTCAACCATGAACTGTTTGAAAAATATCAAATTCTTTCATCCAGTGGATTTCAAAAACGGTTCATTGAAGCTTCCAAAAGACGTAAGGGCATTACGTTCGTGAAGAAGTATTCAGTAATTGATTTGGAAGAAGCGGCTAAAAAGAGTTCATGCTCAATCACGTTAGTTAATGCGGACAATAACGGCATTAATGTATGCAATAATAACGAAAATATTGACAATAACGACACAAAGAGAAAGAGAAATAGAAAAGGAGAAAGAAATGAAGATATATCCGCCGAAATCTCCGATTTCCGCTCTCGGTATTCTCAAGACATGTTGATGACAATTGACGAATACCTGGCATTCATCGCTGAGACGCGGAGGGGGAAGAAGATATCCGATAGCATCGTGCATAAGGCGCTTGCTTATTTCTCGAAGTACACTTCGAACCAAGTGGAGTATGCAATATTGGCGCATATGACAACCGAGAGCAAGCGAAGCGCACCCGAGAATTACACATTCGGAATCGTTAGGAATTCGACGGAGGAAGAAGCGGTCAGGAGGCTTCCAGCACTTCGAGCGTTACACGGAAAACATGCGGACGAGAAAGGACAAGCCGCTGGCGAACATGGGGTAAGTGACGAAGAAGCTGACAAAATCATGAAGGAGCTTGGCTTGCTATGAACGACACGACAGCCGAAATGCACGTTCTTACCGGCGTACTGGATGGCATCATGTCGATCGATGAAGTTTTAGCCTACGCTGACCGGGACTGTTTCCAAGATTCACTATGCGCTGACGTATTCGGGATGATGATTGAGGGAGCGGCAACGGCGGTCACGCTCAAGGGAGTCACTAAGAACCCGGCTACTAAAGCGTTCATTGACCAACTCACAAAGGTATGCGTCAATCGCTCCGAAATGATGTTCTTTATCCAGAAACTCAACGATCTGAAATATCGACGCGAGACGGTTGTGAGAGCGGAAAAGGCTATCGAATTAGCAAAGCGAGAAGGTACGAAGATAGCCGAAATTGACCATGTGATGAATGCTGGAATCATGGGGAAGCACACCAAGAAGGAGATTCTTCTGCCTACCGAGTATGCGCCAGCGCATAAAGCCGCATTCGAGGAGAGGATGAGGAATCCTACAAAAACGGTTGGCTTGTCACTTGCACCGAATGATTCAGGATTCGAACGTCTGAACGAGACTTTCATGGGAATACGTGGCGGGGATTGCATCATGATTTGCGCGCAGTCTGGTCACGGTAAGACGGCGCTTGCGCTTAATATTGCTCGTGTCCTGGGAGTTGAGCAAGCACATGTCACGTACTACCTTAACACTGAAATGGATGAGGAGGAGCTTTCCGGCAGGCTCGCCGCACAGATTAGTGGAGCGTCGTTCACAGAGATTTATACCGGAATTATCGATTCGGGAACATCATGGCCCACGATCCTGAAAGCCTATGACAAACTTGCAGACTCTAAAGTCGTCCTGTCAAAGATACCTCATCTGACGGTGACGAAAGCCAAAGGGCTTGCCAGTATCGTCCGGCAGAAGATGCAAGGGCTTGAATGCCTCATCGTGGATTACATCGGACGGATGGAGCCTGAAGATGCAAGAGGGTTGCAAGAATGGCAGCAACTATATCAAATCATTGAGCAACTAAAGACGCTAGCAGTAGAACTGGATATCCCGGTCATTGTCTTAGGTCAACTTACGGAAGCCGGAATGCTGGAAGGTGCGAAAAAGATGAAAAATGCTTGTGACGGGGTGCTTTTCTTCCAGCCGACCGGAGAGAGTGACCAGGAAGGAATTGAACGCGCCATTGGCAATGGACAGAAGCGTTCACTTGTAAACTACAAAATCGTCAAATACAAAGTTCGCAGGAATGATAATTCGTCGCCAATTTACTGCCGGTTCAACAAGAGAACGCAAAAGGTGGTCGAGCTTGGATGAATCATCCCGAATTCAAGTGGGTTGACGTGGCGATCAACGGAGCGAGCAACCGCAACAACCTCGCGGACATTACAAAGTTAGGTGATCCGGCAGCAAAGCCACTATTCGATACCTATATGACGTACTTCCGTTACGACGACAGTATGTCCGAGTACTTCGAGAACAATTGGGTTAGATCAAAACGCGGCCGGATGCATCGTAGTGTGATGGGTTATAGTGGGCCTGCCTACGCCGACTTCATCCCGATTGATATTGACTCTAACGACCTCGGCCATGCAATCTATCAAACTGTTCGAGCGTTGGAAATATTGAAAAATCATAATGTCGATGTAAACGCGATAAAGCTATATTTCAGCGGATCCAAAGGATTTCATATCATGTTGCCGTCCGAACTTTCTGGAGTAGAGCCTGGGGCAGATATACACGATCGCTTCCGCAGCTTTATCAAACGGATTATGGTAGGCGTGGAATATGACAGTTCGATCTATGACAAAGTGCGCATATTCCGCGTGCCGAACACGCTTAACTCCAAGAGTGGCAAATACAAGATTCCTCTCTATCCGTTTGAGCTATATAACGCGACACCTACAGAAATCATGGAAATCGCATCAACTAAGCGGGAGGATTGGAAGCCGGAAGAGGCCGACCAAAACGATGAGTTGCACGAAATCTACTGGCTCCCACCAGAGGCGAACAATTCATACACAGCGAGCAGGCCGGAAGGCGAAAAGACTGAAGGCGTTCGGACGAAGCTCTGTCTTCACAAGATGATGCAAGGTGTCGGAGAAGGAGAAAGGGACAACGTTGGCCTACGTGTCGCCACACATCTGAAGCACGCCGGGCTTTCGCCAGGAATGATATGGGCCGCATTGAACGAATGGAACCAATTGAACCGACCGCCATTACCGGAAAAAGATTTAGATCGCATTTATCAGCAAGGGTTAAAGACATATGATTTCGGATGCCGGGATCACCTACTTTCAGCTTACTGCGATAGACGGTGTCTATTCTACAAGGAGTGATCGAAATGGACATCGTAGCTGCGGCGATCGATCTTTACGAAGAGGGGAAATACGAAGAAGCCTATGAATTAAGCGCGCAGTTCGATCGATATCAGCAGGACACATTCTTTAAAGCGACAGGCGTTGAGTCAACGGAAGATCATCTGCTTGCCCGAATTCGCGTAGGTGCTTATAAGATCGAGAAGGAAAAAGATCCGGCCAAGCGACAAGAAATGATAAAGGTCTACGACAAACTCTTAGAAGAACTTCTAAACATTCGAAAATCGGAGGCATGACCATGTTGGGACAAATACAGTTTGACCCGAAACAAGCGGCTAACCAGTTGCTCTATCTCGTGGAAACCGTCTTGAAGCAATTCGAGCAAAACGACGCCTCAATTTCCAAGTATGACAGCGAGCGCGGCGACCTTGACCATATCGTAGAATTGACATCGTATAACGCGGCTGAAGGATATCAACTTGTCAGGAAGATTCGAGAGAATCGCCGAAAGCGTCGCATATGCAAGGACGAGAACCATGCTATGAAAACTCTATATGAGTACATTAAGCGAAATGAAGGACTTTTACGCGACTTACGTGCAATTGTGAAAGCCACGGAAAAACAAGTCGCCTTTCTCGATTCGCGGCAGTACCACCCACGCACTGGCGTAATAACTGCCAATGAGTTCGAACAGAAGCGGGTGAGATCATGAAAGGAATAGCAGAACCAGAACTAACTCCGGCCCTATTGGAACAAATCAAGGACTATGTATACAGCGACAAACCGATAGCTGGAACGGTCGCGAAAGATTGGTTCAAGGCGCTGCTTAAGGCGTTAGCGGACAAGGGGATCGACCGTGCCCAACTTATCGAGCACTTGGAAACATGCGCAGGCATCGAGGATAGCAGGCAGGAAGAGAGAACGGCGACCGTTCTTCGGAATCTTATTACCGACTTGAAGGACAGGACATTCGAATACTGATATAGGGAGGAGGCGGAGCGGGAATGGAAGACTTGATCGAACCGTACAGACATACGCGTAAAATACTCAGAGCGCTCCGCACATTGAACACAGATAGAGGCGAGCGGCAAATAATCGGGGAAATGATCGGGGATTGCGACTATACGCTTCAATGGCTGCGAACGGGAAGACGGCCGGGCAGCATGAGAGGGATTGAGCGACGATACCGGATAAGAACATGGGATCCGGAGTGGATCGAGAAATACGAATCCAAGCGTAGTCGACATATTATCGAACGCGACGTAACAGCAAATGAATTATCAAAACAAGACCGCTTCAAGATCGAAGAGGCAATGCGTGAACTGTCGGAGCGGGAAAGGCAATGTTTCATGATGTTCAACGTCGACTTGATGAGTCTGGAAGAAATCGCAGCCGAATTGAATCTTGGAAAAAGCACGGTTCAATCGTATGTGGATAGGGCGAAAGAGAAGATCGATCAAGCGAAAATATCAAACATTTTTCTGAGTTTATGAAAAAAGGTGAAATCTTGCCGTACGATGCGCCTATATAGTGAGGAGCATGATATAGACATACAAAGCAGATGATCGATCAAACGTCTCAAATGAGGAAGAAGCCACCTTAGCGAGTTTTAAAATCGCAGGTGGCTTTAAAAAAATAATATCCATTGATTTTAACAGTAGATTCATCATGTTGTTCGATTAGACCACCTTGATCTAACATTTCTCCGTTCTGCCAAACGGCGACTGGAATTGAACGGTCAATCGCATGTTGTATTTCCTCAGAGGTACGCAGTGGTTTTCCAACCAGGTACATGGGGTATACTCCTAACTGAATTTTTTTAAAGCATTCAGTAACGCTTCCGTCCGAAGCTTCAGTTCAAGTTCTTGTTGTTTCTTTTGGCGATTCATTTCATCGAGTAAATCCGACAACGGACTTCTTGCTTTTTGCTTGAAAGGCGAAACTGGAAGTGTCTGTTGTAATTTTGGTGTTAACGGATTTGGTAACAGTTTTGGCTTTAGCATTACATTAAACGGCGGATTGTAAAGTTGAATCAATTCCTTTTCGCGTTTATTCCGTAACAATCCGTTTGGCTGAAGTTCATAATCGTAGAAGAACACATCTCGCTGTATTCGGAGATCATCACTATTCAAATGTTCACCGAATCTTCTCCGTAAATCATTTGCCTGTCCAACATACAATACCGGATATTTCCCGAGATGTGGATGTCCAAGTAGAACATATAATCCCCCGTTTTCGGGTATGCTGGACTTTGTAAATTCTGAAAAGATGAATGGCTCTTGCATCGGTTGTTCACCTCCTTTCATTGGATTATTATACCATGATTTTTCTATATGTTGTAGTGTCCAAATCCAAATTCGTACAATATGTTGTTTAACATACTGTAGTAGCTAAATGCCAAGGTTTAGAAGAGTGAAAGTATGGAACAAAGTATTCTAGAAATTTTATTTTCCTGAAATGAGGTGATCGCAATGGCATTGACGGCCAAGCAGCAACGGTTCGCAGATGAATACCTGATTGACCTCAATGCCACGCAGGCTGCGATCCGCGCTGGATATAGTCCGAATGCGGCAACTGAACAAGGTTCAAGGCTGCTAACGAATGCTAAGGTTCGCGCGTACATTAATCAGCGGATGGCTGAGCACAGCGCCCGAACAGGTGTCAACCAGGAGCGAATCCTTCGTGAACTTGCCCGCATCGCCTTCTTGGACCCGACGCAGCTGGTCAACATGGACACGGTCGAACTGAACGCCGAAACGAGTGCGGATGATCGTGCGGCGATTGCCAGCGTGAAGGTCAAGACGATCCCGTTCGAGGAAGGCGAAGGTGTCGAGCGCGAGATCCGATTTGCCGACAAGATCAAGGCGCTTGAGTTGCTTGGTAAGCGATACGGTATGTGGATAGATAAGCAGCAAGTCGATGTAAATGGGGCGGTTCAGATCCTTGATGATGTGCCGCGAAAAACGGAGCGATAACGAGGAATCGTGAGATCGCATATTCGGCATAAAGGCAGTGATTCTGAATTGTTCCACGGAAACGGAATCGGCGAAAACGGCTGAATTTGCCCGAATTTGAACACCGAGCGTTCAGACATATGTACAAAATGCATGATTGATACAGATGTCAACTGGAGGCGGTGACGATGTGATATGCAAGTCGCACTAACCGACCTGATCGCGCCAAGCTTCTACGAGGTTCATCATGCTCTGAAAGAGGATCGGTATACTCACTATTGGTTTCCCGGTGGCCGAGGAAGTACAAAGTCCTCATTCGTCGGCGTTGAACTCATTTTTGGGATGATGAGAGATCCGAATGCTAATGCCGTGGCGCTCCGGAAGGTCAAGGAGAACTTGCGTGAGAGTGTCTATGAGCAGCTGCTTTGGGCGATCGATGTTCTGGGCGTCTCTCACCTATGGCATGACAGCGTAAGCCCGATGAGCCTGACGTATAAGCCAACCGGACAGAAGATCATCTTCCGGGGCGCGGACAAACCGAAGAAGGTAAAGTCCAGCAAGCTCAGGCGCGGGTATATCAAATACGTCTGGTACGAGGAAATAGACGAATTCGAGCCGGGAGACATCCGGACGATTAATCAGACGTTCC
Source organism: Bacillota bacterium (assembly GCA_023391635.1). Lineage (GTDB taxonomy): Bacteria > Bacillota > Bacilli > Paenibacillales > Paenibacillaceae > Cohnella. The sequence continues at coordinate 122,962 of JAEWAQ010000013.1, read as the reverse complement.
TTCGCGGCGGTCCGACGTTCACCGTTTTCTATTCGTTCAACCCGCCGAAGTCGCAACGCAACTGGGTAAACGCAGAAGTTACCGAACAGCGAGCTGACCGACTCGTTCACCATAGCACGTATGAGACTGTTCCTCGCCATTGGCTGGGGGAGCAGTTTTTTGTTGAAGCTGAAGAGCTTAAGCGTAAGAACTTGGATGCCTATGAGCACGAATACCTGGGCAAGGTTACCGGAACTGGCGGAGAGGTGTTTCTTAACCTCACATTCAGACCGATCACCGACGAAGAGATCACTCGATTCGATCGGATCAAGCGCGGCCTAGACTTCGGATATGCGAAGGACCCGCTTCATTACGGTACTATGCATTATGACAAGACGCGGAAGCGACTGTTTATCTTCTACGAGATTCACAAGGTTCGCATGAGTAACCGTTCGGCTGTAACCGAGATCAAGAAAGAGAACACCGGAAATCGGTTAATTACGGCGGATAGTGCAGAGCCGCGAACGATAAATGAATTTCGAGAGCTCGGATTGAACATATCGGGCGCCAAGAAGGGACCGGACAGTGTCGAACATGGAGTTAAGTTCCTGGAGGACCTAGATGAGATCATTATCGACCCGGTTCGCTGCCCGAATACGAAACGAGAATTCTACGGTTATGAGCTGGAACGAGATTCGAACGGCAACTTTAAGGACGGATATCCCGACAAGGACAATCACAGCATCGACGCGGTGCGCTATGCGATGGAAGACGAGATGCGCAATGCACGTCTAAAGGTTGGCAACAAAGCTAAGATTGGGGTGAGGTGAATGTCTTACTTGCGCGGCCATAAGATTGAATGCGTCGGTGGTAAATGGGTATTTTGCGATACCAAAGAGCCAACAGCAGAAACGTATAACAAGAGACCATGTGGCCATTGCGGAGAGTTTCAGACACCAGATGGGCATGATGCCTGCATGGGAACCTTACCCGGCGTTATGAATGCTTGCTGCGGCCACGGACAAGTTAGGGAAGCATACGTTCAATTGCAGGACGGATCAACCGTATACGGCGCGGACTCCATCTTGGCGATGGATGCCTTGCGAAAGAAGGTGAATTAATTGGCCATTATACGCGACCGTGATCTAATCGATGACCCAAACGATATCCCACTCCCGCTGATCGCTAGCTGCATCAAGGAACATCAGGCGGGCATAGCTCGGCTCGACAACCTGGACAATTACTACATGGGCAAGCAAGCGATCTTGAAGCGCAAGCTCGGCGACGATACCGGCTTGCCGAATAACAAACTGGTCGCGAATCACGCCAAGTACATCACGGACATTGCGGTCGGCTATGTGACAGGTAACCCGGTAAAATACGATGGCAAGCAGATCGATGATATCACGGAGACGTACAAGCAGAACGATATCGTTTCGCATGACGCCGAGTTGGCAAAGGATTTGTCCATATTCGGCGTCGGTCGGGAGTTGTATTTCATGACGAGCGATGATGTGCCGATTCCGAAAGCAACGGTCATCGACCCACGGCAATTATTCCTTGTGGTAGATGACACTGTCGAGTATAAAAGCCTGTTCGGCGTTCATTATTACGAAAAGAAGGACATAGATAATGCGCCGATCGGCTGGAAGATCAACGTGTACACACCGGAACTGATTGTCTCGTATTACGGTGCGGACCTGAGCAGCTTCGAGATGGTTGATGTTCAGCACCATTATTTCGGTGCCGTGCCTGTTGTAGAATTCTGGAACAACGAAGAGCAACAGGGCGATTTCGAGCAGCAAATCAGCCTGATCGATGCTTACAACGTGCTTATGTCTGACCGTGTAAACGACAAAGAGCAACTCGTCGATGCGATCCTGAAGATCAAAGGAGCGTCGCTTGGTGACGACGTGCAAGAGGCAAGCAGGACGATCAAGCTACTCAAGCAGTATAAAGTCCTTGAGCTACCGGCCGGACAGGATGCTGATGCGGATTGGCTTGTAAAGCAACTTAACGAGCAACAAGTCGAGGTTTTGCGCAACGCGATCAAATCGGACATCCATGAGTTTTCTATGGTCCCGAACTTGACCGATGAAAACTTTGCTGCGAATGCTTCCGGCGTCGCCATGAAGTACAAGCTTCTCGGCTTAGAGCAGCTCGCGAAGAACAAGGAACGCTATTTTGTCCAAGGATTGCGCGAGCGGTTGAAGCTATTCGCTAACATCATGAAGGTGAAAGGGAAGGCAACCGACGTATCCGATGTGACGATTACGATGACGCGTAATCTGCCGTCGAACGATCTGGAGACGGCACAGATGATATCTCAATTGGCAAGCATGGTGCCGAATGAGATGCTTATCAATCAACTTTCTTTTGTGGACGACGCCGCTACTGCAACGAAGGAACTGAACAAGCAGAAAGCGGAAGATATCAAGCGCAATCAGCAGGCATTCGGCATGCCGATGGGTGGAGGCGATAACGAGGATGTGAACGACGACGATGAAGCAGCCGCCTAATAGTTATTGGGACAAGCGGGCAATGCAACGAATGGCGTCTTATCATCGTGCCGCTGACTCGACAGTCCACACCGTTACTCAGGCTTATGACAAGGGTCTCCAAGACATCGATGCTGAGGTTGAAAGGATATTCGGGAAGTATGCCAAAGACGGCGGCTTATCTATTGATGAAGCAGTCAAACTGCTGAATGAACCGATCAGCCGTGCTGAGTGGGATCGTATCAAAGCGAAAATTAGCCAGATAAAGGACCCTGCGATCAAGCGGCAACTGCTCAACCAGTTGAACGCCCCTGCATATGCGGCTCGCATTACGCGAATGCAGGCACTTAAGGCAAACACCTATGTTCAGACCAAGATCATCGCTGATGCGGAGATAGCGGCCAGCACGGGTTGCTATATCGGCACGATCAACGATGCCTATTACCGGACGATGTTCGACGTACAGCGGGGTTTAGGCGTAGGCTTTGAATTCGCTGGTATGCCGACCAGGACGATTGAAACGATCCTTAAGCGGCCATGGTCAGGTGAGCACTATAGCAAGCGTGTGTGGGGCAATACGGATGCGCTGGCAGGACAATTGAACGATGTGCTGACAGGCGGCTTCATGTCTGGTCTAAGCACCAGGAAGATGTCTCAGCAGCTGCAGGAGCGGATGGAGGTAGGAAAGCATGCGGCCAACAGGTTAATACGAACCGAGACGACGTATATGGCGAACGCTGCTGAGCTGGAGAGCTACCAGGAAGCCGAGATCGATCAATATCAGTTTCTCGCAACCCTGGACGCTCGCACATCGCCGGAATGCCGGGAGCATGATCTGAAGGTCTACGATACCAAGGATGCTGTTCCCGGTAAGAACATGCCGCCGTTGCATCCTTATTGCCGCAGCACGACACGGGCGTACTTTGGGCAGGATACGTATGAAGGCATCGATAGACGCGCCCGGGATCCGGTTACAGGTGAATCGCAACTGGTGCTAGCGGATACGAGTTATTCGGATTGGCGGCAAGGTTTGGATGTGAGACATGGGGCTGATCAGGTCGCTACCATCGAGAAGCAGATTCAAAACAAGGTCGCCGACAAACAGCAGTACGATCGTTACAAAAAGTTGCTCGGTTCAGACGCCCCGAAATCCTTTGCCGCCTTCCAGGACTTGAAGTATACTGGAAGTGAGGAGTGGAGCCAGCTTAAAGGCGATTACCGCAAGCTAAACGCTTATGAAAAGATCATCGTAAATGAGCCGAAAATCACGACGGATCTCCAGGAGATTTCTAAGGCTACCGGTGCCGAACTCGTGGGCCTGGATTATCGTTTGAAATCGAAGGACTCCTATTTGCGTAAGGTCAATTCTGACAGCAAAAACAGTTTGGATACAAAGATCATTAGCGATACGATCGCGGGAACAAACGACGTCATTCGATACACTTATCAAACTGCTGGGGACAAGCTTGCGGAGTCTTTCAATGCCGTAACGGGTGAGATGGAAGCGAAAGGGTATTCTCAATTCAAGCTTAAAAACACTTGGAACGACAAGCGCAATCCATATAAAGGCATCAACGGCATCTTCATCAGTCCAGACGGGCAGAAGTTCGAGGTGCAATTCCACACGCCCGAGAGCTTCGAGCTTAAGAATGGTCCGCTTCACAAACTATACGAGGAATTCCGACTGGACAGCACGACTCCGGAACGCCGGTTGGAGATCAGCAAAGAGATGTTTGTAATGTCGGCAAAACTCAGCAAACCGAAGGATATCGATAAAATTAAGTAAGGAGGCGAGGCCATTGGATGATTTCTATTTCGCATATGATTATGATGGGAAAACGGCCTCACGCCTCTATCGATTCGTTGGTGGTAACTTCGAGCGATACGATCCAGTAGACAAAGCCTGGATGCCAGATCCCGATCAGTGTCGTATCTTTATCGGTGAGGATCTCGAATATGAGGAGATACCGGAAGAGCAAGCAAAGCAAATAACAGTCACGATATAAGGCACTCTCGATCATTCGGGGGTGTTTTTGTTTTGTCCAATACGCGTGGCACGACGTTAAACTGCCGGTCGCGGACAAAGCCGAAGGGCGTTAAACTGGAGGATCACATATGAAAGAATTCGTTGCAAATAAGTTCATGTTGCCGCTTAATCTTCAGCTGTTTGCCGGGGACGATGACGATCAAGATAAAGACAAGGACAAAGACGACCTCGACAAAGATAAGGACAAGGACAAGAAGGATGACGATGTCACTTTCACGCCGGAACAGCAGGCGAAGATTGATGCGCTGATCGCCAAAACGATCGCCAAGGAGCGAGCCAAGGCCGAGGCCGACGTTGCGAAGGCCAAGACGGAAGCTGAGAAGCTCGCCAAGATGAACGCTGACCAGAAGGCTGAGTACGAGCGCCAGCAGCGGGATGCAGAACTGACCGAACGCGAGGCGGAGATCACGCGCCGCGAGCTGCGGGCGACGGCGCTCGAGACGTTGGCTGAGAAGGGGCTGCCGAAGCAACTTGCCGATATCCTGGACTACACTGATGCCGAAAAAACCAATGCCAGCATTACAGCAGTGGAAACGGCGTTCCGCGCTGCCGTCGAAGCTGGCGTGAACGAACGGCTGAAAGGCGGTGCTCCGGGTGGCGGTGGCTCCAAGGGCGGCAATGGTCAAGTCAATCCGTGGAAAAAAGAAACAATCAACCTGACGGAACAAGGGCGCATTTTGCGCGAAAATCCGGATCTGGCGAAGCAGCTAAAGGTTGCAGCCGGAATTAAAACTTAAGGAGAAGTGATCAAACATGCCAGCAACACGTATTACGGACGTTATTGTCCCTGAAGTATTCAATCCGTACCTCGTCGAGCGTACGGCTCAATTGTCCGCGCTCGTGCAATCCGGCATCATTGTTCCCGATTCACAATTGGATGCACTGGCTGCATCAGGTGGCACAATCATCAACATGCCGTTTTGGACGGATCTGAGCGGTGATTCGGAGATCCTTTCCGACACCACGCCGCTGTCAGTTAACAAGATCACGGCCAGTAAGGACCAGGCACGCCTTCATACACGAGGCAAAGCTTGGGGCGCAAATGACCTGGCAAAGGCGCTGTCCGGCGACGATCCGATGAGGGCGATCGCCGACTTGGTCGCTGCATGGTGGAACCGTGACCGCCAGAAGATGCTGTTCGCAACGCTGAAAGGCGTGTTTGCCGCTGCTTCTATGAGTGGGAACGTTTCGGATATCTCCGGCGGCACCGGCGCCGCTGCTGTGATCAGTGCGTCGACGATCATTGACGCCCAGTACAAGCTCGGTGACGCAGCGGACAAGCTGACGGCATTCAGCATGCATTCTGCTGTTTTCGCCAAGCTTCAGAAGGACGGCCTGATCGAGTATCAAGTCGATCCGACAACGGGCGCCCGTTTCGCGACTTATCTTAATACCCGTGTGCTTGTGGACGACGGTCATCCGGTAGCAACCGGCGTGTACACGACGTATCTGTTCGGCGAAGGGGCTATCGGTTTGGGTAATGGCGCCGCTCCGGTACCGACGGAGACGGACCGCGACAGCTTGCAAGGAGACGACATCCTCGTCAACCGTCAGCACTTTCTGCTGCATCCTCGCGGCGTGAAATGGACGGAGGACACGGTTACTGGCGTTTCGCCGACGAACACGGAACTGGAGACTGCCGCGAACTGGACACGGGTGTACGAGAACAAGAACATCCGCATTGTGCAGTTCAAGCACAAGATCGCTTAATCAATCTGTCGGGATTTGGAGCCCTTCGGGGCTCTTTCCCTTATGGAGGTGTAGCAGATGGCTAAAACGATTCAAGAGTTAAAAGATGCTGTTGCTGATCTGTCCAAACATACGACGCCTACCGGCAAAGTCAAAGCGACTCAGAGCGTGTTCGCTGCGATCGTCGACAAGCTGGAGGAGTTGGAAGGGGCTGGCGGCTAATGGGTCTCGCATCTTTTAACCGCATGCGTCGATTGCAGGCTGAGCAGATTGCAGCGGAGCAGTCGCCAGTCGATATTCCGATCGCCGAGATGTCCTTAAAGGAACTTCGAGCTGCCGCTAAGGTGAAGAATATTCCCGATTACGGCAAGATGGGCAAAGAGCAGTTGATCGATGCGTTGTCCGGATTGGAGGCGTAATCGATGGAGGTTATTCACACCGAAGACGAGCTTCGAATCAAATGCGCTGAGTGGCAGAAGATCCTTCGCCTTCAAGACTGGGATGTTCGCACATCGATCATTCGAGAACGTGACATGGTCACAACGGAATCGAACGCCGAAATCAGCGTCAATGTACAGCACCGTCTCGCTCAGCTGCGCATCGTCGATCCAATCGATTACGGCGACGATAACCTAAACCCACTGGATATGGAGCGGTATCTCGTTCATGAGCTTCTTCATATCCACTTGTGGCCATTCACCGAGAGTCTGGAGGGTCCGTTCCAGGATGCGGAGGAGCAGGCGTTGAACATGATCGCAGGTGCATTGATTGAATTGAAGCGGCGGGGTGAGCGGAATGTCCCAACTTGAAAAGCTGAAACTGATGCTCGGCATCAAGCCGGAAGACGACTCGCAGGACGACGCCATGGAATTGATGCTGGAAGATGCCGAATCCGACATCCTGACATGGACCAATCGCGTCGAACTTCCCGCATCGCTCGAATCCGCTCAACGACAGCTCGTTGTCGTTCGCTACAACAAGCAGGGCGCCGAAGGCGAAACGGCCCATAGCGAAGGTGGCATCAGCAGATCGTTTGAGGATGTGCCTGCCGGGCTCCAACAGACGATCCTCTCCAAGCGCCTTGCAAAGGTGGCGACATACTGATGCGACTTATGAAGCGTGACCAGCGTCAAGTCGTTTTCAGGGAGAGGATTACGATCAAGGAGCCTGACGCCACGACGTACGAGGATTGGAGCCCAGATGCGATAACGGTCAGCGGAAGCGTCCAGCCTGCTGGCGGCAAGGTGATGGCCGAGATGTACGGCGAGCGGCTTGGGAACATGCTTGTTATGTATTCGGACGACCAGAAGGCAAAACAACTAGCGGAGGCCTTTAACTCAGAGCGAAAAGGCTTTGGGGCATTGGTATACGTTGCTGCAGACACTCTGGAGCCAGATTATCGCGTCGTCGCCGTTCGCCCGTGGCGGCATACTGTTATCGAGTTGGAGAAGGTGAGATAGTGGCGAGTATCCAAGGATTCGATAAGCTGGTCGCTAAACTTTCCGCACTAGGCGGTAACGTGGAGAAGGCTGTGAAGATCGGCGTTCATCAGGGCGTGAAATTGGTACAAGGTGAAGCGAAAGGTCTTGCGCCAGTAAACGACGGTCAGCTTCGAAACAGCATATTTGCCGAAGTTGAAGCGAAGGACGGTCGTATTGAAGGTCGAGTATTCACGAATGTCGAGCATGCGGCTTATGTGGAGTTCGGCACGGGTCCCATTGGCATGTCCAGTGACAAAAAAGGCATCCCGGCGAAAGTGTTAAACCGGCTTCATTACAAGCAGAATGGCTGGTGGATACACGAGAGCCAGATCGATGCGAAAGATGCGGAGAAATACCATTTTTTCAGGATGGAGACTGACAACGGTGTTTATTATTATACCGAAGGTCAACCGGCACAGCCTTATCTCTATCCCGCTCTCGCGAGGAGTGAACAGCGGGTGAAGACGATGGTCAGGAAAAAACTCCAGGAAGAGATTCAAAGGTTAGGTGGTACATGATGTACGACGTGAAGCCGGAAGTACAATCGGAGTTGTCGTCCATTCCCGGGGTTACCGTTTCTGATGCTTATCCGACAGACTTCGGAAAGCTGCCGCACATTTCGTTCTACGAGATCGCCAATTCGAATGCGCTGAATATGAGTACCGAGCATCTCACGGATATCAGCATTCAAGTTGATATTTGGCATAAGCGGTCCACGGGGGCCTTGGCGCAATCCGTTGATGAGAAGATGAATAGTCTCGGATTACGGCGCCAATTCATGGCGGACATCCCGGATCCGTCAGGAATCAAGCACAAAACACTGCGTTATCGCGGTGTCGTTGATTCAAGAACGAAGATTGTACACCAATAAAGGAGTGATCTGAATGTCTGGAATTCTGTCGAAAGACACGACGCTGAGTTATAAAAAGTCTTCAGCATTCGAAGAAATTCCGCTGCTCATGGAGGTTCCGGAGCTCGGCGGCGATCCGGAGAAGGTTGAAGTTACGACGCTGGCCGACGGCGTGAAGAAGTACATTCCCGGTGTGAAGGATTTGGGCGATCTTGCGTTCAAGTTCCTTTACGATAACAGCGGTGCGACCAGCAATTATCGCGTGTTGAAGGGGTTACAGGATGCCGGAACGGCTGCTGAGTTCAAAGTCACGTATCCCGACGGTTCGGAGCATGCCTTTACGGCATTCGTCAATGTTAAGATGGACGCGGCTGCGGTTAATGCCGCCATGACGTTTACGGCCAGTATGAGCCTGCAATCCGATATTGTGGTGACGAATCCCACGGAGGGGTAAAGTGCGGTTTTACTGACCAACTGAGAGCGCTCCTTAGTGGGGCGCTTATTACTAATCGAAAATAAGGGGATGCGTTCATGCTATACACAACGCTGACTATTGGTAATAAAGATTACAAGCTCCGCCTGCCGGCAAAGGAAGCCGCTGCCGTCGAGCGGAAGATTGGCGGAAGATCGCTTTTGGCGATTTTCGGTACAGGTAGCATAGAGGACCTTCCGAACATCGATACGATCGTTGCCGTCCTGCATGGATCGATGCAAGTGTACGAACATGGCATCACGCTTGACGACGCTTACGGTATCTTTGACGAATACCTGGAGAGCGGCGGTTCCTATGCGGGCATGGTCAAAGAAATCGTCGAAGTGCTGAAGGTGAGCGGTTTTTTCAGGGGGGCTCCGGAGGGAGCCGGAAGGAAGAAGCGAACACCGGGCGAAACGAACTAACCGCAAACAGCTTGACAGAGTTTTACGACAAACTGTATCCAATCGCTGTGGAGAACGGCGTGGATGCAGTTTTTTATTGGGACATGACCTATCGGGAGATTCTGACCGCGATCCAAGGGAATCAAGCCCGGCTGCGAGCCGCGATTGAAACTGAACAGGAGAAGTTGAAGTATCAGGCGGTGATCGCGTATCGGCAAAGCGATCTGATCGCGATCTTGGTCGGAAGATTATTCGGCACGAAGGCAAACGTCCCTTTACTGCACGAAGTTTTCCCTGGTTTGTTCCCGGAATTGGAACGCCCGCGTCAGCAGAACTGGCAAATGATGAAAGCCCGGATTGAACAATATGCTTCTGAGCGTCGAAAGCGAGGTGAAACGGGTGGCAATGACACTGGAAGAGCTGCAAGTCCTGATCACAGCAGAAACGAAGGACCTCCGTAGGGAGCTTAAAACCGTCAAGTCGGAGTTGAATGGTGCGCATAAGGAGGTCCAGAAGGCAACAAGCGGGATTAGTAACACCATGAAGAAGCTCGGTGTGCTTGTAGCCGGGGCATTCGCTGTGACCAAGATTGTGCAGTTCGGCAAAGCTTCCATTACGGCTGCGAGCCAATTGGAAGGCGCTATGCTTGGATTGCGCAGTATCCTTGAAGGTCAGGGTCGCAGTTTTGATCAAGCGAATCAATTTATCCAATCGTACATCAATGATGGGCTTGTGCCGCTCCAGGATGCCGTTTCCGCTTATAAGAATCTCGCAGCTCGTGGATACAACGACGAGCAGATCCAGAATGTGATGGAGCGACTGAAGGACGCCGCTTCATTCGGACGTCAGTCGTCCTACACGCTTGGAGCAGCCGTTGCATCCGCGACAGAAGGCCTGAAGAACGAGAATTCCGTCTTGGTCGATAACGCTGGTGTAACGAAGAACGTCGCGAAGATGTGGGACGAATATGCGAGGTCGATCGGGAAGAACGCCCAGCAGCTCACCCAACAGGAGAAGATCCAGGCTGAAGTAAACGGCATCATGGCCGAAACCCGATTTCAGGTCGGGGACGCTGCGAAGTACGCGGATACCTATGCAGGCAAGATGGCGGCATTGTCGAAGACGATGCAGGATGTTCGGGTGAACATCGGGCAGGCTCTTATGCCGATCATGAGCACGGTCATTCCTATTTTGCAGACACTTGCGGCTCATTTATCGAGAGTTACAGCGCTTGCTGCTCAGTTCTCTCAGGCGTTGTTCGGAAGCAATAAAAAGGCGGCGCAATCCGCAAAGCAGGCGACTGTAGCGCAAACGGGCGTAGCGGATGCAGTCAAGAAAGCCGGTAAAGAAGCTAAGGGTGCGCTTGCCGGTTTCGATGAGATCAACCAGCTTGCACAATCAGCTGCCGGTAATGCTGATGAAATCAGCATCGGGTCAGATGAAGGAGGATTCGACCCGCTCTCAACGAATGGAGCGATCGGCGAAGGGGCCACGGTATCTCCTGATGTGGAAGCAGCGGTAAGCAGGGTTAAAGGTTTGTTTCGAGGCATCTGGGAGGATCTGAAAAGCCTCGGCGAACTTCCGGTATTTCAAGAGATCGGACGAACTGCGGTTCAATTGAAGGATGAATTTTTGAAGCCGGTTGCGGACTATGTGATCGGTGATTTTGTGCCGAGTATCATATCTTCATTCACAGATTCATTTGCTCCTGTGTTCAGAGATGTTGCAATCTGGACTGTTGAAGAGTTTGCGAAGACGTTCCAGAACGTCACAGGAACAGTATCGGGGCTTTGGGATAGTACATGGTTGCCGTCCTTGAAGAAAGTAAAGGACGCATATCTCGAATACTTTCCCGCAATGGCAGGCGCGGTGCAATCGCTACTGGACGGAACAATCAAGCCGTTTGTCGATTACTTCTATAATGACTTTGTCCTGCCAATCGGCAAAGCACTCACAGAAACGATCGTGCCTATACTGACGGATGTGTTTGTCTGGGCGATGGGTGAAACAGTCAAGTCGTTTACCTGGGGCGCCAACATGATGAATGACATTTATAAGTCGGTGATTCGCCCGGTATTTGATTTGATCAAACTGATCGTTCTGGACACTTTGCAGATCGTTACGAACCTGTGGGACAAGTACGGCAAGACCTTGCTTTAAAACCTATCTGAACTGTTCGAGAACATTCGTAGCACTTTTCAGTTGTTATGGGACAAGATATTGAAGCCAATTATTGAACCGTTCTTAGAGATGCTCACTTGGTTATGGGAGAAGCATCTGAAAGGTCTTGTTCAGCAGGTCGCGGAGTTCATCCTGAAGCTCGTGAACGGTGCGCTTGAGATCTATAACAAAGTGATCAGTCCACTTGTGAAATGGCTCATTGAAGTTCTGGGCCCGACGTTCACGCGAGTCTTTAATCTTGTAGTGAACGTTGTCGGCAGTGCAGTCGCTATGATCTCTGATATATTGAGCGGCTTATTCAAGATACTAGGCGGCGTCATTGACTTCATTGTCGGCGTATTCACAGGAAACTGGAAAAAGGCATGGGAAGGTGTACGGGATATTTTCCGGGGTATCTTTGATACGCTGTGGGGCATTATCAAATTTCCGCTAAATCTGATCATCGACGGACTCAATTCGATGATCGCAGGACTGAATAGCATTCATATCGAAATACCGGATTGGGTCCCTGGCTTCGGCGGAAAGTCGTTCGGCATCAGTATCCCGAAAATTCCAAAACTCGCCCGGGGCGGCATTGTCGACTCTCCGACGCTAGCCATGGTCGGCGAAGCCGGGAAAGAGGCGGTCGTCCCGCTTGAGAACACAGGCTTTGTCAATACTATCGCCAGCGCTATCGGATCCGCCGTTCTCGCTGCTATGACAATGGGTCAAGGTTCTGGCGGAAGCGGCAGCGGCAGCGACGGCCGCGAGATTGTATTTAACGTGGACGGCTCCACGTTCGCGCGAGTGTTCTTGCCTTTTTTTGAACGGGAACAGGGCCGTCGCGGCGGTAGAATGATCACGCAACCAATTTAAAGGAGTGGGCGACAAGTGCTGAAAATAACCGGCATTGATATCCCCACTCCTTCAAGCTACGCGGTGGGGATCCAGGACATCAACAAAGCCGAGCGTAATGCAAACGGGACAATGATTATAGAGCGAATTCGAACCGGTGTGCGGAAGATTGAATTGTCATGGAGGTATCTCAGCAAAGACGACACGAGTAAGGTCCTGAACGTTGTCAGCGGCACGGTTTTCCAAGTCGAATATGAAGATCCGCAGTCCGGGGTGCGTGAAACTCGCACCTTCTATGCCGGTGATCGTTCGATCGGTGCGCTTGATTACATCGACGGAGAGATTCGCTGGAAAGATATTAAATTTAACGTAGTCGAACGATAGGAGGCCGGCGCATGTACCCGACAAGTCCAGAGTATCAGGCGGCAGTATATGCGCCAGCTCGTCGCATTAGTGGAAAGGTCACATTCGATATTGCAGATGTGACCGCATATGATGATATTAATTTGATAACCGTTTCGGCAGAAGCGCCAGCAATAAGTAACAAAAACCAGATTTCTGACAAGAACCGCAACGCGACCGCGAAGTTAGCGACCTTGGAGCCCGGCAGGTTCAAACTTGACGGCAGCTTCAGTTTTGCAGATGGCGCAACGCCTGCAAATAACGGGGAGCGCGGGTTCGTATCGGCGAATATATGCGGATCCGACGGTGTGTTTGCGACTGAACCAACGATTCAGATCGATTTTGGAGGCACGCACTCCAGTGCTGGACTGACGGTCACCTTCGACCAGATTAACAACGAATGCGCAACCGATTTCACTGTGGTCGCCTATGACGGAACTTACAACATAGTCGATACCGTCAGCGTCACAGGGAATAACGACACCGTTTGCGTCCTGCTTGGTCAGCTGCTGAACTACAAGCGCTTGCTTATTACAATTCACAAGTGGAGCGGAGGGAATCGGAGGGCGCGTGTATTGGAAGTTGATTTCGGGCTGGTTGTGGTTTATACCGATAACAGCCTGATTTCGATGGGACTGATCGAGGATATGGATATTATGTCTGGTCAGTTGCCCTCGCCTGAGTTTAAGTTCGTAGTCGATAACAGCGATCGGATATTTAACATCCTGAACCCGGTCGGATTCTACAAGTATCTCCAACAGCGACAACAAGTCATTGCAGAGATGGGCGCGGATATCGGCGGTGGATTTTTCGAATACGTTCCGCTTGGACGGTATCTGCTCTGGGAGTGGAAAAGCGACGAGGGAAGTTTGACAGCAAGTTTCACGGCTCGTACGAACCTGGACCTGACGACCAACTACAGCTATGAGCAGCTTACTCCGATTAGTCGGACTCTTCATCAACTAGCTACCGCCGTATTTTCCACATGTGGTATCAACAATTATTCGATCGATCCTGCTTTATCGTTAATCAGTACAAACAGCATAGCTAAGAAAATCGATTGCAAGACGGTTCTGCAGATGATCGCCTTGGCTGGGTGCGCCAATGTCTATGTTACACGGGAAAACGTCATCACGATTAAGCAGATATCTGTTGGAGTTCCTGCTGACAACGTTGATTTTGATAACATCTACAACGAGCCGCAGATCGAACTGGATCGCATCGTGCGACAGGTAGACGTGACATATTGGACGGATCTCGACACGTCCGCTGTGGCATCAGCGACTGCTGCAGGAGTGGACATAGGCGATACGATCAAGCTGGAAGACAACACACTGATCAATACTTCCGCGCGCGCTACTGCGGTAGCTAACTGGCTGCTTGCTCAACAGGTGTACAGGGCGAAGTACACCGTTAACTGGCGCGGGAATCCAGCACATGAACTTTCGGATGTGATTTCCATTGAGAACACATACGGCGGCGACATGGATGCGATGGTTGTGAAAAACGATCTGACTTACGCCGGCTACCTGCGGGCGAAGACTGAAGCGCGAGGGGCTGTGAACTGATGGATACGTACACACACTCGCATAACGGCATCGATTATACGATTACGGTTAAAGAGAATTGGTCGGGTACGGAAAGCATCGAATTCGATGATTTCAACCGGATCGAAGCCAATACCGCGACATTGCAGGCTTACTTGTTAAGCTTACAGTATGAAATTGCAGTGTTATCAACGGTCACGAACCGCACACAAGCATATATTGACTTTCTCGCAGGCATCAACCGAATCGAAGGCAATCTGGAGACGATCCGGTTGAACTTTGCAACGCCGCCGGGATATCTGCCCGCCAAGACTTGGGTATTGCGAAAAGGCTTTGATAACACAGATGCGAACCGTTTGGAGAAAGATATTCGATTGCTGTTTCAAATGGCCTACGAGGTATATCAGAGTTTTAGATATTGTGGCACGTTCTATGCTGGAGAGGAGGGTCTTCTGTAATGGCCTACACGCCAACAGTCTGGAAAGATAGGATTGTGCAGTTCGCAAGACGATTCACCAAGACAGGGGAGACGGGCACCGGCGTCACACTTACACCTGATCCCGGGATTGTGACTGAGGGCGGCACTCCTGTTAACGCGGCCAACATGAACAAGATCGAACAGGGGATCGATGACGCCCACCTTATCGCTGATAATGCTTATGCTTTAGCAGGCGCGGCAAAGTCAACAGCCGATGCCGCCCTCCCAAAGGCCGGTTTGAAGAATGGACAAACCGATGCTTTGATAGGGATACGGAAAAGTGGAAATGCAATCGAATGGGGGCATTCTAATCCCGCTGGGTATCAATCCGTATTAGGTTCAGAATCAAACAGCGGTAGTCCTTTTATCGCCCTTAATGCAGAAGCAGGGACAACCGCTAACACGTACAGGACTCGTGGTCTTCCTGGTGTTGTCTTAAAATCCAACAATAACGGAAAGTTTCTAGCTGGTACAGTACCGCTTGCAAATGCTGATAACCAAATACCTACTTGGTATGAGCTTTGGGATAAGGGTCAGATGCGATGGAATATAGGAAGGCTTGAAGTCTTGGATGGGGGAGTGTGGGTTCCAGTGGGAGGGGTTACTTTTCCTGAATGGCTAGCCAGGCTTAGTATATTAAATGATGGTACAGATGGTGCATACAATGCTTCTAGCACACAAACTATACCATCCGGGATACACAGATTCACGACATTCAATATAAATTCTGGTGTTACAGTAACTCCTGTAGGAAATTTTGCCGTCATACTCGTGAAAGGCGTAGCGACCATTAATGGAACACTTAGCGCCAGTGGAAAAGGTGGAGCAGGAGGTCCACAACAAGCTAGTGAAGGATCAGTTGTGGGTGGGAAACCAGGTTCTGCAGGCAAAGGTGGTCTCGGAGCTGGTGGAGGTGGAGGTGGGTATTCGACCGGTGGAGGAACTACGGGAGGAAAAGGTGGTAATGGAGGAGGACTGTCTACAGATCCGCAAGGAGGAATTGGAGGTGGATCTGGAGGTGGACAGTCATCACAGGGTGTCAGTGGAGGTGGAACTAATATAAACATAGTAAGTATGAATAATACATTCGAATCATTCAGAGATGCCTATGGAGCTGGTGGAGGTAGCGGGATGTCTGGTCCAGGTACTGGAGCTATTGGAGGTGTAGGTGGAGCTGGAGGTGGTTTGATAATTATCATTGCCGAAACAATAGTCGGAAATGGGGCAATTCGAGCAGATGGAATTAATGGCAGTAATGGTGGACCTATTGTGGGAGCACAGGGTAATGCTGGTGGTGGTGGAGGTGGAGGAGGATTAATATTTGCCTCAGCTCATGCTATCGCCACCACGATAGCTATGAGTGCAAATGCCGGATCAGGTGGATCACCGACAGTTGGAACTTCTGGAGTTGGATATGTAGGTGGTTCTGGAGGAGTAGGATATGTTCAGAAGTTTATCGGTTAGGAGGCGTTAGACTTGGCAAGATTAGAAGAACGCGATGGAAAGGTATATTGTATAGAGGAAGATGGAACCGAATGGGAATATTCTCCACCAGAGCCAGGTCCAGAATTACCTCCAGATAGATTATCCCAGCTAGAGATAGAGTTGTCGATTACCAAAGCAGAGCTCTCGACTACGAGAACTGAGATGGATGACATGTATGTATTCCTTGCTGAGTTCTTATTTGGGTAGGAAAGGGGGTGAACACAAATGATTACACCGGCATCAGTCAAGATTGTAGGTAGAGCGGTCATCATCCTTTTTGATCGCGGCGAAGGTACGGTCAACCAGATCATCGCCAACAACTATCCGAAGCTTACGCCAGAGGACACTGTCCTAGTCAAATCGTTCGTCATCAGCGAACGTCCTGATATCACAGTATGAAAGGCTCCGCATAAGCGCGGGGCCTTTACTTTTTAGGCGATAAGGCGGTGGGGCGGTTGTCCGTTGAGATGGATAAATTGAATGAAATCGCTGTGAAAGTCAGCGGCATGGAATCGACACAAAAGGCACAAGCCGAAGCTATCGGGAAGATGGCTCATAGCGTGGACCGCCTCGTCGATAAGTTGGACAAGTCTGACGACATTGCCCGGGAAGCCATGCAGTCGGCCAAGTCGGCTCATCACCGAATCGATGACCTGAAGAAGGACCAAGAAGGCGTAAGGGTTGGCCAGCGCTGGTTGATTGGGACGACAATCAGCGCAGTGGCGTTGTTTTTGACGGGTATCGGGCTACTCTGGAATCTATTGAAAGGGTGATCAAATTGAAAATCAACAAATGGTTTAAGGCAGCAACCATTCGAGCAGTTAAGACGGCGGCTCAGATAGCAGTTACGCTTATTGGCACAACTGCGGCGTTTTACGAGGTCAATTGGGTATTTGTCGGCAGTTCTGCACTCTTGGCCGGGGTGCTCAGCTACCTGACCAGTCTGGCCGGACTGCCGGAGGCTCCCCGTGACAGTCAAGGGGATTGACTGCGCTCAGCCGCTGACAGCCGGAACGGCCGCCGCGCTGTACGCGGAAGGGTACCGATTCGCTGCCCGGTACCTTGTGCCGGAGCGGTACGGCTGGAAGCGCCTGACACGGCGCGAAGCGGAGGACATCACAGCGGCCGGGATGCAAGTTGTTAGTGTATTTGAAACGTCAGCGGACAGGCCCAAGGGTAGCGCTACAGCAGGGCAGACGGATGGTCGCGAGGCGTTGGCGGAGGCTCGGTTGATCGGGCAACCAGCGGGATCGGCGATCTATTTTGCGGTTGATTGGGATGCACAACCGAATGATTGCGATGCGATCGAAGCCTATTTGTGGGCGGCAGCTGCGGAGATCAAGGGATATGTTATCGGTGTTTATGGATCGTATGCTGTCGTCGAAGAGATGGCCCGGCGCATCCCTGGTATCCGGATATGGCAGACATACGCCTGGAGCCGCGGCCGCAAGTCGGACAAGGCCCATCTGTATCAGTACCAAAATGGCGTAAAGGTGGCCGGGCATCCGGTCGATTTGAACGAATGCTATGGCGGCGCTGGCTGGTGGAATACGAAGGGAGAGATCGAAGTGGCAAAGCAGTTTCCGACGATATACAAGGAGCGCATCAGGGTATCTGGTGGCAAATTGCAGTACATCCAGATTGCATCTGCAGCAGATCGGGCGACGGCATACAGCAAACCCGGCACAGACGTACGTCTGATCAAGTTCGAGAGGAGCAGTACGCGATTCGGCTTTGTCAGCGAGAAAGGAGGAAAGGTGACGGCGATCGCAAAGCGTGAGGGCGCCGACTTCGGATTCAATCTTCCATTCTTCGACTTCACGGCGCAGATCGTCGTCGGCACCGTATGGGACGGCAGCAAGTACGTCAACGGTGCATACGGCGATATGGTCAACTGGTACGAGATCGGGTTTAAGGACGGCAGTGCGCGGATCGGCAAGTTCAGCAAAGCGGAGCGCGAACAGCTCGATTTCTCGGTTCAGGGGAAAATCTTGATCGAGAACAGCAAACTCGTCTTTAAGAACGACGGCCAGCGGTGTCAGCGGACTTTTATCGGACTCGATGCTGCAGGCAATGTGCTGCTCGCGATCTCGGATGGCCGGACAGTGGACGACGAAGGGCTGACGTGCGATGAGATGGCGCTATTCATGCAAGCAAAAGGCGCGGTATGGGCCATTGAGGGCGATGGTGGCGGCAGCTCGATCTTGTACAGCAAAACGGGCGGCACTTATTCGCCGGGCGACCGCGCGTACAACCCCGGCGGAATCAACCAGGCGATTAACACCAGCGCCAATGAGCGTACCGTGCATCATGCGGTGCTAGCGTGGATCGAGGACGCAACTGCCCCGCAGCCCAGATACAAGGACAGCGACACGATAACTTATGGCGACCTCCGAAAGCTTGGACTGATCAAGTAACCATCACGCCCGGGGGCTTCGGCTCTCGGGCTTTTTTATTGTCAGTAAAACAAACACTTGTTCCGAAGGAAATAGCATCCAAGTGTCGAAAACGACTTAGTAGGACATTTGGAGGTGGAACATGATCGAGCGAATAGATATCGATGTTTTTCTCCAGCCGCTGGGCAACAATAACGGAGGTATGAGTAAGCCGATTCATATACTGGGGAGTAACGGAAGGGAATACATATTAAAGAACCAACATGTCTATAACGAAGAGAAAAAAGCATGGGAAATTTGGGATTGCATGTTCTTACAGGAAGTTTTGGTTCATAAAATTGCAAAATACTTAGATATATCAATTCCGGATTGTGCTATAGCATCTGTTGATAGTGCTTTTATTAGTCAAGACCCAACATTGAGATTCAACTATAGATATGTCCCTGGCTACCACTTCGCAAGTAAATTGATTGAAGGCGTCGAAAACAATTTGATAGATGGGTTTCAACAACTTATTCAGTTAGGAAAGCGCTATGCAAAGACATCATGGACGACATTCTTCAGCAATATTGTAAACAAAGACGACATTCCAAAAATAATAGTATTAGATATTTTGACTGGAAATTTCGATAGGTTTGGAAACATTGGAAATTTGATTGTTGCAAGCAACAACGGAGATAGGCTATTATACTGTATTGATCATGGTCATTGTTTTTTTGGCTCAAATTGGGGCAATATGAATAAAAGAAACATGCTACTTCATGTTTCGGCCAATCAACCTTACATCAACGCTTGGATTAACATATTGATGAATACTACGGGAAAACAGGTTCCGATGGGTGGTCTTGGCGATATATTCCGAGCGTTAGATCAGTACATCGACGTATCCGATCCAAACAACCATTGTTTTCATGATGTTGTATTAGCAGCGGAAAGTATTGGTGACGGATTAATCGATGATTGGTTCCGTGACATTCCCAATGAATGGTTTGTTGAACAAAAGGTGCAGATCGCTACTTATAAAAAGTTTTTACTTGAGCAGAAAAATCTATTACGAACTTTTTTAAACATCCTAGCTGGAAACGGAGCATTTCAAAGTTATATTGGAGGTGCATTAACATGGAACGCAAAACTCACTGGTACTCCGTAATACAGTATTGCCCGAATGAAATTAGAGGAGAAAAGGTGAATATTGGGTTGATTTTGCACTCTCCTGAAGAAGGAACCGTTTTGCACGCAGTATTGGATGAAAGTTCACCAAAGGTCAAGGGTGTTGCGCTTGATGAAGTGTCACAAAGAACATTTAAAATTCATAAAGAAATTGTGGATTTTTATTTTAAAAAAATCACTGAAGACAGAGATTTATTAAGTCCCAACTTGCTGGAAAAAGAATTTCTCATTAATCTTAAAGATGAGATACCCAGTAACTTCAAATTATCGGAACCAACATTCGCTTTAACTAAAGATCCAGACCAGTTATTTGAGTCTCTGTCAAAGACGTACATCGGCGATGTATTATACTCAAAAGAAGTAATTACTACAGACAAAATAAAGCGGAATGTAAAGACCTTTACTAAGCAGATATTTACCCAACGTGAATGGTTAGGGACAAAGGTTAAGAGTAATGTTAAGGTCCATCCGATCAAAGACTTAAGAAGCGTCCATTTTAATGTTGATTTTCTATTCAAAAATGGTGTGTGGAATATAATACAAGCTGTTCCGTCAAATTCGACGAATGAAAAGTTAGTTGACTGGTTTTCTAAAACTAATACATTAATTGAGAACTTTAATAAGGAATCCGATTACTATTTGGTATACGATGAAGACGACAGTTTGAATCAGGACAGAACAATTACTCAAATGGTCAATGTTTTGAGGAGTAAAGACAAGCGTGTTAGAGCAGCAGAAGTTGATTCCAATTCATTTGAATTACTTTGCAATAAAGTCGAGAATGAAGCTAAACAAATATCCGAATATGAACAAGAGTTAATAGCGATCTAAGAACAAAAAAGAGCAGGAGGGATAACCTCACTGCTCTTTTTGTTAGACTTCTATTAGTTCACCTTCAGCCAAACGCCTCCGGTTCCATCATACTTCCTCCCGAAGGATAGCAACGGGTTTGCATCGTCTGTTTTGACTTGATAGACTGCCCACCCAGTATTTGAAGCCCCAACGTATAGATTGGCGTTTAGTTTCGGTTCAGGGGCAACAACGGAAACATAATCGTAATCCTTGCCTGATTCCGATACAAGTGTAAACGATACTCCGTTTATGTCAACCTTCGCATCAGGATTAGCGTTCTTAGTGATGCCGACTGAAAGTTTAACGAGCATGTATTCGTATCCGTCCGCAGGTGCGCTGTTAAACATGTTCGCCTGCTGGATCATCGTCCATGCTTCATCGCCCCGCACGACTTGCTCAACCTTGAAAGTAGCTTGGTAATCGTCGAGAAGGTTTTTAATTGAACTAGTTACCATCGTGCCGATCGGTGCCGGATTACTTCTCGACAAGCCGGTGTTACTGGCTGGCGTCGCGGGTTTATCCTCGCCAAGCAAAACGGTGTTGGAATTAGAATCAAATCCCACTTTCAGCCCAACGGACTCGCCGACCGACCGGACCGGTAGATATGTAGTACCGTTGTAGGTGATCGGGTACGCTGGCTTTCCGGATGAATCTGTGACAGCGAGCAATTCTCCGTTCACTTTAACCTTTAACGACTTGTTCAACAGCACCTTGATTTCTTCGGTGTTTGACGCCGCGTATGCTCCGATCGCCATAGATAAGATGATGGTAATCACAAGGCCAACGGACAAAACAATTTTCTTTTTCACGTTCTCACCTTTAGCTATTCCCCATCGGCTGGGGGATTTGCTCCCGTTTGGTTGTCCCATTATTCTACATCAAAAGTCACATTATGGCGATATGCGGAAGCAATACTATTTTCCTAAGTACTTGTGAATATGCAATTATTAGAGCATCTATATAAAGTAGCCATGCGCGGCCACAAAAAACCGACACCCTGTAACGAGCGTCGGTATAAAATATTATGGTACTGTTTAAACGATAATTCCCGCAGCTATAATAATCACCAACAAAACGAATATAACCAGTACGAATGCGGCTGCGCCCATTCCTCCGTAACCTACACCGTATCCTGCACCACTCAGAACAATCACCGCCTTTTAGGGTATTGGGATTACACCCATAACATATTGAAAAGGTGATCGTACCGCCAGTGTTAATGTCCCGTATTTGTAAAATAAGCTGTAGTATTATTAAGTTGTATCGAAGGACGAGTCGGGTAAGACCTCGCTGCTCTTTGCTTATACAACTTCTTCAATTAATTCGGGACCGTGATTTCGCACGTTTCCAACCGAACCGCCCACCTTGTACGCATGCATCTTGTCAGCATCATACGGTTTGAGCAGATTCAGCAGCAGGTCTTTATCCTGGTTCGTCCGATCAAGCCATACCGATTCGTCTTCGCGCGGTAGGATAACCGGCATGCGGTCGTGTATGTCGGCCATCAGTTCGTTCGGTGTTGTCGTAATGATGGTGCATGTGCTGATTTTGTTTCCTTCCGGACCCGTCCATGTGTCGTAAAGCCCGGCGAATGAAAATAGGTTCCTATCCTTCAGCACGATTCTATACGGTTGCTTCTTGCCGCCAGTAGCCTTCCATTCATAGAACCCGTCTGCAGGGATGAGGCAACGTTTCCGAGTCAGCAAACCACGAAATGCCGGCTTCTCCGCGACCGTCTCGGATCTCGCATTGATCATCTTAAATCCGCTTTTATCGTCCTTGGACCATACCGGTACAAGCCCCCAACGTAATTCACCCAGTTTGTTATTTTCTCCGTCATTTATTATTGCAGTGACCTTCTGCATCGGTGCTACATTGTAGCGCGGCTCAATAAACGGCATTCCATTATCAGCCAGCATGTAATATGCCATTAACTCCTCGAGAGTCACCGTAATCGTGTACCTTCCACACATAGAGACATCACCTCAAAATAAGTATAAACCAGTCTGAGCAAATTAAAAACGCTCGAAGGCTTCACTCCCATCAATCTCCTAATGCAAATGTATATGGTTCGTATATCATAGTCTATAGAAGAGTTTGCAAGCATTTTCTTGCAGCTTTTCTTCATAACCTTTTATCTCCTTGGAGTCACACTCAGTGGCTCCCTTTTTGGCATTCATTAAATCCGAACAGGAGTGGACTTTAGATGTTCTTGCCCCCAATGCTACTTGAGAAACGAGAAGAACCATTTGATGACGATCGATATATTTTTGAACCAAAGATCGATGGCCACCGCATGATCATATCCGTCCATGACGGGAAGGTACGGCTATTTACGCGGAATCAGTTGGATGTAACGCGCCAATACCCGGAACTGCACAGTGTCTCGATTGATGATGTGTCTGACGTGGTCATGGATGGTGAAGTAGCCTGTATAAACCCAGGGACAGGCTCCATTGAATTTGAGCTTATCCAAGAGCGGTTCATGAAGCGCAAGCCCATGTCCATTATGCAGGCCCAGGTAAAGCATCCAGTCACGTTTTTTGCCTTCGACATCTTGCGATATAAGGGTAACGACTTGCGCGGACGACCGCTAATGGAGCGAAAGACGATATTGTCTCAAGTACTTCGGGATAGCGCTCATTTCAGCCACGTAATAAATATTGAGAGTAAAGGTACATCCATGTTCGAGGTGATCCGCGAGAAACGTATGGAAGGCATGGTGGCAAAACGAACGGGTAGTCGGTATGTAGGTCGTCGGGATCCGGCTTGGGTAAAGATCATCAACTATCAGTATGCCGACGTATTTATTGCCGGATATCGAAAACATCAATTCGGCTGGCTGCTTCGGTTTCAAAATAAGCCTGTCGGCATCTTGGAACTGGCAGTGCCTGCTGCTCATCGAAAAGCATTCCACAACCTATCCAAGAGCATCATTACTGGTGAGGACCGCAATTTCGTCTACGTACAGCCTGTCATTAACGCGCGGATACGGTTTCGTAACTGGACAAGATCCGGAATGCTCCGAACTCCTGAGTTCGTGGAATTTGTTGTTTAGAAATTCTCGGTTGGAATCATTTTCTGAGCAGAATTTTTTTGTTCCCCTTGCACCGAACGTATGTTCCTAATATAATGTGGGTACTATGAGTGGAACAAACGTTCGATATGGAGGGAACACCTTTGAGAAAACAGCCTGTCGAAACCGTAACGAAGGAATGCCCGAACTGCCTTGCTGTCTATCCAGCACCTGCAACCGCCGGCTGTACGATTTGTCCAACTTGCGGTCAGCGCTCATGTGGAGAGTGATCGCCATGGTCAAAATTGAGAAGTATGTCGGTCGTAGCGCTGAGATCATCTATCAGGACAGCAAAGGGGCGATCACGCAACGGCGTGTGTCGATTTACGCAGTACGTAACGGAAAGGTATGCGTATTGGATTGGGGCAAACGATCGTTCCGAACGCTCTCGGCTGAAAGGATACTGTCGGCATTGCCGGTGATTGGTCGTGTTGGATGACATCGAGCGCAAACTGCTGCGTATCCTGTACAACGATACTCGCAGCGGCGGGAGAGTGCCTTCGATCAATAAGTTGGCGGTAAGGATCGGGAGAACTCCAGAGGCAGTTTCGCGAGTGCTGAAATCACTCACTGACAAAGGATATATCGATTGGTCGCCGAATCTACATGGCCATCTGCAAGTGGTCAATGCGTGGGAAGATCATCAAGTACCGCGAAAACATAAGCCGTCGGCAGAACTGTGGGAGATGGAGAGCTTTTAGCCCTGGAGACGATCTAGGGCTTTTTTGTAAGTTTAATTGTGATGCGGAATGTGTATTATATTAATAAACTCACGAATGAAAGGCGAGGAATGTCAGATGGAGAGAAGATCCCTTGACGATTTCCCCAAAGACGTACGTGATTCCGTATATGAAATCATCGCAAGAGCAGCTGTACGTAAAGCGAAACATACAGGAAGTGGCGGTGATATGAGCAATATTGCCGTGGACGCTAAACCTAATCCATCCATCGACCGGATCGCCGCTGCAATGAATCGGTATCTTGTGCCCGCTGCACAGAATCAATCAAGAAGTGACTTCTCTATCCTCAATAATGTAATAGACAAGGAACAAAACATGAAATACCCACTCAAACCCGCTGAAATGTCCGACGAAGCATGGGAAAGGCTTCATGATCGTATTGCTGAACTTCAACTGAAATACGCTGAGAGAATGAAGGACAAACCATCATGAAAAATCCCCGGCATACGCTATATCGGGGTGAGCGTATGATGGAATTCATGCACGGTAATACACTGATTATCCTCAACACACCGGAAGTGACGCCAGAAGAATCCGCCCAAGCCGAATATGATCTACACATGGCAGCTTGGGCAATCATTGAGGAAGCTTGGGAAAGAGGAGAAGATATCTGAATATGGTCGGCATTGAACATGGAAAAGATCGCGGTAATCATCTTGAAAAATAAAATTAGCAAGGAAGAAGTTGACGTCATATGCAATGTTATAAGAAAACTACTTTTGCCTGATGATAAAAATGTTCAGTCTGAGAACCATGTCGATGCTTATCCATTGTATTTAACAATGAATGATATTATGGACGCTACACAATATGGAAAAACAACGGTATATCAAATAATACATGAACTGGAAGATCAAGTGCCCAAAGCAGTTATTCGGCGACCAGGACAAAAAGGTATTCGCGTTCATCGCGATATATTTTTTCAGTGGTTTGCTTCACTAAACAAATGAGGAAGGGGAAAGATTATGGGAGATCCATTAAGTCCAGAAACGAGAAAAAAGTTGGTAAGGCTTATGGCGAAAATAATACTGAAACATGAAGCGGCAGAGAGAGAAAAAGCCAATCAAGGAATGCAACTCCCAGATAAAGGACTCAAAAATGAACATTTAAGGAGGCGCACGCCATGAACTTACCAGACCGCTTAAAAGATATCGGCATCATACCCTTTGATCCTAATGAGAAGAAGACAATCTATATCTCTGAAAGCAAACTGATGATCCTTGATCAGGTGCTTAGAAATAGTCAGAAAGCGGATGTGGGGAACGGGAGTATGTACGTGAATTCGGCAAGAAGCGCTGTGGCTAACCAATTTACCTGCAAGTGATTAAAAATGAATTTTATTTCCGGTATTTTGCGTACAGGGTTTTCAGAAGTGTAAGTTCGGCTCCACCATAAAATCGCTGACCGCGTGAGGTCAGCGATTTTTATTTTGGGGGAGTTGATTGGGGAGCGCCCCGCTCCGAAAGAGGACATTGGGGTGATCTGTACCACGAAAACGGAAAGAGAGAAAATGTGTTAATTGGTGAACTAGTTGTAATTGGGTTATTACTATATAATTATGGGTATTTTTGTTATTATAGTTTGGGAAGGTTGTAAGCTAATCATTCTGATAGTGAAAATGAGCATAGTTCTCGGGTCATCATCCTGTCGAGAAAATTATCTTTGGAGGTGGAGGGTTTCATGCGCAGTCATTGGGGCAAAAAGTTGATTTGTATGTTGATAGCGACAGTACTTTTCATTCCTTACGGGCTCGTGCACAGTCAATCGGTTCAACTCAACGATATTCAAGGGCACTGGGCTGAAGCGCACATTCGGGAATGGGTCGAACAAGGCATCATCTCCGGTTATCCTGATCATACCTTTCGGCCCGATACAGTGGTATCAAGAGGGGAATTCGTAGCGCTTGTAAACAGATCATTCAAGTATTCAGAGAAAGGTTCAATAGGATTCAAGGATGTAAAACAAACGGATTGGGTGTACCCGGAAGTACAAAAGGCGATTGCACAGGGCTTTATCAATGGGTTCAGTGACAATACTTTTCGTTCCAATCAACAAATTACCCGTCAAGAAACAGCTGTAATCCTTTCGAAAATTTTGAAATTGAGTCAAGCTGTTTCGGCGTCGACTATTTCTTTCAAAGATTCGAATCTGATTCCCGACTGGAGCGTCGATTCAATCAATCAAATCGTACATAGTGGGATCATGGACCAGTATGCGGATGGAACGTTTCAACCGACGCGTCAAATGACGCGCGCTGAAATGGTGGTGGCCATTAAGAAAGCATTGGCCGCATTTACGATAACGTATAATAATCCCGGTGAATATGGAGAAGCTGCCAAGACGACGGTAGCAACGAATGTGACCATTCAATCCCGTGACGTTACGCTCCGGAACATGCATATATTAGGTGATCTTGTTATAAGCAAGGAAGTTGGCGAGGGAGATGTTTATTTAGACCAGATTCAAGTAGATGGCACTTCTCGTGTTGAAGGCGGCGGCATGGACAGTATTCATTTCAATAATAGCAAGATAGGAAAACTGCTGGTCAACCGACAAGAAAATCCGGTGCGTATCGTCGCGGAAGGAACAACCGTCATTGGGGATACTCAAGTATTGTCGGGTGCAAGCTTAGAAGAAGCAGACGGTTTAACGGGAGAAGGTTATGGCGATGTTACGGTGCTGTCAAATACACAGAAGTTAAAGCAGAGAGATCTCGTGCTCTCAGGAACTTTCAATAAGATTAACGTGATGACGAATTTGAATGAAATAAAGATTCGTTCTGGAAAAATAAAGAGTCTATCCATTCGAGGCGAATTGACAATTGCAGGCATCGTCTTGGATAAAGATGTGAAAGTCGAGAAACTTGATTTGCAGAGCAAAACAACGGTCAGCGGGGAAGGAAAAATCGAATCCGTCATTCTGTCGCAAGAAGCGGAAAATTCCGTACTTCCGAATGGTAATTCCACTTCATCAATCCCTGGGGGCGGCTTTCCTGGTGGAGGCGTCCCTGGCGGCGGCTCTCCTGGCGGAGGTGGAGGCACTCCCGGAGGCGGCATTCCTGGAGGTGGAGGAGATACAGGCGGCACAAGCGCTACTGTAAAAGGATTTTTATATTTTTTAGAATATGATAATCCTCGCAAGCTCCCGATCTATAATCAAACGATCGTTTTGGAAGAAGTGAATGGGACATCCAAGCGCTTTACGGGTGTTACTGATCGCAATGGCGCTTTTAATATCTCAAATGTTGATCCAGGCACTTATACGGCAAATATTTATGTAGGTTTGACAAGGTATTATACGGACGAATTCACGGTAGATGCAGGGCAGACGTTAACGTTGCCGGATTTAGTGATTGAAGAAGAGGCACCTGAGCCTTCTGTGGATCGACCGGTTTATACCGACATCGGTTATATGAGCGGCAGTGTTTTTTATCTGAAAGAGGATTACTCGGTCAAAGTAGAGTTGAGCGATGGAACAGCGCTTCACACGCCTGACAGTAAGTTTGATACGTTCTTCAGCTTTAATCTGTTTGATTATAATCCTGATTTGATCTTGCACGGAAATGATGTTCTATATGTTACGTTATATGCTGACAAAGGATGGACAAGCGATAGAATTGAAGTTCCGGTTGTGGAAAGGCCGCAAACCAGGTCGCCTGTCGTGACGAATAACGTCTATGACGATACCAGGATTATTCGTGTCCAAGTTGAGGATTGGTCGAACAAGATTAAGATTACCAAGCTGGATGGAACAGTCATTGGCACTTTTCATAATGCTCTTGGAAATACGGTAGACGTTTATTTGTCTCAGAGTGGACAATTATCCGTCGGCGAGCAAATTATGGTGTATGCACAGGCAGACGGAAAGAGAATTAGCAAACCGACATATGTTTCTGTGATCGCGCCTGTCGTGCAGACATTGCCGCCAAGTGTAACCGGAGTTGTCTACGATGACGATACCTACATCACCGGCACTGCCGAAGGAGAGTCCATCATTGTAGTGAAACGGTCGAACGGGGCGGTAATCGGCGAAGGCAAAGCAAACACGGAGTCCAGCGGGGGCAGCTTTAACCTAAGATTGACTTCGCCGCTAGTTGTCGGAGAAGTATTGTCGATTACGGCCAAAGGTTATGAGAAGATCGTAAGCGTATCTGCACAAGTTACGATTGCATTAAGGCCTACGACAGAAACGCCGGCAGTGGTCGGGGATATTTACAGCGATTATACTTCAATTCAAGTTGCTTATCCGCTTCCGAACGTACTGCTATATCTGAAAGACATGAATGGAAACGTGATTAGACAGTTCTACTCAGCCGCTGGCGGGACAACGTATACTCACAATTTGGTTCTAGGTTCAGAAACCCAATATCAACTGACAGCCAAGGCATCGGGGATGAAAGAAAGCCAGCCGTTTCTGTTTACCACTATCGATCCCACTGAAGCAATGCCTGTTCCTTCCGTTACAGCGCCAGTATATACGGATGCGGACTATCTTCTGCCCGGTATTACGGAGCCATACGCAACCGTCTACTTCTATTATGGAGACGGTACGCTCATTCATAGTATCCAAGCTAATGATAAAGGAGAGTTTAGCTTTGCAATGCCATCATTTCCTCCGTTGCCGCCTGGAGCAACACTGCTGCTCAGAGCCGATGCGGAAGGTAAAATAATAAGCGATGCGCTTGTGCTCACGACTATTATGCCAGTTGAGAAGTCCAGTCCCCCATCTGTTACGGGTCAGACTTACGGCTATACAGGTGGATTAGAAGGTCATGCGGCGCCGAGCTCGTTAGTAACAGCATATCATGAAGACGGCACACAGATTTATACGGGTGTCTATGCCGACAGGAATTCAGGCAACTGGACGATCAGTTTAGCGTTTATCGTTTTGCGAGGCGGGGATCGCATATATGTGATTGCCGATGAGGCAGGAAGGCTGCCTAGCGATCCGGTATACATCACGATTCAATCAGCGCCAAAGAGTAATGTGCCCACTGTTTCCGGTAATATTAGCGGTGAAACCGTAGATATACAAGGGACTTACGATGGTCCAAGTGTCGTTGGCCAGACATCGACAATAATTATGTTAGTCAATGATAATGGCAATGCAATTGCAACTAGCTATGTTAGGACAGACGGTTCGTTCTCGATCAATGTTTCTTCAATTCATTTGGTCGCAGGCCAGACGATAAAAGTGGTAGCGAAAGAAGCTCAAAAGGAAGCAAGCGATCCATTGGTCATTACGGTGAATTAGCATATATGAGATGAAAAGGAGCTTTGTTTGAGCAGGAGAGCCACGCATTCCTCGGAATGCGTGGCTCTTCGCGTTTTATGAAAGATGTTTAAGTAGATGCAATTGCCAAACGCAATTTTTAATAAACCATTAACATTGCGAAGAAATGGTGCGAACACTCACACGTTATATTTATTATTGTGGGATCGCTCCCACAGGCTTGTGAAGGAGGCGCTTGGCCCATGCTGCTTGACATCGAAAATGAAGTGACGCCCGCCGATGCCCGATCTCATCTCCGTTACGACTTCAAGCTTGATCGTCCGTGTGCCGGTCTTTGGGTCAGATTCGAGTACTCGCCCAAAATACTGGAGGAAAGAAAGCTGGCGACGGAGTTGATCAAGCGGAGCATCGAACGTTACGTCGAGCCGGAACGGCAGAAGCTGACGCTTGAGCGAGCGGAACATTTTCTTCCCCTCCGCAATTTGATCACGGTGTCGATAGACGACAGCCGCGGATACAGAGGAGCGTGCCATCGTCACGATCAGGAGCAGGAGCTTTATCTTTCCGAACGGGAAGCGTCTCCCGGCTTAACGATAGGGACAATTTCCGAAGGAACATGGACCGTCACGTTGAGCCTCCATGCCATCGTAACGGAACGATGCACCTATCGTTTGAAAGTGTGGGCCGCAGGGGTAGAGGCAGAGGAGGGGTTCCGATGAGGTGGATCGCCTGCGAGCTTCATACGCATTCCTATCATAGCGACGGCAGGCAGTCTTTGCTTGAATTGGCCAAGGGAGCGTCCGAATTGGGATTCGATTGCATTGCGCTTACCGATCACAATACGATGTCCGGTCTCGCCGAGCGGGAAGCGACGGAACGGGAGACGGGAGTTACCGTCATCCCCGGGATGGAGTGGACAACGTTTTATGGACATATGGTTACAGTCGGGCTGGAACGGTTCGTGGATTGGCGGCAAGCGGATATTCGCGGTGTCAGCGCGGGCGCGGCCGAGGTGCGAAAGGCTGGCGGGGCGGCTGGAATGGCCCACCCGTTCCGGCTGGGCAGCCCGATCTGCACCGGGTGTTACTGGGAGTTTGAAGTGAAAAATTGGCAGGACCTCGATTATGTCGAGGTATGGTCCGGCACGTTCGCCCCGATCAAAGCCGACAACAGGCGCGCGTTTGCTTTCTGGACGGATCGGCTGAACGAGGGCGTACGGATTGCGGCGACTTCCGGACGGGACTGGCACGAGCAGAGTGCGACGGACGAGCCGATATCCGTCACGTATCTCGGCCTGGAAGACGAGACGGCTCCCTTCGCGCAGGAGGCTGTCCGGTCGCTCAAGCATGGCCGGGCCGCCGTCACGATCGGACCGCTCGTTACGTTGAATGCGGAGAGCGACGGCTTCTTTTACGGAATCGGCGATGCGATTCCGGCTGCTCGCGGTGGGCAGCTTCAAATACGTGTCGCGGTCGATTCCACGGTAAGAGCGGGGAAATGGGAGCTTTCTACCCGGCTGTGTAAGCTGATCTTGACGAGCAGCACGGGCACGGTAGCGGAGCGGATGCTGGCAGGGCTTAACGGTTCCGTTGACGCCTGTTCATTCACCGTTGCGGATCGCGGTTTGCGTTGGATACGAGCCGAACTGTGGGGCGAATTCCGGGGCGTGCGAACGATGATCGCTTTTACGAATGTCATTTATTTGGACTGAGGAGCCGGGGGCCAAGATGGGTCTTAACATCGAAGGAATTGCCAAACTCGCCGGCGTGTCGCGATCGACCGTATCCCGAATTATATCGGGCAGAGGGTACGTCAGCCCGGAGACGCGTGAACGCGTACTCGCGGTAATCGAACAGATGCAATATAAACCGAATGCCGTGGCGAGGGCCATGGTATCCCGGCGCACGAACAGTATCGGCGTCATCGTGTTTCGCGAACGGCAGCCTATCGTATCCCACCCGTTGTATGGCAAGCTGATCGACGCCATCTTGCCTGCCGCAGAGTCGCTCGGCTATTCCGTATTCCTGGAGACCGATCAAGAGATGTCGCTGCGTTCTACCGATTTCATGCTGGAGAAGCGGGTCGACGGCCTCATTCTGATCAGCCGGCTGCGCAAAAACGTCATTGATTACGTTAAGAAATTCAATGTTCCCTACTTGATGGTCAACGGTTCGACGGACGATCCGGATGTCATACATCTGGTCAGCGACGATGAATCCGGCGGAAGGCAGGCGGCAGCCCATCTGTGCGGTCTGGGTCATCGCAAAATATTGATTCTCGCGGGCCCTCAGGAACACCGGAGCCACAACTTGCGTCTGGAAGGCTTCCTTGTCTGGTTCGGGGAGCGGGGCGGTCTGGAAGGATTGACCGTCGTTCATTCTCCTGAATCCAATTTTGAACAAGGGCGGCGTTTGATGGCCGCACATTGGGAAGCTTTCAAGCGTCAAGACTGCACCGCCGTGTTCGCGACCAACGACATGCTGGCACTGGGAGCGATGCGGGTTCTAGCCGAGCGGTCTGTGGCCGTTCCCGGGCAAGTGGCGGTAATGGGCTTCGACGGCACCGACTATGCCGCGGTTTGCTCGCCGTCGTTGACGACCGTTCAGGTGGATACGCAGCGGATGGGGACTGACGCGGTAGCGATGCTCGACTGCCTCGTACGCGGAGAAGATGAGCTATCCCGGCTGAAGGAGTACGAGTGCAAGCTGATCGTTCGGCAATCGACGCGAAGAGAGGAGTGATCGCTCCTTGAAGAAAAGGGGATGGAAAGATGTTGGTGGAGAAGGCCGATGGTCGCTACGGGGATACGATAAGGAACCTTCTTCCGTCCGAGCCGTGGGAATATAAGCTGGACAAGCTGATGCTTCCGTTGATACGAGAAGTCGACCGGCTCCAATTGGCCCTGTCGGGAGAAAACGGGGAATTGCTCGATCGGATCGGCGAGAGCTATCACGCCGAAGGCAATTTGAAGCTCGCCGGAAGCTATTATCAGAAGGCTACCGCTGTATTGTCGCCTGAGCCGATCACAAATGAGATAAGGGCAGCCGTGCTCCGTTACGCGCTTCTGCTGCAGCTTACGGAGACGGAGTTCTTCCCGCTTAAGGACGTTGTCGCCGTTCATCACGCCCCGATTTATAACGAACCGGGATTGGTTGCGGAAGCGGGTGCATCCTCATGAAATTGCTTTCGCCCAAAGGTTTTTATTTTGCGGTTGGGCGCAAGAAGTTTATCGAATTCATCGTCTTGTCCGCATTCCTGCTGTTCTTTTATTTGCCTTTGTTCAATTTGTTTATGCTGGCGTTCGCCAACAAGTACGAGGCGCCTGCTTTGTTCCCTCAACAGTGGGGCTTCAAGTGGTGGGATTATGTCCTGGGTCAGAACAGTTTGGTCAGCTCCATTGCATTGTCCTTTACGATCGCCATCGTGACTACGATCATTTCCATGTGCATTTGCATTCCCGCTGCATATGCGCTTGCACGGTTTACTTTTCCGGGCCGCAAAGTGTTCTTCTTATCGTTTCTATTAAGCGATGCTTTCCCCAAGATGGGCCTTTATATCGCGATCGGCATTATATTTTACAAGCTGCATCTCATCGGAACTTTCCTGGGCGTAGTGATCATCCATATTCTGAATTCGATCATGTTCATGACGTGGATTCCCGCTAACGCTTTCCGCAGCATTCACAGGCAGCAAGAGGAATCCGCCAGGGACGCAGGCGCCGGTCCGATCCGCACATTCATTAAAGTTACGTTCCCGCTGGCGCTGCCCGGAATTATCGTCGCTTCTCTATTTACATTTCTCGGATCTCTGGAAGAGGCTCAAGGAACGCTGCTCGTCGGTTTTCCGCAGTTTAAGACGATGCCTGTCGAGATGTACGGCATTATTATGCAATATGCTACGACTGCCGGTCCGGTATTTTCCTTCATCTTAATGATTCCAACCGTGATCGTCTTGTTCCTCATGCGCCGCTATTTGTCTCCAGATACCATTGCCAATGGATTCAAGATGAAATAAGTTCCGGGGGAGGATGCTGCAATGAGCGAGCGGGCAGTCAAGCTTGAGATCAAAAATATGAGCAAGCAGTTTAAAAATGGCGACGGCGTTAAAGACGTTAATCTGGCCGTGTACGAAGGCGAGTTTCTGACTATGCTGGGACCTTCCGGTTGCGGAAAGACGACAATATTGCGCGCGATCGGCGGTTTCTCTGATGTGGATCAAGGAGATATTCTGATCGATGAACGTTCCGTCTCCCGGCTGCCGCCGGAGAAGCGCCCCACGGCTATGGTTTTCCAAAGCTATAATCTATGGTCGCATATGACGATCTTCGATAACTTGGCATTCGGCTTGCACATTCGCAAAGTACCCAAGAAAGAGATCCAGAAGCGAACGCAGGAAATGCTGGAATTGGTCAAGATGAGCGGCGCCCAGAAGAAATATCCCGCGCAGCTGTCGGGCGGTCAACAACAGCGGGTTGCAATCGCGCGAGCGTTGCTGCTGCAGCCATCCGTGCTGCTGCTGGACGAGCCGTTCTCCGCGCTGGATGCCAAAATCCGTTCACAGATGAGGGCGGAGCTCAAGAAAATACAAGAGGATTTGAATATTACGGTCGTCTTCGTCACCCATGACCAAGAAGAGGCGATGGCCATATCTCACCGTATCGTAGTCATGAACAAAGGCGTATTCGAACAGATTGGCACGCCTACCGAAATCTACGACAAACCGGCTTCCCGGTACGTGGCTTCCTTCATTGGAGATATGAACTTTATTAATGAACCGGATGGCAAAGTCCTTGCCGTGCGCCCGGAAGCGATCACGTTGTCCAAAGCGGACGGAGACGGAAAATGGAGCGGGTACATTCGAACGATCATGGTACTCGGCCACTATGCGGAAATCGTCGTACAAGCAGGCGATCAAATGATCAAGATCTTTCAGCCGCGGCTTATTTCCGATACATTCAGCCAGAATGATAGGGTTTCCCTTAGCTTTGACAAGTATCACGTGTATTGACCAACAATTAGCGTCGAGCTATTGACATAAATGATAAGCGCATCACCTGCAAAATTCTATTTAGCTCATATTCTTAGGAGGCTTAGGTCCATGAATTTCAAGAAAATAGGTTTGATCGTTGCGGTATTGGCATTCGTTGCGACGACGATAGCTGCATGCGGCAATTCAAGCGGCGGAAATGGCAAGAAAATAACATTGTGGGCAGGCGGCTCTGACAATGTTAAGGTGATGTTTGAAAAGCAAATCGAAAACTTCAACAAGTCAAATCCGGGAGGCTATCAAGTTCAGCTTGAATTTATTACTTCCGGTACAGGCGCCCAAAGTTTGTCGGACCGTATTATAGCAGCCAAAAAAGCCGGACAGAAGAAAACGGACTTTGACCTGATCGAGCTTGGCGGCGATGAAGTGTTGAAGTATGTAACGGACGGCGGCGAAGACATCTTCGTTCCGCTCGACAAAAGCAAAATTCCGAACATCGCAAATTTAAAGTTTCCGGCGACATTCAGAGACGATCTGGTCGTTCCTTATCGCGGCACAACGGTTGTTCTGGCTTATAACTCAGACGTGGTTGCTGCGCCGCCGACAACGACGCAAGAGCTCTATCAATGGATTAAAGACCACCCGGGCCGGTTCGCTTATAATACACCTGGGTCTGGCGGAGCGGGCGGTTCCTTCGTATTCACTTCCGTCTACAACTTCATGCCTGCAGAATCGATGACTTCCGTGGATGCCAAGTGGAAGGATCAGTGGAAATCAGGATTCGACTTGATGAAAGAGCTTCATCCTCATATGTATAAATCTGGCGGGAAAGTCGTTTATCCGAACAAAAACCAGGGCACGATCGATCTTCTAGCCAACAAGGAAGTCGATATGATCCCTGCATGGGCAGACATGATTATTTCTCAGGTAAGACAAGGAGCCATTCCGGAATCCATCAAAGTATCGCAGCTGAACCCGGCCTTTACAGGTTCTACGGTAACGCTCGCAATTCCATCCACGGGCCGCAATCCTGAAGGCGCTTATGCATTCATCAACTACATGTTAAGTCCGGAGGCACAAAATATTGCACTGGATAATATGGCCGCGATTCCGGTGATCGATTTCGCCAATCTGGATCCCGAATTGACCAAGACGATATCGTCTCTCAAAATCGACAGCTTCCGTATCGGCAGCATTGGCTCGCTGGGATCGGAATTGAACAGTCAATGGGACGAACAAATCGGAACATTGAAATAATGTCGTAAGTAAACCGGAAGCCGCCGTGAACCTAACCGGAATCTATTTCCGGTTAGGTTCAAGAATATAGGGAGGCCTGACGAGAATGGTAAGCAGAAATATCCTGCAGCAACGGGTACTGGCATATTTGTTCATAGCGCCTGCTCTTCTGATTACCCTTGGCGTGGTCGCTTATCCGATTGTAAATGTGCTTGTCAGGAGTTTTCAAATTAAAGGTGAAAATGCGTATGGATTCGATCACTATATCTATCTGTTTACGAATCAAATTGCCCTCAATAATTTATTTTACACGTTGTATATCGTCATCCTCACCGTTGTGTTTTCACTGATCGCTGCCTATGGGCTTGCCTTATTCATGAGATTCTCGAATTCCGCGATCAGCAGAACGATTGGCGCTCTCTATCTGATTCCGAGATTTATTCCCGGACTGGTGGCCGTCAACGCCATGATCACCGTCATCCGCGATTCGGGGCTGCTCAATCGGATTGCGCTCACGTTCGGGTATGATTTCAAACCGGGTCTGATGTATAACGAGAAAGGCATCATACTGATGAATCTCTGGTTTAATATTCCGTTCGCGACCATGCTTATTTTATCGGCATTGTCGAACATACCGGATTCCGTTATCGACTCCGCAAGGGATGCAGGGGCTACGCGTCGGGTTCTCTTCACCAAGATGATTATTCCGCTTACGAAGAATGATGTCATGATTGCCGCAACGTTTATTTTCATGGGCAATATCGGCTCCTTTACGACACCATATCTGATGGATTCCACCTCGCCTCAGATGATAGGCATCTCCCTCTTCACCCAATTCAACAATCTTAATTACGAGTACGCTGCTGCACTTTCCGTGATCATGTTCTTGCTATGCTCGGTATCGGCAGCGGTTTATATCTATACGAATATGAGAGATAAGGCATGGGAGAAGCAGGGGTAACTTAATTAGCATAACAACGGCAAGAACGCCGGCCACTCGGAGCTACCCCGGGCGGCCGGCGTTCTTGCGGGACAAAGGCCTAATAAATGGGCATTCGGATCAGTAACAAGTGCGGAGTGCAGCCCATAGATTGGTATCGAGTTTCGAAACCGCTCCATTTCAATGATCGACAAAATTACAGGAGGTTTATTGCATGACCAATTTTCAAAATGAGCTTCAGCAGCTGGGAGTCTCGCAGTTCCAGGCCAGCGAGATGACGCCTTGGGAGCAGCAGGCTGCGTATCCCGCCGGCCAGTATCCGAGCGGCCAAGCGCCGGCGGATCCGGCTCGTCTGTGTATCGGCATCGGATTTTGTGTAGGAGCATGCGTCGGATTTTGTGCCGGACGTTGCGTCGGCTTCTGCGCTGGACCCTGTGCTGGACCATGCGCCGGACCATGCGTTGGACCCTGTGCCGGACCCTGCGCCGGACCATGCGCCGGACGCTGTGCCGGACCTTGTGCCGGACCCTGCGCCGGACCATGCGCCGGACGCTGCCGTTGACGCATTTGTCCTATTTTCCCTGCTAGCATTAAAGCGATTGCCCCTGCAGGAGCCTGTAGGGGCAATCTCCATTCCTTATAGAGGATGACTGACATGTAGGACATAGTGACGTACATATGATGTCGTAGAACTACATGGGGTATGGATGAACTGCGTTTAAGGCAAGGAGGGCTGAAATGTCAAAGTTGACCCCGTCAGCGCGCGTTCAGGTAAAGGCGGATACGTTTTTTTTGCCGTTTCAGAACGACGGCGTCTACTTTCGGAACAACATCGGTACTTTCCACATGAAAGGCAAGACGATCGACCGCTGGCTGGAAAAGCTCATCCCCATGTTCAACGGGGAGCACACGTTAGCGGAATTGACGGACGGACTATCCGGCTCGTACCGGGACCGGGTGTACGAAATCGCGGAGGTGCTTATGCAGAAAGGATTCGCCCGCGATGTGAGCCAGGACCGTCCGCACCTTCTTTCAAAGGGAACAGTCCGTAAGTATGCAGGGCAAATTGCCTTTCTCGATAGCTGCGGAGATTCCGGCGCTTACCGGTTTCAGTGTTATCGGCAAGCCGAAGTGCTCGCGGTCGGCTCCGGCCCAATCTTCGCCGCGCTTGTGTCGGCGCTGCTTGAATCGGGCTTGCCCCGGTTTCGTATGCTGATTACGGATTCGCGGCCGACGGACCGGCAACGACTTATGGCTCTGGCGGAGAATGCCCGCTTGACCGACCCCGAGGTGGACATCGGGGAAGTGACGCTTCCGCACAAGGAAGACGGCGCTTGGCAGGAAGCCGTGCGGCCGTTCGAAACGGTCCTGTATGTGTCCGAGGCGGGAGACGGAGAGGAACTGCGTCTTCTTCAAAAAGCATGCCAAGAGGAATGCAAAGCACTGCTTCCCGCCGTGCGCTTGCATCAGGCCGGTATCGCGGGTCCGCTCGTACAGCCGGGGAGCGCGGTCTGCCGGGAATCAGCTTGGCGACGAATACACGAGTCCGAAGTGTTTAAAGACCCGGAGCGCTTCGCCTTCTCCTCTACTGCGGGGGCGCTGCTCGCGAATGTAATGGTGTTCGAGCTGTTCAAGATGGCGACAGGCGCTGTCGAGCCGGAGTCCAGACACTCGCTGTTTCTGCTTGATTTGGAGACGCTGGAAGGAAGCTGGCATTCGTTCCTGCCGCATCCGCTTCCTGCCGGAACTCCGCAAGTGGAAGCCAAATGGGTGGAAGAACCGGAGCTTAGAATCGAGGAAAGGTCGGGTGGCGGAGCTGCGAACGGGCTATTTCCGTTCCTCAGTGCGTTGACTTCGGCCCGGACGGGAATTTTTCATCGCTGGGAGGAGGGGGAGCTTGGACAGCTGCCCTTGTCGCAGTGCCGGGTTCAGTCTGCCGATCCGCTATCGAAAGGGCCGGCCGGTCTGCTGCCGGACATCGTCTGTTCGGGGATGACGCACGAGGAGGCGCGGCGGGAAGCGGGGCTCTCCGGGCTTGAGGCGTATGCGTCGCGACTCGCGGGTGTTCTCGTTAACACGGGGCAGTTTATCGGCGTCGGGGTCGGAGAGACGGCCGCTGAAGCCGTGGCGCGCGGACTGCAGGCTTGTTTGGCGTATCGCATGGACGCTCGGTCGATGGACCGAGAGCCTTCTGTCGTTCGTGTGAGGCTCGGTCCGGTAGACGACGAGAGGTGCCGGTATTATTTGCAGGCATTGACGACGATGCGGGGCATACCGACAATCGGGCTCGGGGAGGATGTATACGGGTTTCCCGTTATTTGGGCGGGTACGGAGGACGGCTGGTTCGGCTGCTCCGGGTTGACCGTGACAATGGCGCTGCGCCGGGCATTGCAGGCGACACTGCTGAAGGCGCAAGACGGGTCAACATACCGCTTGCCGCAGGCTGCCGAGGTGAGTTCCGTGCTGCTCCGTTCGGACGTCTCGCCGGCGTTGTCAGTTCCTGCCGAGGAGATGACGGCGCAGCCGAATGCGGTCAAGGATGCGCTGCGGAAGCTGAAAACAAGCGGCCGGGAGGTTTCCGTCGTCGATCTGGCGGTAGAGCCATTTTTGCGTGATGGTCCTGCAGCCGTGTTCGGCGTGCTGCTGCGAGAGGGGGAAGCCGGATGAGCGCGGTCGTAGCCGTTGTCGGGGAAGGCGTGCTGGCGGAGCTGGTGTGTGGGGAACTGACCTCCGAGTGTGAAATCGTCCGTTTGGCCGAATTCAAGGAGGAAATGCCGGCTGCCGCGGAATTCGCCTTGGTATTGCACGATGCCTGGCATCCCGCCGTTCACCGCGAGGCCGAAGCGACTCAGCAGGCGGCCGGGATTCCATTCCTGCGCGGGTTCGTCGCCTTCGGTGAAGGCGTGATCGGGCCGCTCGTCAGGCCGGGCGTGCCTGGATGTTCCCGGTGCGCGGATACCCGACAGCTTATCGCGGGACGTGACCGCAAGGAGACGTGGGGACTCCAGCAGCGTTTGACGGAGACCGGGGGAATACAGTCCGACCCGTGGGCATCGCGCACGGGACTGGTCCAGATGGCGCAGCTGCTTGCAGCGGAATCGCGGAACTTACTGCGGCGCAACCGCTCCCGCACGGAAGATCGCGTCGAATTCGTTAACCTGAGGACGCTGAATTGCACCAGCCATTTCTTCCTTCCGGACCCGCTGTGCCCCGTATGCGGCCGTCTGCCCGCCGATTCGCGGGATGTGGCCCGGATCTCGCTGGAGCCTCGCCCCAAAATCGGCGAGAACATCTATCGCTGCCGCTCGCTCCATGAATTGAAAGCTTTTCTGGTCAGGGACTATCTCGATTACAAGACCGGATTTCTGAATGGAAAAATGCTGGATCTGGTGTCGCCTCTCGCCGATGCGAGCGTGAACCTTCCAATGTTCGAGCAGGATGAGGCGGCGGCGGGCCGGACGAATTGCTATGCGGACAGCGAGTCGACGGCCATTATGGAGGGCTTGGAGCGATACTGCGGCATGGAGCCGCGCGGCAAGCGGACGGTTGTTCGCGGCAGCTACCGTCAATTGGCGGGAGAAGCGCTCGATCCCGTTACGGTAGGGCTGTATGCCAAGGAGCAGTATGAACGGCCGGAATTTCCTTTCCGGCCGTTCGATCCCGATGCCGAGACCGATTGGGTGTGGGGGTACTCGTTCGCACAGGAACGTCCGATCTTGGTGCCCCAGTGGCTTGCGTACTACAATTCCCCCTGCCGGCAAGACTTCGTTTACGAGACGTCCAACGGCTGCGCCCTGGGCGGGAGCTTGGAGGAAGCGATCTTGTACGGCATGCTGGAGGTCGTGGAGCGCGATTCGTTCCTGCTGACATGGTATGCGCAACTGCCGCTTCCGCCCCTGGACCCGCGATCCGCCGTCGATCGCGACTTGAATCTCATGATGGATCGTCTGCAGGCTGTTGCCGGCTTTGACGTGCTCTTGTTTAACACGACGACGGAGAATGGCATTCCCAGCATTTGGGCGATAGCGAAAAATAGAAAGCCGAGGGGAATGAATCTTGTCTGCGCGGCCGGAGCGCACCCGGATCCTGTGCGGGCGGCCAAAGGAGCGGTTCACGAGCTGTCGGGGATGTTGCTGACGCTGAACGACAAGTTCGAGACGAACCGGGAGGAGTATGTGCGGATGCTCCACGATCCTTCGCTGGTTCGGAGCATGGATGACCATTCCATGCTATATGCCCTGCCCGAGGCAGAGCCGAGGCTGCATTTTTTGCTGGAGGAGAATCGGCCGCTGCGAACGTTCGGTCAGGAATTCGATTCCCCGCCGCAGCACCGGGATTTGACGGAAGACCTGAAGATGATGATCGATAGGTTCCGCCGGCTGCATATGGATGTGATCGTGGTGGACCAGACGACGCCGGAATTGCGGCGGAACGGGCTGCACTGCGTGAAGGTCCTGATCCCCGGTATGCTGCCGATGACGTTCGGCTACCATTCTACCCGCTTGACGGGACTGGAAAGGGCACTTCGGGTGCCGGCCCAGCTCGGGTACAAAGAGCGACCGTTGCGTCCGGAGGAGCTCAATCCGCATCCGCATCCGTTCCCTTAATGAGCCGACAGATGACATGCTGCGATTTCACTCCAGGCAGGATAGGGGGAAGCGGAATGAGTCCGGAAGCGTTTATACGCCAACTTCATGTCGACAGCCACGAGAGTGGGCAGCCCGTATGGGAGGTTGATTGGGACGATGCACCGCTTCCCTATAAGTTGTACCGCGGCCTGCCTGCTGTTCCGCTGTCCCCGGATATCCCGCTGACGCTGGAAGCGCGTGAAACGCCTGTGGAACCGAGCCTGAAAGACATCGGCCATTTTCTCTGGTATACCTACGGACTGACGCAAGTAAGCCATTCATTTGCCGTACCGGCGGAGAAGTACCGCAGGTTCGTCCCGTCCGGCGGAGGACTGTACCCAAACGAATTGTACCTCTATCTCCGCACGGCCGGTATTGCTTCCGGCGTTTACCATTACGATGCAGCGCATCACCGACTGGTGCTACTGCGCGAAGGTAATTACGATTCGTACTTGGGCAGGGCTCTCGGCAACGATTGCGATATGTCCTCCTGTTTCGGCGTTGTCTTGATATCGGCGATGGTTTGGAAAAATGCTTTCAAATACAACACATTCGCTTATCGTCTGCAAGGGCTCGATTCGGGCGTACTGCTCGGGCAGCTGCTAGAGGTGGCGAAGCGATTCGGCTACACGCCACGCGTGCATTTCCGATTTCTGGACCGGGCCGTTGGCCATCTGATCGGGCTATCCCCTCGAGATGAGAACGTGTACGCGGTCGTACCGCTTTCAGCGCAGCGCGGCAACGCTTGGGCAGACGGCGGCAGCGTTGCGCCGGTGCACATGACAGCGGATGAGCTGTGCCGCGAGCTGCCGGCTGTTCGACATGAACACTACCTGCGTTCGCGAACGGTCAAGGAGCTCCCGCAGTTGACCGGGATGAACGAAGCGTCGGCGCTGGATACGCTGCTGCCGTTTAGCCGTTTCGAGCCCGCCAGGCGAGCGGAAAGCGGACTGCAGAGCGTCTATCTGCCTTGTGTGAAGAGGCTGACCTACGATCTGGCGGCGGCCAGCCGAGCGAGGTATTCTCCTGAGGGCGAATTCGTCTTGCGCCCGGTAACGGTGCAGCAGTTGGCCACCCTGCTCCAGGAAGCGGCGGCTTCATTCGCGTATCGAAACGATTTGGACGGGGTGGGAGAGAGGCCTCCGATTCGTGTCGCTCTATACGGATGCTTCCATAACGTCGAAGGCGTGCCGGACGGAGCTTACCGCTATGACGCCTCCTCCCACGCGCTTCGGCGCGTGCTTGCCGGAGATTATCGGCCACGGCTGCAGCAAGCGATGACCCTTCACAACGTCAATTTGTTTCAAGTGCCGATTTGTCTGCACATAGCCGGTGACGCCGATCATCTGATTTCCCAATTGGGGTATAGGGGATATCGCATCCAGCAGATGGAAGCCGGCATGCTCTTGCAGCGCCTGCTGCTCGCGTCGGTCGCACTCGGGATGGGCGGTCGTCCGCTTCTTGGCTTTCAGGCCGGGCCGTGCGACGAGCTCTACCGAATGTCCGAGCATGGGCGAACAAGCCTTGTCCAACTCCCGATCGGCTGCTACCGCCCCCATCCCAGGATGGAGCTGGGCTTGCACGGCTAGGGTTTTGCAGGCAGTTATACTACTCCAGGCTAATATCGATTACTCCCCTTGAGCCATTTTCATTTATTTTGGTTGTGCTATACTCGTCCACAAGCAACTCATTAACGTAAAAGAAGTGGGGAAATATGAGTGCCATAGCCGGAGTAGTTGATGATAACGAGCCTGTTTCCATCGAAATGATTGGAAATATGATGAAGTCATTAGAAAAGTATCCAACGAATCGCGTACAAATCTGGCATGACCAATCTGTCTTTATGGGCTGCCGCGTACAATGGTTCACGCCCGAGTCGGTCAATGAGCGGCAGCCGTGTTACGATGAACGGCATGGCCTGGTCATCGCCGCGGACGCGATCATCGACAATCGGGACGAGCTGTTTAACCGGCTGCAGGTCGATCGCTCTCGTCGGAAGCGGATGACGGACAGCGAATTAATTTTGGCGGTATACCTTCAATGGGGGAAGGACGCTCCGAACTATATAATAGGCGACTTTGCTTTCGTCATCTGGGACGATCGGAGACGCCGCTTGTTCGGTGCCCGAGATCTGGCGGGAAGTCGTACGTTGTATTATATTCATCGGCCGAAGCAGTTTGCTTTCTGCACGGTCATGAATCCGTTGCTTGCGTTGCCCGGCGTTCGGAAAGAGCTGAATGAGTCCTGGCTGGCCGAGTTTCTCGCGATTCCGATCATTATGGACACGATCGACGTGCACTCCACGGTGTACCGCCCGATTGGACAAATTCCGCCAGCCCATTCGTTTACCTTCGAGGACGGAAGCTTGAAGATCGAGCGCTACGGAACGTTGGCGGCCGATGTGCCGAAGCTGAAACTGAAGTCAAACGGCGACTACGAGGAAGCGTTCCGCGAAGTGTTCCGGGAAGCCGTTGCCTCGAAGCTGCGGACAAGCCGGAATGTCGGCGCGAGCCTAAGCGGAGGGTTGGATTCGGGGGCTATCGTAAGCTTCGCAGCCGGTCCGTTGCGCGAGGAAGGCAAAACGCTGCATACGTACAGCTATGTCCCTGGCCCGGACTTTCAGGATTGGACGCCTGGAAACATGATGGCCGACGAGAGGCCTTATATCCAGGCCGTCGTTAACCATGTTGGCAATATTGCGCACAGCTATATGGATTTTGCGGATCGGAACTCCTTCGAGGAAATCGACGATCTGCTCGATTCCATGGAGGCTCCCTATAAATTTTTTGAAAATTCTTACTGGTTGAAGGGGATTCTCGAACAAGCGAGCAAGCACGATGTCGGCATTTTATTGCATGGAGGTAACGGCAATTACTCCATCTCATGGGGACCGGCGTTGGACTATTATGCTCGTCTGTTGCGAAAGCTGCGTTGGGTACGCCTATATCGGGAGCTGAAAATATATGGAAAACAGATGCGAATCGGGAGATCGCGATTGCTCCCCTACATCGGCAAATTGGCGCTTGCACCATCGCCGTCAGCGAAGCCGCTTCCGGATATTCCG
Source organism: Bacillota bacterium (assembly GCA_023391635.1). GTDB lineage: Bacteria > Bacillota > Bacilli > Paenibacillales > Paenibacillaceae > Cohnella. Next base: position 78,295 of record JAEWAQ010000013.1, on the reverse strand, counting down.
CTGTTGATTCACCCGGAATTAGCGAAGCGCACCGGCGTTTTCGAGAAGCTGAAGCATCACGATGTCGGATTGAACGACTTCTGGATGAACGAATTCGAGGCCAGGACCTACCAGTTCGATAACTTGTCGATGTTGAACCATCAGGGAACGTCGTCGACCAAATTATCGCTGCGATATGCCGTCAGGGAGAGGGATCCGACCTGCGATCCGAGAGTCGTTCGATTTTGCTTATCCGTGCCTGTCGAACAGTATGTTCAGAACGGCATGGATCGAGCGCTCGTTCGAAGGGCTACCGAACGCTATTTGCCTGAATTCGTCCGCTTCAATCAACGCGTTCGGGGCGTACAGGGGGCGGACTGGATTCATCGCATGCTCCCTTCGTGGAGCGCGGTTGCGGATGAACTGCACCGGCTATGCCGCGATCCCCGATCTTCTCAGTTTCTGAATGTGGAGCAAATCCGAACATCGTTGTCGAAAATCGGAAATCCGCCCCAGCCCGAGCGTGCCTTTGACCGGGATGCGAAATTATTAATGCAAAGCTTGATCGTATACCGGTTTATACGGCAGTGTTCCTGACGCTCCTGCTTGAAAGGAGGTGAAGACCAATGAAAAAAGAATGGAATCAACCGACGCTGGAAGTTCTTGACGTCAGCCAGACGTTCGGTGGACCGAATGGCTTGTATCCCGATCGAAACGGAAAAGGCACGAACAACGGCGTTGCTCATGCTCCCCTTGAATCTTAATAGGCAAAGCGGATGGCAACACTCGAGGGTCCTGATACATGCTTCATGTACGGGGCCCTTCTTACTACGGAAATTGGCTTCCCTTCACGGAAGCTCATATACAGGATCGAGGTGTTAGGAGATGACAGATGCGGCCGCGCCGATCCCGTACACCGCTTTTGGCCTGAGCATAAGAAGCGAGCTTCGGTTGCCGGAGCTGCCTCGGACAGCCGCACAGGCTAGGGAGCCGGACATCGTTATCAAGATCGGAGACTTGTCGGAAGCCTGGCGCGCATGCGAGGTGCAGGACGATTACTATGCGAGCGCAGACGGTCGATTTCTATTTTATGTACCCGATGTTGCCATCTACGGCATTCGCGACGGGAAGCAAATCGTCGTGTCTCCCCTTGCCGGGGCAGAGGCGAAAATCGTTCGGCTCTACTTGCTCGGTACTTGCATGGGCACGGTTCTCATGCAGCGTAGAATTCTCCCTCTTCACGGCAGCGCCGTCGTTATTGAAGGTCAAGCCTACGCGTTCGTCGGGGATTCCGGAGCAGGGAAGTCGACGCTGGCCGCCGCGTTCATGAACCGCGGATATCGGCTCCTGACCGACGATGTGATTGCGGTATCGCTTGCCGCGGAAGACAGCGCCCCTCACGTCATTCCTGCATATCCGCAGCAGAAGCTCTGGCAGGATAGCATCGAGCAATTAGGGATGGAAACGGGCCGTTATCGCCATCTGTATCAATCCAAATATGCCTTGCCCGTATCGTCCGGGTTTGCCGCGAATGCCGTTCCCCTGGCCGGCATATTCGAGCTGACCGCGACTGAGGGGGAAGAGGTTGAGCTCTCGCGCTATCGGGGCCTTGAACGACTGGCGATTCTCCGGCTGCATACTTACCGAAACTTTCTGATTCCGAAGCTTGCAGGGGAGCAATGGCATTTTTCGACCGTTGCCAGAATGGCGAGTCGGGTCGATATGTATCGCTTGCAAAGGCCGTCTGACGGATTTTCGGTGCACGAGCTGGTCGACAGAGTGTTGCTTACCGCACTTGAAGGAGAGAAGGTTATGCAGGGATGAAGGGCGTAGAACGACTGGGAATAGCGCCTGTGCTCATCTATCTCAAGAAGCTTCACGCGAGTGCCGGGCGCAAACTGTATACGAATCTGTTCGGGACGATGGCCGTCAGCATGCTGCAAGGGATTGGTATTTTCCTCCTGGCTCCCATGCTGGGTCTGATCGGGCTCTTGGATTCTTCTTCGGGAGGCATTCCCTTTCTTTCTTCCGCTGTCGGGCCGCTTCGGAGCTTGCCGGCCAACTTGAAATTGCCCGTCGTGCTCGTCGTGTTCCTTATCCTGCTATTGGGCCAGGGACTGCTGCAGCGTCGCCTGACCAACCTGAATTCCGAATTGGAGCAAAGCTTTATTCGGCGCTTGAGGCTGGACATTTATAAGGGCATTTTACAGTCAAAATGGTCGTTCTTCCTGAAGAACAGAAAGTCGGATTTTATCCATTATGCCACCAACGAGCTGCCTCGGGTCAGTTACGGTATTTTCACGCTGTTGCAGTTGGTTACGACGATGCTCTTTACGCTGATCCAAATTGGCTTTGCGTTGTGGCTGTCGGCACCGCTCACGATTGCGGTTATGCTGTGCGGTCTGGCCCTCGCCGTCTATTCTCGCTCGAAGGTAAGAAAATCAAGAAAGATCGGACAGGATACGACCGAGCTGATGCAGCGTTATGTGGCCGGGATGACCGATCATTTCAACGGGATTAAGGACATCAAAAGCAATCGGATGGAGAAGCAGCATCTCTCCTGGTTCCGCGTGCTGTGCGATCGGCTGGAACGCAATACCGTCCAATTTACGAGACTGCAATCGGCGTCCAGGTTTCATTACAATGCCGCCGCAAGCCTTCTCATCGTACTTTTCGTTTATTCCGCATTCGAAGTCATCCATGTACAGGCAGAGACCCTCCTTTTTATCGTCCTCATTTTCTCGCGTTTGTGGCCGAAGTTTTCCGCGTTGCAGTCCAATCTGGAACAGATCGCCCAGACGATTCCCGCCTTCCGAAATTTATGGGAGCTGCAGCAGGAGGTGGAGGCCGCCCAGGAGCCGGAGCACCCCGACCTTCCGGAGAACGGCGGCGTCATTCGCGCCGAACAAGGCTTCGAATTCCGAGACGTATACTACCGTTACGACCACAAGCATTCCGCTTATGCTCTTCAAGCCGTGAATCTGCGAATTCCGGCCAATCGGATGACAGCCATCGTCGGTCGGTCGGGCGCGGGGAAAAGCACTTTAATCGATATGTTGATCGGACTCATCCAGCCGGAACGGGGGCAGGTGCTCGTAGGCGGCAAGCCGTTGGCCGCGAGCGATTCCGCTGCTTTAAGACGGTCTGTCAGCTACGTCTCGCAAGACCCCTTCCTGTTCCATGAGAGCGTGAGAGACAATTTAGCCATCGCTGCGCCGGATGCATGCGAGGACAGGATGTGGGAGGCATTGCGATTCGCCGCGGCGGATGTGTTCGTCAAGAAATTACCTCAAGGACTTGATACCGTGTTGGGAGACCGGGGAATTCGCCTGTCCGGAGGCGAACGCCAACGGATCGTACTGGCGAGAGCCATCCTGCGCAAGCCCTCCATCCTCATTCTGGACGAAGCCACCAGCGCGCTGGACAGCGAACATGAGGCCGGCATTCAGAAAGCGTTGGAACGGTTGAGGGGAAGCATGACCATGATCGTGATTGCCCATCGCTTATCCACGATCCGAGGCGCGGACCAGATCGTCGTGCTGGACGACGGAACCATCGTGCAGCGCGGCGAATACACGGACCTTTCCAGGGACCGGGACGGCTTGTTCGGCAAGTTGCTGGCCTATCAGGCAAGAGCGAGCGGTTAAGACAACTGCGCTTACACCATTTATTAAATCGCCCAGTATTTTCATGGCTTAAAAAATCTTCACATTATTCTAATAATCAATGTTCATGCTTGTCCTGACGGCGATTTCTTTCTTTGTGGGAAAGATTAGGCGAATGTATATATGTTATCGTGAATTCCGACAAGTCTTACATCTTGGAGGGATTCGCATGTCTGTACGAAAATCAATCTCGCGCCAACTGGTGGCTTTCGGCTTGTGCGCGGCCATTGGGTTCGGAGCCACCCACATGGGACAAGCCCCGCTGACGCCGACAGCATCCGCCGCGACTGTTTACGAGACGAAGGTTACATACGGCGTGAACCTGCGCACCAGTGCCAGCACAAGCGGGCGGGTCATTCGCTTGATTCCGACCGGAGAGTATATCCACGTGATCTCGAAGGTGAACAGCTATTGGTTGAAAGTCAAAGATAAGCGGGGCAACACCGGCTATGTGTCGGCAAGAGATCAATACACGAATTACGGCGGTTCTTCCTCCGTCAGCTCGAAGGCCGACCGCGTCGTGGACATCGCCAAAAGCTATATGGGTCGCGTCAAATACGACTTCGGTACGCGCAACCCGTCCAAGCTGATCTTCGATTGTTCGTCGTTTACGGAATTCGTCTTCGCCAAGGTCGGAGTCGACTTGAAGTGGGGCACGAGGTATCAGAAATCGGCCGGCTCCTCCGTCAGCAAGAGCAACCTTCGCAAGGGCGATCTCGTATTCTTCGATACGGTCGGCAGCAACAATAAAGCCATCAACCATGTCGGGATCTATATCGGCGGAGGTCAATTTATCCACAATACGCCATCCAAGAACGGGATTGCGATTAACTCTCTGACCTCCGGCTGGTGGTCCAATCATTACGTTTCGGCACGCCGAGTTCTCTAACTTCCGAAACCTATAAGACCGCGAACATCCAGCCCGATGGGCCACGATGTTCGCGGTCTTTTAATGATTAGGGGAGCAGGACACTTCCTTATCCTGGAACAAAAATCATCGGTGAACGACGCAATCCAAAGATTTATTACAAAGGTTAAGGACCATGCGCAACCCTGACCGATGAGGTCAGGGTTTTTGCATAACCTGGGAAATTCTGCACACTTTAAAACAGGTACAAAATCTCGCGATAAAGGATGAATTGACCTGTGCGCTTAAAGTATAAGGCTCTTGGATCGGCTTGCCTTACGGTGCTGATCGGAGCAACGCTATTCGGCAACGGCTTGGCGGAAGCCGACCCCCGTGCATCTTCTCCAGATATCGCAAACGAAGTCATGCTAGAGCCCGAAGCCAATAAAGTGACCGAAGAAACCGCCAACCCGCCCTATTTGTACGATCTTGGTCCGCAAAAAGGGCGCGAGCAACTAGACAAAACGCAGGCCGGGCCGGTCAAGATGCATCCTGCCGATATTCAGAACGTGACGATCAAAGGCGGTCCGACCGGGAAAGTGTCATTAACGATCGTTCGGCCGAAACAAGCCAAGGGCGACCTGCCTGTCGTCTTATATTCCCACGGCGGCGGGTGGGTGCTTGGAAACTTCGGCACGCACGAACGGCTGGTCCGCGAACTGACAATCAGATCGAATTCGGTCGTTGTTTTCGTCAACTACAGCCTTTCTCCGGAAGCGAAGTATCCGACCGCCCTAGAAGAAATATACGCAGCATTGCAATGGGTTGCCGATAACGGCCGCAAGTACGGTATGGATCCGAAAAAGATCATCGCCGCCGGCGATAGCGTAGGCGGCAATATGACCGCGGCCGTTGCCATCCTGGCGAAGGAGCGCGGCGGACCGAAAATCGCCAAGCAGCTGATGTTCTATCCGGTAACGGACGCTTCCTTCGATACGCCATCGTACAAACAGTTCGCCGAGGGCTATTACCTTCGCCGCGACGTCATGCAGTGGTTCTGGGACCAATACATGACAGATCCTATGCAAAGAGCGCAGATCACGGCTTCACCGCTTCGCGCAACGACCCAGCAGCTGCAAGGATTGCCGCCCGCCATGATCATCACGGGTCAGGCCGACGTCCTCCGCGACGAAGGGGAGGCGTACGCCAACAAGCTGCGGCAAGCAGGCGTTCGTGTTGCTCAAGCGCGCATGCAGGGCACGATCCACGATTTCGTCATGCTCAACTCGCTCGCGGATACAGCGGCAGTCCGAAGCGCGATGGCGCTGGCTGTTGCCTTCATTCGCTGCGAAATATAAGCGGAACGCGTGCCGCTAATCGCACCGGCGGCGAATTGTGGTTCTGCACTGCCACGGTTCGCCTCCACCATCAGAAACCCGACCGCGTGAGGTCGGGTTTCTGCGTAGACAAGGAAATTGTGGAGTTGCTTCAATTCTGTTGCGATGGTTCTCGTCGCTATGAAAACAAAAAGCTTGCTCGGAACGGTAGTTGCGGGGATGGTTTCGATCATGGCTTTACGCTACTTCTTGTAGAAATGCATATCGGCATGACCCGGCTTGCGGACGAAGAGACGATTGCCAGGGCTGCCCGCGCAGCGGAAGGGTTTACGCTCGCCCAGCTAAGCGAACTCTATGCTTCCGCCGCGCTGCAGATGCATTATGAGAACGAAACCGACCTCGAACGGTTGATTTCCGGAATGAAATCCGATTATGCCAAAGGACGCAGCCGCGAATGGATGGCGGACGGACAGCCCCGGAAGCTGGGGTTTGTGCAAGATGAGTAGTATCAACATTGGGTTCCTTCGGCTTTAAGGAAGGGGCCCTATTCATGTAAATGGAGGTTTCTCCTGCTGCCTGTCGAAACGTATTAGGAAAGAATCGTCCCAAGTATAGAAAGGAACAACCCAAGATGAGTGTGAACCCGGAGCTAAAGCAACTCAAGGAACAAATTAAATCGATCATTCGCAGCAACTCCGATCGCGGGTTCGTGCCTTACGGAGGATGCAATCAGATTTGCGTAGAAATGCTTGCTCTTTCCGAAGAGGCGGAACGGAGTGCGGACAAACTGTATTCCCTTGGCGCGCATCTCTTGATTCTGGTAGAAGTTATCAAGCTTATCTCTCATGCGGATACGTCTTCGGGCATGGTGACAGATGTGGTTCATCAGAGTCTCCAAGTCGTGGACGACGTATGTCGACTTGCCGAAGGTAAGGAACGGCAGCTTATGTTTGAAGCGATTCTTACAACGGCGAAGAACAAGGCTTTTCAAGAATGGAACGAATATGGTTATGCGCTTCTGAAGTCGGCTGTTCGATTCGTGGATGACCATAAGCAGGCGGACAAGCTTCGTGCGCTGTATCCTATTCTAGGCAAGATGTATTTGGACAAGGAATATCCAGACATGTATCTAATTGAACTTGGCATCATTGGACGACTCGAAGGGGAAGAGGCAGAGCGTCTTTACCTAATGGAGCATCTGGAAGTGGATGAGTTGAGAGCGTTAGCCGTTGAAAGGGCTATGAGCATGAAGCAGTACGATCTTGCCGAAAAGCTGTGTATGGATGCAATGAAGAACGATCGCAGAAGAACGGTATACGTCTCGCAGTGGGCTCAATTCTTGGAGAGGATATACGCTGAAACATCGAACATTGAGAAACTAGGAGAGCTTCTGCATCGCATTTTGCTCCAGGGCCATTATTCATACTTTGCCAAGCTTAAGGCGCATTCCGAGGCGCAGGGGACTTGGAGCGAGGATAAGAAAGACAGGTTGCTGGACGAAGTAGCGAAAGTTGTGCAATCCCACGAGTACGCATCCTTGCTGAATCAGCAAAGGGAAAACCGGAGGCTGCTGTTCCACCTCGAAGCTCATCCTTATCTCATTGCGGATTACGGTAAGGAGTTGGCGACATACTACCCTGATGAAACCTTTTCCATCTTTAATCGATATATTTTGAAATTCGCGGCTGACATTTCGGACCGGCGCGGCTATAAAGCGGTATGTAAGCTAATCAAGCAATGCTATGCAGCAGGGGGAAAGAGCGAGGCGCTTCAGCTCATCGATCGCCTGCAGGAGCTGTATCCCCGCCGTCCGGCATTGATCGACGAGCTAACGAGCCTTCGGAAAAAGCTGAAATAATCGTCGTATCGGCTTTGATGTTATTACGGACCTGTTTCGGTCGATGCGTATAAAAGCTGTTCAAAAAAGACGATCGCACCTACATAGGACTCGATCGTCATTTATCTTCAATTCAGATGCCGCTATAACCTATGGCTGGCCGCGTATTCCTCGTTGGCGCGGTTCAGCATCGACTGCCAGCTGTCGAAATCAGTTTCCCTGTCGACATGCCGGTCAAAAAGCTCGTCAGGAATATTATCGATATCTTTCTGGCTCCTGACGTCGAAGTTTCCCTTGCGGAGAAATTCGTCGAAGTTTTTGAAGGAAGAATATCGGCACATGAAAGTCTCTTGAAATAACCTATCAAAGGATACTTGATCCGTAACGACTTCATTGGATTTGGCATTTTGCAATTCTTTCAGCAATTCATCAAAGGAAATCGGTTTGTTTTTTTTCTTCAGACCTAATCACTCCTAAAAACATTTTATCCTCTATGTTACCATAAATATTTGCTTTGTGTATTGTGTTATGATTTCATTTGGCTTTTAGAGGAAAATCGGTAGAGGAATTCCACATGTAATCTGGAGTTGTACGCATGAGGACTGCAAAGTATGGATCATGTGATAATTTCGCATTTGCGAACGTGCTGGGTTTTCTATACTTAAGGCAGGCTATTGCCGCTGATATATTTCGTCAAGTAAAATTTCGAAACCATGGCGATGGCAATCGGTAACCATCAATCGTTGACGATCAAAGAGGTTCCTGAAATCGAGGGCTTCTCTAAAATTCAAAATGAAATTTCGTTCCTTCAGAAGGTTGTGCATATGAGGGGGGATGGTGTGAAGGATGAACATGTTTTATGTAGCATCGAATAACTTTCCGTTCCGAGTCGCATCATACAGCAGAGAGGCAAAGGATAGGTGATGCTGATATGGATGACATCGAGTTGGATTCCGACAAGAATGAAGATCCTAATCGGGAGTGGCAATTGGATCAATCGTTCGAGGAATGGTATTCCAGTATAGAAGATCAAGTCCTGCGGCAACAAGAATTGACGCGCGTGCCGCAAGAAAGTGTATTCGATGTTGTAGCGGATGACGAATGAAGTACGCAGGGTAGCGAAATCGGAACGCCAAAACCGCTTGTCGGCCTTCACCAAGAAACGAGGCTGTCTCACTCACTCGTGGACAGCCTCGTTTCTTGCAATCTTAAACGATCGTTACCGGGCCGCTTGGCGCTGAAAGCTTGTTGGCGATGGCCGATACGCCATCCGCTATCGAGAGCACATAGACGTAATAGTTCCCGGGGATTAACGCCGTCCCGGTTACATCGGCGGCTACGCTCGCGCTTTTAGTCGATCTGTCGACGACCGTAGTTTTATTCGATAAATAAAGACTGTTTGCCTCCGCTTCCGTTAATGCGGCATTGACGGTGACCAGTATCGCATATTTGGCAATCCCGGCTTCGTTCGAATTCGAGAAGGTCACGTTCATGACGGCATCGGAGCCAGCTTGCGCCCCGCTAATCGCTTGCGCGGCGGTCAGCGCGACGCTGAGCGTAAGGGCGTTCGATGCGCCGGACAGCGTGGATGCGGAAAGGTTGTTGCCGGTGGACATGACGAATACTTGGTAATTGACGCCGTTCTGGATGGCGACCCCGTTCGTATCGAGGACGTTGGCAGGAAGCGTAAGGCTGTTATTCCCGCCGACTGCAGCCATCGTGTAATAATTCGTTCCCATCGCCGCATTCAGGTTAAAGTTGCCGGCGTTTGCGGCGTTAACGACGAGGATCCGGTAATGATTAATGTTGCTTTCGTTGGCGGGGCGGGTAAAGGACACTTGCAAATCCTGCCCGTTGCCCAAGTCGCCTACGTCGCTGGCGATGATGTTCGTAACCGGCTGTACGGCCGTTATGGACAAGGTAATCGCAGCCGACGGGGCGGACAGTGCGTTCAAGCTGCTATTGCTGCCGCTCTCGACCGACATGACGAATACGTTGTAGGAGATTCCGTTCTGGATGTTGAGTCCTTCGGTATCCTTGGCGCCGGCGGCGAGGATCGTGCTGATGTTGTTGTTCGTTTTGTTCACTGTCGTATAGTTGGATGATGAGACGGCATTTGCCATTGTCAGGTTAAAGGTGCTTGCAAGGGCCGATTTCACGACATAAATCCGGTAGCTTCCAATGTTGCTTTCGTTGGAAGCTTTCGTGAATGACACTTGCAAATCTTGACCGTTCCCTTGATCGCCTACATCGGCGACTGCAACGTTCGTAATTGCGGCAACGCTGCTCGACGAAAGCGTGATCGCAGCCGACGAAGCGGATAGCGAGTTTAATTTGCTGTTGTTCCCGGTTGCGACCGACATGACGAATGCGTTATAGCCGATGCCGTTTTTAATCAGGTCACCGTTGATGTCTTTTGCTGCGGCTGGCAGCGTTATGCTTATGTTACCACCCGTTTTGCTAACGACCGTATAATTGCTGCTATTCGTAATCGAGTTTGCGGTCGTCACGTTGAAACTGCCGGCATTCGCGTTTTTGACGATGAAGATCCGGTATTGGCTAATGTTGGACTCGTTGGAAGCTTTGGTGAAAGACACTTGCAAATCTTGCCCGTTGTTGTTGTCCGCCACGTCTTTGACCGTTACGCTCGTCGGCGCCTGAACGATGCCGGAGTTCGTCAAGGTAATGGCCGACGAATAATTGGAGAGCGTGCTCGATCCGTTGCCGACGGACATGACGAATACCCGGTAGCCGATACCGTTATGAATCGGAACGCCAAGGACATCCAAGGCGCTGTCGGCAAGCGCCGTGCTGATATTGGCGCCTGTCTTGTTCACGGTCGTATAGAGATTGGGATTCGTAATGGCATTCGCCGATGCGAGCGTAAAGCTGCTTGCGCTATCGCTCCGGACGACGAATACTCGGTATTGGTTAATGTTTGCCTCATTGCTCGGCTTGTTGAACGATACCCGCAAATCCTTGCCGTTGCCGAAGTCACTGACGTCGCTGACGGTTACGTTCGTGACAGGAGGCAAGGCAGTCCCGCTCAACGTCATCGCGGCGGATTGCGCGGACAGGGCATGGATGCCGGTGTAATTGCCGGTACCTACCGATAATACGAATACATGATAGCTGACGCCGTTCTGAACGAGCGCTCCGCTCGTATCTCTCGCATCGGCGGGCAGCTTCGTGCTGATGTTGGCGCCTGTTTTATAAACGGTCGTATAATTGCCGTTGTTGGAGCTGCTGATCGCATTGGCGGTTGCAAGATTGAACTGGCTTGCAGCGGTCGCCCTGACGACGAAGATGCGGTAAAAGTTAATGTTCTTCTCGTCCGGGGCTTTGTTGAAGGACACTTGCAAATCCCGGCCGTCGTTATAATCGCTCACATCGCGAAGCGCGACGTTGGTAACGGGGCTGACGCCTGAATGGGTTAACGTAATGCTGGTTGAAGCGACGGATAGCGCATTCGGCGCGGCGGAACTGTTGCTGCTGATCCCCATGACGAAGACGCGGTATGCGATGCCGTTGGCAATTGCATTTCCCTTCACGTCTTTCGCGCTTGATGCAAGCGTCTGCGTAAGGTTATAACCCGTTTTCGCGACATCGGTATACCTTCCCGACGCCACCTTATTCGCTTCCGATAAAGTGAAGCTGCCGTAGTCGGCATTCCGAACGACAAAAATGCGATACTTGCTGACGAACGCTTCGTTCGACGCTTTGTTGAAGCTCACTTGCAGATCCGTTCCGTTGCCGTTATTGGCGATATCCTCGACGTTCGTAATGACCGGCGCCACAACGGATGTGGATAGCGTTACGGAAACCGACGAGGCCGACAAATTGTTCTTATACGCGCTATTATTGGCGACCGACAGCACGAAAGCGGTATACGATATGCCGTTCTGAATCAATTGGCCCGAGGTGTCTCTCGAAGATGAGCCGAGCGTAGCCGTCAAAGTGCCGCTGCTTGATTTGGATACGGAAGTATAATGGTTCGATACTTTATTCGCGGCTTCCAAATTGAATTTCGATGCCTCGGCGCTTCTTACGATCATAATCCGATAGTTCGAAATATTGCTGTCGATATTCGCTTTCGAGAACGATACCGAAAGATCGCGGCCGTCGCCGAAGTCGTTCACGTCGCTGATCTTGACATTGGAAGCGGTGTTGATCAGCGTGTTGTCCTCCAACGTGACGGTATTGGAAGAAGCGGATAAAGCGTTGTTGTTTTTGCCGACCGTCAGGATGAAAATTTTATACGCTTGGTACGTGCGCAGGACGGCTCCGTCGACGTCTTTGGTTTGCGCGGACAACGCGGTGGTGGATTGACCGGTGTAAGACGCCGGTACGGTCGTGTAACGGTCGGACGCCGCTGCCTGGGCTTTGGCCAAAGTAAAGGAAGAAGCGTTCTCCGCCTTAACGAACAAAATTCGATAGTGCTGAATCAGGGACGTGTCGGCCGGCGGAGCAAAGCCCACTTTCAGATCGCGGCCGTCGCCGTATTGCTTGCCAGCGAAAGCCGTCACATAAGCAGCAGCTCCGACCAACTTTGAAGCGGAAGTTGTAATGACGACGCTCTGGGTGTCCGAATGCCATTTGACGTCTTCGCCCAGCGCTTCACTGACGAATCGAACCGGCACCAACGTCCTGTCGTTTCTGATTTGGGCAGGAACGTCAAGCGATACGGTCTTGCCGTTGATCGTAGCAAATGGGGAGCCGATCTTCAGAATGACGGTCGTACCCGCCTTCGCGGCGGTCACGATCTTCTGTTTCGGATCCCACCCGACTTCGGCCTGCAACGCTTCGAATATTCCCCGCAATGGCACGAGCACGCGCGAATCGACGATGATGGGCGGCTGGTCGGTCGTTAACTCGGTGCCGTCGATAATGATCTTAATGGCGGAAGCGGCTTGCGCTTGCGGCGTGATTATTGCGGATAACAACAGTGCAAATGCAAGGAACGCTCCAATGGATTTTCTCATCATTCTCACTCCTGTCCATATTTTTAACAGATGCCGGTCGATTCCCGAGTCTGATGACAATTTAGACGGCGTTTCGATCGAAATGTTTCATCTCTTATCCTGAAATTTGAAAAATGAGTACACCGATCGTTTCCCTGGTAGAATGACGCTGTGAATGCGTTGCATGATTGGGTACGCTTGGTGAAGAGAACGGAAGGGGCCAGGGAAGAAGCGAGCTTCGATGTTGTTGCGGGTGATGATGAATGAAACATGAAGAGCCCGACCTCATGAGGCCGGGCTTTCGTCAATATGTGCGGAATGCAAAATTTATTTTGCGTTCTCATCCGGCTGATGAATGCCGAACGTATTGCCTTCGGTGTCGATGTAATACCCTTGCCACGCCATTCCAGGCAGTGCATACTTCGGTAATGCAACCTTGCCTCCAAGATTCAGAATCTTGGCTTCGGTAGAATCGTAGTCTCCCACGCCAATTGTGCATGCATAACCGTTCAAGGCCTTACCCGGCTCCGGGGAGGCGCCCCGACGTTGCATCAAAGCCCCGTCGATTCCGAGTTCTTTCGAATTGCCCGTCACAGCACCAAAATAAGGCATTCCCGCATATGCGCTCCAATCCTCAAATGTCCATCCGAATATATCTCCATAAAACTTTTTGGCACGCTCCATGTCGTCTACATGAATCTCGAAATGAACGACTCTGCCCATGATTTCCTCCTGAGTTGTGGCTTTACAATATCTTATTCAACTATGTTTGCCTTACCTGTTTGTGACTAAACCAGTTGAAATTGAAGTCGTCCTTGAAGTTGTCCAGAGATGCGGAAATCACCCTTTGTGCAAGCGTGATTCAAATACCCTCATCATCTCGCAAAATCTCCCGAATGACATTTCTGACCATGCGTATCTGAGTTGGTTTTTTTGTTCGCAGGGTTGAAACGATTTCTTGTAAGTCTGATTCAGAATCAGTACGTTTTTCTTCGTCGTCTACATATGAGAATAGTTGAGAGATACTAACATCTAATGCTGTGGCAATCTTCGCAAGGTTCATTAGTGCGATGTTTTTCTCGCCTCGCTCGATTTGACCAATATAGGAATAATGAAAGCCACCCTTCTCCCCAAGGAGTTCCTGCGACATTTCCCTCTCTTTACGCAAATCGCGAATGCGTCGGCCAACTAGTTTGAGAATATCGTTGTTCATCGTCCACACCTCTTTGATAAAGAGTGTAGAGAACTGGATAAGATGCAGACATAGGTTGTTGAATACTGTTTTTAGTATAAACATTGTCTTTGGATATTATTTTTGTGTATAATTGAGATGTCCGATTATTGTTTTCACATAGAATGAGTAATGAGAATATTATTTCCGAGTAATATTTGGTTTATTCATTGATTTCGCTGAGGGGAGAAATAATGAATCTCTTGTTGATTGATTCGAAGGGGAAGCCTCGCGTAATGAATGTACATGATATTTTATACTTGCAAACCAATGGTTTTGGAGGATTGTATTTTTACTCCTTCGATGAGAGATTCAAACCGATTTCTACTTTGCTGGACTGGTGTACTTTTTTGCAAAGCGAAGGCTTTCTGCAACTAGATCGGGGGACGATGGTGAATGTAAGAAAAATAAGTTCATACGACCCAACTTTACGAGTAGTTACGATTCCTAATCACAATGGAAATATCATAATTCCTTTCACTGAGAATATTCGAAGGAATTTGGCAATAGAGCTTAACTCTATGAACGAATGAAAGCCTGTAACTCCATTTCATGGGTGACGGGCTTTGTGATTTTGATATGCTGGTAAAACGTTCATATTGCCTGAGTAGATAACCTGATTGACTTAGCTCAATCCAATTGCTGCTACTTACCGTCTTCTTGGAGCACCAACAGGAATAAGAGAGCCATCACGTTATACCTACTTAGTGAAATACACTATGAAAAATCAAAACTATCGCCATCAGCTACGAAAGGTCGAAAGAGAAGGTCTATTTCCCGATGGTCGGCGACCCATGGTGATTAACGAGGTGGTTCAGCGATCTTTTCTCGGTATTCCACTGGAGGATCGCTTAGTTTTTTACCGTAATAACCTAGTTCCTCTAAGAGGTTATTTTACCTCCTTGTCGAATTTTATTTCGATTCGAGTCTAACAGAATTCAATACTCCCCTAAAATTTCAAGTAATAATCACTCATACCTCATTTAGGACGGCTTTAATTATACCTCGCAAGCAGGTTATCCGTTCACACGAAGAAATGGATCGATTGTAACATTATATAGAAGTAAATTAGTAAATCTGATTAATTAGTTCAAACGAATCAGGATTTTATACTTATATTTAGTTTAGTAAAGAAGGAAATTGATTGAATCTGTAGAATTTAACAGAATATTGTCAACTGCATAGGAGAGATATAACTTGCCTCAGAATCAGGCGGCAACTAAACCATCATTGATTGATGTCCTAAACTCTGCTCCTTGGAATTCTCTGGAGAATCATCTAAACGACTTGCAAGAGAGGATCGATATATCCATCTCAACAAGTCATAATCTCCGAGAGCAATATCGAAAAGAATTGCTAGCAGAAAATCCAGAATTGTATTCAAGCATTAAAAAACCTTCAGTACAAGCTTTAGAGCAAGCTGAATCTATATTTAAGACTGGTACTATCGCAGCATCTGATGGGACAATATCTCCTGTTCCTTTATTAGGGGGTTCAAAAATACAGGTTGGGGTTGTAATTGTATCAAATACAGGGGATATTGTTGATCTTGTAACAAGAGTTTTTGAAACAGAATTGATACCTACTACAATTAATGCAAGGGAATTTTTTTCAAATTTGAAAACTACAAGATCAATTTCGAATTTGCTCTCAAGGGCAATAATGCTTTTTGGAGAAAGACGATTGTTAATTGAACACAAAGCACATTGGCGTTTATTGCATGGAGAATTAATGCCACATGAGCTTAGGACTGGAGCCGGTAAACCAGCTCAGAATCTACCCCCGACTTTCCAACTTGTTAATGAATATATTCAAACAAAACAATTTATTGCGGTCTCAGAAGCTTCTGAAGATATTGACATATTGAATGCTGCAATTTTATTAAAACCAGGGGAATACATTGTTATTAGAACGCTTGAGGATACGCTTATTACATTTTTAGAGGGTGATATTGAGACTGGACAGTCAGGGGCTAATTTCGTTAATGCCGACGAGGACCGATTTAGACAGTTTATAAAGAGTGCTGGGCCTCAAGTAGCTGTCGTGCTGGTAAAAGCAGGGCCGAAACCATATTTACTAGAATGTCATATTGAAAAAATTGAAGAAGCGGTGTCTATCTTTCTAACTGATTCTTTATGGACACGGGGATTACCAACTGATGGTAGTGCTTTTACAGTTAGAGGATTTCCATATCATATTGATCTTGCAGATCAGATTGCAAGAACACTTTTTAAAGGGTCTGATTTTAGAAACTTTGTAGAAGCACGACTTTTTGATTTGGGGTTTGAAGAAGGGATATTTGATATAGATCCAAGGAGGACAAGGGCTTGACAGATGAAGATTTTATTGACCCGATTGAATCTATGGAGGAAACCTCTCTTCCGGAAAATGGTTTAGTTGAAACTACTAGCGAAAGATACATCGATGAAGAGGGAGCGACTACAGCAATTCAAAAGTCATTAATGCGATTGGGTTTTATTAATTTTGATGGTAATTCTGCTGATAATTCGACCAGTAATGCCATGGTTTCAGCTGAGCATAGGCAGCATTTTCGTAGAGACGTCTACGTGGGAATTCATGATATTGAACAAAATATAGACTTCTTAGGCAGGGTTGTTGAAGGACCATTTCATTCGCCTCACGAGGTAGGCATTGACTCCGCAATAACTCGTACAACAATACTTCATCCAGATAGAACACAATTTAGGCCGTCATATTATGTTGAGGGAACTATTGAAATTCTTGGTCAGTTGACAGAAGGCGAAAGACTGATCCCAAGTCCTACAAGACCCAGGCCTTACTCTGAAGTATACATTTTTCCACCCGAAAGATTACAACGTTATTTGGATATTTCGGGTACGTTTAATTTAGGATTACTTATGGGTTATGAAGGTATTCCTGTTAAGGCAGATGTAGCAAGTAAAAACTTTCTTCCTCGTAATGTGGGTATTTTTGGTACTGTAGGATCAGGTAAATCAAATACAACTCAAGTATTAATTGAAGAAGCAACATCTGCAGGATGGGCAGTAATAGTCGTAGATGTTGAGGGTGAGTACGTTAGGATGAACGAAGCTACTCAGGAGAAGAATTTAATTAATATTCTTTCAAGAAAATTTGGTTTAGAACCATTTGGCATTGAAAATTTTAGTGTTTATGTACCACAGTCAGGTCATTCTGAGGCACAGGACCCTTTAAGATTCAAAGTGCCATTTTCGGAACTTGATCCGTTTGTTCTGTCTGAATTAATGGAGCTTTCAGAACCACAATCAAGGCTTCTGGAGGCTGTAATGGAACGTGCTAATAATACCTCAACATCGACAGGTAACCGACTAGGTGTGTTATCACCACAAAATAACCAGACTGCAAGAAGGAGGTTTACTTTTCAGGATATTATTGATGGTTTACAACCTGAACGTTTGGTACCAAGAGGAACTCCAGACATAGTGATTAACACCCTTCGAGCAAAATTGATCCGACTAGGTAGATCTCAAATGTTGGATTGGAACGCTACTAATACGACTGCTGAACTTCCAATTGATGATCTATTGATAGGTGGAAGATTATCTGTCCTCGATGTTTCCGAAACTGATGACAAAAGCCGAAATATTGCAATTTCTTATACTTTACAGGCAATTTTTGATAGGGTTATAGGGGTGGATGAGGGACAGAAAATGCCTAACGGGATCGTACGTCCTAAAGTTCTTGTCGTAATTGAAGAGGTACATACTTTTGTCTCAAGATCTACAGCATCAAAAATGCGAAGTGTGTTGGATAATCTACAAGTGATTAGTAGGAGGGGCAGAAAGAGATGGATGTCACTGGTGATTGTTTCTCAACAGCCTGGCCATGTTCCAGATGAGTTGTTTGAATTAGCCAATACAAGATTCATTCATCAATTAAAATCTGTAAATAATCTAGCTCCGGTAAAACAAACGACTGGCGGAGTCCATGAGGCACTTTGGTCTAATATACCTTCCTTAGGTCCAGGACAATGTCTTGTAACTGGTGCTGTCTTTAAGAATCCACTATTTGTTGAAATTAGACCTGCTAAGTCAAAGAGAATGTTTACATCATAAAATCAGCAAATTACGAAGGGCAGTTGGTTATTAACCTTCTGCTTTTTTATTTTACTTTTTGACTTTAAACTTACAGTGATCGACATTTAATCCATTTCTCGAGGAAGGGAAACGTTGGATTCTGTCGAATAACTCCTAAAGGCTTATTTCATTGAGTCAAAAATTTTTTTGCGAAAGAGGAGTTTGCTGTGATAGAAGTTTCTAGCGTGGATAATGTTGATTTCAATTCAATAGACATTGATTCCTTTTGGAATGTAGGAGAGGAAAAGGAGCATAGAAGTCATCGATTTCATGCATATCCTGCTAAATTCCCTGCTTTCATAACTCAAAAAGCGTTGCATTATGCAAAGCAAGAAAGGATAGATGTCTCTAATGTGGCTGACATCTTCTGTGGATGCGGTACAGTTTCGTTCGAGGCAAAACGTTATGGAATTGACTTTTGGGGTTGTGATTTAAATCCTGTTGCAGTTCTAATTGCAAAAGCAAAGAGCTATTCTTACACAGTAAAGCAAATTGCTATCTATGAAGACGAGATATTGCAGCTTTTCAGCTTAGGTGATTACGATTCGGACTGTAAGGAATTACAAAACAAAAGGATTTTATATTGGTTTTCCCCGAATACAATAATGCACCTTTCATTGCTTAAAAAATGCATTTTAAAGGTAGTTCCAATAAAGAGTAAATACAGGAACTACTTTCTTTGTGCTTTCTCAAATATTTTAAAGCCCACTTCACGATGGCTGACTAAGTCCATTAAACCACAAGTTGATCCCAAAAAAGATGTTGCAGATGTAAAAGAAGCATTTATTAAGCAATGTGAGTATATGAAAAGAGCAATCGAAGATGCCAATTTAAAGAAAGAGTCAAAAATAATAATTAAAGAACAAAATGCACTTTCAATAAAACAAAAAGAGAAAACTGATTTAATAGTGACAAGTCCTCCTTATGTAACATCATATGAATATGCAGATCTGCACCAACTATCTACACTTTGGCTTGATTTTGCCGAAGACTATAGAGAACTGAGGGAAAATTCTGTTGGCTCAAACCACCATGCATTTAATGAAGAAGCAATAATGAGAGAATTAAATGGTTCAGGACAACAAATCGTAAATGAATTACGTCCTCTAGATTATTCCAAAGCAAAGGCTGTTGCCAAATATTATTATGATATTCAAAGGATATCAGAAGTATGCTACAACTTATTAAAAAAGGAAGGGATGGCATTATTTGTAATTGGTAATACGGAGTATAAGGGTATCCATGTCAACAATGCAAAGCACTTGACCGAATCTTTAATTAATTGCGGATTTAAAAAAGTGAAAATAACAAAGAGGAGGATTACAGGAAAGATATTAACTCCGTACAGGGATCCTGAAGGAAGATTTTCCGCCATAGCTACTGATAAAAAGGTCTATGGAGAGGAGTTCATTCTAATTGGGAGGAAATAAATCTATGGATATTAGTGTGATTGGTAATAAAATAGATGAAATAGAAATCACCATAAGTTACCGAATCATAGAACTTTTTTCCGCCGGTCTATACTCTAGTCCAAATAAGGCCTTTGAAGAACTAATATGTAATTCTTACGATGCTTTTGCTGATATTGTTTCAGTTTATGTACCGCCTGATCTATCTGCTGATGGTGCTTTTATTTGGGTGTGTGACAATGGTGATGGTTTAAATCCTCTAGAACTTAAAGAACTTTGGAAAATCGGTGAATCAAGAAAACGAAAAGATATTGATCGAGATAAAAGAAGGCTTCAAATAGGCCAGTTTGGAATAGGAAAGCTTTCAACATACATTCTTGCTCGGAAACTAACTTATATATCAAAAAAGGAAGATAGATTCATTGCCGCTACAATGGATTATGATTTAATTCACGCCAACAATGAAAGTTTAGTTATTGATGAGCGAGAAATAACAAAATCAGAAGCCAAAGTGTTATTACAATCATTCACACACATCAATGGTGACTCGTATGTCCAATTTGATCTTTTTGGGCCTAATGCGGCTGATACTTGGACAATGACCATATTAACAGATTTGAAACCAAAAGCAACCGAAATAAGCGAAGGTCGACTAAAATGGATATTACGAACAGCGTTACCACTTAACCCTGGCTTCAACTTGTATTACAACAACGACAGAATTGAATCATCTAAAATAACCTTTCCTGTAATGAAGGAGTGGTTTATTGGCAGAGATGATCTAACAGCTGAATCTTTAGATTATGCAGATTGTAGAGAAAAAGATGGACAATTTTTCGTTGATTTTGAATATTTGAGAGGAATCCATGGTTATTTCACATTATATGAAGATTCATTAGTCGATGGTAAATCAGCTAATTTAGGAAGAAGTAATGGAATCTTTCTAATAATAAGAGGAAGACTAATTAATTTAGACGATCCATTGCTTGGTATGAGTGCATTTTCGCATGGAGCATTTAATAGAACTAGAATAGTAATTCATGCTGATAATCTTGATGAAAATCTAACATCAACTCGAGAGGCTGTTAAGGAATCAAAGCCATTCAATCAATTAAAAGAATATATTAAAAAAAAGTTTAATAATGAAGTTCGTAAATATTATTTTGAACAAGAGCAAAGAAATGATAACGAAAAAAGTATTTCTTATAGACTTTCACAAACGTCATATACTACTTCTAAAAGACCGATCTATAGTTTTATACAGCATTATTTCGCAAACGAGATTGTTAATCCTTTACTAATAGAAAAACCATTAAATATAACTGAAGACCAGTTACTTTCTGCTTATGATCTCGATATTGAAACAAGTCAACAAGTAATAGAAAAGGTTACTTGGGCTCCAATTGATACAGCAGCCCCCATAGCTAAATTAGATTTATTGAATAAGACATTAATAATTAATGCTATACATCCATACATAGCTAACTATAGTGACGCATACAGAAACAAACTTCCGTTAGAAAGTATCGCAATTACTGAAGTTTTAACTGAAGCACACTTATATGAACTTGGAATTGATGAAAGTGTTGTGAATGTAATTATGCGTAAGAGAGACACAACATTAAGACAGCTGGCACTTTCTGATAGAGAGGGTATACCGGCCGTAGCTCAATTATTAAGAGATTCTCTGTCCAATCCTACGGGTCTTGAGGACGCGGTATACAGAGCGCTTTTAGCACTAGGGTTTGAAGCTTCAAAAATTGGAGGGAATGGAAAACCTGATGGATTGGCAGAAGCAATTCTTGGTTATAGCGCCGAGGATCAATCACGAAATTATTCACTTACTTTTGATGCAAAAAGCACGTCTAAAGAGAAAATATCCGCGGGAACAGCTAAGCTATCGGGGGTAAAGAGGCACCAATCGGACTATAATGCTACATATGCAGTAGAGGTCGCTATTGGCTACCAAGGCGAAGAAGATCCTGATAGTGCAATATCCAAAGAGGCAAGGGAGCAACGGGTTACAGTAATACGGGCGCGCGATCTTGTAAGATTATTATTCCTAGCTGCACCAAAGCAATTAGGATTAAATAAATTAAGAGACTTATTTAATTCCTGTTATGCGCCGATCGACGTTTCTGGATGGATTGATAAATTAGAGTCTGAAACTGTTATTTCTGGACCTTACAATGAAATCATTGAAATTGTATATCATTTACAAAAGACAGACAAAGAGCCTCCTAACATTAGTGTTGTGAGATTGAAAATTAATGAAAAACTTCATTCTAGTTACTCATCAACACAAGTAAAAAGCTTTATAGAGATATTAAGAGGAATTGTGCCGGGGTATGTGTTTCTAGAAAACGATACTGTTAATGTTCAAGCATCACCTGAGGTAATAAAAGGAGTCATTAGTAAATCTATTAGTACAGACATTCCCTACGACCTGCACAATATTTATAAAGAGATATTTAAAATAACTTAAATATCAATTAGGGCTGTTCGCTCTGGCTTTTGAAGTGATTCCCATTAATTCAAAAGCGAGTAAAACCTTTTGGGCAACATTTACCGCTTCGATTAATTTTAGTTCTGCTTTATGAGTAATTAGATGCTCAATCACACAATCTAGATCATGATATGTGTCAGCAATTGTAGTTGTTGAAATCATAATCAACGCTCCTTGATATCCAGCTAACCTTTTTTCTAATTGAGTGCAATTTACTCTTTAGGAAATTTTTTACTCAAAATTGCCAAATTTACTACGTTAAATCAGCAAAACAGTACTGAAGAAATAAAAATTAAATATGTGTCAGTAAGTCTGACTTTCATACTTTAAAGCAATTATTAATGAAATGCAAAGCCCATCGTACGAATATTATTGGCATACTGACAACAAAATATACTACTTGCTAGTATTTCATTTGTTCAGAAGTAGTTCATGTAATGGAGTTTTTGCTCATTTTATATTTTGAATAATATGTCTTCTTGGAGATTTCCGTCTACAGAGGTCTCCGCGATTAATAAGGTGCGTTCTCGTCCGTTTTGGCTGTCTAGACATGGAACAAACCTTTGTCAGATGCAATGCTGCACTGGCTGAGCCTCAGCCGAAAAGTATCGTATTACGTAACAATGCAAATTAGTATTATCACAGAGGGGGGGTAAGTTTTATGTCTATAAACCTTCTATTACATCAAGAGATCTTTAATTTGTATTCGGAAATCAATACCAAAGTTCAGGGAATTCAACAAAGCAATAATCCAATTGAGGAAAAACGTTTTCAAATGAAAACACTAAGGCAAGAATACGAGGCAAGAGCAAATAGATATAACCAAATTGCCATAAAGTTCGCAAATGAGTTTATTAGTTATCATAAATTATCCGACCACATAATTGAAGCTAAAATAGGAAGCCCCACTCCTTATGGGAATCAACCTAAACCATATTTATGGTCAGGAGTATCAATCGACAGAGATAAATCTTATAGTTTTCAATACTCGTGGGTATTTAACCAACGAGAATTGGAAGTTACTTTTTGTTTTGGTTCTGGTGGTTCTTCCTCAGGAAGGTTGGAAAAAGCTGTTCGCGCCCAAAGAGAAAGTAAAATGAGGACCTTAGAAAGACGCTTCATCCATACTATTACTGATCCCCAAAATACATCCATTCTAGATCAATTAATAAAGAATGAAGGATTTGTTTATACCTCGGAATGGTTAGATTCGGGGAATAAAGGGATACAGAATATTGACGAGTTTATAAAAAAAATTCAAACCCAAACAGGGGCGAAATCAGGCATCACACGTTATTTCAGTAGAGAGGAACTTCTTAAGGAAGGCTTTAATCTTGAAGAGAGGATAAATAGGTACTTTATTATTTTCAAACCAATTTGGGACATGCTTCATGAAATAGATCCCGTTCAATCTATCGAAAAAACTGTGTCCGAAGATCGACAAGTTTACTCCAATAAAATAAATGAATTCTCAACAAAAGAAAAAATAGAAAATATTAAGAGCTACATTAAAGCAAATGGGTTTGTTTATCCCGAACATCTTATCGAAAACTTTTACTTGTCCATCAAAACCAAACCTTTTGTCATCCTCGCGGGCGTATCCGGAACTGGGAAGACCAAACTTGTTAAACTATTTGCTGAAGCTCTAGGGGCGACTAGTGATAATCAGCAGTTCACGTTAATTCCAGTACGGCCTGACTGGAGCGATCCGTCGGATCTGATGGGTTATAAGGATTTGGCGGGTGTGTTTCGGCCAGGTCGGTTAACCATGGTGCTTGCAGAGGCTTCCAAAGAGAGCAATCGTCATAAGCCGTACTTCATCTGCCTAGATGAGATGAATTTGGCCAGGGTCGAGCATTATTTCAGCGATCTACTGAGCATCATTGAGACACAGAAGTGGAAGGATGACCGAATCGTTACGGATAACTTAATCCATCAGGAATCTCTCCAGGGCAATGATCAGAAACTATTCGGTAACCTTCAACTATCGGATAACGTGTACTTGATAGGTACGGTGAATATGGACGAGACTACGCATCCTTTTAGCAAGAAAGTATTGGATCGGGCGAATTCGATTGAGTTCAACTACATTGACTTGGAAAAATATCCCGATCAGGAGACGAGCGTTGTCAACTTTGTTATCACACCTATCCCGAACGACTTCTTGCGAAACGAATATCTTCAGTTAACTGATGTCTACATAAGAGATAAGGAACTAGTTCAGCGAACAACGAAAAGGCTTGTGCAGGTAAATAAGATTCTGGAACAGATCCATGCTCATGTTGGCTTCCGAATTCGAGATGCGATTTGTTTCTATTTATCTTATAATAATCAATTTGGATTCATGAGTGAAGAAGAGGCATTCGATTTGCAATTGTTGCAGAAAATTCTACCGCGAGTTCAAGGTAGCAATAATTCAGTAAAACGTGTACTTCTTCAACTTATGGAAATAGCGCTTGGAAGACCAATTCAAGTTGAAGATTACGTGGACGACGCTACCGAAATCTATGAGGGATGGGTCTCTATTTCGTCACCAACGGAACCAGTAACGTATCCGAACAGTGTACGCAAACTAGCTTTCATGTTACGGAGGATAGAGGAAGATGGATTCACCTCCTATTGGCTCTCTTAATCAAAGTTTTGAGTTGCTCCGAATTGAGACGGAGTTGTTCACCATGTACTTGCAGGGAAAGCCTTTCCATCCGACGGTAGAGTGGCTGCAACTACATCGGACGGAGGATAATAAGCTTGTGCAAGCGCATTTGCAAGTAGTGTCCTTATCGTCTCAGATATTGGTCAACGATGTATTTGTCTTTAATCCTGAGACTAGGGCTCTCGAGAATTGGAGCGCGGGAAATGGAGTTTATCCTGTTTTCTTCGAAACACAGGAGTACGCTTTGGTCATTGAAAAGAAACGGGACGCCGAACTAAAGTTCCATCATGAAAACGCGTATCTAAGAATGGCGGTGAAGCCGTTAGGATCAAATTTACTTACAGGAGTGCTTAGATTCCAAAATGAAGTCGGGCTGACTGAGTTGGAGATTCGTCGGAATGAAAAAGCTATACTCCAAGTTCAGATCGAGATTTTTCCTGCCAAGATGGACTATAAGAATGACTACCAGATGATTCTCAGAGACGTAAACAGGCAGATTTATAATTTGTCTTTTGATTTTTTGCGGAAAACATATCACCTGACCGGGCTTCGTGAAACTCAGAATCAGAGCTTATCGGAGTTCTTCACGATTCTTCAGCACGTGTTTCATAATTTGGTTAAAGCGGTCGAGCGAATAAAACATTCGCCTCACTCGAAGCATCAATTGGAGAATCGGATCACGGAGGCTGCTCGAGCACGGAAAACAGGGCGAGATACAATAGCATTTTTGAATAAACATCCTCAGCTGCTCGTGGCGGATTCGAGGCAAGGGTTCATATCGCTGAATGGCCAATGGTATTTTCCAACTCATGTGCGTGAGTCTAAGCGTCAGGTAAACTATGACACAAATGAGAATCGATTTGTTCGGTGGGTACTTGTTCGCATCTTGAAGAAGTTAAGCGAATTAATGGTACGATTGTCACGAAAAGATCGTCTTCAAGATCCGGAGCTAATTCGAAAGGTTAGTGATATGCAGTCGCAGCTTCAGCGGCTGTTAAAGTTTGACTTTCTAGATGTAGGGAAGATGCGACAACTCTCTATTACACTTGTGCTGCAAATGGCACCAGATTATCGAGAAGTTTACCGGAATTACCTGATATTAATGAAGGGATTGTTCCTTCAAAGCGAACTTTTCCGCTTGTCGCTGAAGGATCTAGCACAACTTTATGAATATTGGTGTTTTCTAAAAATCCATGAATTACTTAGCCGAAAGTATGAGTTGCTGAAACAGGACATCATCAAAGTGAATCGTACGGGCGTTTTCGTAACACTCGATAAATCACAGAAGGCCAAGGTGGTTTATCGAAATCCGAGGAATGATGAAATTTTTACATTATACTACAACACATTGCCTCAGGGAGAGAAAACACCTACGGTGAGGCAAAAGCCGGATAATGTGCTAACGTTGAAGAAAAACGATTCGAATTCGGAATATAAATATATTTTCGACGCAAAGTACCGGCTGGATCCGGCTTATTCAGGGACTCCATATCAGCGCCAATTTATCCATCCGGGTCCAGAAGAGTCCGATATCAACACAATGCATCGGTACCGAGATGCGATTGTTTACGAGGAAAAGGGAAACAGGTCGGAGCTGCAGCGTAGTATGTTCGGGGCATACGTACTTTTCCCTTATCATGACGAGGAATTGTTCCGCAAGCATAGATTCTATAAAAGCATTGAGCTAATTAATGTCGGAGCGTTCCCTTTTCTGCCTAATTCAACGAGTTTGGTTGAAGCATTCCTAGATGAGATCATTATGGATAGTCCGGAGAAAGCGTATGAACGCTCAACCCGACCGCGTGGGACGAGGGATTACTATCAGAACAAGTTCGCGGGCAAGAACATGCTAGTAGGCTCGCTCCGGGATTCTTCACAGCTTGACGACGCGCTTAAGTTTGGATTCTACCATATTCCGTTGAAAAATATAATTGATCATAAATGGATCTCGCAGCTAGAGTACGTTGCGCTATATCAATCCAAGAGGTTTTTTGACCAGAAGGGCGAAGCCGGCGTACGTTGGTATGGTCGTATTTCGGACTGGAAAGTCTTACGTCGTAAGGAAATTACCGAACGGCCACCGAGAAGTGGAACCGAAGAGGACCTCTTCGTGAAGTTCACAGTGGAGAAGTGGATACAGCGAAATAAACCTATCGTTTCTGGGGGAAGAGGGATATACAGACTACTGTCTACTTCGAAATATTTGTTCGATCGTGCGGAGGAGATCTCTGAGCTGGCTCTGGAGTCTGATGAAGATCTGGCGAAATGGCGAGAACAGCGTCGGCTAGGTTCGGTGAACGTAGAACTGGATCATATGCAGATCGACCTGGCTAGCGAGATAAGAGATATTCGTGTGAGAGAATAGAGGACTACATAGTGAAGATGTAGATTTGCTAAGCCCTACTTTACCTTCAATATGTTCGGATTGCTTAGCTTCTCCAGTTCCGCCCGTAACTCATCATGAGTTGCGGGCTATTTTCTTTTACTTATACCTGAAAGGTATAAGTAAAGCACTTTTTAAGTATTTCAAATTCATTATTCTAAATCCCTATAATTGAAGCAAGTTAGAAAATAGTCACTTTTTGGGCAATGAGGGGTGGAATCTGTCGGTATAGGTAGATAAATCGAATGGATTATTGCGGTGTGCAATGATCATGCAACGAGGAGGGACGTCATGTTTAGTAACAACGGGATGCAACGGGGTGGCCGATTCCGCTTGCGGAAATGGTCGATTCGTGCGTTGGCCTTGGCGATCGGTGTGATGGCGGCAGGGTTGTTTGCGTTGCCGGCGCAGGCGGCTTCAAGTTATCAGATGGTGAGCAACTACGTATCGCATGGCGGGGTGCAATTGAAAACACCGAGCGGTATCGCCTTCGATGCAACAGGCAACATGTATATTGCGGATAAGGGAAATGATCGTATCGTCATTTACGACCTGGATGGGACGGAGAGCGGACAGATTGCGATGACGTCAGCCCCGGGCAACATTGCGATCCGAAATCAGATTTTATATGTAGTCGTGTCGGCGACGGATATTATCCGGTTTGATTTGAACGATAATGATCAACAAATCGGCGACAGGTACAGCGTATATGACATTGCGGGCAGACCTATTACCGGGCTGGATGTCGACAGCAGCGGCAATATATTTGGCGGCACGGACAATTCACTCGTTAAGATCGATCCGGCGGGCAACATGTCCATATTTGTCAATATTTCAGGTGGTCAAGGAGTCGCGATTGACGAAGCTGATAATATTTACGTACTATCCAGCAATGGCTATGTTAACAAGTGGGACAAGAACAAAACGCTTCTTGGCACCTGGGGCAATTTATATGGAATTGTCTGGAGCAATGACTCCGTTTCCTATCATGGATTGACCTATCATAACGGTGCTCTGCTAGTGAGCGGGAATTCATATGGGAAGAGAGGTTTCTTCAACCTTTCGGCTACGGACGGACGGGTGCTCGGCACATTCTCCGAAAATGCGACGGCATACCAAGCATTCGATATTGCCGTTCATCCGATGACGAATCAGATTTATGTCTTATACTCGAATAACGTTGATCCGAGCGGTGCCTGGGTCTATAAAGACATAGGAACCACCGTAACGTTAGGCGCCAGCTCCCAAGCGATTCCATACGGCGATCCGGTGACGTTTACCGTGACAGTAACGGCAAATAACGGGGAAATAACGCCAACCGGTTCCGTGGCGATCAAGGATGGCGGCGTCAAATTGGCGGATGTAAACCTGTCAGGCGGGACGGCCAGTTACACAACTTCCGATCTGGCAGTCGGCGCAAGATCCATCACGGCGGAATATGGCGGGGGCGGCGGTTATACCGGGGACACTTCAATGCCTGTCATCGTCGATGTTTCCAAGTTGAATTCCACGACGGCTGTGCTATCTTCAGCGGCGAACATCGCTTGGGGAGACAGTGTCACGTTCACGGCATCTGTCAGCGGCGTCGGACCCGGCGGACTTGCACCGACGGGCATCGTATCTTTCAAGAACGGCGCTACAGTGCTCGGAACGGATACCTTGAATGGCGGCACGGCTGCCTTGAACGTGAGCAATCTGGCTATCGGCACGCATACGATCACAGCGGAATACGGCGGAGATGCCGTGTTTGCATCGAGCAGCAATACGGTTTCGCAGACGGTGAACAAGGCGGCAACCGATACCATCATAGAAACGTCGAAGAACGACACCGTGTACGGGGAGCAAGTGACGTTCAAAGCAAAGGTGACGACATCTGCTCCAGGCGGCGGAATGCCGACAGGCAATGTTGAATTCAAGAAGAGTACAGATCTTCTGGACACTGTTGAAATAAGCGACGGCGAGGCGTCGCTTGCTGTCGGCGCCTTGCCTGTCGGCGTACATACGATTACGGCGGAGTACGTCGGCGATCATTCATTCGCGGGGAGCAGTGGAACGGTCGACCAGACGGTGCAAAAGGCCGGCACGACGACCATCCTATCCACTTCGGCAGGGACAAGCGTATTTGGCCAAACGGTGACGTTGACGGCTGCGGTTGCGGCTGTTGCCCCGAGCAGCGCAACGCCGATCGGAACGGTCACTTTCAAGTATGGCGCGACTGTTCTGGGTACCGTTACCCTTAGCGCCGGTACGGCCACGCTGGATGTGAGCGATTTGGCGGTTGGTACGAATTCGATTACTGCACTTTATCTCGGCAATGAATCATTCCAGGCCAGTCAAGGTTCGCTCGATCAGACGGTGAATATGGCGGATACGTCCATCAGCGTATCAAGTTCACAGGATACGAGTGTATTCGGAGAAGAGGTGACTTTCACCGCCGAGGCGGCGACTGTTTCCCCGGGTGTCGGCGTGCCGACGGGCGTCGTGGAGTTCTGGAACGGCGCCGCCAAACTCGGTGAGGACACGTTGTCCGGCGGATTCGCATCAATAGATGTAAGCAGCCTGGCAGTAGGTACACATGTGATTACCGCAAAATATCTCAGCGACGGCTCATTCGCAGACGGCAGCGGGACCGCTTCTCAGACGGTAAACAAGATCGGGACGACGACCGCAGTCACGACTTCGACGGGTACGAGCGCTTTCGGCGAAGCCGTGTCGTTCACGGCGGTTGTAACGCCAGCTTCCGCGGCGGGCGGAACGCCGACGGGCACTGTGATCTTCATGACCGGCGGGACAGAGATCGGCTCAGCCGAATTGAACAGTGATGGCGAGGCCATTCTGAGCGATATTGACGGACTGACGGTAGGGGTCTATACGGTCACAGCGGAATACGGCGGAACGGAATTGTTCGAATCCAGCAATGGATCTGTCCAACAGATTGTGGAGTCGGCACTCACATCAACTACAGTAGAGACCTCGCAGAACACGACCGTATTTGGAGAGCAGGTGACGATCACCGCTACGGTGACGGTCGCGGCTCCAGGCGTCGGAACGCCTTCAGGGGATGTTTCGTTCGTAAGTGGGACGACAATACTGGGCACCGTCGCGCTGAGCGGCGGCAAGGCTGCGCTGAATGTCGGCAGTCTGGCAGTCGGCACCCACATGATTACGGCGGCATATCAAGGCGATGGATCCTTCGCGGCCAGTCAGAATATCGTCGGCCAGACGGTGAACAAGGCCGACACAACGATAAGCGTGACCGCATCGGATGGCAACAGCGCATTCGGCCAGACCGTGACGCTCTCGGCTGCCATCGCAGCACAGGCCCCAGGCGCAGGAACGCCGTCGGGGAGCGTAACCTTCAAGAACGGAGCGGCAACGCTGGGTACCGTTCCGATCAGCGGCGGTACGGCAACGTTGGATGTTAGCGGCCTGGCAGTCGGCACCCACGCGATTGCCGTGGAATATAGCGGTGACAGTTCGTTTATGTCCAGCGACAGTATTCATCAGCAGTCGGTCCATCATGCCCATACGACAACAGTTGTCGTACCTTCGAAGGGTACGAATGCATTCGGCGAGCCCGTGACGTTCACCGCTACGGTATCTGCGGCAGCCCCGGGCGCCGGTACGCCAACGGGCACCGTGACGTTCCGGAACGGTGCGACGGATCTCGGCGAAATCACGCTCGTCGGTGGATCGGCTTCTATTGATATTGACAACTTGGCAGCGGGTGCGCATACCATTACAGCCGAGTATAGCGGTGACGGCTCGTTCACGGGCAGCATCGGCACCGTCCTGCATGAAGTCGGCAAAACAAGTTCGTCCATCAGCGTAACCGTATCCCATGGAACTAGCGTTTATGGAGAGAACGTGACATTCGGGGCGACCGTATCGGATTCCGTATACGGCAAGGGGACGCCGTCGGGAACGGTGACGCTGTTGCTTGGCGGAAACGCGGTCGGTACGGGCACGCTTGATAACGGAGCTTTGACGCTGCGTGTGAATACGTTGCCTGTAGGCAGCCATACGATTCTAGCGCAGTATAGCGGAGACAGTTCGTTCGCCGCGAGCAGCGAAGTCGTTGCGCTGTCTGTGAACAAAGCAGATACCGCGATTGATGCCGTGAGTTCGACGGATACCTTTATGTTTGGCGAAGTCGTCACGGTCACAGTCGAAATTGCCGCGATAAGTCCGGGCAGCGGAACACCGGCGGGGAACGTAACGCTCCTGAACGGTACGGAAACGATCGGAACAGGCATGCTGATTGACGGCAAAATCGCCATCGATGTGAGCGATTTATCTGTCGGCACCCACACCATCGATGCCAAGTATGGCGGGGATACTTCTTTCAACCCCAGCGTATCCCAAGTCGTAGTGACGGTCGACAAGGCGCTGACCGCCGCTGCAGTAACGGCTAACTCGACGAATGTATTGCGTGGCAGCCCATTTACCTTGACGACGCAGATCGGCGTGGTCGCACCGGGCGCCGGCATACCATCTGGTAAGGTGACCTTTTACGACCAGCATGGCGAAATCGGTGAAGTTATCTTGCAATCAGCCGATGACGGAATCGCTGAATTGACGATTCCCGGCGGATGGAGCGCGGGTCGTTATGAACTTTATGTTGAATATGAGGGGAATGGACAATTCCAGGGCAGCCAGTCCGCAATCGTTACCCTAACAGTGAGTGCGCCTTCGTCGCCGTCACCGTCACCGGACGTACCGCTGACGCCACCGTCTGACGGCAATACCGAAGGGAAATCTGTCATTCCGCCAGGCGAATCGGGTGCGGTCAGTCTGGGCGAAGCGATCACGGTCACCATTCCCGCAGATATGAGCGACAAGGAACTGCGGATGACCATCGAAGAAGTGACAGAAATCGCAGACTTGGGCAGCTTGCGGGAAGCGCTGGTCAGCGAAGT
The DNA here is from genome assembly GCA_023391635.1 of Bacillota bacterium. Lineage (GTDB taxonomy): Bacteria > Bacillota > Bacilli > Paenibacillales > Paenibacillaceae > Cohnella. Next base: position 46,471 of record JAEWAQ010000013.1, on the reverse strand, counting down.
GTACGAGATTCTCGCCAACCTGGAAGGAACGTTCAAGAAGGAAATGACGATCTCGTTCTTGTTCGATCCATCCCGACTGAAACCCGACCAAACGGCAGCGATTTTCTATTTCGACGAAGACAAGCGCGAATGGATCGAAATTGGCGGTATCGTGGACGGGAATGAAATTGCCGTGCATGTGGATCATTTGACGAAATTCGCCGTCTTCGCGATTGAGAAGAAGCCGCTGCCGGAACCGGCCGAACCGGCGGAGCCGACTGTCACAATCACCGATATACGCGGCCATTGGGGAGAAGGCGCGATCATGGAAGCCGTGCAGCTTGGCATGGTGAGCGGCTACCCGGACGGCACGTTCCGCCCGGACCATCCGATCACGCGTGCGGAATTCATCGTTATGCTGGCGAAGGCGCTTAAGGTGCAAGGAACAGGCGACGCGGATGCGTTCGCGGATGACGCGAAGATCGGCTCCTGGGCGAAGACGGCGGTATATCGGGCGCTGCAAGCCGGCGTCATCTCGGGCTACGAGGACGGTACGTTACGGCCAAACGCGCCTATCAGCCGGGCGGAAATGGCCGTCATGACGGCAAGGGCGCTCGGGCTCGCGAGTGACGCTGCAACAGCAACGGGGTTCGCGGACGACAGCCGCATCCCGCAATGGGCCAAGGGCGCTGCGGAAGCGATTCGTCGGGCGGGCATCCTCTCCGGCCGCGGCGACAATCAGCTGTTTCCCGGAGAAAATGCGACCCGTGCCGAAGCGGTAACGATCATGTTGCGGGTGCTTGAACGATAGTTACGGATCACCACATCACAAAAGGCCTCTCGAATCGAGGGGTCTTTTCGTTCAGGAGGAACGCCGTGGCCGGCAATCCGGTCCGCTTTGCCGATATGCAGAAGTATTGGTGAAAAGGAAAAAATGTTTACACCTCGTTCCTGCCATGATATTTTTTACATATAACGGATGAAATTTAGTTTATTTTGGGGGAAAACGATGAAAAAACCGACCTTGATCCTATGTATACTTTTGCTCGTCGTACAGGCGTTCCCGATTTCCGGCGGGATGAAGAAGGCGCATGCGGCAATGACGGGAAGCGGAACGATAGCTGCTCCTTATATCGTCATGACGCCTGATGATCTGTCCGCGATTCGCAACGATCTGGCGGCGCATTACAAGCTGGGCACGAATATCGATTTGGCCGGGTACGACGCCGGCGGAAGCGGAACGGGATGGCTGCCGATCGGCTACAAAGACGACCTGACAAGCAAGGCGTTTACCGGAAAGCTGGACGGGAACGGCTATACGATCAGCAACATGAAGATCTACCTGCCGACCGTGACGTTTGTAGGGTTATTCTGGAAGATCGACGAATCCGCACAATTAACCAATGTTCGTCTGCGGGATGTTCAAATCGTAGGGAACAGCACAGTGGGCGCGATTGTCGGCAATGTGTTAAACGGCGAGATTAAAAACTCGTATGCGACTGGCATGGTGCATGCTACCGGTCAAGCCCTATTTCCTAACAATGTTTCGGTAAATGCTGGAGGGTTGGTGGGGGTTAACGCCAACGGCACGATTCAGAATTCGTACGCGGTCGTCGATGTTAGCGGCGGGGTCCGAATCGGCGGTTTGGTGGGCATGAATAGCGGCACGATCCTCAATTGCTACGCAGCAGGTTCTGTGAACGGGGACAACGAGATTGGAGGATTGGTCGGGTACAACTATGATCCTCCCTCTCCGTCCATTCGCGAGGGAAAGATTGAAAATTCCTATGTCGCAGGCAATGTGAAGGGGAATTTTAGCGTCGGCGGGTTGGTAGGCCGTAATGACTCGGGCAGCGCCGCAAATTCTTTTTGGAACACGGATACAACCGGACAAGGGGCCAGTGCTCTTGGAATAGGCAAAGCGTCGGAGGATATGAAGGACCCGGCCACCTTCGTAGGCTGGAATACGACAACGACAGTGTGGGGCTTTGTCGACGGGGCCACCTATCCGTATTTGCGCGCGTTCGGCATGGGGATCGGCGTCGATAAGCTGGCTGAGTCAACATACAGCCTCCACCCCGGCCAGGACGCCGTATCGGTGACGGGCAGCGTCTATCACGAGGCAGCAGGAGAAGCGGTCTCCGTCCGCTATATCATACGCAACGATGCGGGTGCCACCGTGACGGACGCGACCTACGCCACGCCAACCGACAGTGCTTTGCGCCCGATCAACCGCAAATTTCCGCTGGTCGGGTTTGCCAACGGAGACTATACTTTTGCGATTACGGCCACAGACAGCCGATTGACGACCGTCGGTACGACGCTGGCGTTCACGGTAGACAGCACCGCTGTCGCTCCGCCTGCGGTTCATTTCGCAATGAACGGCAGCGAAGCATGGGCGAACTCCGCTTCAACTGTCGTCACGGTGACGGATAGCGGTGGAGGCGTGGATGCCGCAGAGATGAAATACAGTTGGTCGACTGATGACGCAACGCCTGGACCGGGCGCAAACTGGGCATTGTTCGCAAGCGGTGATACGTTGTCGAAGAGCGGCGTCGACGGAGACTGGTACTTGCATATTCGTGCGCAGGATCAATCCGCTCCTGCCCCCTTCAAAGCGAACGTGACTTCGAACCGTTTCCGGCTCGACACGTCGACTGCCGTGCTATCGGGCATGACGCTCTCGGCAGGGACGCTCAACTCTGCGTTCACGGGAAGCACATACGCCTACACGGCTTCCGTGACGAACGCAACGTCGACGCTGACTGTCACGCCTGTCGCGTTGGCGGCCACGGATACGATTGCGGTCAGCGTGAACGGCGGAGCGCCGCAGGCCGTGGCGAGCCATGCGGCAAGCGCTCCGCTGGCGTTGAAAGTCGGTGACAATACGGTCGAGGTGACCGTTACCGCGCTGAACGGATCGCAGCATACGTATACCGTCACAGTGATCCGGGCAGGGTCAGGCAGCACGCCGGGCGCACCGGATACGAAGCCGGTCATCGACCTCAACGGCAGTATGCTTGATCCGGGTACCATCGACATTGCGAAACCGTCGGTCACGCTTGAAGTCGAGCCGAGGAACGGCACTGCCTATGCGAGCATCCCGGCCGGTATTCTGGCGGAAATCGCAAGCAAGAACTCCGCATTCCTCATTGAGATCAGGACGCCGTATGGCAGCTATCAAGTACCGGTCAATCTGGCATCGCTCATCCCTGAGTTGGCGCAATGGCTTGCCACCCACAACCTGAAGGCGGATGAGATCAGCTTCAAAATCACGTTGACCGACAAATCAGGAGATAAGGGGATCCAGGCTGCGTTCGCCGGCGGTTTGCCGAATGGTTCGGTACGGGGAGCGATCGTGGATTTCAGATTGGATGTCATCGACACAAGGACAGGAAATCCGATCGGAACGGCGGACAAGTTCAGCCAGGCGCTTGCCAGAATCATTCCGATGCCGAAAAATATGACAAGTATGCCGGAACAGTGGGGCGCATTCCGCTATAACGAAACGACGAAGCAATTCGAATTCGTCCCTGCGCGCAAAGTGCAAATCGACGGCATTTGGTATGTGACGATCCACTCAAATTCAAACAGTGTGTACGTCGTGGCCGACAATCCGGTCCGCTTTACCGATATGCAAAAGCATTGGGGTCAATCGTATGTGGATCTCGCTGCAGCGAAAGGACTTGTTCACGGAGTTGGCGGCGGACGGTACGACCCGGATAAGGCGGTGACAAGAGCGGAGTTCATCGCCATGCTGGTCCGGGCGTTGGGGCGCAGCACATCTGCTGGCAGCACAGCGCCTTATAGCGATGTAAAACCAGGCGCATGGTATTTCGGCGAGGTAGCTGCGGCCAAGGAGCTTGGGTTGCTGGACTTTGTGAAGGGCAACAGATTCAACCCGAATAAGCCGCTGACGCGTGAGGAAATGGCCAGTATACTGGCGGCAGCGGTTAGCCTGGAGCAGCTTCCGGCAACGGAGGAAGAGGTAAGCCTGGACGGCTACAAGGATATCGGAAGCGTAGACGCGGCCTACTTGGAGGATGTTCGCTTCATGGTCGAGCTTCACATTATGAAAGGGACGAGTGCGGATACGTTCAGTCCAAAGGATACAACGACACGCGCACAGGCGGCGGTTGTGTTCATCAGGACGCTGCAAACGCTAGGAAAGATAGACTGATTCATCGCCTATAGGAAGCCGGAAGCCGCCGCCGTCATCATCCGGTGTTTGATACGATAGAGTGATCTAACGCCATAAGAGCGCGGGGAGCTAGAGAGCCAAGCCATTCGGGCAAGAATGGCTTGGCTCTTCTTCGCCTACAGAGACATCTTGAACTTCAGGAAATACTCCGAATACTTGCCCATCCATTCGGGGGCGAGGTTCTGATATACCTCCAGGTGCTCGCGCTGCTCTCCCGTCGGATAGAATCGTTCGTCCGTCACGACCTCTTCGTCCAGCAGTTCCATGGCCGCGGCGTTCGGAGTGGAATAGCCGACGTAATCCGTATTCTGAGCGCCGACCTCCGCGTCCAGCATGAAGTTGATGAACGCATATGCGCCTTCGATATTGCGGGATGTCTTGGGAATGACGAAGTTGTCGAACCAGAGGTTCGAGCCCTCATGGGGCACGTTGTATTCCAACTCTTCATTCTCCGACATCATGTCGGCGGCCTGGCCGGAGAACGTGAGCGCGACAGCCGCCTCGTTATTGACCATGAGCGGGGTGATCTCGTCGCCGATTACCGCTTTGATGTTCGGCACGAGCGCCTTCAACCGATCCGCAGCCTGGCGCAGCAAAGCGTCGTCCTTCGCGTTCACGGACGCGCCGATGCTGTTCAGTCCCATGCCGATCACCTCCCGGGCTCCGTCGTACAGGAAAACTTGCTGTTTCAATGCCGGGTTCCACAGATCCTGCCAGGAGTCGAAGGTCAGATCGTCCGGTACCAGATTCGGATTGTAAACGATCCCGAGCGTTCCCCAGAAGTAGGGGATCGAATACCGGTTGTCTGGATCGAAAGGCAAATTCAGATAGTACGGGTCGATGTTGGCCAGATTCGGAATTTTCGATCGATCCAGCGGAATCAACAATCCTCCTTCCGCCATCTTCTCCACCATATACTCGGACGGGACCGCGATGTCGTAAGCGGAGCCGCCTTGCTGGACTTTCGTTAGCATCGCCTCGTTGGAATCGAATGTTTCGTAGATGACATGGATGCCGGTTTCCTCCTCGAATCGCCCGATCAAGTCTGGATCGATGTACTCGCCCCAGTTATACACCGTGATCGTCCCGGCGCCGCCCGCGTTGCGCGATGCATTCAAGGAATATGAGGCGTAAAACAGCAGGCCGCAGACGATCAAGATGGCGGCCGAGGAGCGAATGAGCGATTTCATGCCTTCACCCCCACATCGGCGGCGCGGCCGCGGTTCGTTACCCAATAGTAGCCGGCGACGACAAGCAAGGTTGCGAGGAAGACCAGGGTGGAAATCGCGTTCACCGTCAACGTGATCCCCGTGCGCGCCATGGAATAGATCTCGACGGACAGCGTGCTGAAGCCGTTTCCGGTCACGAAGAAGGTGACGGCGAAATCATCGAGCGAGTACGTGATTGCCATGAAGAAGCCGGCGTAAATGCCCGGCTGGATCATCGGCAGGATGACGCGCGTCAGCACTTCTCGCCGTGATGCACCGAGATCCAGAGCGGCGTCGATCAGCGATGTTTTCATGTCCTGCAGCTTCGGCAATACCATCAACACGACGATCGGCACGCTGAAGGCGACATGCGAGATCAGCACGGACGCAAGTCCCAGCTTCGCGCCGATCAGGGTAAACAGGATGAGGAAGCTGGCTCCGATGACGACGTCCGGGCTAACGATCAATACATTGTTCAAGGATAGCAGCGTGTTGCGCCATTGCCGGTTGCGGACGGAGACAATGCCGATCGCTCCCAGCGTTCCGATGACGGTCGCGATGAAGCCCGACAGAAATGCGACCAGCAGCGTGTCGAGCAGAATGACGATGAGGCGGGTGTCCGCGAACACGTCCGCGTAATGGGACAGCGTGAATGATTCGAACCCGTTCATCGTATCGCCGCTATTGAAGGAATAGAACATTAAATAGAAGATCGGCGAGTACAGGACCAGGAACATGATCGCCAGATAGATCTTGCCGGCCGGGGTCAGCTTGTTCATCGCACGCGGCCTCCTTTCCTCTTGGTGCCCGTAATCATCATAATGGCGGCCATAACGAGAATCAGGAATACGGCGATCATCGAACCCATTCCCCAGTTGTCCGCGACCAGGAATTGCTCTTCGATCGCCGTGCCGAGCGTGATGACTTTGTTCCCGGCGATCAGCCGCGTAATCATGAACAGCGACAGTGCGGGAATAAAGGTTACTTGAATCCCGGACTTCACCCCGTTCATCGTCAGCGGGAAGATCACGCGCCGGAAGGTAGCCCAGCCGGAAGCGCCCAAGTCCTTGGCGGCGTAGACGAGCGTCTTGTCCAGCTTGTCCAAAGAATTGAAGATCGGCAAGATCATAAACGGGATGAAAATATAAACCACGACGAGGATAAAGCTGAAGTCCGTGAACAGCATCTGGGTCGGCTCGAAGCCGAGCACTTCCAGGAACGCGTTGATCGGCCCGTGCAGCCCGAGAATGCCGATGAAGGCATAGGTTTTGAGCAGCAGATTAATCCAGGACGGAATGATAATGAGCATGAGCAACAGGTGCTTATGCTTCGTTCGTGTCAGCAAATAAGCAGTCGGGTACGAGAACAGCAACGTGAAGACGGTGATGAGCAGTGCGTACCAGAAGCTCGTCAGCGTCATTTTCAAATAGGCTGCCGTGAAGAAGTGCCGATAATTGTCCAGCGTGAATTGATGGTCCAAATTGAGAAACGAATAATACACCACCAGCGCGATGGGCGCGATGACGAACAAGGCCATCCAGACGGCATAGGGAACGAGGGGCGCCCGCGATTTAGTCGGCATCTTCGTCATCTCCATAGGATTCCAACCGCTTATCGAACTCCTCTTCCGTCTCGCCCAGCCGCATCACATGGATCGCCTCCGGCTCGAATTCCAGTCCGATCTGAGCGCCGACCTCCGCTTTCTTGAGCGAATGAACAAGCCATTCGTTGCCATCCTTGTCGTAAGTCGAGAGTTCGTAGTGAACGCCCCGGAATAATTGCGTACGCACGTGGACGACTAACCTCCCTTGCTCAGGGGAAGTAATCGTCAGGTCCTCCGGGCGAATCACGACGTCGACTTTCTCGCCGGGCTTCATCCCCCGGTCCACGCATTCGAAGGTTTGCCCGCCCAGTTGCACCTTGTAGTCCTCGATCATGATGCCTTCGACGATATTCGACTCTCCGATGAAGTCGGCGACGAACCGGTTGATCGGCTCGTCGTAGATGTCCACCGGCGTGCCGGATTGTTGGATCTGGCCTTCATGGATGACGAAGATCTCGTCGCTCATGGCCAGCGCCTCCTCCTGATCGTGCGTTACGAAGACGAACGTCTTGCCCAGCCGCTGCTGCAGCTCGCGGAGCTCGTATTGCATCTCCGTGCGAAGCTGGAGGTCGAGGGCGGACAACGGCTCGTCCAACAAAATAATCGCCGGGTCGTTCACGATCGCGCGGGCAATCGCCACACGCTGCCGCTGGCCGCCCGACATCTCACCGATTTCCCGTTTCTCATAGCCGCTCAGATTGACGAATTTCAAAGCTTCGGCGACCCGATTGCGTATTTCCGATTCCTTCAGCTTCTTGATGCGCAGGCCGAAGGCGACGTTCTCGAACACGTTCAAATGGGGGAAGAGAGCGTAGTCCTGGAACACGGTATTGACTTGGCGCTTGTTCGCGGGCACGTCATTCATGCGCACGCCGTCGATGATCACATTGCCGCTCGTCGGCTTCTCGAACCCCGCGATGAGCCGTAAAATCGTCGTTTTTCCGCAGCCTGACGGTCCAAGCAATGTGTAAAACTTGCCGCGCTCCAGTTCGAAGTGAATATCCTTCAATACGGCGGTATCGCTGTCATAGGATTTGGATACCTGCTCGAAGCGAATGATCGGCTGGTTGGCCATGACGGACCCTCCCTCACTTTCCTCATAGTAAACCCAAAGTTTTCCGAAATTATTATCAAGAGCAAGATCTGTATGCAATAAATGATTGTATTATACACGATTCGACATATACTTCAATCCATAAAGTTCGCGCTATATTTTATAATATTCCTTGACATGAATATTCCCCGTAAAGTATATTATAATCAAGTGAATGAAGCGCGTTGCTTCACGCCAAATCCAATTACGAGGTGACCCGAACATGGCTTACAAATCGACTTACACGTTCATCAACTTGCCGGTGAAAGACTTGAACCGGACGAAGGAATTTTTCGGCAGCATCGGCTTCGAGTTCAACCCCCAGTACTCCGACGAGAAAGCGGTCTGCTTGGTGATCAACGATACGACGTACGCAATGCTGCTCGTGGATTCGTATTTCCGGACGTTCATCAAGAAGCCGGTGGCCGACGTCGCCAGTGCCGCAGGGGCGATCATCGCGCTCTCCGCGGACAGCAGGGAGCAGGTGGATGAATTGGCGGACAAGGCGCTGGCCGCGGGAGGCAAGCCGTCCAATGACCCCGCAGACCACGGATTCATGTACGTCAGAAGCTTCGAGGACCCGGATGGACATCTGTGGGAAATCGCCTACATGGACCCGAACGCGGCAATGGCTTGACCGTAAGTCCCGAATCCCATGCAAGCACGAAGATTCCTGCACCTCTTATTGCGCAATGCGTGATGAGGGGTGCATTCTTTTTCGCCGCGATAACGAGGATATGTACAACGACACAAGATGCTTGAAGCACCTTGACGGGCATTCATGCATGTCGTATAATTACTTACATAAAGTTATTAACTTCTAAAAGTATACCACCCTTATTCGAGTTTAGATTGTTTCAGATTTTGTTAAACTATTCAAGGAGGTGCCGAATGAATTTCCATCGCAAGCCTTACACGTATGTCGGCCAGGTCCATATCAAGGTGAAGGACCTGAGCAGATCTCTGGAGTTCTACAATAAAGTCATCGGGTTTCAAGTACTCAACCGAACCGACACGACCGCGGACTTGACGGCGGACGGAAAGACCGTCTTGTTGACGCTCGAACAACCGGACGGCGTTACGGACAAACAAGGAAGGACGACCGGACTCTATCATTTTGCGCTGCTTCTTCCTACCCGTTCCGATCTGGCGCAATTCGTGCTGCACCTGTCCGATCTCAACTTATCCGTTGGCTCGGCTGACCATTTGGTTAGCGAAGCGTTGTATTTTTCCGACCCGGATGGCAATGGGATTGAAGTGTACCGGGATCGCGATCCTTCGGAATGGACATGGAACGGCAGCGAAGTGGCCATGTCTACGGATCCATTGGATTTCAGAGATCTTCTGGCGGGCGTGAACGAGCGGACGTGGAACGGTCTGCCGAGCGATACTGTGATGGGGCACATCCACTTGCACGTGTCCGACTTGCAGACGACGGAACGGTTTTATACGCTTGGACTCGGATTCGAAGTCGTGTGCCGGTACGGGGGCCAAGCCTTGTTCATTTCAAACGGCAAGTATCATCATCATATCGGACTCAACACGTGGAACGGCGTCGGCGCCCCCAGACCGGCGGCGAACAGCGTCGGCCTCGAATCGTTTGCCGTCGTATATCCAAACGAGGAAGCACGGGCGAGCGTTGTTGCGAATTTGCGGAAAATGGGCGCCGCCGTATCGGAAGAGGCGGAAGGGCTCTCGGCGGCTGATCCGTCAGGCAATCGCATTCGATTGTTGGTTGAAAGCTGAAGCATCCTTACAAAGTCGTTTGAGGGTATCAACAGGACAATTCGATGACAAGAAACCCGGCCATTCGCGGCCGGGTTTCCTATTACATGCGCATCAACACCTCTATTGCTTCGCCAAGAAAGCATCGATCTGCGATTGAAATAGGCTGATGAGTGGGCAATTTCATTTGAGATTGAGAATCGCCTGGCGATATTGGCGTGGAGTGACACCACGAATCCGGCGAAAATGCTTGATGAAATAACTCGAATGATTAAAACCGGTTTCCATAGCGATCTGGGTGATGCTGTACTCGGGATCGAGCAGCAACTGCTCGGCTTTGCGCACGCGGACAAATTGCAAATAGGTGGTAAATGAGGTGTGCATGAGCCTGCGGAAGCACGCGGCAAAGTGGCTGTAGCTCATCAAGCTGCGTCGGGCCATCTCGGAAGCGGTAAGAGGTTCGTGGCTGCGTTCGTCGATATAGGCGAGTGTTTCGCGGAAACGTTTGCGGTCTCTCTCCGTATCCGCCGACAATAATCTTTCGGCCGTGTAGCCAAAATCCGGCACATGCCGGACGAGTCCTGTCATGATCCGGTAAATGATCGACGTAACAGCCAGCTCGAAAGCGGGTTCCTGCCTTTCGTATTCCGACAGCAGTTGCTCGGCCAGTACGTTGAAGCCGCTTAAGCCGCAAACGCTTAAGTCTGCTGGCGTGAAACGAAGTCCTTCGCTGTTCGAATAAGGTAAAACGTACTTAACGATTGTAAACAAGGACGGCATCGGCGTAAGCAGCGCAGGATCCAAACCGATGACATAGTGACGGGAAGTCATCCCCGTCGGCACCGAAACGGCATGCACGCCGCAAGGAGGGATTAGCAGCAGCTCACCTTCCTGAGCCCGTATCGAACGGTTTCCGATCAGAACGTCTGCTGCTCCTTGGGCGAAAAACAGCAGTTCCAAATGATAGTGCCAATGAGGCGGCACTTCATAGCCTTGTTCCCTATCCGCATCGACCGCAGCCGCATAGAACGGATACTCGAAGCCGCCGGCGCGGTTTTTGTTGTTTTCAAAATAAGGCTTTATGGCGGAGATATCATCGGATACGGTTAATGTCGATGACGCCCGATCCGATCTGACTGCGGACATAGCCTCTCCCCCGAAGCATAGAATCGTTATATTTATTTGCAGCTTTATTATATCACCTGCAATCGGGTTCTTGTACAGTGGGGTGCAAAGGAGGAATGCAACATGAGTGAGGCGCGGCTGTGGAAGGGACAGGATCGTTTTTTTATTGGCTGCAACTACTGGGCATCCCATGCCGGCACCGCGATGTGGTCGGACTGGCGCCCGGATGTGATTGAGCGGGACATGAAGCTATTGTCGGAACAGGGGCTGGAGGTTCTGCGGGTGTTCCCGCTGTGGCCTGATTTTCAGCCAATCGAAATGGTGTACGGCGGAAATGGGCACGCGGCGGGGGTTCGATTCGGAGAGCAGCGCTTGCCGGACGATGAGATGGGCCGTTCCGGGGTGTCGCGGGAATCCATGGACAAGTTCCGCGCATTCGCGGATATCGCCGGCCGATTTGGCCTGAAGCTGATCGTCGGGCTTGTCACCGGCTGGATGAGCGGCCGTCTATTCGTACCTGCAGCGCTGGCGGGACGCAATGTGTTGACCGATCCGCTGGCGATCCAGTGGCAGGTTCGATTCGTGCGCTGCTTCGTTCGTTCGATGAAGGATCACCCCGCGATCGTCGCCTGGGATTTGGGAAACGAATGCAATTCCATGGCGCCTGTCGACTCCAGTGAGGAAGCGTATGTTTGGACGGCAGCATTATCCGGTGCTATAAAATCGGAGGATGACGGCCGCCCGCTTGTATCCGGCATGCACGGATTTTCGCCGACTGGCGACTGGAGGATGCAGGATCAAGGAGAACTGACGGATATTCTGACGACGCACCCGTACCCGTATTGGACACCTTATGCCGATTACGACCCGCTCACGACGATTCGGCCCCAGCTGCACGCGGCGGCGGAGAGCTTGTATTATGGGCAGATCGGAGGGAAGCCATGCTTCGCGGAAGAAATCGGTACGATGGGGCCCATGGTGTCCGGCGAAGCGGAAGCTGCTGTTTTTCTGCGCGCCTCCATGCTCACCTTGTGGGCGCACGGCTGCCACGGTCTGTTGTGGTGGTGCGCTTTCGATCAGACAAAGCTCAGTCACGCGCCGTATGATTCGAATGCATGCGAGGGCGAGCTTGGACTCGTAACCGAAGAAGGGCGCGTCAAGCCTGCGCTGAGTGAGATGGGGCGTCTGCGCAGGGTGATGGATAGCCTGCCTGCGCTCCCTCCCTGCCGGACGGAAGCCGTTTGTATTCTGAATACGTCCGGCGACCACTGGGCGATCGCTTACGGCTCTTTCATTCTGGCCAAGCAGGCAGGATTCGACCTCATCTATCGCTTTGAGGATCAGCCGTTGCCGGAAGCGCCGCTTTACTTGCTCCCGTGTCTCAGCGGGACGGGGGGCATGCCCAAACAACGATGGCAAGCGCTGCTGCAGCGCGTTCGCGATGGCGCGGAGCTATACATTTCTCTCGACGATGGCTATTTACTGGAGTTCGAACAAACAACGGGACTGGAAGTGCGGGGAAGAGGGAGGCGGACCGAGGAGGCTGTCTTGACGCTGAGCGGCCGGGATGGCCATGTCGGCATGCGGCTTAACGGGTCGTTCAAGCTCGATGTGTGCGCTGCTCGCGCAAAGGTTCTCGCTGCGGAAGCGGATGGCAACGCCGTGTTTACGGTATGCCCGTATGGCCACGGCCATATTTATTTCTTGTCACTACCTCTTGAAACGGAGCTGATCCGGCGACCGGAAGCCTGTTACCGCACGGAAGAGTTCCCTTACTGGACAATCTATCGCGAATTATCCAGAGCCGTACGGGCGGATCGCGCCATTCAATGCGGTCATCCGCTCATTGGCATTACCGAGCATAAGGTGGATGACCATTCCTTAATGGCCGTGCTTGTCAATTATTCGGAACAGCCTGCAGCCATAGAGCTGCTGTTGTCCGAGGACTGGATGTTCGGCGAATGTCTCTACGGAGACGTTCAACAAGATGCGATCCCGCTATGTCATCTTGCGCCGGGGGACGGTGCTGTCTTGAAGCTGCGCAGGCGTTGACGAGGTTGGTTTTACAATAAGGAATCGTTGGTTCACCGTCTTATTTTCCGATGCCGGCTCTAGTAAACTTTTCTGTGCGGTACATTATGTCCGAGACGAAAAGAGGTTTGCTATGGGTAATCCTATTTTTCTGGCATCGGAAATATCCCCGACGGAGGTTCTGGCGGGAGATAGTGTTGAAATCACGATCAGGCTTGTCCTGGGGCCCGATTTCCGGGCAGACGGCAGCAGAATCGTGCTGGATATGCCGGCCTATCTGGGCTACAGTCGCCCTTCCTGCTTCGAACAAGAGGTTGACGGCTTTATGGAAGTGCTTTGCTCCAACCCCGATATCGTTTATCGGCAACGCGTATGGGATGTCGAAGCGATGGCTTTTACCGCGGATTTGCACAGAGGCAACGCGAAGAGCGCGGCGCAGCGCATGTTTGTCGTTGATTTTGTGGACGGGAGAGCCGAGGCGGGAGACGAAGTGCTGATCAAATGGGGCTACACGCGCGACGGTTTCGGCACCGGCGTCAAAGTGACCCCACTGGTGCTGCAGAGCGAATTTTACAACACGATCGAGGTGCGGTATTTTCGGGACGGTTCGCAGGGGTTGCCGGATTTGGGCAGAGATTTTACAGGCTATGAACGGCCGCAGCCCGATGCTGCCCTGCCGCTTCGCTTCAGGATTGTACCGCGGGAACCGGAGAAGCTGCGGGTGATTCGCAGCGCCCGGAAAGCCAGGCTGCTTGTGCTGGACCGATTTTCCAACCCCTGTCCTGTCGATGACGTTGCCGCCTGGATCAACGAACAGCCGGTCGGCAGCGTCAACGCCTACGGCGTTTACGAAATCGACGACCCCGCCGCGGCCATCTCGAGCCGCCAGCTTCCCCTGTTTGACGCTCCGACGAATACGAATGTGTTTGCGGGGCACAACATCTATTTTGGCGATCTGCATGTTCACTCGTCGGCTTCCGCGGACTGCTCCGAGCGGGAGAAGAGCGAGATCGATGCGCAATTGACGTTTGCCTATGGCAAATATGCGGCCGGGCTCGATTTTATGGCGGTGACCGACCATCATGGCCCCGATGATTCCGAACGCCACAAGATTGGCCGAGATCGATGGAATCGCCTGAATGAAGCGGTGGATCGATACACCAGGACTGGCGAGTTTTTGGCGTTTGCCGGGTTCGAGTTTTCCTGCGCCAGAGGAGACACCGTCGTACTCTTCAATGAGTCGGTTGCTTATTCGGAAATTGACGATCCGGGCTTGACCGGGATTGAAAGGGTGTGGAAGCAATTCAGGGGAAAGGACTTCATGACAATACCGCATTTGCACAATGTCGGTTCGCTGGCGGAGGGCGAATGGATCGACTGTCCGGACGAGGGGGTCGAGCCTGTGCTCGAGGTTAATTCATGTATAGGCAGCTATGAAAGCCAAACCGCGCTGGAGAGAGGACTGCCGGAATATTGGCGTTCCATCTCGCGGCCTGATCGCAACGCGCGGTTCTTTCTGGATCGGGGCTGCCGCTACGGGTTGATATGCAACTCTGACGGGCATAAAGGGCATCCCGGCAAAAATGGACTGATCGCGGTGTATGCCAAGGAATTGACCAAATCGGCGATATTCGAAGCCATTCGCAAGCGACAGACGTACGGGACGACGAATGCCCGGATCCGCTTGCTGTTTACGATCAATCAGCAATTGATGGGAGCGGCAATGTCGCAAACGGGCAAGAAGGAGATCCATATTTCAGTGATGGGCGAACGCCCGTTCAAGGCGGTCGACCTGATCCGGAACGGTGAATTGCATACGCGGTTCAAGCCTTACAGCGCGGCGTTTGCGACAGATATTACCGCGAATTGCAGCGGGCGGTCGTACTGGTATGTGCGGGCAACGCAGATCGACAACCATATTGCTTATTCAAGCCCGATCTGGTTTGAATAGTCGGAACCAAACCGAAAATGGAGGAGCGAGCGGGATGCAGTGGGAAAATTTAAGCGCGCCGGCTTTCGAACAGGCGATGGCCGCTACGGAAGTTTGTGTTTTGTCGATGGGGGTGGTGGAAAATCACTTTGCCCATTTACCGCTGGGAACGGATTTTTTGGCGGCTCACAAGATTGCATGCATGGCCGCCGATATTGAGCCGGCGATGGTATTTCCGCCGTATTATTTCGGGCAAGTGTTTGAGGCGACCTGTTATCCCGGCACGATTGCGATCAAGCCGAGTCTGTTGATGGAACTGATGCAGAATGTATTTGACGAGATTGGCCGCAACGGTTTTACCAAAATCATTATCTATAACGAGCATGGAGGCAACAATCATTTTCTGCCGTTCCTGGCACAATGCAGCCTGTACGAGGAGAAGTCCTACAATATCTATTTGTATACGGGAAATTCGCAGCCGGAGCTGAAGCGGAAATTTAACGAGATCTGCGACTCGGAATTGCACGGGCACGCTTGCGAATGCGAGACGAGCTTGATGCTGCACGGGTTTCCCGAGCTGGTTCGGGAGGACTTGATTCCGCAGACGCCGGCCTTGCCGTTGAAACGGATGGAACACATTCCCGGAACGTATACCGGCATCTGGTGGTACAGCGATTATCCGGAATATCTTGCCGGCGATCCGAAGCATGCGTCCGCCGAGAAAGGTCGAGCGCTGCTGGAACTTTACGTTGAAAGCTTTGCGAAGTATATTGCCGGCGTCAAGGCGGACAGGATCGTTCCTGCGCTGAATCGGGAGTTTTTCTCCAAAACCCGACATGGGAAGTAATGGCCGTGCAAGCACCAAGCCGTAAGACCGTGTCCCACCCTAACAAATCATTGTTTCGCAATATTTTACTTGTCGACAGAAGAAATATAATAGAGTTAGAAATCATGATTTCTGCAGTATGTTTCAAGAGCTTGGCGGGGAGGTGAACTGCGGACGCAGCTGCGCATGGAAAGCCCTTCTGTTGTTAAAATGAAAACGTACACAAAACCAAATTTGCGTAAATTTGTAAAACAGCATTTGAAGGAATGGCGGAAGCAGTGGGATTTGCAATTGATGGTCGTTCCGTGGGTGTTGTTCATCCTCATCTTCTCTTACATTCCGATGTATGGGCTGATCATGGCCTTTCAGGAATATCAGTTGGGAGACGTGATCGGCTTCAGCCGGTGGGTCGGATGGATGCACTTCGAGATGTTTTTCCAGACGCCGGAGTTGGATTTGATTATCCGCAACACGTTCGCCATCAGTTTTCTGAAGCTCCTCTTCTGCTTTCCCGTCCCGATCGTGCTCGCGATCTTGCTGAATGAAGTGCGCAGCGAATTATATCGCAGGTCGGTTCAGACGATCACCTACCTCCCCCATTTCATCTCCTGGGTGGTTGTAGCCGGATTGACGTTCGATCTTCTGTCGGTGGACGGCGGGATTGTGAACCATGCGCTGATGACGCTCGGGCTGGTCAAGGAATCGATTCTCTTCATGGGGGAACCGAAGTATTTCTGGGGAATCGTGATTGCTACCGATTTGTGGAAGGAAGTCGGCTGGAGCGCGATCATCTACATCGCGGCGATCGCGGCGATCGACCCGGAGCTGTACCAGGCCGCGGCGATCGACGGGGCGGGACGCTTCAAGAGAATATGGCATATTACGCTGCCCGGCATCAAGCCGACCGTCGTCATTCTGCTGATTCTCGCCGTAGGCGGGATACTGGACGTAGGATTTGAACAGATTTTGCTGCTGACCAACAGCCTTCGGAATACGATGGTGTACGAAACGTCGGAAATTCTCGATACTTACGTATATCGGGTGGGCATCACCCAGATGCGCTTCTCATTTGCTACAGCCGCAGGGGTGTTCAAATCCGTGCTTAGCGTCACGCTGCTCGTTATCGCCAACAGAGTCGCTCGTAAAATCAGCAAGGAAAGCCTGTTCTGACAGCTTGGACCAACAAGTGTCGGAAGCCTGGAGAGAAGTGATGCGAAATGGATTTGTGGAGAACCAAATCGGACGTCATCGTTGATGCGGCCATTTATCTCGTGCTGGCGCTGCTCGCTGTTGTTACGCTGTACCCTTTCCTGAATGCCCTGGCTATATCTCTGAACGATGCCAAAGACACCGGCAGAGGCGGGATCGGCATTATTCCAAGGGTGTTCACGATCGAGAACTACAAGGTGATTATCAATAACGATTCCTTATTTCGCGCCTATATGATCACCATATCGCGGACACTTGTCGGAACCGTGTCGAGCGTTATTGCGACCGCCATGTTCGCCTACGGGTTGTCGAAGTCGTATCTCAAGGGCAGAAGCTTCTATATGATCGTCTGCCTGATCACGATGTACTTCAGCGGCGGCCTGATTCCGACTTACCTGTTGATCAAAAGTCTTCATCTGATCAACAACTTTCTGGTGTACGTCATTCCGAGTCTGATCAGCGTATGGAATACGATCATCATGATGACTTATTTCAAAGGGTTGCCGGATGCGATAGAGGAGTCGGCCAAGGTGGACGGAGCGGGCATCTTCCGTATATTTTTCAACATCGTGCTGCCCGTCTCCGCGCCGATCATCGCTACGATCTCCTTGTTCAACGGGGTGTACCAATGGAATGCCTGGTTCGACGCCGCCATCTACATTACGAACGAGAATCTCAAGCCTGTCCAGTCTTTGCTCGTATCGATCATCGACACCAGTAAGTTCGCCGAAGCGATGGCCAAGGCGGGGCTGGACGCGGAGCGCATGGGAGCGGCGAACGCCATCAACGCCCGCTCGGTGACGATGGCCACCATGATTACTGCAGTTTTGCCGATCATTATGGTCTATCCGTTCTTGCAAAAGTATTTTGTCAAGGGAGTTATGATCGGTTCGGTAAAAGGTTAATGCCAATAAGAGGGGTTCTATCCAAACGGGAGGCGGAACATGTTGAACAGTCATGTAAAAAGCAAGAAAAGTTTGTTTGTGACCATGCTCGCCATTATTATGCTGCTGGCGCTCACAGTGGCCTGCAGCAAAAAAGAGGCAGCGCCGTCATCTTCGGTATCGCCTGCGTCTTCTCCTGCGTCGACGCCGTCGCAAACGCAGACTGCCGCCGAGTCAGCAACTCCGGCGCCGCTGGAGCCTTACGAATTTACCGCGTATTTCAACTACGATTGGTATGATGCTTCGGCTAAATGGGGAGACGACAAGGTTTCCCAGTTCTATAACGAAAAGTTCAATATCAAGATGAAAAAGGCCAAGCCGGAAGGCGATCCGATCCAGAAGCTCAACGTCATGATCGCTTCCGACGATCTGCCCGATGTCATTCAGATGGACCGGGACGCCAACTATTTGAAGCTGATTCAACTGGGCAAGCTGATCCCGCTTGACGAATTCATCAACAATAATTCGAGCTATAAACGGATCATCGACGACAAGACGATCGAACTGTCCAAAGTGAACGGAAAAGTGTACGGCATGCTGAACTACGCGACGACGACCGACCATCCGACCGGCAACGGCGGATGGGCGATCAACAAAAACATTTACGAACAGCTCGGCTCACCGAAGCTGCAAACGACGGACGATCTGTTGCATTATTTGAAGCTGGTGAAAGACAGCAACCTGAAGGTCGACGGTAAAACGGTCGTTCCGATCCAATTTGCGGAATCGGGCATGATCGATCTGATGATGGGCTCGTTCGGTCTGAATCCCCTGAATGCCGTTGAAGGCGTCGTTCCGATCCAAAACGAGCTGAAACTGTACTTCAACGAACCCCGGGCGATCGATGCTCTGCTGTACTTGAACAAGCTTTGGAACAATGGATTGATCAACAAGGATTACTTCGTCGAGAAATCGGAACAAATTCAAGAGAAGCTGACGACAGGCAGAGTCGCCGTGTACGCCGGGAACAATATCACGTCCGATCTTAAAGATTATCGGAATACGCTTAGGGATCACGATCCGACCAATGACTATATCGTGATCGAACCCCCTGCCGCTCTTGGCGTCGATCAGAGCAAAGTCTACAATTCGACGTATTCGACGCTCGGCTGGAACGTCGTCGGCATCAGCAATAAAGCGAAGAATCCCGAGCGGATCTTCCAGTTGCTGGACAGCATCGTTTCCGAGGACGGTTCGAGGCTTAATGTTTATGGTCCGGAAGGCGGTCTGTACGACGAGCTTGACAGCGAAGGCTATCCGATTCTGAAATCGAATCTGTCGTCGCTGAGCAGTGAAGAGAGGAAAGCGCTGGGCATCGGCGTATGGGGGATTCTCGGAAACACCAAATATGCGGACTTCTCCAAGGCGGCCAATGACAACAGGAAACCGGTGGAGGAGCGCGATTGGGCCACTCAGGCGCAGATCAATATCATTTGGAAGCACAGCATGAACACGGACGCTTATATCGGCACGACTCCTGAGCCGCAATCGCCGGAAGGCATCGCCGCCGCATCGTTCAGCGACTTGAATCTGAAGGCGCTGCCGAAGATCGTGATGGCCAAGGACGAGAGCCAGAGCAGAGCCGCGATTGCAGAAGCCCTGGACAATGCTTACAAGCTCGGATTCGAGAAGGTAGAGAAGTTTAAAACAGAGATATATCAGCAAAACATGAAGCTGTTGGGCCAATAAAGAATGATCGGCCGAAGCTGCATGCGATAGAAAGAAAGGGTCGATTGCTGTTGCGCTTTTCAATCGGCAAGCTTACATTTCATTTGAGAAACGCCGCTGCAATGCTTGTTGGAGCGGCGATTTTTTCTTTCAGCATCAACTATTTCAATATTGCAAACGGTCTGGCGGAAGGCGGGTTCACGGGCATCGCTCTCACGTTGAACGCGCTGTTCGGTTTCCCGCCCGGCTGGTTTATGCTTCTGGCGAACATCCCGCTCTTCCTGATGAGCTTTAAAATTTTAAGCCCGCGCTCATTCGTGTATACGATTTTCGCGACAACGGCCGTATCGGT
This sequence comes from Bacillota bacterium, assembly GCA_023391635.1. Taxonomy (GTDB): domain Bacteria; phylum Bacillota; class Bacilli; order Paenibacillales; family Paenibacillaceae; genus Cohnella. Next base: position 26,577 of record JAEWAQ010000013.1, on the reverse strand, counting down.
GTTTCTGGAGCTGTTCAAAGGCTATGGCGAGCCGATGCCGAATGATCTTTTTCTCGCCTCGCTCTTCGCCGGCGCCGGCGTCGGCGTAGGGCTCGGGATTATTTTTCGCTATGGCGGCACGACGGGCGGCACCGACATCCTTGCCCGCATTGCGCATAAATATTGGGGCATCAGCATCGGAAGGACGCTGTTTGTGTTGGATTTTATCGTCATCGCCGTCTCCATGGCCGCCTATCTGGACCGTGAACGTGCGATGTACACGCTGGTGTGCGTCTATTTGGGCTCGCGTATCATTGATATCGTGCAAGAAGGGGCATCCGCAGCCAAAGCGGTCACGATTATTTCGGATCAATCCGGCGCGATCTCCCATGCCATCATGCATGAAATGGAGCGCGGCGCCACGATATTGAACGGCACGGGCGCTTATACCGGCAGAGAGAGAGAGGTCATCTATTGCGTCATTGGCAGAAACGAGATCGTCCGGATTAAATCGTTGGTCCATCGTGTAGACCCGCATGCTTTTGTCGTCGTCAGCGATGCTCGTGAAGTCAGGGGCGAAGGCTTTACGCTCAACGAGCACAAGCAACCGATCGAATGATGAGTTGATCCACCGAAAAGTTCGAAGGAGGATGAATTTATGTCTAATAATCTATATCGGATTTCCGTTTATGGGCGATTTGCTGTTGCAGTTCTTATGCTGATATCCTTCAATTTTACCGGCGTTCCTAAACCTGCCCACGCCTCGGGCGGCACTGCCTACTATGTGGATTCCATCGGCGGGAATGACAACAATGACGGTTTGAGCGAACTGACGCCGTGGCAGTCTTTAACGAAACTGAATGAGGGTGATTACCAGCCAGGCGACCAAATTTTGCTGAAGTCGGGCAGTGTATGGAACGGTCAGTATTTGGCGCTGTCGGGCTCGGGCACAAGCGGATTGCCTATCGTCATCGATAAATACGGCGGGGATATAAAGCCGATTATCAATGGCAATGGCGGCGGCATTACCGTCGAAGGCAATTATCGGGCCGTTGTTTCATTGTATAACCAAGAATATTGGGAAATTAACAATCTCGAAATTACGAACGACGACGATTTCAACGTTGATGCGAACGGCAATGAACACCGCCGCGGCATATCGATCATCGGTGAAGATTATGGCGTTATCAACCACATTTATATCAGAAATTGCTTCATACACGATATTGACGCCAACAACAACGACAAGGATTCCGGCGGTATTATCGGCAGGCTCAAGGGCAATGCGCCCATGACTTATTTCAACGATATTCTGTTCGAATCCAACCGGATCGAGAAGGTTGACAGAACCGGCATTAATTTTGCTTACGATGCGGACCATGACGGGGATTATTCCAACAGGAACAACACGAATGTAGTGGTTAGAGGCAATGTGCTGCACGATATTGGCGGAGACGGCATCATTGTGATCGGCAGCAATTCTCCGTTGGTCGAATACAACCTGCTCAGCTATTGCAGGAACAGAACGACGGAATCTTCCGTCGCCATATTCCCGTATCAATCAACGAATGCAATCATCCAGTTCAACGAAGCTTATTTGACACAGGCGACAGACACGCATGGAGACGGACAGGCATTCGACAGCGACTATGGAACGGACGGCACGATATACCAGTACAATTACAGCCATGATAACGAAGGAGGCTTCATGCTGCTGTGCAGCCCCGGAGATGCCAATGCCGCGGAACGCAGCTATAATGCGACGATTCGTTACAACATCAGCCAGAATGACGGGATGCGCGTATTCCGCCTGGTCGGCCCGGGGACGAGATTTTCGCGGATTTATAACAATACGATCTATGTCGGCGAGAACATTGACGGCGATATCGTGCAGAATGAAGAGTGGAACGGGTTGGCAGGCGAGACCGTCTTTGAAAACAATGCATTCTACGTGTTAAACAATAGCCCGAACAACCCGGTGAATGAATGGACTGGGAGGCAGAATGCCAGGTTCTATCTTTCCGGCGCATTCAAATACGACAACAACAGCTATTACGGCGTTTCCGCGCCGATTTACGATATCAATGCCGTCACGGCCGATCCGATGTTCGTCGATGCTGGCGGAGCGAGTATCGGTATGACGACTGCGGATGCTTATGAACTGCAGGTCGGCTCGCCCTTGATTGATGCCGGGAAAGCGATCGACGTCGATACGGGCAGGATGGATTTCTTCGGAAATGTGGTCGATGACGGGTTGCCGGATATCGGAGCGCTGGAATATGGCGCACAGCCGCATGATCCGATCCTGCATCCGTTGCCCGCGCCTTCTGTGCCGGAATACAGGGTCAACAATTACAGCTTCGAAAGCGGCAATCTGAATGCGTGGACAGCGAACAGCGGAGCATCGATCGCTGCGGACAACGCGCATGGCGGTTCCTATTCGGCTCGGATCGAAGCGGCTGGCGGACATCTCGAACAGACGGTTGCGGGCTTGCTGCCCGAGACGACTTATACGTTGGTCCTGTGGGCGAAAGTCGATGACGGGGACGCGCCATTGACGATTGGCGTGCACAGCTATCGGGATGCGACGTTGGACAACGGAGTGCCGAGGGATCAGAAAACGGTATCGGCAACCTCCACTGCTTTCAATCAGCACCTGATTACGTTCACGACTGGCGTATCCCATACTTCGGTTACCGTCTTCGCGGATAATGGGAATAGCGCCGGCATCGGAAGCGCCGACGGCTATGTCGACTTGATCAGGATCGCCGAGTCGATGCCGGAGCCCGGCGACCATTACGAGCGGGAACTGGTCGATAACGGCGGATTCGAAACGGGAGATCTAACGTCCTGGAGCGGCTATGGCACTTATGCGATCGACGACGACCCGAATAACGTGCACAGCGGTTCGTACAGCATCATGGTTGACGGAACCGGAGGAAGTACGGGCGTGGAGCAAGAGATCTTCAACTTGCTGCCCAACACCAGGTACACGCTGACGGTATGGGGAAGAACGGAGAACGGCGGCGACGATTTCGGCATCGGCGTCAAATCCTATGATGACAATGACATGCAAGTGGCCAATGATGTCGAATCCGCTGCCTATGTGCAGAAATCGGTAACGTTCATCACCGGCCCGAATCATACAACCGCCAAAATTTTCGTCTATAAAGATACGGCCGGCGAAGGCTATGTCGACGATTTCAGCATCTTCGGGCCGACCGATGCCTATGAACTGGTCCATAACGGAGGCTTTGAATCCGGCGGGCTCCCTCCATGGAGCGTTACGGGCAACTCGGTCATCGTGAACCATGACCAGCGTTCCGGACAATACGCCGGCCAGGTGGATGGTGCTTCCGGCAACGGAGGGATCAGGCAGATAATAGACAATCTGTTGCCCAATACAACGTACTCGTTCAGCGGGTGGGGAAAGGTTGCCAATACCGGGGAAAGCATGGGCATCGGCGTTACGGACTACGGCGGCACGCAAATCGCGTATTCGGTGACGTCGACAGACTATGCCAATGTCAGCCTTACATTCACAACGGGCGCAACGAATACTTCCGCCAGAATATTCGTGTGGAAAGGAACGGGAGGATTCGGCTATATCGATGATTTCACCGTAATCGGTCCGACTTCACAGACGTGACTGATACGCTCGAAATTACGATAACCGCGTCATAGCCGCAGTTCCTTCGGTAAGCAGCGACGCCTGATGGGCAACAATAGCCGGAGGGAGAGCAGTCTGTTATTCAGCAGACTGCTCTTGGCAATCTGTAAGGGGGGAGATAACATGAAGAGGAAGCTGGCGACAAGGGTTGTTATCGCGCTTGTCGCAGCGGTCGGCTTATTTATGCTATACGGCAAAATCGTTCACCATCCCGTCACCGAATGGGTTGTTGTAGCCACGGTAAACAATGAACCGATCTACGCAAGAGAGTTCAAGGTGGAGATGGCGGAGAACCGTGCGGAGATATATGCTTATTTCAAAAGGAACTATGGCGCCGACGGCGGAAAAACGTTCTGGACAGACCGGTATGGAGAGGAGTCGCCGCTCGATAGGATTCGCAAAATCACATTGGATGAGCTTGTTCAATTCAAGGTCCAGCAAATCTTGCTCAAAGCATACGGAATTCAGGCAGATATCGGATATAAGAGCTTTATAGCTGCCTGGGAGGAGACAAACAAGCAAAGACAGAAGGACCTTAAGCGCAACAAAGTGATTTACGGCCCTGCGGCATACGGAGAAGCCGAATATTCCAAATATCTGTTCAATAATAGGGTCAATCAATTGAAAGAGCGGCTTTCCGAGCATGAATTCGGCATATCGGATGACAAGTTGAGGCAAATGTATAATGAGGAAAAGAGCGGGTTGTACGCCGGGGAGGAATTCAGCGACGTTAAACAAATCATAAAATTCAAGTATATCGATCAAGCATACGAAGAATGGATAGAACGGCATGTGGAAGAAGCGGATGTCCTCATCGACGCAAAGGTTTATAATGCGATAGAGGCAATATAGCGCAAGAAACAAGGAGGGGCGGACCATGTTCAAGCTGCTGATCGTGGACGATGAAAGACTCGACCGGGAAGGTTTGGTGAGACAGCTGAACTGGGAGACGTACCGCATCGCCGAGGTGCATACGGCACAGAGCGGCGCCAGCGCGATCCAGGTGCTCGCCTCGCAGATGCCCGATATTCTGATCACGGATATCAAGATGCCCGGCATGTCAGGCCTTCAGCTTGCTGAACGCGCCAAGGCGATTGCGCCCGACGTGAGGGTCGTTTTTGTGAGCGGATATGACGATTTCGAATTTGTCAAAGATGCGCTCAGGCTGAATGCATTCGAATATTTGTTGAAGCCGGTAGACACGGCGGAATTGACCGATGCCATCGGCAGGGTTGTGGCGGATATCTCGCGGGAACGGCAGGAGCGCCAGGAGAAAGACGTGTTGTATTACACGGTGAACGAAAGCAAGGCACTGGTGCGTAAAAAACTGTTGACCGATCTGTTGCGCGGCAAGGCGGGGCATGAGGAACGGCAGATCAAGCTGGCGATATTGGGCCTGGCCTTCGACCGCGGCGATCATACGGTGCTGCTCCTGGAGGTAGACGATTTCAAGCGTCGATACATGGACGATGCGATTGCTGCGGCATTCGATACGGAAGCGCTTCAGCGAATCGTCGAGGATACGGCTGGCCCTTGGCTTGTCGAAGCCGTTCAGCTGGAAACGCATCGATATGCGGCGATTCTCAGTTTTCCTGCGGGCTCGCAAACAGCCGTGGCGGGAACATCCTGTGAAGCGGCCAGGCTTCCGGCAGATATCGTTCGTGACTTGGCATTGGCGACAATCAAGCGAGCGCGCGAGGAGATCGGGATGAGCGTAACAATCGGCGTAGGCTCCTTCGTTGCCCAGCCGGATACGCTATGCCGATCTTACAACGACAGCCTGCAGGCCATGGCGGGTAAAATTTATGAAGGCAAGGGGCGAGTACTGTTCGCGCGCGGCGGAGCGGACAGTGAGGAATCGGGCACAACGCTTGAACAGGTCGATCGCGAATTGGCCCAAAGCCTGTATCACTTCGACGAAGGCAGGGTTCAGCAGGCGCTGGCGGATGTATTCAACCGATTGGCAGGGGAGAAGACCGATAATCTTCGCCTGATTCATGATTATTGTCTCAATATCCTGAACCGGGTGCAAGCGGCGCTGCAGGATCGCAACGCGGGGGTAGCCGACATCTTCGGAGCGGATGTCATTCTCTGGGATCAACTGATACGGCTGGAGACGCTCGCGGATATCCACCAATGGATGGAGACGACGATCGGAGCGATGCTCAATTATCTACGCAACCGCAACGAGATGCGGCCAAGTAAAATTATCGAGGAAGTGCTGCACTACATCGCCGAGCATTATCGCGATGACATCTCGTTAAAGCTGATTGCCGAAGCGATGTTCTATTCGCCGAATTATCTCGGCGGCCTGTTCAAACAAGAAACTGGCAAAAGCTTTAGCGAATACTTGACGGAATACCGCATCCGGAAGGCGGCAGCCTATCTCGAGGATTATAAGCTGAAAGCTTATGAAGTCGCCGCCAAGGTGGGCTACCGGGATATCCCTACCTTTATCAAAAATTTCAAGGCTGTCTTCCAGGTCACGCCAAGCGAGTACAGGGAGCGGTGCAGACCATGAAGCCGAAGGGCGTCCGGCGTCTGTTTCATGACTTGCAAATCAAAAACAAGCTGTTCATCTCGTATTTTCTGGTTTCGATTATCCCGGTCGCGGGCCTCGGTTATTTCTCATACAATCAATCTGTGCAATCCGTGGAGCAGCAAAGTCTTAACCTTATTTATCAACTTCAGCAAAATACGATTGCGTCAATCGAACAAAGGCTGAACAGCTATGTCTTTCTGGCGAATACGATCTATGACAATCAACGGATTCAAAACCTTGTTTCCGCCCAAAATATCGACTACTACGAAGAATTCAATTTGCACACCGGATTTCTGGAGCCTGCGTTGCAATCGATGTTGAACGCGACGGGCAAAGGCATATATTTGGCGCTGATGCGCTATAACGATCACGGCAGCGAGATTTTGCCCACCAATTTTGAGAATATCGCCGGGCTTGGAGAACAGCAATACGATTATTTGGACGCCGGCGGTCAATTCTACCAGATTATCAATTACGACCGGGTCAAACACCGGAGCTGGTTTCAAGCGGTCAGAAGCGATGGCCATGCAGATCGTTATGTCTGGCAGCAGGTCGGCGAGGATTTGCGCTATGGCAATATCTCCTTGCTGCGGGAAATGGTCAACTATGCCGACTATACCAATGACAAGATCGGGATGTTGCGGCTGACGGTAAAGCTGGAGGATATACTTGGCCGGGAAGACGTCATGGATTCGTCGGAAAAAGGCTTCAATCTGATCTTCGGCAAGGAAGGCTCGCTGCTGTCGATGGAGCCGGAAAAAAGCGTATTTCTGCAGCAAAACCGCGCGACGATCGACGCTTTATTGACCTGGCAGGACAACCCTGCAAGCCGCATCCTGGACGATCGAATCCTTGTCAGAGGGGAACTGTCCGATTACGGCTGGCAGATGGTAAGCGTCTTCCCGATTCGGAACATTACGGACAAAGTCGGAGAAATCCGCAATGCCACATTAATCTATGGCCTCTTGACGATTCTCTTCTTATTCGTCATTACGTTTATGCTCTCCGCTTCTTTCTCCAGACGCATCAAGACGGTCATCGGACAAATGCAAATATTCAAGAAGGGCAACTTTGCCGTTCGCATCGATGAAGTCGGCAAGGATGAGTTCGGCATACTCGCATCCGTATTCAACAACATGGCGGAACGGCTGGAGCTTCTGATCAAAGACAATTACCAAGCCAATCTGGACAAGAAGGATGCCCAGCTTCACGCGCTTCAAGCGCAGATCAATCCCCACTTCCTGTACAATTCGATGTCTTCGATCAGCAGGCTGGCCGAGGTCGGCGAGAATGACAAGATCGTCGTCATGGTGAAGTCGCTCGTCCTGTTTTATCGAATGACCTTGAATAATGGCAGGGATTTGATCAGAATCGGCGACGAGCTGGCCCAGGTCAATGCCTACCTTGAAATTTACCGCATTCGCAAGGGCGAGTTTTTTCGGGTAACGTACCGCATATCGGACCATGTGCTCAATTATTATACCGTGAAAGTCATTTTGCAGCCGTTTGCCGAAAATATATTCGAGCATGCCATGGACGGCAGCTATACTGTCGTGCACATACGGATTGAAGCGGATGAAGTCGGAGACGACGTTGTGTTTACGATAGCGGATGACGGCGCGGGCATGACGCAGAGAAAGCTGGAGTCCCTGTTTGCCGAGGAAGGAAATGGGAGCAACGGCTACGGCATCAAGAATGTGGATGAACGCATCAAGCTGCAGTTCGGCGCCCGATACGGGGTGACCGTGCACAGCGTGCTGGGCGAAGGAACGACAGTTACCTTGACGATTCCCAAGCTGCTCTGTTCGCCAGCCAAAGAAAGAAGATTCGGGAAGTGAGTGACCAGCGCCAGGTGAATTTGGCTAAGTGTCGTCATTTAATTAGCTAATAAAAAAAATATGGGTTTGACATTATGGCTAAAAATGGGGATAATAATCACAAGTTAGCTAATTGGGGTGATCGTCGTGCGGGTGCCGTCTACGCAGGTTCAGAACAATTTTGGCAAATATTTGAAGTTCGCTGAGGCGAATGAGGAAATTATCGTGACGCGCAAGGGCAGGGACATTGCCAAGATCGTGCCATGCGTCGGGCCGGATGCCGATCGGGTCATGGAAGGCGCCGCGGAGTACAAGACGAGCGGCGGTTGGGTGACGTATGAGCAATACCTGGAGCTAGTGGAGAACTCGGAGCAGCGCTTCGAGTTGATCGACGGGGTGATCTATCACCTGGCGTCCCCTTCGTACAAGCACCAGTATGCCGTTCACGAGCTGCACGGTGCCTTTTACAACTGGTTCAAGGGCAAGAGCTGCACGCCGCTTACTTCCCCGTTCGACATTACATTCCGCAAGGCGGAGGACAACATCTGCGTCGTTCAGCCGGACATCGTCGTGATCTGCGACCGGGACAACCGCAACGATCGGGACCGGTATATGGGCGTGCCGACGCTTGCCGTGGAAGTGCTGTCTCCGTCCACCAGAGGCAAGGACATGGTGAAGAAGCTCGACCTTTATATGCAATGCGGCGTGAAGGAGTATTGGGTCGTCGATCCGGCGAACGAATCGATCATGGTGCATCAATTGGCGGATGGCGATATCGAGAATAGCGTGACCTATCTTGCAAGCGCCGGCCATATCGCTTGTTCCTATTATTTCGACGGATTGCAGGTGGCTCTGCAGGATCTGTTCGGTTGAAATTGCTCTGAACGCAAAGAAGAGCAGAAGGCTGCCCTTGCTGCTCTTCTTTGCGTTAATAGATGCGATCGGCATTCTCGTAGCGCAATTTCTCGGAATGGATCTGCGTCTCGTCTTGCTCGGGATGTTCCGTGGATTGCTCGAATTCGGGCAGGTTCTGCTGCTCGATTTCCGGATTTGCGGGTGAACGGATTTCTTTCTTGTCTGCCACTGCGTAACCTCGTTTCGATCGGTTGTCTGCCTACTTCCAGCTTTTGCTGCCGGTCAGTTGCTGCTCGGCAATCTGTACCATGCGGCGGACCATATTGCCGCCGATGGCGCCCATTTCGCGCGTCTTCTTATCGCCATTATAGGCGGGATCAAGCGAAATACCGAGCTGCTGGGCCACTTCGAATTTGAGCTGATCAAGCGCGACACGGGCCTGCTGGACGATTAGTTGGTTTCGATTTGCCATGTGTGTACCACCTCCGCTGTGTTGTCGATATTATGCTTCCTATGATTTCCTATTATGCATGAACTTACAGCCGACCCGATGCCGCCTGGAATGTTACAATCGGTATATCCTTGTTGTTGATTGGTGGAATGGCCATGTTTCTATCCCCTATGCTGCCGGTGACGCGGGACAAGCCCTTTGACGATCGGGACTTTATTTTCGAGCCGCTCATCGGCGGCCGCCGCTTGATCTTGTCTGTCCGGCAAGGTAGAGCGCAGCTCTACACGAGCCAAGGCATCGACGTCTCGGCGCAATATCCGGAGTTGCTCGACGTCCCGGCCGCGGACGATTCCGATATGATCGTTGACGGTGTCGTATCCTGCGTGAACCCGCAGACGCATACGCTGGATTACGCGAGCATTCAGGAGCGTTCCAGGCTGCGCAAGCCCATGATGATCATGCAAGCGCGTGTCCGGCACCCGTCCGTCTTCTGCGCGTTCGACATACTTAGCTACCGGGGCGAAGATGTTCGCTCCCGCACGTTGATGGAACGCAAGCAGATTTTAAGCCGCGCATTGGGCGATAACGCGTATTACTATCGCGTGTTCCATGAAGAGGGGACCGGCATCTCTCTTTATCGGGCGGTCGAGTCGAAGCTGGGCGGTATTGTCGCGAAGCGCAAAGACAGTCCGTATGTCGGTCGCCGCGACGCGGCGTGGATGAGCATTCTACACTATCAGTATGCCGATGTGGAGATCGCCGGATACCGCAAGCATCCGTTCGGCTGGTTGCTGCAGCATCAGAGCCGTCGAGTCGGCATGCTGGAAGATTCCGTACCTCTGGCTTACCGAAAGGCGTTCTTCGGGGTGTCACGGAGCATCATGACAGGAGAAGACAGCCAATTCGTCTATGTGCGGCCCTGCATCAAAGCCAGGATTCGGTACCGGATGAAGCAGCATCGGGTTGACCGCATTGTGTCGCCGGAGTTTGTGGATTTCGTCGTGTGAAGTATCCTGCTCGCGCGAAGCGGCGAAGCTCATGCGCAGCAGCGGCGGCGGCTCGATCGTGAACATCGCCTCGACGCGCGCGCTCATGTCCGAGCCCCACTCCGAAGCATATGCGGCTTCCAAGGGCGGCATCCTGTCGCTTACCCATGCGATGGCGATATCTCTGGGGCCTGACCGCATTACGGTCAACGCCATCTGCCCCGGCTGGATCGAGACCGGAGACTATAGCCAGCTTCGCGCCATCGACCATTCCCAGCATCCGGCAGGACGTGTCGGCACGCCGATGGATATCGCGCGCGCATGCCTCTATTTGACGGACCCGCACAACGACTTCGTCACCGGCGCCGAGCTGGTCGTGGACGGCGGAATGACGAGGCGGATGATTTACGCGGATTAATCGCTAATCAGACATACGAGCGGCCTGCCGATTAACGAACCGGCAGGTCTATTTGCGCGGGGTCGGGGGATTGTCATACAATATGGATGTCGAAATTCAATGATATTTGTCACCATATGCCGCTCAGCGCGCCAAGGGAGCAAACGCCGCATGTTTCAATTTCGCAGCCGGTTAGTCGTCAAGCTATCCCTCGTCATTCTGTTAATTGTTGCGATACTGTCTTTCACCTTAATCTATGTGCAAGTCCAGAACGTCAAGAAGGCCAGCGAAGAAGCGATCGGCAGCTTCGCCATGCATGCCGCAGAGGCTTATTCCGGTCAATTCGACGTCGAGTCATTCGAAGCATTCATGCAGGATGCCCAGGAGAACGACCGCTATTGGCAGTTGCGCGATGCGATGAATCACTATCGTATGCAGATCGGCGCTTTGTACGTCTACACGGTGGTCATCGACGACAAGGGACAGCCGATCATTCTCATCGACGGTCAGCCGCAAGGATCGGATGCCGCCTCCCCGATCGGGGAAGTGACGGATATGCCGCAGGCGGCGATCGATGCGGTGCTGCAAGGACAGTCCGTCAAGACGGGCGTATTGGAGAATCCGGAGTACGGCAACTATATTTCATCCTTCGCACCGCTCCACGGCACGGACGGTTCCATCATCGGAGCGGTCGGCATCGATACGGACGTATCCGTCTTGCAATCCGTCAATCGGGAAGTATTGCAGGATAGCACCGCATTCTTCGTGATCGTAGGAGCGCTGGCATTGGCCGTGTTCCTCCTCATCGTCTGGTTCCTGTTCCGCGCCTTGCGTCCGCTTGGCGTAATCGTGAAGGGAGCGGAGGCGATTGCCGCGGGCGATCTCGCGCTCGCGAAGGCGCACCTGGATGCGAGACGGGTCAAGTCGCAGGACGAAATCGGCCAATCATACGCTGCGATGATCCGCATGATCGAGCGCCTCGGCGTATCGCTGGGGGAAGTGGTGGGAGGCATGGCTACCATGACGCGGGATCTCGTGCATTCGACCGACCGATTCCGCGCGGATGCCGACCGGATGGTCGCGGTGAATGCGGAGCTGGCGCAATCCTTCGCCGCATTGGCCGAAGGAGCGCAGAGCCAGCATGCCGGAGCCGAAGACAGCGCGCGGTCGATGGAGGAGATTACGCTTGCGATCGAACGGGTCTCCGAAGCTTCGACGAACGTGTCGGGCGCATCGCAAGAAGCGCTGAAGACAGCGGAACAAGGCAGGAACACCATCCGCTGGCTGAATGAACAGGTGGAGAAGATTGCCGATTTTGCCGGGCAGACGACGCAATCGGTACAGCTGCTCAATTCGTATATGCAAGAGATTGAGCCGATGCTGCAGACGGTTGCGAGCATCGCGGATCAGACGAAGCTGTTGGCGCTGAATGCCTCTATCGAGGCTGCGAGGGCGGGCGAGCACGGCGCCGGGTTCGCCATTGTGGCCGGGGAAGTGCGCAAGCTCGCCGAGGCATCTGCGGATTCCGTCGAGCGCATGACTTCGCTTCTTCAACAGATTCGCCAGGAGTCGGCGCATATCGGCCTGAGGATGGCGGAAGGCGGCAAGGAGATGACGAAGGGAACGGAGCTGTCGGGCCGGATGGAGCAGCTGTTCGGCGAGACGATGGACCGGTTCGCTTACGTGAACCAGCATATTCTGGAAGTATCCGCATCTGCGGAAGAAGTGCTGGCCAGTTCCGAGGAAGTTGCCGCTTCGGTGGAACAGATCTCGCAGATTTCGCAAGCTGCAGCAGAACAGGCGGTGTCCGTGCAGAAGATGCTGGCGGATCAATTGGATGCCGCGCGCCGGGTTGCGGATACGACGGGACTGCTGCAGCAAGGCAGCACAAGCCTGGAATCGGCGATCGAGAAGTTCAAGCTGTAAAGAGAAGAAGGAGCCCTTCATAACCGCGGGGCTCCTTTTTCCGTGTCTAAGCCCCGTTCGCCGATCTGAATGGAAAGGTAAGCATTGTTGCCAATGTCCGGATTCATCCATCGACTCCCCCGACTCCCCTCCATCTGTATCGTTGGCGCTGAAATCCCCGTCTCCCGCCTTAAATTAGCGCAATCGTGTCAAGAAGTGATATGAAAATCAATTATTGTTCTATCCCCTTGCCCCCATTCTTGCTAGTATCGGACACACGGCAGGAAGTGCGCCTATGCCGCTACTGGATAATGAGGGGCGGATGGATGGCATGGTTCATGAAAGCGGCAACAATCAAATTGCAAGGAGACTGCAAGCATGATTCGAATGGAAGGAGGGGGGGAATGCCGCAGGACACAAGCAGGATTCGCTCGCCGTGCGGTCGAACTGCCGGCGCGGGAGCGGCTGGGTAAGCCGCATCATGGAAATCAAAGGAGAGTGTCATATGCACAGAGCGTTAAGGAAGGGGCTTGCACTTCTGTGCGCCTTCGCGATTGCGCTTCAGATGGGGGTTGTCATACGCCCCGCAACCACGTTCGCGGCTGGGCCCCGCTTGGAGGATAACCCGTCCGTATTCGGTTGGGAGGACGATCTCGACGCGGCGATCGCTTACATGGACGGCAGCTACGATATCCGAGCAGGGCGGCCCGCCAGAATTTCGTTCGGCATTTATAATGATCCCACCACGATCCGATGGTACTTGGAAGACGACTATCTTCCGATGCTGACGACGGAGTTCGAACGGGACAATAGTACCGTTAAAATCCAAAGCTTCGGCAACAAGGTCGTCGTGAACGGCAACGACTTTGTCGTCGCATACAGCCGGGTGTCCGTAACCAATCACGGCGCCGCGCCGGTCACGCTCGACCCGAAGGCTTCCAGTGAGCTGCTCAAAATATCCGATAGCAGTTCGACCGTAGCCCCGGGCGAGACGGCCAACCATGACTACATGATTTTGCTGGATAAGTTCGGCAATTCCTATGCATGGCCCACAGACGAGGAACTCCGCGCTGCCGCGCCGGATTTTGACGAGGCGCATACGCAGATGACGGACTATTGGACGAACAGGCTGAACAATATTGCGCATTTTACCGAGCTTCCGGACGACCGGATTCGCAAATCGACGTACGCGACGTTTATCCAATTTTGCATCATCAACGATAACGGACTGTATGCGATCGGCGAGAACGGATACGACGGGGGCGGCAGTTGGAAGGGCGATCAGCTTGAGATGATCGTGTTCAACATCGAGAAAGGCAACTGGCAGGCGCTCGAGCAGAATATGCTCGACGTAAGCTGGTACCAGTGGAATGAAGATTCCGTATGGTGGAAGATGGGCTGGCTGTGGGCCGTCTATCTGCAGAACACGGGACGGACGCAGTTCGTCATCGACCATTTCGTGAACAAAATTCCCGACTCCGGCGGGAAGCGATACACCGACCTGGAAGGTTATCTGGACTTCATCGACGAGAGCAGAGACCCTGTCACCGGCATTATGAAGGAAAGCAATATCGATACCCAGGGAAGCTGGACGATGGGCGAGTGGAATGCGCTGATCGGCCTGGCCGGGATCCGGTATATCAGCGAGTATCTTGGAGCGCTGGAAGACGACCCGGTGCAGAAGGCGCAGTACGAAGCTTGGGCGCAGCGCGCGCATGCCACGTACGACGATCTATACGAAGCCGATCTGAGAGTGATCAACGCAACGATGGAGCGGGAGCATATCGACTACATCCCGACGGCGATCAACCAGTCCAACGAGCAGAACCGGACGCGCACCCCGTCCGACGGAAACTGGGCCAACCACTTCCATGCCGGCAGGTGGGCTTACGAGGCGTACAAATTAGGCGCCTACCAGGGCGATCTCACCGTCGATGGAGACTTACTGTCCGGTGTCATGACGAACGTCGACCGTTCGTTCGATTACGGATTGGGGCGCCTGGTCGGTACGCTGCCCTCCTATGCGACAGGCGGGTTTCCGGGCTTCTTCTCCTCCTATAACGGCTCTTACGGCTCAGGCGCGTTGGCCGGCGACAGGTACCGTTCGTTCGCCGTCTACGCTTACCAGATGATGCTGGACAATCAGCAGTCGCCCAACGGCTGGTGGGAGACGGTGCTGTATCCTGGCGCGACGGTATGGGAGCCGGGCGTTCATCCGATCGGGGGTGTGGGCTCGAATCCGCATATGTGGGGCAACACCTCGACCGCCTACGCGCTCGAACAAGGCTTTGCCAGCCAGAAGGTGATGAACGACCCGACAAAACGCGATCTCATCATCGGCCGCGGAACGCCTCGCGAATGGATCGCGGAAGGCAAGGTATCGAACCTGGTCGGGTTCCCGATGGCCGACGGGACCAAGGCGGACATCCGTCTGGAAGGCCTCTCCGGCAATCGCTTCAAGCTGACGCTGACCGGCGATGCGCCGACAGGGCAGATCAGCCTGGAATTGGCGGCATTGCTGAATGACAACGTCGCGTCCGTCGTGGCCGACGGCGTATCGATGCCCGAAGCTTACGATGCGGCAAGCGGCAAGGTGCTCGTTCCGGGAACGACCCGGGAAGTGATCGTTACATTGAAGGACAGCTTCCCATACACGAGCTTCGACGCTGCGGACGCAGGGACCTACGCCCGGGAAAGCAGGAACGACAACGGCAACTTCCAGGATGTCGTCCCAGCTGTCGTTGACGGCGAGAACGTGCAGACCGGCTTTAAGAACAGAGATTCTGTTATCACCTTCCAAGTGTATGTGGCAGAAGCGGGAACGTACGAGGTGACGGCGGACGTCATTAACAAGAGCGGCTCTGACAAGACGATGTCCATCTACGTCAATTCGGAGAAAGCCGCCATCACCCGGTTTGCCCCGGACGGTTCCAAGCAGGGAACGACGGAGACGCTTGAGCTCCGCCAGGGGATGAACGACATCTCGTATAAAAACGACTTTGCGGACGAAGACATCGCGGTTTCGTTCGCCGGAATCCGATTGGCCGCCAGCGACGACGAGGCGGACGGGCTCAACCTGGCATACGGCAGAACCGTCGACTCGGACGGAGCGTTAACCGGGAAGAGCTTCCTTACCGACGGCTACATCGGCGGCAATACGGTGGCGACGGCAGCCGGACAATATTTGCAGATTGATCTCGGCGACGAATATAGGGTGAAGCAAGTGAGGGGTTTTCTGGACAGCGCGGCGGGATTCAAGGCGCTGCTCTCGGAGGACAGTTCCTTCGCAGGGGCTCAGGCCATCGTCAGCGCCGGCGGCGCAATCAAGCTCGACCCGGAGGCGAGAGCCCGATATGTCCGCGTGTGGGCGGAGGATGCCGCCAACTGGTCGGAGCTGCAAATCTACGGCAGGAAAGCACCTCCCGAACTGGAGCCGACGGCCTCGAACAAAGCGATCAGACTGTTAGAAGCGGAAAACGCGGACGAAATGTACGGCGTTGATATCGCGGACAGCACGGAGGCAGGGAGCGGAGGCAAAGTCATTACGAATACCTCCCTCGGCGACTGGGTCAAGTTCGAGCATGTGAACTTCGGCAACGGCGACGACATCTTCCAGGCCCGGGTATCCAGCACGTCCAATTCCGGCGGCACGATCGAGATCAGAATCGACAGCATCGACGGCAATCTCGCGGGCTCGCTCAGCGTGCCGGATACCGGATCGGCCGATGTATACCGGATGATCGAATCCTCGGTCAAGGGCGTTACGGGCAATCACGACCTGTATTTGAAATTTACGGGCGGCGGTTCCGAAGCGAGCATGTTCAATATCGACCTGTTCAAGCTGTATGCCGGAGGAATCCGCAGCGTCATGGTATTCGCGCCGCACCCGGACGACGATGTGCTGCAGACGGCGGGCATTATCCGGCAAGCCGTGCTGGACAACGTCCCGGTGACGATCGTCAGCGTCACGAACGGCGATGACCAGTCGGCGGCGAAGGGAGTTCAGCGCATCCAGGAGCTGTACGACGCCCAGACGTACCTTGGCGTGAAGCCGGAGGATATTCTATTCCTGGGATATGGCGACGGCACGCTGACCGGCATCGTGAACGCATCCGACAGCGGGCAGGTATTCACCTCCAGCGCCGGGTTGTCGGCGACGTATGGCGCCGAGGATGCGGGGCTGCATACCTATCACGAACGGAAGACCGGAGCGCAGGGCGATTACAACAAGGCGACGTTCATGGGCGACATCGCGGACATTCTCGAAGCTTACATGCCGACAGAACTATACGCGCCTTCGCAATATGACAATCATCTCGACCATCGGGCTTTGTACAAAGCGCTGGACTTCTTATTGGGCAATCTGACCGGAGACCATTACGGCTACAAGCCGACATTGCACCGGTCCGTCATCCAGGTTCCGTTCGATTTGGTCAACTGGCCGGAGCGCGAGACGAGCCTGAACGCTCCGATGCGTCCGTTCTCGATGCCCGCGGGCTTCGAAGCGAACACGACGCTCAAGTGGGCAGACCGCGAGTCTGTGCCCGTTCCGGACGAGATGATGGTCCTGCCGAGAGACGTTAACATGAAATATCAGACGATCTTGAAGTTCACGACCGCGATCGAGCAGGATCAGCAGCTGTGGCTCAGCTATGTCAAGAGCGATGAAGTGTTCTTCCCGCAATATGAGTTCACGTCGGACGAGGCGGGCATGACCAATGTGGCCCTGAACAAGCCGGTCACGTCCAGCAGCAGCGGAACGACGAACCCGGACAGGGCGACGGACGGCGCCATGGACGATTACGTCGACATGACTTACGGCAAGCAATGGCTGCAGGTCGACTTCGGACAGAGTTACGATATCAGCAAGGTGAACCTGTGGCATTACTTCGAGGATGCCAGAATCTATCACAGCGTCGTGGTTCAGCTCTCGAACGATCCGACCTTCACAAACGGCGTTCGCACCGTATTCAACAATGATACGGCGAATGCGCTGGGCCTTGGCGCCGGGACGGACGAGGAGTACGTGGAGACGCCGGTCGGGAAGAAAATCCGCTTCGACCCGATCAATGCCAGATACGTGAGGGCGTGGAGCAATGGCAGCACGGCCAATCCGGCCAATCATATCGTGGAAATCCAAGCCTTCACGGCAGACCCGTCGGCGGAATACGCCGGGACGGCCATCGCAGACAACGGCCATTTGACGCTTACGCTATCGGATCCGCAGGATTCCGTCGTCGCGGAGGATTTCACCGCGCGAATGACCGTTGACGGCCAGCCGCCCGTCGATCTGGCGCTTGCCGATTTTGCCTACGATGCCGGCTTGCGCAAGGCGACATTCAGCTTTCCTCCGCTGCAGCAGACGGACGAGGATCAGCACGTAACGGTCTCCGCCAGCTTCCGGTCGGAGAGCTTCCCGGACGCAGGCTTCAAAGTGCCGTCGAAATCGGTGTCCGAGGATACGAATCTGGCGCTGGGCATCGTAGCGCGGCTCGATCCGGCAGGCAAGCCCGAAGACGACTGGCTGCTTGATGCCGCGACCGACGGCACGATCGACCCGGTGGATAATCCGAGGCCGGGCACGGATCCGCTGCGTTATGTCAACGGACCGGAGAGCGGCGGGTTCGTCTGGATGACGCTGGATCTGGGAGCAACCTACAGCATCGATAAGGTCAAGCTGTGGCATTATTACCCGGATGGGCGCAAATATCGCGATGTCATCGTGCAAGTATCCGACGATCCGACGTTTACGACGGGCGTGACGACGGTATACAACAACGATGCCGACAACAGCGCAGGCTTCGGGAACGGAGCGGATTCGGAATACGCCGAGAGCTACGCGGGCAAGACGATCACGTTCGAGCCGGCGCCAGGCAGATACATCCGGACTTCCGCGAACGGCAGCGACAGAAATTCGAGCAGCCACTGGGTGGAGTTCGAGGTTTACGGAGAGGTGCCCGGAGCGGACGAACTCGGCAGCGGGATGTATTACGTCGGTATGGGTGGCGTGGATGGGAGCGGTAAAATCATCGCCGACGTACAGCCGGGTACGACGCTGGCAAGCCTTGTCGCCGGATTGAACAACGACGTCTCCGATCTGCGGATATCGGACCTGACCGGCCAAGCCGTCTCGGACATGAACCGGCTTGCAGGGACGGGCATGACGGTGGAGCTCGTGAAGGACGGGATTGTCGCGGATAGCGCGACAGTCGTGGTCTACGCCGATCTTGACGGCAATGGAACCGTCGACGGCACGGACGAAATCGCGATTACCCGATATTTCTCCAACTGGGCGACGCCGTTAACCCCCTACCAATTGGAAGCCATGGATGCGGATACGAACGGCGCGATCGAGGGTATCGACAAAATCATCGTCACCCGAATGTTCTCCGGCTGGCCGGGCGATTATCACAACAGATATTAAGAGGGGGATTCCCACATGTCAACGATTCGATGGAAAACTTGGATGATTCTGCTGCTCGCCGTGTTTCTGGCAACGGCGGCCGCCGGATGCTCGGGAACGAACAAGAACGACGGGCAAGGGGCTTCGGCCGCATCGAGCCCGAGCGGCTCGAAGGCCGCTGCGCCTGCCGGCGGCGACTTGCCGATCATAGGGGAGAATCTCAAATACGACCCGAATGCTCCGGTGAATGAGAACAAGCCGATCACGGTGAAGTTCTGGTATCCGGAAGACGTGAAGGGGATCGTGGAGAAATTTACGGCCCAATACACGGAGATGCATCCGAACGTTACGTTCGACACGAATGTCTCGCCATGGGACGATTACTGGACGAAACTGCCGATCGCGATTCATGGCGGTACGGGCCCCGATCTGTACTGGATGCACAATGCGTATACCGATACGATGGTGCCGATCACGGAGCCGCTGCCGGAGGATGTATTCCCGATCGCCGATCTGAAGGCGGATTTCATGCAAATTGACCAACATCTCATCGATAACAAGCTGTATTACATCGACACGGGCTTGATGTCCTCGATCATGATGTACAACAAGGCGATGTGGCGCGAAGCGGGCTTGTCCGAGACCGAGTTCCCGACAACGTGGGATGAGCTGAGGGAAGCGGCGAAGAAGCTGACGAAGGCGGACGGCGCCGGCAACATCATCGTCTCGGGATTCTCGTTCAACGGCGAGAGCAACTTCGCGAATCTGATTACGGCGATGAACTACCAGAAAGGCGTATTCACCTACTCGGAAGACGGCAAGAAGTCCATGTACAACAATCCGACGACGATCGAGAACATGGAATATTTGAAATCCTGGTACACGGTGGACAAAGTCGGAGACAACAAAGGAGCATTGAACCGGGAGGCGCTTGGACAGGGGCGCGCGGCCATGATCAACGATTGGACATGGGTGCCTGGGTACTTGAAAGAGACGTTCCCGGACATCGAAGTCGGCTACTTCCCGACGCCTTCGTTCGACGGCAGCCCGGCGGCGTTCGATCGCAATAACGGGGAGAGCTCGCCGTCCGTGAGCGCGAAGGCGAGTCCCGAGGCGAAAGCGGCGGCGTTCGACTTCGTCAAATACTTGCTGGCGGGAGACGACTTTATCCGGGAGTTCTCGCTGTCGAACGGCATTTTTCCGACGAAGCGATCTCTGGCGGACGATCCGTCCATCGCGGCAAGTCCGGTGCATCAAACGCTGAAGCAAATCATCGACAAGACGATATGGCCGGGGCCGACGCCCGCGGTGGTAGAAGGCACGGTACAGAAGTATTTGCAGGACGACTATCTGAAGAACGACGTCTCGGCGGCGGACGCAGCGGCGAAGACGGATGAAGTGTTGGCGAAGGATCTGGGCAATCTTTCGTTCGTGCCGGTCGAGAGAAGATACGATGGAGCAAGCAAGTTCAAGAATTAACCATCCGGAATGAGGGCAGGCATGCATGGCTGGGAAATCCGATAAGCTTTTCTTGATCTTCTCCATGGGAAGCATGCTGCTTCTGTACGGCGTGTTCTTCGTCTTCCCGCTGTCCGTGGGTATCGTCGGCAGCTTTGCAGACTGGAATCCGCTGAAGGGTCAGTTCGACTTTATCGGGTTCGGCAATTATATCGAGCTTGCAGGGGATTCGTTGTTCTGGAAGTCGATGAAGAACACGCTGATCTTTACTGCCGTGTGCACGCTGGCCACGACGGCTCTGGGGCTCGTGATCGCCGTGCTGATCACTCGGGTGAAGAGGGGCCAGGGCCTCTTCAAATCCGTGATTTACATGCCGTACATCACTTCCATCATTGCGATCTCTGTTGTATGGCGATGGATATTCATGGCGCAAGGAGGGCTGCTGAACAATATTCTGGCATCTATGGGCTATCGGGGGCTGGATTGGCTCAACAGCGCTTCTACCGTGCTGCCAAGCCTGATGATCATGTCCGTCTGGCACGATGTGGGCTTCGCCCTCATCATCTACATCGCCGGGATACATGAAATTCCGAAGGCGTTGTACGAGGCGGCGGAAATCGACGGCGCGAATCCGTTTCAGATCTTCCGGAAGATCACGATTCCGATGCTCGCTCCGATCACGGTTCTGGTGGCGGTCACCAACATCATCACCTACGTCCAGGTGTACGACCAGGTGATCGCCCTGACCAAGGGAGGGCCCGGAGATGCGTCCTACACGGCATCGTATTATTTGTTCGACAAGGCCTTGGGATTTTACCGTTTCGGGTATGCTTCTTCGACAGCGATCGTGCTGCTCCTGGTCATTTTGGGCTTATCGATTCTGCAGATGAAGCTTACGACGCGAAGCGGGGAATAGAAGGAGGGTTGCAAAATGCCGAATCGCATGAGACAAACGATAGCCTGCCTGCTGGCGTTCATGCTCGCCATTCCAATGTTGATCGGATCGGCAAGCCCGGTATCAGGCGCCGATGCGGAAAGCACGCCGGACGTTTACGAATCCTTCGACTACGCGGCTGGCGAGTCGGTCGAAGGCCAGGCAGGAGGCAATGGTTTTGACGCAGCCGGATGGACGATCTCGGCCAGATCGGGCACCGATATCAATGGCACGGCCACGATCACTTCCGAAGGGCTGTCCTACGGCGCATTGCCCGTAAGCGGCCATGCGCTGCGCGTGAAGATCGATCAGGACGAGGATCCGCGCGGAGTAGAACTGCAAGTCTCCCGGCAATTGAGCAAAAACATGTTCACCGATGGGGAGAGCACTTGGATCGGATTTTTGCTGAACGTGAACACCCGCGGCAACGGGGACATATTCCTTTCGTTCAACGGGAGCGCAATGGCGGCCATTGGCAAAGGCTGGGGTTCCCCGTTCAGCGTTTATACGACACAAAGCGGCGAAACGGTGCAAGCCGGCCATACTTACTTTATCGTCGCGGAAGTCGTCAACAAGCCGGGCGCCGACACGGCCTATATGTGGATCGATCCGGATCTGAGCCAGACGCCCCTGCGAGGGGACGCGGCCGTAACGACCACGGGGATCGACTTCAAGCCGGGCGGTTCGCCTGACGAATTGCGCATCAGGATAGCGAGATACGGCTTGAATGACGCGACGTTCGACGAGCTCCGCATGGGCTCTTCGTGGGAATCGCTCGTGAACCAGCCGCTTGCAGAGACGGCCCCGACTACGCCGGAAGGCGTTGCCGCCGGGTACAGCATCGATCCGCATAAAATCGCGTTAACCTGGGAAGCGGCGGCCCATTCGGTCACTTACGATGTGTATCGCGGTCTGACGGACGAATTTGCCGATTCCGAATTCCTCGGAACGACGCCCGATACGCAATATGAAGACGAGACCGCGGCTCAGGAAACGGATTATTATTACTTCATCAAGGCGGTCAATGCTTCCGGCTCCAGTGAAGAGAGCGCGCCGGCCAAGGGGCGTCTGGCCGTGGCCGACGATGCGGTCGGCAGCCTTGCGCGGCCTGCCGCCGTGCTGGCTCCGGACGGCATTACGTTAAGCTGGGATTCCGTCGCGGGCGCGACCGGCTACTATGTGTACAAGAACAACGCAAGAAGTCTCCGGTCGGCCGTCAGGGCCGGCGATACAGCGTCGACTTCGTATACGGACGGAACGGGAGACGGCAGATCCTTCTACTGGGTCAGGGCGTATAACGCGACGGAGAGAAGCCGCTTCTCCACGGCGGTCTCGCTTCCGTCCGATACGACGAAGATTATGCCGATCGGGGATTCCATTACCTACATCAGTTCCAGCTATCGCGGCGCTCTGTATACGCAATTGCAGAATGCGGGCTACGATATCGACTTCGTGGGCACCGTCAGCAATCCGTCCGACGGAGGAACGGATGCGGACGGCCAGGGAATGAACGGCGCGGTTATCGGCCCCGGGGAGTCCTGGACCGACCCGGCTCATCCGTCCTATAAGAATAACGTCTACGACCAAGTGGACAACTTCATGGAGCTGGACCCGGACGTGGCGTTGATGCTGATCGGAATCAACGACTTCACGAACTACACCGGAGCGAGCACGGCTCAGAATAATGACGGCCATGTCGTTGAGCGGCTCGACGCCGTCATTCGAAAGATGCTGGCGAACAAGCCGTCGATGACGATTCTCGTGGCTTCGCTGCTTCCCGTATCCGACGCCAGGAGCGGCACGTATCCGATCGCGTCCTTCAACGCGGCGCTTCCGGACATGACGGATGCTTTGCAGGATGAAGGCTATAACGTCATCTTCGTGGATATGAATGCGGAAGCGGGCATCAATCCGAACGATACGAACGAGCTGTATGACGGGCTGCATCCGACGACGGCGGGCAGCGCCAAGATCGCGGGCGTATGGTTCAACTATCTGAAGGACATTCTGCCCGGCGCGCCGGTATCGGCCGATCGCGTTGTCGATCTGGCTCCGTACCCGAAGTCGGTCGCATTAAGCGGCGGAGACTTGACGTTGGCGGCAGGCAGCAGGATCATCGCCTCCGATGAAGCGATTCGCGCACAGGCGGAAGTGTTGGCTGACGAAATCTATATTTCGACGGGTTCCCGGCTGGCCGTTGAAGTCGGCTCGGCCGCTGCCGCCGGCGATATCGCGCTGACGTTGAATCCGGCCATGGATGCCGAGCAGTACGAGCTGAGCGTCGCCGACCGCGCAACCGTGACCGGCAGGGACAAGTATGCCGTCAGTCTGGGCACGAGCACGCTGATGCAACTGCTGAACGGGACGCTGACCTCGCCCAAGGTTGTCATTCAGGATAGCCCGGACAGCTCCTATCGGGCGTTGTCCATCGATGTGGCGCGACGGTACACTTCGATCGATTCCCTGAAGAAGCTGGTCGACTTGGCGCGGATCTCCAAGCTCAACTATATGCAGCTTCATCTGACCGACGACCAGAATTGGATGTTCCCGTCCGACGCGTATCCGGACCTGGGCCTCGCCAGCCATAATGCGTCAGGCAAGCCTGCTTATACGAAAGCGGAACTGCTGGATTTGGAGAAATACGCGACGGATCGCGGCGTTATCCTCATTCCGGAGATCGATATGCCCGGACATACGGGCATGATGATTCAGGCGTATCCCGAGTTGTTCGGCATCCAGGGTGCGTCCGGCCTGCTGGGCAGCATGAATTTTGCCAGCGATGAGGCAAGGGAAGGCGTCAAGACGCTCATCGATGAAGCGCTGGCCATCTTCGCCTCGACGCCGTACTACCATATGGGCGGAGACGAAGCCTCCTACGGCGGAGCGTCGGCGGATCCGCACTTCCAGGATGCGTACGAACGGCTGGAGGTGGCGGCGAACGACTCCTCCAATGAAGAGGTGTTCCGGGATTTCATCGCTTACATCGACGGTTACGTCAAGACCAAGGGCAAAACGTTGATCCTGTGGGAAGGGTTCCCCAGAATGCCGGGCGCCAAGGTGGAGGTGCCGAAGGATGTCGTCATCATCAACTGGGAGCATATCTACTACGATTTGAACGATATGCTGAGTGACGGATATACCGTGATCAACGGCAGCTGGCATCCTTACTATGTCACGGATCACTATCCGGGGAACAACTATACGTATGCGAGTCCGGAAGAAATCTACCGGTACAACAAGTTCAAATTCGGGCATAACGCCCCGGGTTACCCCGGCTACGACCCGATCACCGTGTCTTCGGACAGCGACGTTCCGGGCGCGATGCTGGCGTGGTGGGAAGGTCTGGAGAAAAATCTCGTTCCGCTGATGCGGTATCGGACAGCCCCGTTCGGCGCCAGTCTGTGGAACAAGGCCGACGAGAACGACTATGACGCGTTCGCTGCGGCGGCTGCCAAGACGGATGCGCTCTTCGACAAGATCGTCAACCCGGTCCGGCTGGATGCGGATCTGATTCGTCCGGAGCGGGGGCAATTCGATACGAGCACGACAGTCACCTTGTCAACGGCGCTGCCGGGCGAAATTCGCTACACGACGGACGGCAGCGACCCGACGGCGGCATCCGCGCTCTATGCGGCTCCAATCGCCGTTAATCGCTCTATGGCGTTCAAGGCGGCGTTGTTCTCGGGCGGAGAGCAGGTCGGCCTGATTACCCGCCGCGATCTGGAGAAGGTCGTGCAGGACAACGATCCGCTGAACCTCGCTTTCGGCAAACCGGCAGCGGTTGAGGGGGACATCTTCCCCAACAATCCGGCCGCGATGCTGACAGACGGCGTGATCGACGAGATGTCTTACTGGTATGGCGCGAGAAATCCGCAAACGGTAACGATCGACTTAGGAGACACGATGACGGTGGGCAAAGCGATCGTCTACTCGGTCTGGAACAATGGCAGCATTGCCGACAAGTTCAACATCGAAGTGTCGACGGACGGCGTGAACTATACGATGGTGTCCGACTGGTCCCGCAATTCGGTTCCGGCGACGAGCGCGGGCTACACGGTGGAATTCGACCCGACGGACGCCCGGTACGTTCGGATCAACACCTTCAGGAACAGCGGCGGATGGGCCGACGGCGACAAGGCCAGAATCGTCGAAGTCAAGCTGTACGAGGAGTCGAACGGCGGCCCGGTCGGCGAAGAGAGCGACAACGTCGCCCTGAATAAACCGGTAACGCTCGTTCCCCCGCCGCCGCCGCAGGATACGGATAAGGTGGTCGAAGCGAACGACGGCATCATTGCCGACGGGAATTATGCCAATGCCACGGAGGAAGGCGGCCCGTCCGCGCTGACGATCGATCTGGAGAGCGAGAAGAACGTGAACCGGGTGGTGATGTGGCATTACACGCCGAACAACAATCGGATATACGAAGATGTCATTATTCAGTTCTCCAACGACCCGACGTTCCAGACCGGCGTGACGACCGTATTCAACAACGACAGGGACAACAGTTCCGGTCAAGGCGTCGGTACGGATGACGAGTACACAGAGAATACGGCGGGAACGGAGTTTGTGTTCGAGCCGGTCAAAGCCCGGTATTTCAGAACGTGGGCCAACGGCTACCACATCGGCACCGGTCCGCACAGGGTGAATAGCCACTGGCAGGAAATCGAAATCTACGAAGCCGAGGAGGAACTGTCGGCGGATATCACCGTAGGCTCGGCCACGGGCAAGCGGGTCGGCGACATCGTGGATATTCCGGTGCGCATTCTGAACAATCCGGGCGTTACCGAATTCGAGCTTGAAATCTCGTTCGACAGCTCGAAGCTGCAGCTCATGTCTGCCGCGCTGGAGGCGGGAGAGATTGTGCCGGTCCAATCGCTCTATGACAATATCGCGGATCCCCAGCGGATTCCGGGCAAGATTACGGCTAATCTGATGGGCGTGGAAGACTTCAAGGGCGACGGTACGCTGTTTACGCTTAAGTTCCGGGTGCTGGCGAATGAGACGGCCGTGCATGCCGTCGAGCTGGCATCGAAGAGCATGACCAGCACGGGAGACGACTTTGAAACGTTCAGAAGCGTCACGGCACATATTACGAATGGCAGCATCGGCACGATCGAACGTACCCATCCGGGCAACGGTAATGGCAACGGTAATGGCAACGGTCACGGCAACGGTAATGG
>JAEWAQ010000016.1 GCA_023391635.1 Bacillota bacterium | reverse complement strand
GACCTGTACCAACGATTTGTCGACGGGTAAGCCCGCCTCTTCGAATGCCTGCTTATATCCTTCGATGCTGTACATATGCGTCATAAGATCAAGTCCGCCTGTAAAACAAGCAATATGGCGGTGGTTGAGTGATAGCAAAAATTTGGTTGCCTCATATGCCATCTTTTTGTCGTCATTGATCACGACATTCACATCGTCACGCAATGTGCCTCCATAAAACACATAGGGCACTTTGGATTGCACCATCGTCTCGATGATTTGCTCGTCAATATCGCCGCTGATGATGAAGCCGTATACCTCACGGCTGAGCAACATGCGCTGAAGTTTAATATAATTATCCGGAACTGCGTCCATGTTCATAAAGAGTACCTGATAGTTATAGGAGTTCGCGGAATCTTCGACTACACGCAGATCGTTCATATAACGGGGATCATCGATAGGCCTGTTGTACAAAATATAGCAAAGCTTTCGACTGGCTTCTGCATAACCTAGTTCTTCGGCTGCCCGCAATATTTTTTTGCGCGTTTCTTCCGATACGGTGCTAGTGGGCGTATTGTTCAGAACAAGCGATACGGCTGTGCGCGATATCCCTAAATAATCTGCAATATCTTTTTTAGTAATAGCCATTCTTCGATCCTGCTTCCCTTCAGGAAATGCGATTAATGAACTTGCGTTAGAGAATGTTAACAAGCGAAAAGTAAGCCCTTTCAGCTCTTAGGATTTAATATAACACGGCGTTATGTAAATTGTCAATAACGGATTTTGTATGAAGACAGCGACGAAAACCCTCATTAGCCGCAGGAAGCTGCTGAAACACCAGCTTTCCTGCGGCTAACGCTTACAGCGCGTCCATGATCATCTTGAATATGGCCAGGTCCTTCTTGTAGTCTTCCGGCGTGGTTTTCGGCGCATGGCCCCGGGTGATGACATCGTACAAATGCTTCATCTCCAGCGTGTACGGATCCGTGTAGGTCGGCCGAACCACCGATCGGATAAATTTCTCGCCCCTGGTTTCCTGAATTTCCAGCTCGACCGGCAGATGCCGGATATAGGGCGTATTGTATTGCACCTTTACGGATTTCTGACGCGAATACACTTCCACATGCGCATCGAAGCGCCCCTGTCCGTCAAAGCCGGTCTCGAAGGTCACGCCGAAAGCGCCGTAGTCAAAGACCGCATTGAAGAAGATGTCGAAGATATGCTCTCCCATAGCCAATTTGGCTCCCAGCACCCGCTTGGGCATGCCGATCGCTTCCCGCATCGCTGACAGGTCATGGCTGGAAAGCCCGCACAGGAAGCGGTAGAACATGAAATACGGGGATTCGGGACCGAAGCCCGTCGCTTCCCGAACCAGTCGTTCCGCGCGTCTCTGCTTATCTTCCCGCAGCGCTGCCGGGATATCGTCGTAAGCGACGACGTGGCTGGTCGGATCGACGAAGAAACGATTGGGCCCGACAATATCCCGAATTCTCGCATATTTGATTTGTTCGAAATCTCCGATTTCCTTCACCGCTTCGACGAAAGACGCCGCATAGCGTCTCATATAGCCGACCATGATCTGCACGCGGTTTCGGTCTCGGGCCTCGATGATGGCATCGGCTTCGGATACGGTCAAACACATCGGTTTCTCAATGAACACATGCTTGTTATGATTCGCAGCCGAAATGGCGCATTCTGCGTGGTACTCGTCGCTGTTTAATACAAAGACGACATCCAGATCGTCTTGCTTGACCATTTCGGAAGCATCGGTGTAAAGACGGGTTACGCCATGCTTTCTCCCCATATCTTCAACCAGCTTCGGGGAAATGTCGCAAAATGCGGCAATTCGGTAATGCTGAGGCAACGATTTGAGAACCGGGATGTGAATGACCTGGGCCACTTCTCCAAGACCGATCATGCCCACATTCAACAGGGGTTGTTTCATCCTGATCTTCTCTCCCGCATTGGCAAATTCATTGATCACCACTGAATGCCATTAAATTTTTTGAAGCTGTTCATGCTGATCTCAATGCTTTCATATTCGTCGTATTTTACGCTATAGTCCTGCTCCAGGAGAATGTACTCCGCTTTTGTATATTGGTTGGCCGCGTCAATATAATCCTGGACCGGCAATATGCCCGTGCCGATTTCCGCAAATACCTCGGGGACATCAATACAGAAAAATTCCGGATTCCTCACATATCTGCCGGGACGTGTTCCGTTTTTCATCTCCGAGCCGTAGAAGGTCCAAAGATTCAGGTTCACATTGGTGTCCTTCGAGAAATCTTTCTGGTGCAGAAGAATGATTCTGTCGCCAAAACGCTTCATCATGCTGATTGGATCTTCCCCGCTGCGCAGCACCCAGAAGGTATCCAGTTCAAAAAGCATGTCGGTATGATCATACAAATATTCGAAGATCAACTTGCCGTCGACAAGCGCGTACTCCTGGAAGTGAGCATGGTACACCAATGTCGTTCCGCACGATTTCGCGATCGATGACAAACGGTTGAAATATTCGCATTTTTTCATCACTTCATCTCTGCTGTTCGGGTAAAACGCGATTGGATATACGAGCTTGTCATTGCCGACCTTCAGATGGGCTTCGGAGCATCTTTTAATATCCTCTTCCGTGAGATCGAGAATTCTGGGCGTCTCCTTCAACTGAATCATGCTGGAGCCCGCATCTTCATACAAATCCGCTCTTCCGATATGGCAGCTTACCAATTTCATGCCAAATTCATCAAGCTTGGCCTTGAAAGCTTCCGGCGTAATATCAAAACCAAGCAGCGCGTTGTTGTCAAGGGCATAGTTGGCCGCCTCAACGTATTTGTAGCCAAGCTTGCCGACCCTTTCAATGGCTTCGATCGGATTGGCATTCATTTTGTCCCGGATTGTGTATAAAGCTAAACCTACTTTGAGCATGGATGATCTTCTCCTTTATTTCTTCGTCATCTTTCGATTACGATTTTGCCGGCATCGCCGACGGGCGCTCGCACACGCTTTGCATATGGTAATGCCGCTCTTCACGCGAGGCGATATGGAAGCCGTGCATCGCCTCAAGCGTTTGCAGGCCGACTTCTCCCGCTGCGCGATGAGGCTCGCCGCTGCGCAGCGCCCTGGCCATGTCGAGCAGTCCGATGCCGCGCGCATTGTCCGTATGCTCATGCGTAAGCGGCACATCGCGCCACTGTTCCTCCCAGCCGGGCTTGCGAATTTTCACCGGACCGCCGAACGTGTTCGGATCCGGTACGAGCAAGCTGCCTTCGCTGCCGTAGATTTCGATCGAGGGCAGCGATGTGCCGCCCTTGACGTCGAAGCTCGTAATGAGCGTTGCGGCCGCCCCGCTGACGAAATCGAGCACCCCGGCAATATGCGTCGGCGTCTGCACGCGGATCGTCTGTCCGTACAGCGGCTCGCTCGTAATCAGGCGTTCCGGATAAGAGATGACGGCGGTGCCCGTCACGCGCCGGATCGGGCCGAGCAGCGTGACGAACGCCGACAGGTAATACGGCCCCATATCGAACATCGGCCCGGCGCCGATCTCGTACAAGAACCCCGGATTAGGGTGCCAGCTCTCCGGGCCGCCGTACATCATGAACGCCGTCGCCGCGACGGGCGTACCGATCGCCCCCTCGTCGATCAGCTTGCGGCACGTCTGAATGCCGCCGCCGAGCACCGTGTCGGGCGCAACGCCGACCCGCAGCCCTTTGCGCTGCGCAAGCGCCAGAATGCGACGCCCGTCTTCCATCGTTACGGCGAGCGGCTTCTCCGTATAGACGTGCTTGCCCGCCCCCAGCGCGGCCAGGCTGACTTCCGCATGCGCCGCCGGAATGGTCAGATTGAGCACGATATCGACTGCCGGATCCGCCAGCAGCTCTGCGAGCGTGCCCGAGAGGGGCACCCCGTACTGCGCCGCCTTCGCGGCGGCGCGTTCCAGGTCGATATCCGCAAGCCTCACCACTTCCAGGTCCTCATAGGTGCGGCAATTGGTCAAATAGATGTCGCTGATATTGCCGCAGCCGACGATGCCCACTTTCACCTTGCTCATGTTCAGGCCCTCCCAAAGTCATGGATCGATCTACAAGTCGCCCAGCAGCTTCGTCATGTTCCGGTAACTGATTGCGACGCTCTCCCATTCGCCCCGGCTCGTCATGTCCTGTTCCACAAAAATATAGCGGGCATGACCAAGCTTGCGAATTTCCGCCAGATATGCCGGGATATCCAGCACGCCCTCGCCTGCTTCCGTAAATTGCGCTGCATCCTGCGTCTTATACAGCGTGTCCAGCGTAATCCGGGCATCCTTGCCGTATACGTCGAAGTAATTGACCATAGCGACCGATGCGGGCAAATCTTTCTGATGAACGAGATCGCAGCGCGCACCCAGCTTGCGCAGCCAATAGACGGGATCTTCTCCGCCTCTCGCCGCCCAGTACGTGTCCAGTTCAAACTTGACCAGCGCCGGATCGGTAAGGGCCAGCATCGTATCGATGATGCGCTCGCCTTCGAACACCTGAAACTCCTGAAAATGGTGGTGATAGTAGAAATCGATGTCCCGCTTTCGCGCGGCTTCTCCGTAGCGATTCAATTGGTCGCAATACGCGGCGACCTGCCGGCGATCTTCGAAAAACGCAATCGGGATCACCCATGTCGGGCTGCCGATCTCCTCCAGAAAGTCGAGCAGTGGAGCCGGATCGGCGTCCTCGTGCAGCATGGCGTGGCTGCTGACCGTCGCCATCCCCAGGCGCTCCGTCTGCTTGCGAAATTCCGAAGCGGACAAGGCCCCGACTTGAAATCGTCCATCCTGGTTATGCAGCGCGAGCTCCAATTTCCGATACCCGATTTCGGCCGCTTTCTCCAGCGCCTCCACCGCATTGTTCTGCAGCGCATTTCTGACCGAATACAATTGCAGTCCTAATTCGAGCGCCATACTCAATCCTCCTTGAAAAGTTCGTTCTTACTTCGACTGCAGCCAGGCATCAAATTGTTTTTGTTTCTCCGCAATAATCCGTTCGATGCCGGCATCTTTCAGCTTCTTGTTAAGCTCGGGCAGTGTTTTGTCGGGGTCCAGCGTGCCCGTCTCAAGCCCCAGTCTGAATTCCTTGTCCACAGCTGTGACGGCTGCGGTTTCATTCTTGACTGCCGCATTATCATAGACAAAACCTAACGCTGCCGACTTGACCGACGTTCGATTAAATTCCTCCATCTGGCTCCAGATATCGGAAGCCGTTCCTTCGAACACATGGGAAATCAGTTGATTGCCGAATAACCAGCCCAGATTCAAGCCATACGGTACCGTTTCGGCGGTGACGCCGTCCGGATACCGGATGAACGGAGGCGATGCCTTGACGTAGTCCCTGCCTTCAATCCCGTAGCTGAGCAGGTTGACAATATCGGGGTTTGTATACATCAAGTTCAGGAACATCATCGCTCTTTCCGGATCTTTCGAATTTTTCGAAATGGACCATGCAAAGCTTGTCGTACTTTCCAGGACGGGAGTTGTGACCGGCACGGTGATCATTTCTTTCCCTGTCGTTTTCGTCGCTTGATCGGCGAGATCCGGTTTCAGATTGGTCGTATAGGCGAAAGCGCGGTTTGCCTTGATCAAGTCATTCCCGTTGTCTTTGGTCGTCGCTGCGTCTTTCTGGATATAGCCGGCCTCAAACCAGGCTCGGGCCCGTTTCAGTTCCTTGGCATACTCTTCGGTCTCGAACATATTGACAATCGTTTTTCCGTCACCGTCATACTTCAACACGCCAAAGCCGTCCTGCAAGATATTGAAGATGCCGGTTTTTTGTACGGGCGTACTGGCTCCGCCCGGCTGGTACTGAACCATTGGCGTTACGCCCGGCTCCTTCTCCTTGATCAGCTTCAGAATCGGCGTCATGTCGTCCAGCGTCTTGATGGTCGAGATGTCAATCTTGTGCTTGTCGACCAGATCTTTGCGCATGGCCACGCCAAATCCCTGGGCCAAGTCCGAAGTGCGCGGAATCCCGAACACCTTGCCGTCAATTTTAGAATATTCCAGATAAGGTCCCATAACCTCCGTGATGCCCTGACCGTGCTTCTCCAACAAGTCATTCAGCGGTATGATCTGCCCGGTTGCCGCCATGGAGCTGTAAGATGGCCCGCCGAATACCGAGCTGACCAGCAGATCGAGCTTCTCGCCGGACGCATTCATCAGATTCATCTGCTGCACGTACGAGCCGAAGCTGATCGGCAAAAACTTGACCTTCGTGTTGATTTTCTCCTCGGCGATTTTGCTTACAGCCGCTTCGACTTCAGGAATTCCGCTCGTCTGCGAACTGAGCGTAAAGAACGCGATCGTAATTTCTCCCGGCTTTGAATTGGCATTCGTGCCTTCCGGGGAAGCCGAATCCGTGGGCGATTTTTGACCGGACGAGCATCCTGTAAGCATGAAGGCAACCGTCACCAGCAAAGATACGATTTGAAACAGCAGCTTCTTTTTCATGTTGACCCCTCCATATGAATGAATGTGGATTCCCTTGTCCCTAACCTTTCACGGCGCCAAGCGTCAAACCTTTGACAAAATATTTTTGCAAATAAGGATAAGCGAGCAAGATGGGTAATGTCCCCATAACCGCCATCGCCATGCGAACGCTTTCTTTGGGAAAATCGGCGATCAGCTGCGTATTGCTGCCCGTATTTGCCGCGGTAAGAAACTGAATATCCAGCAGCAGCTTGTTCAGCAGGAACTGCAGACTGAACAGCTTGCTGTCTGTTACGAAGATGAGGCTGTTGAACCAATCGTTCCAATACGCGATCATCTGGAACATGCCGACCGTAGCCAGGATCGGAAGCGACAGGGGCAGGATAATGCGGCAAAAGATGCGAAATTCTCCTGCTCCGTCTATATACGCTGACTCGATCAGCGCCACCGGGATGGAAGTCGCGAAGAACGTCCGGGCCAGCAGCACATAGAAACCGTTCAACAGCAAGTAGGGGATGAGCAGCGCCAACAGGGTATTCTTGATGTCGAACACTTGCGTATACACCATATAGGTAGGCACAAGCCCTCCATTGAAGAGCATCGTAAAGAATACATAAAAGGCCATCGTATTCTTGAAAGGCATATCTTTACGCGATATCGGATAAGCAAGCAAGACGATAAGCAGCACGCTGGCGAATGTTCCAACTCCGGTAACCGCAATGGAAATGCCATACGAGCGGGAAATCATGCCGATATCTCGAAACAAATACTCGTATGCTCTCAGACTGAACTGTTCGGGAATGAGCGCATAGCCGTTGCGAATAATGGCGTTTTCATCCGAAAGCGAGACAATCAGGAGCAATAGAAAGGGAAATAATACAAGGACCGTCAAGATGCCGAATATGAGGTGAATCCCCCATTGCGTCCTTCGCGCGTTCGCATTCATGTCACGTCACCCCCTTCTTCTAAAACATGGCATTGTCACGATTGATCTTGCGCACGATCATGTTGCTGGCAAGCACGAGAATAAAGCCGACTACGGATTGGTATACGCCCGCCGCCGAGGACATGCCGATATCGCCAATGGCCAGGAACGATCTGTACACATAGGTGTCGATCACATTCGTAGTGGACAGCAGCGCGCCAGCATCCAGCGGCACTTGATAGAAAAGGCCGAAATCCGAATAAAAGATGCGGCCGATCGCAATCAGGCACATCATGACAATGACCGGATAGATCAACGGAATCGTGATTTTTATTATTTGCTGCCACTTATTGGCCCCGTCAATCCTGGCTGCCTCATAATACTCGTGATCGATTCCGATAATGGCCGCCAGAAAGATGACGCTGAAATATCCGGCTCCCTTCCATACGGAAACAATCGTTAAAATATACGGCCAAAACTTCGGTTCGCTGTACCATGCAATTTCATCGATTCCGAGTAACGGAAGAATTGTTTTGTTGAACAGCCCCCATTCCGGACTGAGAAGCGACAGCACCAGATAGCCGACAATGACCGTCGACAGGAGATGGGGAAGCAGGATGACGCTCTGATAAAATCTCGGGATCAGTCTGCCTGCCAGCTCATTCAACAAAATCGCAAACGCGATGGCAGCTGCAAAATTCAATGCAATGAATACGACATTATACAAAATGGTGTTTCGTGTAATAATGTAAGCGTCTGCAGTTCGAAAAAGAAATTCAAAATTTCGAAAGCCCGACCAATCGCTGCCCAATATGCCTTTGGCATAATTAATATCTTTGAAGGCGATAAAGATCCCGAACAGCGGAAGATAATTGTTAATGAACAAATAGATCATGCCTGGAAGCGCCATCAAAAACAATGGAAAATATCGTCGGAATTTTTTTGCTGCTTTCGCTGCCTTCACAGATGAACGGCCGGCGCCAACACTTGTCTGTTTCAAGGCTATTTGTTGTGCCACAGTGAACCTCCTTTCCTGAAAAAAATGAAGTTCATCAGATCGTTTCGATCCGTGAACTTCATTCTAAACGCTTTCATCGCGAGAACCTACCGGAAAACAGACTTTAGATTAACGTTTTTTCGACTTTTCGACATGCAGATGGCGCTTGCGAAATTCGACGGGGCTCAAGCCGGTATCGCGCTTGAATATCATGGAAAAATGCGAAAAATTTTTGTATCCGATCGCAGCGGCAATGCTCGAAATGGTGCTTGAACTTTCCATTAACTGCTGTTTCGCATATTGGATTCGCTGTACGTGAATGTATTCTGCAATCGATAAGCCTGTTTCTTTCTTAAACAATCGCGTCAGGTAGTCAGGATGCAAGAAGACATGCTCGGCTACGGTCTCCCGCGTAATACCCGTATGAAGATAATCCTCAATATATCGCTTGGCTTGTTCCAGGACGGTATGAGATTCTTCGACGGACTGCACAGCTTCGATCGCTGCGCTAACGATCTGAGTCGCCCAGTTTTTGAACCCGCCGATCGAGCGCGTCGCCGCGGCTGCTTGCTCCGCCGTTAAAAGATGCGCAAAGACGCGTTTGGCTTGCAGCTCCTTTAACTGGAGCACATGGTATAGCATTTGCAATACATCCTGATATAATTCGAACAAGGCTGCCGATCCGACGCCTTCCTCTTGCATGGCTTCCACAATCCGGCCGATATCCTTCAGCAGCTTCTCCCTTTCTCCGCGCTTCAGCATGTCCATCCATGTCGCGATATTCGGCCGGTACGGGGTCTCCCGAGCAAGCTGGTGCAGAGTCACCGCCTGAACCTGATTGACGACGGTCACATTGCCGGAATCCGCATCGAACAGAAGCTCGGCGGCCTTCCGGATGCTGTCCACTCCGACTGCTTGTCCGACATAGATTGTGACATCGCAATAAAATTGATCATTGCAAACGGCAATAAAGGACAAGCAGCGCTTCATGAGCAAGCTCTGATCGTACTCGGCCGCCATGTCAACATCCAGGATCGCCATGAACTTGCTCGATGCCGGCTGAATCGCCTGTCCCTGCAGTCCATCCGTGAACATGGATTTCTCCCATGCCGAACGCACGCCATATTCCAGCGCCTGTTGTTCACGGAGGGAAAATTCCGCCCGCCAGCGCAGAATGGAGAGAAGCACCGGCACGAATCTGGCTGTTGGCGGATAGGAAAGATGATTCTCCTTGATCATCTCCCGTATTTGCGCGCCGCTCAAGCCGACGTTGTGAACGAGCACGTCCATCCAGAATCGCTCGACCAGGAGCGGTCGATGCTTCGTCCATAAATCATAGTTGGTTTTCAGCATGCGCATGAACGATTGCTGTTCCCGCTCTTCGGACAGCTTGACCACAAGCTTCTCCATAATTCGCTGCAGTTCCTCGTAGCGCACCGGTT
The DNA here is from genome assembly GCA_023391635.1 of Bacillota bacterium. Taxonomy (GTDB): domain Bacteria; phylum Bacillota; class Bacilli; order Paenibacillales; family Paenibacillaceae; genus Cohnella. The sequence goes on along the minus strand of JAEWAQ010000016.1, from coordinate 19,915 downwards.
TTACCAGATAATCGACACTGCCCAGCCGGACGGCTCTCTTGGCATACTCAAATTCAGAATGGCAGGTGAGCAGCAAGGTTTTTACCTGCAGGCTGCGGTCATTCACCCATTCCAGCAGCTCGAACCCGTCTCCCATCGGCATTTCTATATCGCAGATCATGACGTCAATGTTTCGATCGGTCAAGATTTGCCGCGCCCGTTCGATGTGATGCGCGACATGAACGCTGGTGAAGCCCATGCAGCGCCAATCAATCCCGGTCGCGACGCCGCGCGCTGCATACCATTCATCGTCTACAATCAGCAATTCATACATGATGAACCTCCTGCTCCGCATCGTTCGTGAAGGGAAGGCGGATCTCGACGATCGCTCCGCCATGCGGCTCCTCGCCGTTGAAGAATTGAATGACGGCGCGCGGTCCGTACAAGAGACTGACCCGCCTGCGCGCATTCCAAATGCCGATGCGCTCTCCTTGTTCTGTGGCCATATTATTCCCCTGTCTCAGCTGTTCCAGCACTTCTTCGGAGAAGCCCGGCCCCGTATCGGCAATCCGGATCCGCACTTCATCCTTGCCCGTACGTTCCGCCTGGATGCTGATCCGCGTGGCATGCACAGTCGTCAGCGCGTGCTTGATCGTATTTTCTACGAATGTCTGAATCAGCAACGGAGGGATCTTGATCTCGCGAAGGTCGCTGGCCACGGCAATCTCACAGCGGATGAATCCCGGAAATCGCATCTCCTGAATTTTCAAGTAGCTCCGCACATGATGAAGCTCATCCTCCAATGCGACAAAAGCAGCGTTACTTTTGAACATAAAGCGGAAATAATCGACCAGACTAAGCGACATCTCCTCGATGAGCCGGTAGTCTTTGGCTTTGGCCAGGTGGTAGACGATGTTCAGCGCGTTCAAAAAAAAGTGCGGATTAATCTGAAGCTGCATGTGCTTCAGCTCAGCCTGCTGCTTCAGGATTTGTTCCTCGTAGACATCAATCTTCAACTTCTGAATTTCGGTAATCATGGAGTTAAAGGTAGCATTCATCATTTCAAATTCATGGGTCGCGGAAACGGTTGAAATTTTCCAGTTCCAATTGCCTTCCCTGATTCTCCGCATCGCCGCAAGTATCCGGTTCAACGGTTTCAATATCAGGATGCGCAGCATGTACAAGAACATCAAGATGGTCAGTCCGGAGCCGATCAGGATGATCATAATCACGCGTTTCAGAAAAGGAAGGTTTTCCAGAATTTCATTTCCCGGCGTGACCGCAAACAAACGGAAATCCCCCATCTCCGACCGCGTTCCAACGATCATATATTCCGCTTTGGTTCCGCTCATCTGATAATGGCTGTCGTCCATATAGAACTGAATACCTGCATCGCGAATGAATGCCCGATTCGTCATCGGCTCAAAATCGTTTGTCGCAAGCACCGCTGCGCCGGTATCGCCGAAATTGATCAAGCGCATGGGAACGATCAGCCGCTGGGCATTGCTCCAGGCTCCGATATAGACATTCCCGACCTTGACGACATGCAGCAAATAATGCTGGTCGGCCATCGGTCTGACGCACCATTGTTTTAAGCACTCCTCCTCCAGGCGTTTCTGTTCCTGAAGCAGCTGCTGAAGTTCGGTTTGTACACGGATGTACACTTCCGGAGAACTCTCCTTGCTCTGAGTCGTCAGCAGATCGTCGTTGCGAATGGAATAAACGAAAAAATTGTCGATTTGCCGATAATTCAGAATTTCGCCGGAAAGCCGCGCGTCCAATCGTATTTTGGCCTTATAATAAATTTGGCTGTTGTCTGTGCTTGATACATCAAGGTTCAACAAATCGTTATCTGTCGCAGCCATCCCGTATATAAATTTATCCGCTTCCATCAGGTTTTGGTCGATTTGCTGCATATAGAGCGTCACAAGATTGTTGTTGGACGCTGCGACCTGATTGCGCACAACCTTGGTCGCGTAAGCGTTGCCATAAACCAGCAAGATGCAGATCGGAACCAATATCACGCAAACGGCAAAACCGATTTGAAATCGCAGCGATTTGAATTTGTTGATCGGAATCAGCCCCATGATGCGTATTCCATCTGCCTGCTCCTGCTCCTCGTGAGAATGAGTTCGGATGGATGTGTACACATCATAACATGAAATCGGAATGCGGGTAGTCGAAACTTTAGCATGGAATATTTGTCACTATGGGGAGTGGAAACCATGCGAGCCGGAATTACCGATCTGCCTATCGTGCGTGGGGCCGACGAACCCGAAGCCCCGCTGCTTTATCTCCTTGCTGAGCTTGTCCGAGATATATTCTTTCAATTTTTCTCAAATACATCAGGCTCAAACCTCCAAACCGCATGAGTCATAGTTTGGTGGTTTTTCATGTTTCGTTGTTTACAGTCACGATAACATATGTTACTGTTAACATATGTTATCGTGACTGTATAGGAGATGCATCCCATGTCCATCAAATGCGCCATACTAGGCATTCTAAGTTGGAAATCTTCGACCGGATACGAGCTCAAGAAGATATTCGAGGATTCTTCCTTCATGCATTGGTCCGGCAATAACAATCAAATTTATAAAGCGCTGCTTCAGATGGAGGAAGAAGAGCTTGTCTTGAGCCAAGTGGTCCATCAGGACGGCTCTCCATCCAAGAAAGTATATACGATTACGGAAGACGGGCTCGCAGAACTGCGGCAATGGCTGCTGTCGCCGCCGGAGGCTCCGGAGATCAAAAAAACGTTCTTGGTGCAGCTGGCGTGGTCGGATCTGTTAAGCAGCCAAGAAGTATGCGAACTGCTCTCCCGATACGAAGACGAAATCAAGATGCAATGGTTCATGCAGCAGGAGAACAAGCGGCGTGCGCTTCATTCGCCGAATAGAAGCCCCAGAGAACGCTTCCTGTGGGAGAGAATTTCGGAAAACATGATTTCGACCTATGAACAAGAGCTCCATTGGATCCGCGAGACCCGTCGGAAGCTGTTGGAGCAAGAAGGGATGGAGGAGGAAGACAAGATGAACTATCAAATCAGAGAAATCGGGGGCCGTAAATATATTGAATTGATGAGCGCGGCTGAACCCTTAAGGACAGAGAACGATGCGCTTGATCTGATCGCCTTGGGCTGGGAACAGGGGACACAAGCGATCATGATCCACAATACGGCCTTATCGGAAGACTTCTTCAAGCTGAAAACGAAAACGGCCGGAGACATCATCCAGAAGTTTACGAACTATAGCATGAAGGTCGCCGCGATCGTTCCCCGCGAGATCATGCAGCAAGGCAGATTCAAAGAGATGGCCGCGGAAACGAACAACGGCCCTCATTTCCGGATTTACGACCGGAGTGAAGAAGCGGAGCAATGGCTGCTGAAATAGGAGCTTCTCGTGTCAGGTTTTGGCTAAAAAGCTCATTTTTTATTCTGTTATAGTCACGCAAAAGCAGCCATCGACAAAGAAGGGTTCGACCCGCCTGACCGCGAGTCGAACCCTCCGATGCATCCTATCCCATTCACTGTACGCAACATAAAGCTCAAATCAGATCCGAGCCGGTCAACAAACGTTCAATAATGGATGCGACTTCCGCTCTTGTCACATAAGCCTTGGGCGCCAGCATATGGTTGCCTCTGCCCGAAATGAGACCCGCTTGAATGCTGTCCGCCGCGCTGCTGATTGCCCAGCCGGACAATTCATCCGCATCCGCGAACGTTTCGATCCTATCCGGAGAGTGTTCCGGGCTCGCGCCTTGCAGTTGCGTGATCTTCATCGCCTTCGCGATGATGACCATCGCCTGCTCGCGTGTGATCCGATCATTCGGACGGAAAGTTCCATCCTCGAACCCTCCGATCAATCCGTAAGCATGGGCCGTGCTTATCGCGCCGTTGTACCAGGCCGACGGCTGTACATCCGAGAACTCGCTCGCCCCGCCACCATCTTGCTCGAGACCCAGTCCGCGAACGACGATCGCGGCGAATTCCGCGCGGGTGATATCCCGGTCGGGGCTGAACCGGCCTCCGCCGATTCCGCTGATGATCAGGCGCGAGCCCATGTTATTCACGGCTTGCTTGGCCCAGTGCCCTTCCATGTCGCCGAACGCAACCGGATTCCGGATCAGGGCGTACGCGCTGTTCGTCAAGCTGTTGACGATCGCATACGACACGCCATCGCGCGTTACGATCTTTGTCGGAACAGAACGGGGCGTTCCATCCGCGTTCAGCACGATCGCGGTCGTGACCTTGCTCGCATCCACGCCTGCCGGCAGCGGAATTTCGCGCTCCACATAGGCTTGGAATCGGGTCACGTTCACCGTCTGTCCGCCATACGAAGCCGTCACCGTGAAGTCGACCGGGGGCACGACGATCGTATATTCGCCCTTGCGCGCCGCATTCGCAAGCAGTTGCGCGGCCGCTTCGTCACTCTTGGCAATCTCCACCTGGACGGTGATCGAAGACAGCGTCGCGGACGTGCCGAACTGCCCGGCCAATTGATCGATCAACACTTCCACGGCGGGCAGCTTGTAGCTGCCGTTCGGCGTTCGAATTTCCAATACGGCGTTCTTGTTCTCCAGCGCCTTGACCGCATCGCCGGTCAGCACGACGGATGTCTTGTCGGAAGCGGCCGTTACGGGAATGACCACGCTCGGCTTGTCTCCCGCATTCGCCAGCCCGGCTGACAGCTGCTGCGCGTCCACCGTTACCGTGACGACCGTCTTGCCATTCTGTTCGGCTGCTGCCGCCGTGGCAATAGAGCCCGCGACCGAACCGCCGATCGTGACGGCCAGGCCGGTGCCCGCGGCAGGCGCGCCGCCAGGGCCGACGACCGGCCCCGGGTTCACCGGCGGATTCACGGGCGGCACGACGACGTCGGCTGCCTGGACGACCAGCTCCCGGCTGCTCACTTGGCTGGCCTGTCCGGCGATGACTTGGTAAGTTCCGGCCGGCTCCGAAGCCAGCAGGGTGAACGACACGGCGAACCGGCCGTCCGTGACCTTAACGATATCGTAATAGACGATGCCGGCGTTATCCGGACGCAGCACCTTGATAATGACCTCGCTTAGCGTAGACGTGCCCGTAATCGCGACGGTTCCGCCTTGTTTGACGGAAGCAACGGGGCTCAAGACCGCCGCGACCGAAGGGTCCGCAGACGCGCCCACGGGTGCAAGCGCGAAACAAATCGCCGCCGCGAGAAGCACAATGCTGAATTTGCGTAATTTCACTTGGACATTCCTCGCTTCTTCTCAGGCATCAATCGTAAAAGTCGGACTTGCCGACTTCCCATTCGAACTTCCTCCGATCGAACTCTTGCTGGGTCACTTCCGTAGCCAGATTCACGCCGACGCTCGCCGCATCTGCATTCCATTCCGATACGACGAAGGCTTTCACCCGATAATTCGGGTTGGCAGCCGCATCCGCGACTTGGAAGTTGGCCGAATAGGTTCCCGTCTGCACGCTAAACGTCCCTGCCACGATGCTCACGGGCGTCGTTCCGTTCATCAGTTCGAAGACGACCGATTGCTTCGGCGTCGGATATCCGTACATTTGCGACATCATAACGAAGTAGGTATCCAGGTTCAGCACGTCGATCGTTGCCGTAATGCCCGAGGTCTTCGTTACCTTGGGCGCCGTCATATAGAAAATCTCACCGGACGAGTAGGTGAATCCCTCTACGAAATGGGCGCTATATCCTTCCGCGTGGATCACCAAGGAATACGGAATCCCATTCTGGAATACGCCCGGGAGGATCGTAAGCTTGTTATCGGATATCGTATAATCATCGCCATCAAGCGTCCATGTCGCATTGTTTTGAGAATCGTATACATGGATTTCCCGAATGACCGATCCCCAAGCTTCGTCCGTGAACCGGAATTCGCTCGGAGCATCGCTCAGGAAATAGCCGACGACGTCAGGCGTATTGTAGGCAACAGGGCTATCAATAGCGAGAAGCTTGACATTGCCGAGTTCATTGCTCAGAGCCCCGGCTTCGATCTTCACGTAGACGACACCTGCCCGAATCGGTTCATGGAAAAATACAGTCATCATGTTATCGTTCATGCGGATGACATCTTGTTCGCTTAACGGCCGATAATTGCCGCCACGATCCGTGGACACAGAGATCTTGCTATGCAAGTGCGAAATGCCGCCATCTATCGTGGCGTCCTGGAGCTGGATACCGCTCGTGCTGCCGTATTTACCCGACATCAAGAACTCCATCGTCATCCACCGGCCGCCGTGGGAGAACTGTCCCTCGTCCAAATAAATTTCGCTCGGATAAAAGTCATACAAGGCATCCGCATAAATGGAGTTCTTATACACATTGCCATACAAGTCTTCGATGGCTTCTACTCCGATTCTCATTTGCGTATAATAACTAGAATTAAACACGACTCCGGGAAAACGAACCGTGAGTTTGTTGCCTGTCAGCGTAACGTCCGCATCCGGAGGAAGCAGGCGACTGACATGGTCCGAGTTCGAATAATATTCGATTTTCGATTTTAACGCCGCCATATCTCCATGACTCCGCACTTCTTCGTCAAATATGATGGTAACCTCTTGATTTCCCGGGGACACATAGGCGCCTAAGTACTCGGGAGGCGTCGCGTCTCCCGCCGGGTCTCCGGCGATCGGAGGGGTATATTGCTCGTCATCGGAAAAATTACCGCTGCTGTCGAACAGCGCGTCGCCATCGATCCGGATATAGTTCGTCATCCCGACCAGCGGCTTGACCAAGCGGACGACCAGCTTCCCGGATTCGATCGCGGCCTCGTCGCCGCTTCCCAGGTAGACCCAACGGCTATTCGGGTTTGCGCCGTCTCTCCGTACGGCAATGGAGCTGGCCAAATCGTTGAATTCGGTATGAGCGAACACTTCCTTGTTGAACGTGACCGTTACCGTGCGATAATCGCTGCTGACGACTGCGCTCTGAATGACAGGAGAAGCAACCTCCAGGATCATGTCGTCGTTCGCGTGACCCGTTGCATCCTGGAAGGCGCCGGCAGCGATCTTCAACCGGGCATTCGTACCGAGTACGACTTTCATATCCCAATTGGTTCTCAGATGGATCGCATTGCCCGATGGCTGCTCAATGAAGACTTCCTGCAGCGGATTGAAGCGGACCCCGTCTGTCGCGAGACTGATCTTGCCAAGCAAAAATTCCCCTTTGTCTTGACTGCCGTTGTTAACCGTGATCGATTCGTCGAAGTTCAATACGACGGAACCATCGTTCGACGTTTTGGCACCGATGAACATGGGCGCCACATCGAGTCCGGCGATCGGTCCCACCCATGCGGCAGCATAGGCGGATCCTGAGCTGTTCATTAACGCGCCGACAGCGATGCCGATCCCATTGAGTTGGCCCTTCAGCGCATCCGAGAGCGTAATGACCAGTTCAGCCCCCATTCCTGCACCCACCAGCGTCACGGCATCCCCATCGCCTAACCGCGAGAAGCTGGTTTCTCCCGTTCTCACAATGGTAATGGCCGCTTTCAGATCGTCGTCGCTGCCTGCCGCTGCCATGTACACGCTGGAAGTGACCGTCACCGTCATGCCGTCCGAGCTGGCGGCTGCGGTCGCGCCGGTCAGCGCAGGGACACCCGGACCGGGACCGGGATCGGCCGATACCGGCGATGTGACGGCGAACACGGACATGACCGCGAGCAGCGCGGACAAGATGAACGCTACATTTTTCTTCAGAAGCTTCTTATGCAACGATTGCATAGTTCTTCTTTCACTCCTCTACTCCATTCATTGTCGATACTACAGATCTACTTTACCGATCCGTCGACAATAAAAAAATTCCCCGAACGGGGAATGGAGGGGGGGTATATCCTTATACGGCATGGCATCCGGGCTATAGCAAATTCAGTTCCTTGGCGCTCTTCAACGCTTGCAGCCGGCTGCTGACCTCCAGCTTCTGGTAGATGTTTTTGATATGTTTCTTGACCGTCTCGCTGCTGATCCCATATCGCTCGGCGATTTCCCGGTTTTTCAAGTCTGCCGCGATCGCTTGCAGGATCCGGATTTCCTGTTCCGTCAACAAGGCGGGAACGTCCAGCGAATGGTGCAATTGGCCGCTCATCTTATGCAACAGTTGCTTGACATAGAGGAGGGAAACAGGGAGCGACAGGCGAATCGCGCCGTGCTGTCTGCCCTTCAAGTAGCGGACAAGCAGGCTGCCCACAGCCTCGCCTTCATCGATGAAGCTCCGGATCATCCCCTGCGGCTCCGCTAGATGCAGCGCCAACTCCAATTTGATCAACGCTTCTTCTTCCTGCCCCTGCCGTTCCAATGCGATGCTGTACGTGATCAACACCTTGACTTGATCCCACATCCAGTCCTTGTCTTGCGTCAACCGCAATAGACGATCCAACAGCGGCATCGCTTCCGAGGCTCGCCCAACCTCGATCAGCGCTCTCGCGTACAGATAGTAGTCCCGGTATAACGACGGCACCGCATCCGTAGGCTTCATGCCGCAAGATCGGATCCAGTCGGCAACCTCCTCCGACCGTCCTGCACGGACGCAGACATAAGATCGGATCACATCCAGTTTGCGCATGAACAGTTCTTTCTCCGGCGTATTCAACCTGTCCCTTGCTTGTTCCAGGATGGCCAAGGCAGCTTCGGGCTTGCCCTTCGCCAGTTGAACGTGAACCAGAAGGTTGCATGCCAGAAACTGGATGCGCGCGTATGGCTGCCAATGGCTGCGGGAGAACACGCGGGTCATATACGCCTCCGCTTCGTCGAGCCGATTCCACTCATACAGCAGTTGGCTATAGAAGTAATAGAAGTAGCCCAGAAACGGATACAACCCCTTCTCCTCCCAGATGCGAATGCAGGTGAGGAGCAGCTTCTCGGCATCGTGGAAATGGCTGAAATAGGACAGCAGGCTTACGTAACCGACTCCGCTTAACGTATTCCCCCCGATCATTTGAATGGGGTTTCTATGGCCCCTGGGTTCGTAACGTTCATACAGTTCCAAATACTTGTAAACCCGCGGCAAATCCCTGCCATACAACGCGTTCTCCGCGGATGCAAAATAATAAGTGCCGACCCACGGCTCCCATTCGGGACTGGAAAGCCGGTGCTCGAGACTTCTGAGCTTCCACTCCGCCCGGTGGACATCGCCGTCCTCGATCATGATTTTCAAATGAAGCAACTGCAAGAACGGTTTTCGGCCCAATAGGCGTTCCGGCAGTTGTTCCAACCAGCGAATGAGGGAACTGCGGTAGTTTTGAAGCACTTCCAAATGCGTTTCGATGGCAGAAGCCGCTTCCGCATAATGCCCGCCGACCATCCAATGCTCGATCGCCTCGACCGGCAGGCCGTTTTCCTTCAGCCATGCAGCCGCTTTCCCATGAAGCTCGCTTATCCCATCCGGCTGCGCGCGCCGAAGCTGCCGTTGCAGGAAATCCTCGAAAAGGTGGTGATAGCGATACCACTCCCCGTGATCGTCCAACCGGATCATGAACAGATTTTGGCGTTCCAGCTCCCGAAATTGCGCCGCAGCGTTCGCCATTCCCGTCACCGCCTCGCACAGCGAAGCACTCATGCGGTCGAGGATCGACGTTTGCAGCAGGAAGCTTTTCATTTCGTCCGATTGTTTGTCATGGATCTCTTCGAGCAAATACTGAGCGATGTCCTGATGCCTGCCGCTGAATTCGCGAATGAACGCAGCCGGGTCCCCGCATCTTCTCAAAGACAACGCCGCCAGGTGAAGGCCGCTCACCCAGCCTTCGGTTTGGTGAACGAGCAGGCCCGCATCCTCATCCGACACCTCAATGCCCATGCATTCACGAAAAAAACGGATGCCCTCGTCCATTCCGAAACGAAGGTCTTGTACCGTAATCGCGCGCATTTCCCCTTTGGCTTGAAGCCTCGACGTCGGAATGGGAAGGGCTGCGCGGCTGGCGATGTACAGATGGACGCGCGGCGGCAGAAATTCCAGCATATAGGCGATGGAATCGTGAATCGAGGCCAGCTCGATCACATGGTAATCGTCCAGCAGAAGCGCGTATTCTCCAGATGCGCTGCTGAAGTCGCTGATCAATGCGGCGATGAAAGAATCGTATTTGTGCTCCTCGAGCGTTGGCAAAAACGAGGTTGCCTTCTCGCCGAATCCCGGATCGTCCTTTCGGAAAGCGGCAATCACATAGCTCCAGAATCTCATAAGATCGTTATCGTAACGATCCAGGGAAATCCATCCCGCGGTACAGGAAGCCTGCCGAACCCACTCGCTGATCGCCATCGTTTTACCGTAACCCGCCGGAGCGGTCACGACCGTCAATTTTGCGTTCAAACCTTCGCTCAACCATCCGTGCAACGCGGGGCGGGCGATCAGGTTCTTGCTGCCGGATTGGGGGATGTGAAGTTTCGTGTCCAGAATGAGCCGTCACTCCGATCTAAGTTGCGCTATCTCGTCCGACCTTCCATTCTCCCATTCTAGCATGTCGCCGCCCCGATTGCCCGCGAATGCAGTCCTGCAAATATTTTAATTAATAGCCGCGCAGATCGATCTTGCGCCCGGCTTGCGCACTATCGATCGCGCCCAGCACCATCGCCAAGCTCTTGATGTTGTCGCGACAGTCCGTCTCGGCCGGGCGGCCTGCTTCCAGCGCCGCGAACATCTCGTCGAAGCAACCTTCGTGCCCGGAGCGGCCTTGCCAATCGAAAGTCGCCTCCACCCGCCGACAATCACGGATGAACTTGCCTTCCTGATCGCCCGCTGCGACCACCTCGGCGTAAGGTGCGTGCGCTCCGTCCCAGATCGCCGTACCCCGCTCGCCGCTGATGCGCCACTGGGATTCCCAGGAAGTCGGCGCGCCTTCCGAGCACCAGGAGCCGCTATACGTGAAGACGGAGTCGTCCGACATCTCGTAGATACAGATCGCGGAGGCGTTGCCCGCATACCAGGAACCCGGCGGATTGAATTCGTGGCAGTAGACCGATACCGGATCTGCCCCCGTAATAAACCGTGCCTGGTCGAACGTATGGATGGCCATATCCAGAATAAGCGGGCTGTCCATCGCATCGCGGAAGCCGCCGAAGTGAGGGCCAAGGAAGAAGTCCGCGCACGTATGACCCAATTTGCCGATCGTTCCGCCACTAATTAATCCTCGCAGCGCCCGGATGTTGGCATCGTAACGCCGGTTCTGCATCACCGTGTAGAATCGGCCCGTTCGATTGGCCAAGGCAACCAACTCGCGTCCCTCCGCCATCGATTCCGCCATCGGCTTCTCTCCTAACACGTTTGCGCCCGATTGCAGCGCCGTGGAACAGATGCTGAAATGGCTGGCCGGAATGGTGACATCGAAAACCAGATTCGCTCCCGTTTGGGCAATCGCTTCTTTCAGATCCGTATAGATCCCGCAAGCCAGGCCATGACGATCCGCCATCGCCTGCGCGAACTCGCGCTTGATATCCACCAGGCCGACGATCGCCGCGTTGTCCCGCGCAACGGCGTCTTTCACCCAGGCGTTCGCCATGCTGCCGCAGCCTGCAACGACAATTTTGAAGTTGCTCATCTCGCTATCCATGCCTCCTCGTTGTCCTTATCCCCTATCACACAGGATTCGGCACAAAGTCGCCGCCCCGGCAGCGTTTCAGATAATGCAAGGCGTGCACTTGCCCCGTCATCTCCAAATCTCCGCGATAGACGGGATCGTGCCAGCCCTCGATATCGATCGTTCCCGCATACCCGGCTTGCCGCAAAATCGTCATGACATCGGTCCAATTCGTATCGCCGAATCCCGGCGTGCGGTGCCAGACGAACGGCTTCGGGCCATGAATGCCCTGCTCCCTCACGACATCCCAAGCGATCGTGGCATCTTTGCCGTGCACATGGAAGATTCTATGCGTCCATTTGCGCAACTGCGGAATCGGGTCGATCAGGCTGACCATCTGGTGACAAGGCTCCCATTCCAGTCCGATATTGTCCATGGGCACGCTCTCGAACATCATCTCCCAAGCTGTCGGATTATGCGCGATGTTCCAATCGCCGCTGTGCCACGTTCCGCCCATATCGCAGTTCTCGAACGCCAGGCGTACGCCACAATCCGCCGCTCGTCTGGCCAACTCCCCGAACACCTCGGCAAACCGCGGGATCGATTCGTCGATCGGACAATTCGGCAGCCGTCCGGTAAAGCCCGAGACCAAGTCGGTGCCGAAAAGATGGGCATGATCGATCAGCCGCTCCCAGCTTGCCAGTGTGTCGGCATTGTCCGCCGTTCCCGTGAGCGGGTTTCCGAAGACACTGAGAGCCGATACGACAATCCCTTCCTCGTCCAGCATGTCGCGCAATCGTTTGGCCGTCTCGGCCAAGTCTGTCGCTCCGGTCGTCTGCCAGAACGTCAGACTGAACGATTCGAAGCCGTGCGGCAACATTTGCGGAATGACACGAAGCGCATCCGCGCCGTTAACCAACGTACCGATCCTGATCCCCGTATGAAGCCCGACCAATGACATGATGCACCTCACGATTTATATTTTAAAATCCGGCCCCTTATTTGATGCCTGTCATGGTGATCCCGTCTACGATCTGCCGTTGACCGAAGAAGAAGACGATCAGGCACGGAATGAGAGACAGGATCGAGAAAGCCATCATGTAGTGCCATTCCACGTTGTATTGCGTCTGCAAATATTGAATGCCGAGCTGCAGAGTCGCTTTTCTCGAATCCGATAAATAGATCAGCGGTCCCTGAAAATCGTTCCAAGTGCCGAAAAACGTAAAAATACCGACAACGAACAACGCAGGCTTCAAGTTAGGAACGATAACGCTCGCCAGCATGCGCGCGATGCCCGCTCCGTCGATTTTCGCCGCTTCCTCCAACTCTCTCGGAATGCCCATTATAAATTGGCGAAGCAGGAAGATCGAGAAGGCTTCCCCGAAGAAGGCAGGTACCCACAGAGGCAGGTACGTATTGTACCAGCCCAACTCCTTGAACAGGATAAAAAGCGGCACCATCGTAACGGCCCATGGCACCATCATGGTAGCCAGCAGAATAATGAACAGCAAGTTTTTGCCCGGCGCGCGATACTTGGCAAACCCGTACGCAACCACCGTGCAGGACGCGATTTTGCCAATGATGTTCATTGACGTTACATACACCGTATTTAAGGTATAATTCATGACCGGGTAGAGCTTGAAAATTTCCGTATAGTTGCTCCACATGATTTGGTCCGGCACAAGCTTCAGGCTCAGAATCCGGACTTCATACGCTGCCTTCAAGGAGGTGGACAACATCCATAACAACGGGAATATCAGAAGCAAGGAGAAAAGACACAGCGCAGCGAAGGCGGCGACCCGTGCAGATGTTTTGTTCACGTCTGGTCCCCTCCTTCGTAATACACCCATTTGCGCGAAGACCGAAAAGTATACAACGCACAAACGACCGTCATGACGAACAACACCCAGGCCAGTGCGCTTGCATACCCGAGCCGCGAATACGTGAATGCATTCTGATACATATATAGGTTAATGAACAAAGTCGCATGGCCAGGCCCGCCATTTGTAATGACCAGCGCCTCTGTAAATACCTGAAAAGACGAGATCAACAGCATAATTAAATTAAACAGGATCGTCGGCGTTAATTGCGGGATCGTAATTCGGGTCAATTGCTGCAGCTTCGTAGCCCCATCCAGTTCTGCCGCCTCGTACAACGCTTCCGGAATGTTTTTGAGACCCGCGAGAAAGATGATCGCCGTGCTTCCGATCGAATAAAGGGACGTCAGGATCATCGTCGGAAGCGCCCAGGTCGTACTTGAAAACCAGCCCGGGCCCGTTATGCCGATCCCTTCCAGCAAGCCGTTCATCAGGCCGAAGTTGGGGTTGAATACCCATATCCACATCATGGATACGGCTACGCCGCTGACGACGCTGGGCAAATAGTAAATGGTGCGGAAAATGCCGATCCCCGGCAATTTCTGATTCATCAGCAATGCAAGCAGGAGGGCGGCAACGAGCGCCAGCGGCACCCGGAATGCCACGTAGGTCATCGTTACCCGCATGGAATCCCAGAACAAGGGATCGATCTTGAACATCTCATTAAAGTTCCGGAACCCAACGAACCTGGCAGGCGAGATCAAATCCCACTTGTAAAAACTGAGCACAAGGGATGCCATAATGGGACCGAGAACGAACATCGCAAGCCCGACCAACCATGGCGAGATAAGCAAGTAAAAGGTGCGCGAATCGTTTCGCTTGGTTGTGATCCGAATCGTTGGCTTCATGAATGACACCTTGCCCTTCATAAAGCGGCAACGAGGAGCCGGGCTCATCGTTGCCGCCGACGCTTATTCAGCCGCTTGTTTCAACTCCCGATCGATCTGATCGGCCAGCGACGTCAATTTATTCCGGATATCCCCCTTCTCCATCAGCAATATTTCCTTGATAGCCGGAGACAGCAGCTTGTTCCCTACCGCGCCCCAGTAACTGTTCGCAAAATATCCGCTGACGATGGCATTGTCCAGTTGCTCGACGAACACGCTCAAGTAAGGATCTTCGCTCTGCTTGCTCTCGGCCGCCAACTTCTTGGAGATGGCCAGATTCGATTTGGCCCATCCCTTGCCCGCTTCCGTATCGGGAGAAGTCAGTTCCAGCAAAAACTTCCATGCCTCGTCTTGATGTTTCGACTTGGTGGAGATGCCCATGCCCGAAGCGTACAGCAAGGAAGTCTGTTTGCCGGTCGACATCGTCGGCAAGGCAACGACGCCGAATTGAATATCGGGATTGTTGCGCAGGTCCCCTTGCGCCCAGGAGCCGTTCACGTTCATGGCTACCTTGCCCGTTGCGAACAGGTCGATTCCTTTGAGGGCCATCATCTCGGCAGGATTCGGGGCGACCTTATCCACGTTGTAGAGCTCCCAGATCTTCTCGAAGGCATCTACCGTCTTGTCGCCGTTCAGATAGCCGACCGCAGTCGTGCCGTCCTCCGACAGATAACTGCCGCCATTGCTCACAATGAACGGCTCCACCCAGTCTTTTCCCAGGTCCAGATTCGCTCCATATTGCGTCGTCTTGCTGCCTTCCGTAATCGTCAGCTGTTTGGCAATATCCCGGAACTGTTCCCAGGTCCAGCCCGCTTGCGGATAAGGAATGTTTGCAGCGTCGAACAGTTTCTTATTGTAGTAGACTGCGATCGTCGCTCCGCCGATCGACATGACCGGCACCTTACCATCCACGGTCAGCAGCCCCTTGACATTGGGAACGATATCTTCCATGTCGTAATCGTCTTTCGTATACGGAGCCAGATCGATCAGAATGTTCTTCTCCAGGTAACGGGCGAAGTTCTGCTCCCCCACCTGGAAGATGTCGGGCGGATTGCCTGCCGCCAGTTCCGTCTGCAGCTTCGTATCATAATTGCTGCCGGGATACGCTTCGATCTTGACCGTCGCTCCCGGGTGATCCGCTTCGAATTTTTCTTTCGCCGTTTTCAAGATGCTGCTTGTCGTATCGTCCGTCTGCCAGGTTGCAATCCGAATTTCATACGGTTGGACGGAATCGGCCGGCCCGCTGTTGACTGCGCTGCTGACCGCGCTGCTGCCGGCTGAAGGCGATGCCGCGCTGCCGTTGTCGGATTTGCCTCCGCATCCGGCTAATGCAACTGTTGTGATGAGCATCGCGGCCAGCACCACGATACCTCGTTTCATAAGTTTCACCTGAATACCCCCATCTTCGCTTGGATTTGGTCGTCGCTTGACTGCTCGTTTTCGCTTGCATGCTCATTGTAATCGCCTTCACACTGTACGAACAATGCGGATGAATTCGGATTCGGTGGGGATTTTTTCGGGAGGTTGCCGCGAAGAGGATGACCTCGAAACAACATGTGATATGATACGGATAACCAATCACACAGCCAAGATTGGAAGTGCTGCAACTTGAAATGGTGGAAGCGAATCAGTATCAAGCGCAAGCTGATTGCCGTTTATCTTCCTTTGATCATTCTGCCTGTCGTTTGTTTATCGATCGCTTCCTATGCGCTTTTTACCTACAAGGTAGAGCAGGCTTCCCGCATGCTCGCGGAGCAAACCGCCGAACAGATTACACGGCACCTCGAGACCTACCTGGAGGAGTTGGAGCGTCTCAGCCTGTTCCCCTATTTTCACCGCAACGTCATGGACATCTTGCTCAGAGACGTCCCCGATGCCGTTTCGCCTAATGAACTGTATCAGGAATATCAATTGTTCAACGACATGTTCAACAACATCATGTTAAATCCAAGGAAAGACTTGTTCAATGTTTTCTTGTATCGGGAGGATGGGACGCGTTATTTCAATTCGAGGGTGAACGTCACGCTGAATGGGGATTACGATTGGAAGGCTTCGGATTGGTACCGCAAGACGCGGCAAGCCGAAGGGGATGTCGTCTATACGGCGGATGCGGGCCAGGACGGAAGGTTCTCTCTGCTGCCTTATGAGATCTTCTCCATCTCTCGGTTGATCAAATCGGAAGACGGCGAAGTGCTGGGCGTCATCCTGATCGACGCGAATTTCGAAGGCGTGGAAGAAATCCTTCGCGACATCGGCCTGGGAGCGGAAGCCAATGTTATTCTGAAAGACGAAGAGAATCAGATTCTGTACGCGCAGAACACGAGCTATCTGAACGACTTGAAGAACATCGACACCGATACGGCGAACAAATTGCATGCGGAGGCTCGAACGTTATTCATAGGCAATGACCAGTCGTCCATGACCGGATGGAAGGCGACCGTGATCATCCCTTCAAGCGAAATTTACGATTCATTCATTTCCTTGCGCGGAATTCTGATTTGGCTGTCGGCCGTCTTCGGCATTATCACGTTGATCGCCACCTACTGGATTTCGGAAAGCATGACGCGGCCGATCCGGACGATGCATCAGATGATGAGGAAAGTGGAGCACGGCAACTACGACGTGGAGCTCGAGCCTGTCACCCAGGACGAAATCGGCAACCTCGGCCATGCTTTCAATAAGATGAGCGCGCGGATCAAAGAATTGATTCATGAAGTATACGAATTCAATCTCAGACAGAAGGACGCCGAGCTGAACAACCTGAAAATGCAAATCCGGCCGCACTTTCTGTACAACACGCTGGAGGCGATCCGGTCTTTGGCGGAATTGAGCGACAACCGCGATGTTGCCGACATGTCCGGCAGCCTCGGTTCCATTCTGAGATACAGCATCAAGAACCATCAGAGGCTCGTCTTGTTGGATAAAGAAGTGGAATATATGCGGCAATATTTGAACATTCACCGCATTATGATCGGCGATTCCATTCGCATCGAAATCGATATCCATGCCGCCATCCTGCGCTACTATTCGATTCCGCTGCTTTTTCAGCCGATTATCGAGAACGCGCTGCAGCACGGGCTTTACGGCAAGCGGAGCGGCGGATTGCTGCGAATCGTCGGAGCGAGAACAGGAGATCAGCTGCATTTTTCCATTATCGACAACGGCAATGGAATCGCTGCAGAGCATATGGAAGCAATTAATCGCGAGCTGCACAATCCGATTATCGCCGTTCCACACGATCCCGGCAGAGGCATCGGCCTTCATAATGTCAATCAGAGAATCAAGATCGTCTTCGGCGACGAATACGGGCTGCAGCTCGAACCGTATCCGAATGGCGGCACAATCGTTCATATTCGGATTCCGGTCGTGACCGAGCAGCTCCAAGACAACCAGAAGGGACGGTGAGCGGAATGCCTCGCTACTTGATCGTAGAAGACGAGATGCTGATTCGCAAAGGACTGGCCAAATTGATCTCCCGCTACGCACCGGATTGGCAGTTGATCGGAGAGGCCTGGAACGGGCGGGAGGGCTTGGAAATGGCCGTCTCGCAGCGGCCTGACCTGATCTTCACGGATATTCGCATGCCGGAGATGGACGGGCTTGCCATGGCCCGGACATTGATCGACCAGGCCGTCTCGATCCCGATTGTGTTTTTTACCGGACATGATGAATTTGCCTATATCCAGGCGGCACTCAAAAATCAGGCATTCGATTATTTGCTGAAACCGCTCAAGGACGATGACATCCGGCCGATCTTCGACCGTTATGAACGGGAATATGGCAGCGGCCATACCCAACAGCAAGATTTGGCTTTGATCAAGGAATACGAGTCATTTTTGATAAGCGCAATGGAGAGCGATTGCCTCGATAAGTTCGAATGTCTCGAGGACTGGTACCTGAAAATGCGAATCTTCATGAGTCTGCGCTCCTTTATTGAATGGACGACGAGAACGGTGAACTCCTACTTGTTAAGGCATGACATTATCGGCTCTGAATTCAAGCCCGTCATTAACGAAACGAACGCCTCCACCGTGATTCGCAAATTAGCGGATTTCTGCATCGCGCAATTGAAAGAAACGAAGGAACGTTATTCCAATCAGCTCATTCAGAAAGTGAAGGATTGGGTTGATCTTAACATTGAAAATAATCCGTCATTGACCGACGCGGCCGATTTGATTCATCTGAATCCTACTTACTTCAGCGAATATTTCAAAAAGCATGTCGGAGAAACGTTCATCCAGTACCTGGCGGGAGTGAAGATTACGCGCGCCAAAGCGTTTCTGGCCGACCACTCGCTGCGCGTATACGATATCGCTGCGATGGTGGGTTACGCCGATCAACGACATTTCAGCAAAGTATTCCAGGCGAAAGTCGGCATGACTCCGTCCGAATACCGGAACAAAAAGCTGGGCCTGAATTAAACGATAATCGTCATGTTAGGTCGTTATGTTGGCTATAGTACGTATAAGAAAGGATTGCCTATGAAGTTCCCTAACTTAACGCCGCAGCTCGAAGCCTTCGATGTGACCAGCTGCTTGATCCATCAACGAGGCGAGCTGATCTATCAATACGACGCGTCAGACCTGGCCTCGTTCCAGCCGATGCCGATCAATTCCTGCACGAAGAGCGTGCTGTCGGCGCTCGTCTGCATCGCCATGGACCGAGGATCTTTGCCGTCAGCAGAGACGCGGGCGATCGATTTTTTCCCGGCCATGCGGCAAGAGCCGGATGAACGCAAACACCGGATCAAGCTGCGCCATCTGCTGACCATGACGGCCGGTTTTCGGTGGCAGGAATTCGGGGGTTTGAACTCCTTTCCTACCATGACCCGAACCTCCGATTGGGTTCGATACGTATGGGAGCAGCCGATGGCATATGAGCCCGGGGAACGATTCGCGTACAGCTCCGGCGTCTCCCAACTGCTCGCGGCGATTCTCGCCCAAGGAATTGACGGATCGATCGTCGCATATGCCGAGCAAGCGTTGTTCGGACCGCTGGGCATTGAACGATATGCGTGGAGAACCGATCCGCAAGGCATTCACACCGGCGGATATGGCCTGGAACTGTCTGCGCTGGATTTGCTGAGCTTCGGCTTGCTGTACCTGCACCAAGGCGTCTGGAACCGGGAAGTCATCGTCCCGCAAGCGCTGGTGAACGCTTCCGTCCAACCCGCCATTGCCGTGCCGCCTCCCGAACGCGGCGAATACGGCTGGCATTGGTGGGTCGATTCCGCGCCGACGGAGCCTGCCCAAGCTGGGTCGGAGGAGGATACGCGTTATTATTACGCCCGCGGATTTGCCGGCCAGTTCGTGTTCGTCGTGCCCGCCTATGAAGCGGTCGTCGTGTTCACGCGCAAGCGCCAGCGGAATGGCCGTTCTCCGCACGATCTATTCCGACAGCAGGCGATTGGCTGGATTCGCGGTTCCTTCTCCTTATAATAAAATGCCGGAAATTCCCTGTGCACTACAGATACAAAGAGATGCAAAAAGTGCAGGTCATGTTCTTGATTTGGAGATCATCAGGTCAAAGAACTGCATGACGGAGACAATTTCATAATTCAGTTTTTTGAATTGCATACCCGTCCAAAAATCCGAGCTTGGTTTTTAAAAAATTAGGCGACTTGCTGAGACTGGTTCAATTGCTTGTTCAACTTGTCTAATGCAAATT
>JAEWAQ010000009.1 GCA_023391635.1 Bacillota bacterium | reverse complement strand
CGGCGAACGAGCGGACATCAGGCGAAAATCGCCATAACTCAGCCCCGACAGCGGCGAACGAGCGGAGTTAAGGCGAAAATCGCCATAACTCGGTCCCGATAGCGGAGAACGAGCGGAGATAAGGCGAAAATCGCCATAACTCGGTCCCGATAGCGGCGAACGAGCGGAGATAAGGCGAAAATCGATTTAACTTGATCCGGTTTACTGAGACGGTGCGGCGAGATCGGTAAGGATACGGTTACTTAAAAACGGCGGGAGCGCGAATGGTGGATACTTCGGCGGTTATTTTGGCAGGTGGGCTCGGCAAACGGATGGGCGGGCGGAACAAGGCGCTGCTGGCATATGATGAGCAAACGACGTTCATCGAGCGTCAACTTCGCGCATGCGAGCGGTGGACAGATGAGATCGTCGTCGTCAGCCAAGATGCGTACGCCCTGGCAGATCTCCGTTCAGAACACGCCGACTTGAAGATCGTACCTGACCGCTACGTGCAGCAAGGACCGCTCGCCGGCTTGCAGGCCGGGTTCACTGCTACGACCCGCTCATACATATGGTTGCTCGCATGCGACCAACCGCAGGCCAGCGCGGCAGCGGCATCGTTGCTGCTCGAACGTCTCATGCAGCAAGAAGCGGTCGCGGCGCTTCCGGTGCTCTTCGGCCAGCCGCAGCCGCTGCACGCGATTTACCGCAATCGGGAAGTCGCCGACATCGCGGACGACATGCTTCGGCATGGCCAACGGAAATTGCGGGCGCTGCTGGACCGGATTCGCTGGATCGACGTCCAGGGAGCGGAGTTCGAGCGCCATGGCATCGCGGCGGGCTTCGCCGACGATGTGGATACGCCGGAGGATTACGAGCGGCTGATCGGTTCATTCCAACGTGGAACATGAGGAGAGGAGCAGGCCGAGTTGAGTAATCATGAACCAATCGACCCCCGGAATCGGGAAGCGGAAGTCGGTTCCAAGACCGTGGGCTCGCAGCGCCAAGCCGACTCCAACGACGAGGCCTGCTCCACGAATATCCGACAGTCAACCGAACTCAGCGAGACCTGCTCCGAGAATACCCGGAAGCCAACTAACCATAACGAGATCCAAGCCGCTAATATTCAGCAGCCAACCGACCTCAGCGAGGCCGGCGCCGCTGATCTTCGGAAGCCAACCGCTTCTCCTGAACGGTTCCGGCGGCAGGCGGTCACGCCGGAGGAAGCCTGCAGCCGGATTCTCGCTCACGTCAAGACGCTGGAGTCAGAGGACGTCCCGCTTGCCGACGCCTGGCGGAGAAGCGCCGCCCGATCGATTGCCGCACCGCATTCCTACCCGCCGTTTCGGCGTTCCGGCATGGACGGCTATGCGGTGCGGGCGGCGGATTTGCCGGCGGATGGCGACACTTCATCGACCGCAGAGCTTGAAGTACTAGAATCACTGCAGGCCGGTACCGTACCGACTAAGGCAGTCGGGCCGGGCCAAGCGTCGCGCATCATGACGGGCGGCATGATGCCTGAAGGAGCGGACACGGTCGTCATGCTGGAGATGACGAGCGCATCCGTGCGCGATGGCATATCCTATGTGCGTATAAGCAAACATGTCCCGACCGGTCGCAATGTCAGCGGAATCGGCAGCGAACTGCAAGCAGGCGAGACGTTGATCGAAGAAGGGCGCATCATCGAGGCGGGCGAGACCGCGCTCCTGGCGGCGTTCGGCTTCACCAGCGTGCCTGTTGCGCGTCGTCCGCGCGTCGGCATCCTCTCCACGGGCAGCGAGCTGCTGGACATCGGGGATCCGCTGGAGCCCGGCCGCATCCGCAACAGCAATGCGCCGATGCTGAGCGTACTGGTGCGCGAAGTCGGCGCGGAGCCGGTCCTGCTCGGCCGCGTGCCGGATCGGGCGGACGAGGCGGAGAAGGTCATTCGCGACGGTATGGCGAATTGCGATTTGCTTCTGACGACAGGCGGCGTCTCCGTCGGCGACAGCGACATATTGGTCGATATTTTGGCCCGCTGGGAAGGCCGCACGCTGTTCAACAAGATCGCTATGCGTCCCGGAAGCCCCACGACGGCAGCGCTGCTGAACGGCAAGCTGCTGCTTGCGTTGTCGGGCAATCCCGGCGCCTGCTTCGTCGGCTTCCATCTGTTCGCCGCCCCTGCGATTCGCACGATGCTGCACCACGGCAACCCGGCACCCGCATTCTTTCAGGCGCGGCTGGAGGAACATTTCCCCAAAATCAATGCTTACCCCCGATACGTGCGCAGTAGAACCGAAGTACGGGATGGCGTCATATGGGTGCAGCCGGCAGGCGAAGACCAGTCCGGGCTCATGACGACGATTGCGTGCGCCGACAGCTTGATGCTGATCCCGCCGCTCAAGGAAGAGCTCCGTGAAGGCGACATCGTGACAGTGATTCCGCTGAAGCCGGGCATCGGCGGCAATCGCGGGTGAAATTCACGTGAACCGATGAAAATCGCGATTGTTCTGCAGGCAAACATACCAAGGCCAGCCCATATACGACTGCATAGGAGGCCGGGAGCGACATGAAAGTGCTGCAAGTCGTCGGATACAAAAACGCAGGCAAAACGACGCTCGTCTGCGAAGTCGTCCGGATGCTGTCGGCCCAAGGCTTGCGCGTCGGGACGGTGAAGCATGACGCCCACGAGGCCGACCCGGAGCCGGCAGGCGCAGACACCCGGGGACACCGGGAGGCCGGAGCTTTCATGACCGGGATGACGTCGGCATCAAGAACATCGTGGGTCCGCGAGCAGCCGACCGCCTTGGACGACATGCTTGGCAGCCTGCGCGAAGCCGGCGCGCAAGCCGCGATCGTGGAAGGATTCAAGTCGGCTTCCTATCCGAAGCTCGTCCTGCTCCGCGGCTCCGAAGATTCGGACTTGCTGCACCTGTCAGCCATCGTTGCCATTGCCAGCCGCAACCCGCAGACAGTCGGCAGCCAGCCTCAACCGCCTATCATCTCCGCAACAATCCCGCAATTCCACACGAACGGCCGCCATTTCGGTCCACTGCTCGAATTTGTGCAAGATTGGTGGGCGCTTTGACGAAATCCCCTTCGCTCAGGATGAGGAAGGGGCACTTTAACGATATCCCCATTAGACGATTTTATCCCTCCCCCTGTGATTATGAACCTTACGCCCGCCTCTGATCCCGCTATAATGAGAAATATCTCCCCCTAAAGCAAGTTTCGTTCCTCTATATACAAAGGGCTTGCGGAGCAAGCTCTCGCTGCTTGGCGGGTTTGATCCGCAAAATCTCACTTCATGACCGGCATCTGTTGCTATAATGGGATGGAAGCGGACTATCCACCCCAACGGGAGAGGACGGAATCGGCTGCATGAGCTTATCCAAACGCATTTTTGCCGCCTTCATCGCCTTCGTGATCGTGCCGTTGTTCGTGCTGGGCAGCGTGTCTTATCTCGTCTTTCAGCATATCAACCAGGAGAAATACGCGGAACAGACGGAGATGACGCTGAAGTCGATTACACGCAACATCAACAGCATGATCGGCACGGCGAATGCTTTCTCCGACTTCTGGGTGACGACCAAGGACAGCGTCGAGAGCTTGCAGGAATCGTTCAATCCGAACGCCTACCAGTCGGATGACAGCAAGAAAGCCAGCGATTACGAGATTCTGCGCGAACGCGAGCTGCTGCGCCGCCGGGTGCTGTTGACGAGCCCCGATCTCAAGTCCGTCACGCTGTACCGAAACGATCAGCAAGTCATCAAAGTCAACTATTACCCGGATACGACGGTCCCGTTCGACCAGCTTACGGCCAATCCGATCTATCCCGAAGTGCTGCGCAAGAACGGCGCGCCGGTATGGGTCGGGCCGTACGAAGACGAGCTGCTGACAGGGGAGAACAAGCTGTTCACCCAGATCAGGGTGCTGCTCGACGTCGACACGCTCCAGAGCAAAGGCATTCTCGTCATCCGATATCAAATGCGGGAACTGGACCGTATCTTCGATTTTTTCAGCCGGGAGAGCAAGCTGGATCGGCGTTATCTGATCGTGGGCAAGGACCATGCCATCGTATTCGATTCGCGGAAACAGCTGGAGGGCAAGCGATTCACCGATTTGACAAATACGACGACAGGGCGGGGCATCGATCTGGCGAAAGCCGACTATCAGAGCAAGACGATCGCGTTCGAAGGCCGCAAAAGCCTCGTGTCCGTCATGGACATGCAAGAGTTGAAACGGTTGGGGGTAAGCGGCGAGTGGAAATTGGTGTCGGTCACGCCATGGCAATATTTGTCCGGCGACATGGCCATCGTCTTGCGCTGGATGATCGCGATCATGCTCGCGTCGCTTGCTTGCGCCATCGTGTTCAATCTGTTGTTCGTGCGGCGGACGGTGTCGTTCATCGTCGGCGTCGTGAAGGCGATGCGGCGCGTCGAGCGGGGAGATCTGACCACACGGGTGGAAGTCGTCGGCAACGACGAGACGACCAGCCTGTCCAAAGGCTTCAACAGCCTTATCCGCCGGGTGTCGGAGCTGCTGGACGACGTGAAGCAAGAGCAGCATCGCAAGCGCAGGGCCGAGATGATGCTGCTGCAGGCCCAGATCAAGCCCCATTTCCTGTTCAACACGCTCGAATCGATAAACATACTGGCCGTGCAGAACGAAGGCCGCAAAGTCAGCAGGATGGTGCAGCAACTCGCCCGCCTGCTCCGAATCAGCATTCAGCAGAAGGAAGAAATCAGCATCGGCGAGGAATTGGAGCATTTGCGCCACTATTTGGACATCCAGAAGTACCGGTTCGAAGACGTGTTCGAGTTCGCTATTGACGTCCCTGACGAGTTGCTCCGGCATCGGATTCTGAAATTGACGCTGCAGCCGCTTGTCGAAAACAGCATTCAGCACGGGTTCGAGGGGATCGACTACTTGGGGCGCATCGATGTGACCGCTAGGGTGGAGGATGGCAACATCGCCTTCTACGTTGGGGATAACGGGATCGGCATAACCGGGGAGCGCATGGCGGAGCTTACCTCGCTCGGAGAGTCGGCTCTTCAGGACATCTATGCCGAGTCGCCGGAGACGGGAGAGCGCAGAGGGCTCGGGTTCGGCAACGTGGCGGACCGGCTGCGTATCCATTACGGACCACCGTACGGATTGATGCTGTGCAGCTCGCGCGGGTTCGGCACGAGGATACGAATCGTCATTCCGATGAAGGAAGGGAGAAGTTCGCATGAAGCTGAAGGCGCTGCTCGTGGATGACGAGATTAACATTCTGAAAAACCTGCAAGCAGTCATCCCTTGGGAACGGCTGAATGTCGAAGTGGTCGGCGCCGCACGCAACGGGGAGCAGGCGCTGGAGATCGCCCGGCGCGAGCGGCCGTCGATCATTCTGTGCGATATCCGCATGCCGGTCATGGACGGTATCCGCTTCCTGGAAGCGCTCAGGACGTTCGACGAAGAAGCGGAAATCGTCATGATGACCGGCTACCAGGACTTCAGCTATGTGCGGTCGGTCGTCCGATATGAAGTGAAGGATTACATGCTGAAGCCGCTGGATTACGAGGAATTGACGCGCACGATCCAGCGGCTGGCCGACGGACTGCGCGAGCGCAGCCAGCAGCAGCAAGCGGTGCAGCGCGAATGGCGCCGGGTATTTCACCTGGCCTATGAGAAGGTGTTGTACGATCTGCTCGCGGACCTGGACGGCACGCCTGCCAGTTCCTTGCGCCAGCTGCATGAAATCCAGACGGAAGGCTTGACGTTCGTGATGATGCTGGCGGACGTTGCCGATTATTCGAAGAAAGAACACGCCTGGGAAGACAAAGAACGCAAGCTGTGGAACTTCGCGGTTCAGAACATTATGCAAGAGTGCCTGGCTGAACTCGGCGTCTCGCACTCCGTGCTGCAAGTGCGCAGCGGCGAATGGTGCGTCCTCATCGAGCGGCAAGCGGGCGATGCGTTCGATCGGGACCAAGCAGCGTCTTGGGCGGAGCATCTTAGGCAGACGATCGAACGTTATTTGAAGCTGGACATCCGCATCGCGTTGCATCCTGCGGCCGTACCGATCGAGCGGCTGGCTCGATCGTATAAAGGGCTGCAAAGGCTGCTTAACCTGACGCCGTCTTCCGCTGCCGAAGTATTGATGCCCGAGAGAAGCCGCGCCATGCCGGACGCTTCCTCCCAGCAGCTGTGGGAGTGGATCGAAGAGATGGTAACAGGGCTCAAGCGCTGCGACCGCGGGAGAACGGAGAGGGCGCTGCGCGAACTGAACGAGAGCTTCCGCAGATTGCCGGAAACTTCGTTCGAGCGGGTTGAGCCGATCTTGCATTATGTGTGCCTGCATTTGTTTCGGGAGATGCGGGCGATGGACGTCATGTCTCGCGAGGAAGAGACGGCGATCTGGCGGCAGATCGACCGCAACAGCGGCATCCGGGATACGCTCGACGTCATCAACCGGCTGGTGGACCAGTCGCTGGAGAGCGTCTTGAAGAAGAAGACGAGCGATGTGCTGATGCTGTCCGCGCGTGATTATATTGAACGCAATCTGTCTTCGGATCTGGGTATCGACATGCTGGCGGACTATCTCGGGATCAGCGGCAGTTATTTCAGCTTGTTGTTCAAGCAGCATTTCGGCGAGACATTCGTGGAATATGTGACGAGACAGCGGATGGAAATGGCCAAATCGCTGCTTGCGCTCAGCGACAAAAGCGTCACCCAAGTCGGCGCGATGGTCGGGTTCGCGGAGCGGAGGTACTTCACGCGGGTGTTCAGCAAATATACGGGCATGCTGCCGTCCGCATACCGCGAAGAGCACCAGAGCCACGCCGGCAAGCTGAACGCAGCCGCTGCCTGGCCGTCCGGTGGCACATGACCGGCCTGGTGCGGCGCCCTCGCCAACCCGCCGCACATGATGCTGTCCGCACCATTTTCGCCTACCATACCGCAGCGCCCCTTCCGTTCACGATTTCCACCCCCGCCTAAGCCCTTGTGCGGATGCTCTTTCCTCCAATGGGTGGTATAATGACCCAGATGAAGCACGTTTTCGGAGGTTCGAGCATTTCATGACTTATTCGCGTATGAATACGAACGAGAAGAAGAAGTCTGCCCGCAGGAGACGCATCCGCAATCTGGCGTTGCTTAACGCTGCGCTTGTCTGCGTGATCGCCGGCATCCTATTCGTATGGTACCTTTCCGATTTCGATTCCGTTTTCAAGCCCGACGACAGGCCGTCCTCTGCATCCGGAATTCCTCAAGTGTCGCCGATTCCGACAATGGGCAGCGAGCAGCCAGTGCCAAGCGATTCTGCGAATCCAGACGCGACCGATGGACAGACACAGCAGCCAAACACGAATGAATCTCCATCCGCCAGCCCCGCCGAGGAAGCGGAGACGATTACGCTCGCGCTCGTCGGCGACTTGCTTCCCGCCAGCAGCGTAGCTCGTTTGATGGAGAAGAACGGTTACGACTACCCGTTCAGGGAGTCAGCGCAATTGCTGCAAGCGGCGGATATCGCGGTGGGCAATCTGGAGACGGCCATTACCGACAGGGGAACGCCGGAGGCGGATAAGGAATATGTATACAGAGGCCCGGCCAAGGCGCTGCCCGCCATGAAGGAAGCCGGATTCGACGTGCTGAGCCTGGCCAACAACCATTCGATGGATTACGGATGGGTCGGCTTGCAGGACACAATGGATGCGCTGAATGAACACGGACTTCGGTTCATGGGAGTCGGCCACAACGAAGCGGAAGCATACGCTCCTGCCTATGTGGAGGTCAAAGGCTTCAAAGTCGCCTTTATCGGCATCAGCAACGTGATCTGGAAAACGTACTGGAAAGCGACCAAAGATCGCCCCGGCATGGCGGAAGCCTACGATACGACCCGCGCGATCGCAGCCATCGAAGAAGCCGACAAGCATGCCGATCTCGTCGTCGTCATGGTGCATTGGGGAACCGAATACACGGACCGTCCCGAGCCTTACCAAGTCAAGAAAGGCCGGCACTTCATCGATGCCGGTGCGGACTTGGTTATCGGAAGCCACCCGCATGTCCTGCAAGGATTCGAAGCGTACAAGGGACGCTGGATTGCCTACAGCTTGGGCAATTTCGTGTTTTCCGGAACGAAATCCCCGCTGTCCGCCGAGACGGGCGTACTGATGGCGGCATGCCGCAAAGGCGGCGAATGCTCGCTGCAATTTCAACCGATGCTGGCGAAGGCGGCGCAGCCGGCTCCGATGGACGAAGCTGCCGCGAAGGCATTGCTGGCGAAGCTGGAGGCCGTATCGACAGCAGCGATCATAGAGGAGAACGGAGCCATTGCGGAACAAGATTAAGTACGGAATTAAACGGGTATGGGATCGTCGAAAAAGATGGCTGCGGGGGCGGGTGGAAACGAAGCTGCCGTGGAACGATAGGGAACGGGCGATCCTGCATCCTTGCGTCGCACACCGCGGATGGTCGGGGCGGGCTCCGGAAAACACGATGGCGGCTTTCAAGCTCGCGATTCAAGAGCCGGCCGTACAATGGATGGAACTCGATGTCCATCTGTCCCGGGATCAGGTTCCGGTCGTCATTCACGATCCGACGCTGAAGCGGACAACGGGTGTCAAAGGGTGCGTATCCGGCTTGACCGCTGAACAATTGACGCAGCTCGATGCCGGCAGCTGGTTCAGTCCGAAGTTCGCCCAGGAGCGAATTCCGACGCTCGATCAAGTACTTAAGCTTGCTTCCGGCAGGTGCTGCTTGAATATCGAGATCAAGGGAGAGGACAGCGCGCCGTCATTGATCGTCAGGCGCGTGTTGGAGGATGTGCGCCGGCGTTACATGAATAACGATGTGATCATCACCTCTTTCCGCCCGGAAGTGCTGACGACCGTAAGGGAACAATCCCGGTCGGTGCGGACGGGATTAATCGTCGAGGACAATCCGCCGCAGCTCATCCGAAAGGTACAATCGCTCGGCTGCAGCATGTTGTCCATCGGGTTCCGCCATTTAACGGAGCAACTGTTGCAGCAAGCGGCAGAAGCGGGCATCGTCGTGATGGCCTGGACACCCAATCAGCCGGCGGACCTAAGCCGGCTTGTCCACAGACCTGAGCCGATCATGATCTGCACGAATCATCCCGACCGCTGGCTGGCGGCCGTACGCCAAGGAGGCTGATCACATTGGAAAAGAATGCGAATGCGCAATCGAGCCAACAATCCCATACGCAAGTGAACTTGCAACCGCAGCTGCAAACGCAGCCAATCCCGCGAATGGAAGAAGAGCCGTTCATCCGCAATGTTTACTGCGTGGGCCGCAACTATCGGCTTCATGCGGCAGAGCTTGCCAACGACGTCCCCGCCTCTCCCATGCTGTTCTTGAAACCGACACACGCGACGACGACAATTGCGGACGGCATTCTGCCTCTGCCCGGCAATCAAGGCGCCGTGCACTACGAGACCGAACTGGTGCTTCGGGTCGGTCGATCCTATCAACCGGGTATGTCCGTCGATGAACTATTCTCTCACGTTACGGTCGGCCTGGATTTGACGCTCCGGACGGTGCAGGACGTCCTGAAGGCCAAAGGCCATCCTTGGCTCGCGGCCAAAGGATTCCGCCATTCTGCGCCGCTTGGCCGTTGGCAGGTCTACCCGGGGGAAGAATCGCTCGTCTGCGCCGATTTCGGGTTGCATTTGAACGGAAGGGAAGTGCAGCGGGGCAATATAAGCGATATGGTATTCGGGCTCAAGGAATTAGCCGATTACGTCGAAGAAGTATATGGTCTAGGTCCGGGAGACGTTCTTTTTACCGGGACGCCTGCAGGCGTCGGACCGCTCGCCGACGGGGACGAGCTGGTTTGGTGGAGAGGGGATGCAGTTTTGGGGAGAGCGAAGGTTGTCATGCACCCAGGGTTTCTTTGATTGAGAGTCGACTCGCAACATCTCTGCCGAAGAACGCCTCCCCGGATGCCACCGCTCAAATCGCGCAAATGATTTCCCCCTCATCGGCATCGCTTCCTCCTATACGATTAATTAAATATCATTTTTTTTACAATAGTCGGTCAACGGAATCCTTGTTGATAACCGACGATCTGATTTACAATTGGACAAGCAGCAGTAAAATAATAACATAGGAAATGCCGAAATAATGGAAAACGAGAGACGATTATGAGGAAAGAATGCAACATTAGCAGACGGATTTGAGGTGCGGCTACGATGAACAGCATCAAAGGCAAGCTGACCGCTTCATTTTTGTTTATTTTGATTATCCCGCTTCTGATCATTACCTTCATATCCGTCTACGTGCTGCAAGGAATCGTCGCTGAGAAAGTGAACGACAAAAACCGTTATATCCTGAAACAAGCAGCCGCGAACACAGACAGGGTGTTCCGGGATATGAGGACAAGCGCAGTGCAGATGATAAGCGACTCGGAAGTCCAGCAAATTATGGGCCAATCCTCATCGGCAGGGTTATCGGCGGGACTCGACAGCTACTCGTACGGCAAAACCATTCGCGACAAAATCTATTCACTCCAGTCTACGCTGCTGAAAAACTATCCGGGCGTTGTCGTTGCACTTGCGGATCGTGCGGGATTCATCTATTCCAATTTTTCCGATGACGGTTATGAAACGGAAGTGTTTCCCCTGATCAGGGAACGGGAAAAGGTGGGCCAAAATGAAAACGGATTCAGATGGTCCAAGATCGACCGGAATCTTGGCGGTTTGCCGCAATTCGTAGGCAAGGCGTATCTCGTTTATTTCGTGACGTATATCAACGCCCAGGGAATCCGAATCGGGGACATGCTCGTAGCCATTCCGGAAACGCATGTTACGGACATTCTCCAAAATATGGGGACGGATGACGAGGGATATTCGTTCGTATTCAACGAGCGAAACGGTTCTTTCATCGGTGGAGGGAAAGCCTTAACGACGCTGCAATGGGCCGAGCGGTTCAAGCAGCCGGATTCCGGCCGACCTATTCGTCTGGGAAACCGTCATTATTATTTAAACGCAATCGAACTTGAAAGTTTGAATAACAGTTATTTGATTCAGTTGATCCCGAAATCGGCTGTCAGTCTGGAAATATCGCTTGTAAAAAATGGAATTATATGGTCGAGTGCGGTTTGTCTGCTGCTGTTTCTCGCCATCTCCTATTTGATAGCCGGTAAAATTACGGTTCCCGTCAAAAAGCTAATCTCCGCGGTCAAGGAATTTTCGCGCGGCAACATGGATGTAAGCATTGCTCAAACCGGCAATGACGAGCTTGGCGTATTATCGCAAAACTTCAACCGGATGGCGACGGAAATCAAGGCGCTCGTCGAGAAGGAGCAAAACGAACAGAAGTTGAAACGGGAATTGGAACTGCAAGCGTTATATGCCCAAATCAACCCCCACTTTTTGTTCAATACGCTAAATTCGATTCGATGGATGGCGGATGCGAGCAAGGTTTACAACGTCAGTAAAGTGATCGTGGCGCTGGCCAGTCTGCTTCGGAACAGTATTCTGCAGAAAAAGGAACAGATTCCGTTTCACGAAGAAGTCGAGAATACGCGCAACTACATACTCATTCAGAAGATGAGGTATGGCGTGTTGTTTGACGATAATTATGAAATACCGGAAGAGCTTGGAGCATTCAAGGTACCGAAGCTCATATTGCAGCCCATCGTCGAAAACTGCATTATCCACGGGTTTGACAGCGTCGACTACAAAGGCGAAATACTTATCAAAGCGGCACGCTTCCGGGATTGCATCCGCATCGAGGTTAGCGACAACGGCAAGGGAATGGATACCGATACGCTAGCTTCACTTATGAAACGGGATCGACTCCCCGGCAAGGGCATGAACAGCATCGGATTACGAAACGTGAATGACCGGTTGACTATCCAATTCGGCGAAGCATTCGGGCTTAAGCTGGAAAGTGCGCCAGGAGAAGGGACAAAGGTCGTTTTTACCGTCCCGGCGGCGGAAGCAGGGGAGGACGATAATGGCCATGTTTAAGTTATTGATTGTCGATGACGAGCCGTTGGTCAGGATGGGGCTGAAAGCGGCTGCCGATTGGGAGGGCAACGGATTCCAAATAGTCGGCGAAGCGGCGAACGGCTCGCAGGCGCTCGCATTCATCGAGAAATTGCATCCGAATATCGTCATTACCGATATTCGGATGCCTGGAATGGACGGAATTCAATTGATCCGGCAAGTTCAAGAGCTGCAGCGCGGGATCAAGTTTATCGTGCTGAGCAACTATGACGATTTTCACCTGGTCAAAGAAGCGTTAAAATGCGGGGCGTCGGATTATTTCCTTAAGGTGACAATGGAAACGGACAAACTTCTGGAGTCTCTGGCCGCTGTATGCGGACAAATCAATGCAGAAGCGGAAAGTCGGCAAGATATGTTGAAGATGTCATCGACGCTTCATGACCATAAGGCCAATATCAAAAGCAGGTATTACCATCAGCTTATTCACGGAAAAATGGATGAGCAGCGGTTATCCCAGTTCATTACAGACAGTCGGTTAAAGCTGTTCGAACCGAGCGGAGCTTTGTTTGTCGTTCACGTCGATAACTGCAGAGCCGTCATCGAGGGGAGGTTCCAGGGGGATGAAGAACTGTTCGTATATACGCTCTCGAGCATCATTGAGGAAATGGCCGCGAATTACGGTCCGGGCGAGGTGTTCGTTCATGATCCATCCGTATACGTCTGTATTTTGACTGGGAAGCAGATCAGGACGCGTCATGTTGCCGAACAGATTCAAGGGCTGCTTCAGCAGTATCTCAATCTCGCAACAGCTATCGTTTACAACGTCCATTTCGCTTCTTTTTTGGAGATGAAGCAGCTTTTGAACGGGATCCCGGCGGTTGCGGAGCACTTTTTTTATGCGGAACCGGGAAGGTTATGGAACAAGGACGAGCTGGTCCTCTTATCCGATGAAGCTTGGGAGCTTTATATCGGGGTTAAAAAAGAGCTGTCTCTTGGAGCAAAGCACTGTCAATATGAGCAGCTTTCGGCAACGTTCGCTTATTGGAACCGGTGCGTCCGGGAACGCCGAATCCGACCTCGGCTCGCACGCGAGCTTACCCGATTGCTGCTGATTGCCGTACAGGACGAGACGCCGAAAGGGGAAATCGGATGGCAGATCCGCATGACGGCTCTGGATGAAGATCTGAAGCGAGCGGATCATCTCGATCAATTGATGCTGAAAGCCGAAGCTTATTTGGAGCTGCTCGTCCATCACATGAGGAACGCTCACGCGTTCCGCTCCGAAATACTGCGAGCCAAGCACTATATAGAAGCCCATGTGGACCGGAAGCTGACTTTAGAGGAGGTTTCCAAGCTGGTCAACATGAACAAGAGCTACTTTAGCAGGTTATTCAAGGAACAGACCGGCACGAACTTCAAAGATTATTTGCTCCAAGTGAAGATGGAGAGAGCGAACTCCATGATCCGGCATACGGACAAGCGAATATCGGAAATCGCGCTGGAACTTGGCTATAGCGATATCTTTTACTTTAACCGGGTTTACAAAAAATTTATCGGCAATGCCCCGACGGAAATAAGGAAGCAGCGGCTGTAAGAGAAATAAGTAAATGATTGAACAACTTGTCGACAATATTTTCGGCAATTAACCTGGGGGTACACTTCTCCAGTAGAACCTTTGTCCAACAAGAAAAAGAATGACCAATAACTTGCAAATGGAATCCATGTTGTCCGCATGGATTTCTATTTATAATTGGCCTGCAAGCCCAAAAAAAAGTCAAAAGGTGGTTATAGCGAATGGGAAGGAAAACAGGAATTGCGGTACTCCTGGCTGCCATGTTGTTGTTCTCGTTGGCCGCAGGGTGCAGTTCGAACTCGAATTCAAATTCGGGCGGCGGTGAATCGAAAGGCGCTGCTCCGACGTCGACACCGACGCAGGAGAGTACGACAAGCGTGCCGGAAAAAAAGAACGTCACGCTCAAATTCGCCATGTCCGCCAAAGACGCAGCCCGCGAAGATCGAGTCAAGCTGCTGGAGCTCGCGATGGAGAAAACAGGCTACAAAGTTGAGCCGCTTATTATACCGGGGGATGCCGTCGAATTCGACAAGAAGCTGCTGATCAGCATGATGGCGGGTGAGGATATCGACGTGCTGTACATGAACGGCCCGACCGCGCAAAAATATGTAACGGCTCAAGTGCTGCTGCCGCTTGACGATATGATTGCGGAAGAGAAATACAATGCAGATGAAATTTACGGCTCGAACCTGAAGAAATTCGACGGTAAAATTTACAACCTGCCGGCTTTCAAAGACGTTCACGTCACCATGTACAACAAGACGCTGTTCGACAATGCCGGCATTCCTTACCCTGAGCCAGGAACTTGGACATGGGAGAAATACCTGGAAACCGCTCAGAAGCTGACCGATCCGGACAAAGGAATATACGGATCCTACATGCTGGATTGGGATATTTATTTCACGCTTTCCGCGAAGCAAAAAAAGGTGCCGGCCTACAAGGAGGACGGGACTTCCAATTTGGACGATCCGGCATGGGCGGAGTCGCTGAAGTTTTTCTCCGATCTGGGTACGGTGCACAAAGTGCAGCCTGATCTGCTGACCTTCTTGTCCAAAAAACTGCCGTTCGACGCGTTTATGAACGGCAAGTACGGGATGTGGGTCGTCGGAAACTGGGCTTTGGCGATGGGCGTCGACAAGAAGACATATCCCCGGGATTGGAAGCTCGGAGTAACGATTATGCCTCAAGTCGAAGCCGGGGAAAAAGTAACGCTAAGCGTCATGGGCGGTTACGCAGTGGGCAAAAACACAAAGCATGCCAAAGAGGCCTATGAGGTCGTCAAAGCGCTGGCCGAGCTGGAATATACGCTGCCGTTCGGCAAAGTTCCGGCCCGCGTCGATCTTGATTCGTCGCAGCTAGCGGACATTGCCAAAGGCGCAATCGTAGGTTTGACGGAAGACGGGATAACCGAGCAAGATATCATCGATTCCATCCTTGACGCGAAGCTGGATGCTGTGGACGAGAAAATTACCGGTCCCGGCATGACGCAAATCAACGGCACGATCATTCCCAAAGAAAGCGAGCTTTACGCGATTGGGCAGCGGTCCCTGGAGGACACCATGAAAGCGATCAAGGAAAAAGCGGACAATGCGATAAAAGAAGACCAGTTGGCCGCGCCGTAATCGGCATGGCCGTGCACAGCCCGTTTGGTCTCGAGTTTGACCGGACATAAGTTTGGGGGCGCTCCGAGCGCCCCTTGCTTCCAAGACAAATCGATGCAAGGATGGGATGATTATGGGGATGCGGAGCATCCACCGCAAGGAAGCGGCTGCCGGCGTACTGTTCGTTCTGCCGTTTCTGGTCGGCTTTGCCGTTTTTCACTTTGCGCCGCTGCTGTCCTCGCTGCTGTTCAGCTTAACGGATCTTTCTTTTATTACGAAAATTTCCGATCTTCGTTTCGTTGGGCTGCAAAACTATGCAACCTTCTTTAACGATGCGAAAGCTCTTCTATCGTTCGAGAAAAGTGCCTATTACGCGGCCGCTTACGTTCCGCTAGTTATGATATCCAGCCTGGTTCTGGCCATCGCCGTGAATGCCCAGTTATATTTTCGCAAATGGATCCGCCTGATGCTGTTCATGCCTTATGTTTCCAATATAGTGGCGATAGCTATCGTCTGGGCGATTATTCTGGAAGTGCATGAAGGGCCATTAAACAGCTTTCTGCGCGCGATGGGCATCGACAATCCGCCTATGTGGCTACTAGGGATGCATACCGTGCTTCCGACAATCGCCATGATCGTCGCCTGGCAGAACCTGGGCTTTAATCTGATCACTTTCCTGGCGGCTTTGCAGGGCATTCCTTCCGAGCTGTATGAAGCCGCGACGGTGGACGGCGCGGGGTACTTCAGAAGATTGCTCCGGATTACGCTGCCTATGATCTCGCCGACCACCTTTTTTCTGACGATCAGCGCATTGCTCATTTCGCTGCAAAATTTCGGGCCGATTCAGGTTCTGACGCAAGGAGGGCCCGGCTCTGCCTCGACAACGATATCGATCAATCTGTACCAGGAAACGTTCGGCAATTTCCGAATCGGTTACGCATGCGCCCAGTCCGTGATCCTTCTTTTCATTATCATGTCAGTCACGATCTTCATATGGAGGGCTCAAAAAAAGTGGGTAAATTATTAAAAACGCTGCTGATGGGCGCGTTCGGACTGCTGTTCATCTCTCCATTCCTGTTCATGTTGTCGTCCTCGTTCAAACCGCTGGGCGAGGTGTTCGAATATCCGGTTCGACTCATTCCCAAGTCGTTGTTTCTGGATAATTATTCCGAAATTTTTGCGGACAAGTATATGTTCGTACGATGGTATTTCAACTCGATTGTGATGACCGCTTTGCTGATTGTGATCAAAAGCTCGCTGACGGCTGTCACCGCGTACGGCTTTTCCAGGCTGCGCTTCAAAGGAAGGGATTTCATTTTCCTGACCATGCTGGCGGTCATTATCGTCCCGTCGGACGTTACTTTAATTCAAAGATATGTCATTTACAAATTTCTTTATTTGACGGATACCATGTGGGCGGTCATCCTTCCGGCTTCCTTCGACATTTTTCTCGTGTTTCTATTAAGGCAATTTTTGCTTACCGTGCCCTTCGAGCTGAGCGAAGCCGCCACAATCGACGGCTGCGGCCATTTCCGCACATTTTACAGGGTCATTCTTCCTTTGGCCGTTCCCGCGATGGTTACAGTCATCATCTTCAGCTTCATTTGGGCATGGAACGACTACGCGGGTCCATTCATCTTCATTACGGACACTCGGAAACAAATGTTGACCGTCGGCATCTCCATGTTCTCCACGATGAAGGCGGACAATTATGCGATGCAGATGGCTGCGGCCACTCTTGCGTTGGTGCCTATTTTCGCGCTGTTTCTTTTCACCCAGAAATACTTTGTTGCAGGAATCGCGACATCCGGCTTAAAAGGCTGAAAGAGGCGAGCACTTCCCGAGCAATTTAAAAAGGAGGAAATTGAATTGAAACGTTTATGGCAATCAGGAGTGACGTTAAGTGTATTGGTTCTTGGATTGATCTTCGGCTTGACTCAGGCTTCGGCGGCAAATACGATCGTGTATCCCGTGGAAACGAACGAAATTTTGCATGGCAACCCGAACGCCGGCATGATCTTCGAACCGAACTGGACCTACAATGATGATGGAATGACGCATTTGATCAACAATCGCACCATCCCTGCAGAAACGGATTTAGTTCAGATTTATTTCGGCTGGTCGGATATTGAACCGACCGACGATCAGTTCGTCTGGACCCGGCTCGACGCCGCGATTTCCAGTGCCGTGTCCCAGGGGAGGAAGGTCATCTTCCGCATGGAGTTCAGCGAGGGGGATGAATCTCCCAGACAAACTTATGCGCCGACTTGGCTGTGGGACGTGAAAGGAATTCCTTACCGGCTCATCAACGAAAACCCTTTGCTTAAGCAGCCCTATTATTACGACCCGACATATCTGGCCGAGCTTCAGGAAGCCGTTGCGGCGGTTGGCGCCAGATATGACGGAAATCCGGACATCGCTTATGTCGATCTTGCGGCTGTAGCCAGGTGCGGGGAATGGGGCGGATGGGACAACGCCGACTGGTTTCCGTGGCAGAGCAGAACCCAGCAGCGTGAAACGCTCGAGGCAATTATCGATATATTTGACAACGCTTTCCCGAATTCCAGGCTTATCATGCATGATGCGGGACAAATCGTTGAAGGAACGCCTGATGAACAAACGAATGAGCAACGGAAATATCATTGGGCTTACGATTATGCGTTCGATAACCATCCCGACTGGGGGATCCGGTCCAACACTGTTTTCGGCGCATGGGACTGGAATTTGTACGGCAGCGAATTTACGCCCTGGCTGATGAGAAACTCCTGGCGGAATCACTTGGTCGTATACGAAGGCTCCCGATGGGACAGCGATTTTTATATGCTCTCCAACAAGCAACGCTACGTCGATAATTCGCTCGGAATTCATACCAATATCGGCACGTTCAACAACGCCGGCTACGAAGCTTATGACGACGGCGGATTGATGGCGGAGTGGAACGGTTATTTTCAACAGCTGGCCAGAAACGTCGGTTACCGATTTGTGCTTTCAAAGGCGATGTATAACGACAAAGTCGAACCTTCGGGTACATTCACCTTGTCGCAAACGTGGATAAACAAGGGCGTAGGAAGGCTGATTGACAAACATCCGTTAAAAGTTTATTTTGTGAACGCTGCGAATGGCGATGTGGTGTGGAGTGCAGCAGATAACGGCTTTGATCAGACACATTGGGAGAAATGGAACGTATATGAACTGAATTCGACCTTCAACCTTCCCGCCAATCTTCCGCATGGGACATACGATTTGAAAGTTGCAATGGTTGACGGTGCGGGCAATCCGGCCATTGCGATGCCCATGACTGACGGAGAAAACAAGATGTACAGAATCGGAACTGTGACGGTGGCCGCGAACGAAGATGCGTATACGGCCCCTTCTCTGGGCGGATTCGTTAAAGTGGAAGTTGAGGATACCACGAATTACTCGGGATTTGAAATCATGACGAATTGTGCGTTGAACGTCAAGCATTGTATCGGATATAGCGACACGGGAGATTGGGCGGAGTACGATTATGTAGAAATTCCGCACAGCGGCGTCTATACCGTCGATTTTAGAGTATCCACCGGAGCGCAGCAATCGTTCAAGCTGCAGGTTGACGGAGCAGACGTGACGGATGTCATAACTCCTCCGGTAAGCTCGGGTAATTATGTGATCGTTTCCCGCAACGTTAATTTGTCCGCCGGCAGGCACACGGTTAAATTGATCATGACCGACGCGGGAGGCGCCATTAACTTCGACTGGTTCGCCTTTACGAAACAGGATCCGGACGATTTTGTGATCCAGAACGAAGATTACACGGCCAAATCGGCTTCTCCGCTTATTATAACGATCGACGATCTGGATGGAACGGCTGGCATCGGCTTCAACCAGACGGGCGAGTGGTTAAGTTACGGGGACGTTCAGGTGCCGCAAACGGGAACGTATTTAGCGGAGTTCAGGGTGGCCACTTCGCTTCCCCAGCAATCGTTCCGGCTCGAGGTGGACGGAACGGATGTGACCGGAACAATCGTGATGGATAACATGGAAGGGCATAACAATTGGACGACAGTGACCAAAGCCATAAACTTGACGCAAGGAACGCACACCTTCAAGTTCGTGCTTGTCCAGGCAGGAGGCGGAATCAACCTGAACTGGATGAAATTCACCAAGCAAGAGCCGTTTGAGAAAACGATTGAAGCGGAGGATTTTACAAGGCCTTCCGCCGACGCGTCGGGTGAGACGAATATTCAAGTCATGACGATCAACGACGGAGGAACAGCTGCAGGCATCGGCTACATCGACACTGACGATAACCTGGAATACGATTCGGTCTACATTCCCCGTCGCGGGATGTATAGGATCGACTTCAGAGTACAGACCACCTGGATCCAATCGTTCCGTCTTGAGGTCGACGGAGTCGACGCAACGGGTACAATCACCCCGCCAAATGCAAACGGCAGCTGGATCACCGTATCGAAAACGATCCTGCTGACGGAAGGATCGCATAAATTCCGGCTTTATTTTACAGACGCCGGGGGGAACATCAATTACAACTGGATGAAAATCACTGCAGTATGAGTGGCAGCTCAGCGTTTTTAGCCATCTGAATTGGTGAGTAAAGCACACCCCATTAAGCGTGTAAGACGCTTGGGGTGTGCTTTGGTGCGAATTATTCCACGTCCGTCAGCCTGTTTCTAATCTCCAGCAGCTTGGGCAGCTCGCGGAAAAACACGTCCACGACCTGCGGGTCGAAGTGCCGGCCGCGCTCTTCGCGGAACAGCGATTCGATCTTCTCAATCGGCCAGGCGGCCTTGTACACCCGCTCGGCGCTCAGTGCATCGAATACGTCCGCGACCGCGGTGATGCGGCCGTATATATGAATGTTCTCACCGCTGAGTCCGTTCGGATACCCGCTGCCGTCCCATTTTTCATGATGCTGTTCCGCCACGATCGCCGCCGCGCTGAGCAGCTTCCGCTTGGATCCTTTAAGCAGTTGGTGACCGATCTTCGTGTGGGACTTGATGATATCATACTCCTCGCCCGTCAGCTTGCCCGGCTTGTTCAGCACGGCGTCGGGAATCGCGACTTTGCCGATGTCATGCATCGGCGACACGGTGCGCAGCGCATCCGCCTCCGACGCATCCATGCCCAGACCCAATGCGATCACATAAGAATATTCCGCAACGCGCTTGACGTGGTTGCCGGTCTCCTTGGACCGGATTTCGCCGATCTCGCCCATCGTGGAAATGATCTCCCGCTGCGTGTCGACGATCTCCTGGTGCAGCATGACGGATTCGAGCGACTTGCCTGCATACGATGCCGCGAGCGACAACAATTCGAGATCGCGCTCGGTAAAATAATCGACTTTCGTCAGCTTGTTCACAGCTTGGTAGGCTCCGATGATTTCGCCATCGTTGTTGCGGAACGGAACGGTGATGATCGATTTCGTATGATAGCCAGTCTTGCGGTCGTTATCCGCATTATGGCGAGGGTCGCTGTAAGCGTCCTTGATGATGATCGACTCGCCCGTCGTGATGGCCGTCCCGACCAACCCGGTGCCGTACGGAATGCGGATCTCGTCGACGCCGTGGGCGACCGTCGTATACAGCTCTCCGCGAACTTCGTCGATGAGCCACACCGTGCACCTGTCTGAGAGGATCATCTCCCGGCCCATGTTCGCCATCAGCACGAGCACGCGCCTGAGCTCTGTCTCGCTGGCGATCTTCGCGGTATAATCGAATATGATTTTCAATAAGTCTTCCGGAGACAGCTCCTGTTTGTACACAAAATCACTCCTTACCTGTACCTCGAAAATATTCGCGACGAATCGTGTCGAATCCTGCTGCCTTTCCATTTTTTTTCGATTCGCATCAGCGCATCCGCAATCGAGATAGAGAATCTTATCCCCGATGATCGGAATGAAGCCCTTCCTTCGCGGCAATCCGCCTTTAGAATGAAAGTGTAAGCCGCTTCACCACCTGAATCCCAATTAGGAGGGTCATTCCAGTGAAGAAAAGATTGATGCTCGTCATTTCCATCATCCTTGCTTTATCGACCGTACTCGCCGCATGCGGCGGCGGCAACAACGCCTCGTCTCCAAGTCCTTCAGCATCCTCCAGCGAACCGGCGAAGGCGAGCGAAAGCCCAAGTCCGAGCCCGAGCGAGCCAGCCAAAGTCGAACGCTTCGACGTATCGCTCCGCCACATTCAAGTCGGCGCTGCCCAGCAGTTCCGCAAAGCGATTCTCGACGAAGTCGTGAAGCGCTCGGAAGCTGATGTCCCCGGAGCCAACTTCGAATACGATGCGGTGGAAGATTCAGTCAATCGTTGGACGAAGCTGCCGGCGGAGATGGCGACGGGCAATCCTCCGAAAATTTTCGATTTGTTCGGCGGTCCGGGCGACGGGCAGAAGTACGCGAAGGCGGGCAAGCTGTTGGAATTGACGGCGATTCTCGATGAACTAGGCATCAAAGACAAATTCACGGATCTGTCCAATTTCATTGTCGATGGCAAAATTTATGGACTGCCGATCGGCGCCAGCTCCGAAGGACTGTTCTACAATACGGAAATTTTCTCGAAATACGGCATCAATCCGCCGAAGACGCTCGAAGAGTTGGAAGCCGCAGCGGAGACGTTGAAGAAGAACGGCATTACCCCGTTCGCCATGGGCTCCTCTGCCGCATGGGTGCCGCTCATGATGGTCAATACGATGATCGCCCGCTACGCCGGTCCCGACACGCAAGCAGGGCTCGGCAATGGCTCCCGCAAGTGGAATGAGCCGGAAGTGGTGGCGGCATTCGCGAAATACGAGGAATGGGTGAAGAAGGGCTATTTCACCAAAGGCGAGCTCGGCATCGATTATGCCGGTCAGACCGACCAATTTATCACCGGCAAAGCCGGCATGCTGTTCGACGGCACATGGCGCGCGTCCTCCTTCAAGGCGGAGGGTGATGCGATCGGCAAGGTGCTGGCAGGCAAGGTGGCCTACATCGCATTCCCGTCCGTGTCGGGCGGCAAAGGCGACCAAACGGCCGTCAACTACAATCAGAACAACGGGTACGGCTTCTCCGCCGATCTGAACGACAATGAATTGAAGGCTGTCAAGGCGTTCGTCAAAAACCTGTATAACGACGAATTCCAGATTCGCGGCTTCAAGGAAGACGGCGTGCTGCCTTCGATGAAGGTGCCCGCTGATCAGCTTACGAGCGATGACCCGGTCATCTCCAAAATTTTGGAAGCGAACAAAGGCGCCACGACGGTGTTCCCGCATTTCGATTCGCTTGTCGTCTCCAAGGTGAACGGGGAGTCCGAGAAACAAATCCAACTGCTGATCGCCGGGAGAACGACCGCGCAAGAGATGGCGGATGCGATCCAGAAAGTATCGGATGCGGAAATGGCTGCTCAGTAATCGCATACCAGCTCCATGATTTTACGAATTCGGGGGTGCCGCTCATCTGCACATGACGTGATGCGGCGCCCCTGACTGCGAATAGGTGAGAAAATGATGAAAAGCGCATTGAAAAATCCGATTGTCTACTGGTCGTTTGTACTGCCAAGCTTGGCGTTGTATTTTCTGTTTTTTATCTACACGTTGCTGACCTCGGTCGGATACGGGTTTACGGATTGGAATGCGCTGGAGACGGCCCGTTACGTCGGACTGGATAACTTTCGGCAGGCATTTGCGGATTCTGATTTCTGGGTGTCGGTTCGCAACAACATGTATTTCATCTTGTTCTCCGTCTTTCTGCAGGTTCCGCTCATCATCTTCTTCTCGCTGCTGATCAGCAGCGTACGCAAGCTGCAAGGGCTGTACAAGACGACCGTATTCATGCCGGCGATCCTGTCGACATCGATCATCGGCATCCTGTGGGGATTCTTGTATCATCCGAACGACGGATTGTTCAACAAGATCGTCGAGCTGTTCGGCGGCGAGCCGATCATGTGGCTCGGAGATACGAAGTGGGCGATGCTCTCGATCTTGGTGACGAACGCGTGGCAGTGGATGGGGTTCTATATCGTGCTCATTCTCGCTGCGATTCTGTCGTTGCCCAAGGAAATTAACGAAGCGGCTTCCATCGATGGAGCGACGGGCTTTCAAAGGGCGATCCGCATTACGGTGCCGCTGATCATGCCGATCATCTCCGTCGTGGTCATGCTGTCGATTGCCGGCGCCATGCGCGTCATCGACATCGTGCTTGTCATGACGAACGGGGGACCGGCCGGCGCGACGGAAGTCATGGCGTCCTATATGGTCAATCAAGGCACCCGATATGGCGAATATGGCTACGCGATGGCGCTGTCCATT
Organism: Bacillota bacterium; assembly: GCA_023391635.1. Lineage (GTDB taxonomy): Bacteria > Bacillota > Bacilli > Paenibacillales > Paenibacillaceae > Cohnella. The sequence goes on along the minus strand of JAEWAQ010000009.1, from coordinate 50,320 downwards.
CTTATCTTCGCCATTGCGCTCCTGCTCACGGCTTGCTACCAACTGATCTTCGCAAGAAAACAGGAAGGGATCGAATATTGATGCCGACGGCGATTCGAAGAGCGGTGCCCCATGTCGTCCTGCTCGCTTACGTTGCGATAATAATGATTCCCTTCGCGATCGTGCTGTTCTCGTCCTTTAAGGAATCGAACGCGGAAGTAGCGGCTCACCCGCTCGGATTTCCGAAGGAATTGTTCTTCGACAATTACATCAAAGCCTGGAAACAAGCGAAAATCAACGTCTATTTCTTCAACAGCCTCTATCTGAGCTTGACCGCGGCCGTATCGGGAGTGCTGCTGGCTGCGGCGACGTCCTTCGCGCTCACGCGCATGAAGTTCGTCCGGACGAGCAAGGCGATTTATCAATTCGTCCTGATCGGCATGCTCATCCCCGGCAATGTGCTGTTCATCGCTCAATATATCCTCATGATGGATCTGCACATTCTAAACACCCATTGGGCGCTGTATCTCCCTTACACGGCCGGCGCCTTGCCGTTTAGCATCCTGCTGATTTCCGCGTTCATGCGCTCGGTTCCTTCGGAACTGGAGGAAGCGGCGATTGTCGACGGACTTGGCGCGCCGGGACTATTCGCGCGGGTCATTCTGCCGATCACGATGCCTGCGCTCGTGACGGTGTTCATCGTCAATTATTTGGGCAACTGGAACGAATACCTGCTGTCCAACTTCTTCATCAGCTCCGACAAGCTCAAGACGCTGCCGACCGGCATGGTCGGGTTCCGCGACGCTTATCAGACCAATTACCCGCTCATCTGCACGGGGATCGTCTTCTCGGTAACGCCAGTGCTTGTTCTGTACGCGTTCCTGCAGAAGAAGATTATCGACGGATTGACGGCCGGCAGCGTCAAGGGGTAAGGTGAGTTAGGTCCGGTAAATAGGAAAAACGCCCGTCCTCCGAGCATGGATGCGGGCGCTTCGGTGTGCGTTCAGCCGAGGATAATCTTGCCTTCCGGGTAGCGGAACAGCTCCTTCTTGGCCTTGGATTGCAGCGCCAGGGCGATCGTGAACGGGCCGAGCCGGCCGGCGAACATGAGCAGGATCAGGACGGTCTTGCCGAAGCCGGTCAGCTGTGAAGTCAGCCCCGCGCTGAAGCCGACCGTGCCGAAGGCGGACGTCGTCTCGTAGAGAACGGTCAGGAACGGCTGGTTCTCGGAGAAGCTGAGCACGATCGTGGCGCTGACGACGATGAACAAGCCGACGAACATGACGGTGATCGCTTTGTACACTAGTTCTTTGGAAATGCGGCTGCGGAACAGGTCGACGTCTTCTTTGCCTCGGATCATCGTGTAGAAGGCAGCGGTCATGATGGCGAACGTCGTGACCTTGATGCCGCCGCCGGTAGAGCCGGGCGCGGCGCCGATGAACATGAGGATGACCATGAAAAATTGCGTCGCCTGGCGCAGCGATTCAATATGCAAGGTGCTGGTGCCGGAAGAACGCAAGCTGACCGACTGGAAGAAGGAGGCGAGCGCTTTTTCCCCGATGCCCAGCGTTCCTGTCGATGCTCCGTTCGTATACTCGAAAATAAAGATGACGACGGCGCCAATGACGACCAAGCCGCCCGAGAAAGTCAGCACGACTTTGCTGTGCAGCGACAATTTGCGAACTTTCGGCAGATCGAACAGATCGGACAGCACGATGAACCCGACGCTGCCCAGAAAGATCAGCACCGCGGATACGATATTGAAGTAGAGGTCGCCCACATAGGGGGCGAAGCCTCCGATCAGGTCGAAGCCGCAGTTGTTAAAGATGGAGATCGTATGGAATAATCCGTAATATAACGCTTGGCCGAACGGCATTTCGCTGATCCAATAGACGGACAGCATCAAAGTGCCCGCGGCTTCGATGACCAGCGAGTAGAACAAAGCTTTGCGAATCAATCGAACGACGCCTTCGGTGTTATGAAAATTCAGCGATTCTTTCAGCACCAGCCGCTCTTTGAACGAGATCCGCTTGCCGAGAAACAGCGCGAACATGGTCGTCATCGTCATGAACCCGATGCCGCCTGCTTGAATCAGCACGAGAAGCACGGCTTGGCCGAACAGGGAAAACGTCTGACCTACATCCACAACGACGAGTCCGGTAACGGTCGCGGCCGAAGTCGCGATAAATAGTGTATCCTGAAAGTTGATTTCGGCGCCTTTCGCTACGGAGATCGGAAGCAGCAGCAACAACGTGCCGACGACGATCAGCAAGGCAAAGCCGATCACGAGCACTTGCTGCGGAGATCGCCGGGACAGGAAGGAAACGTCAGGTTTCAAATGCGAACAACTCGTTTCTTTGTCATGGATTATTGGTATCCTTATAATCATCACTTATTGTAACGCAACGAGAAAGAAGGAACCAGTCCATGATCGTACGATCTTTTCCGCCTATTATAGACGACCGGTCCGTCCTGCTCGTGCTGGGCAGCATGCCGGGCGCCGCGTCGCTCGCGGCGCACCAGTATTACGGCAACCCGCGTAACTATTTATGGTCGATCCTGTACGCCCTGTTCGAGGACAGAGCTCCGGACGACGACTACGATTCGCGGCTTGCTTTCGCGCTCAAGTATCGAATCGCGCTGTGGGACGCCATTGCCGCTTGCGAGCGGGAAGGGAGTCTGGACGCCAATATCAAGGATACGGTGCCGAATGACATCCCCGGATTGCTGAGACGATACCCGCAGGTGAAGACGATCGCATGCAATGGCAGCAAGTCGTTCGCGGAGCTGAAGCGGCACCACGGGACTGCGCCGGAGGTGGCGAACCGGACCGTGCTGCGCATGCCTTCGACCAGCCCGATTCCGACGCCGCAATACCGGGGCCTGGAGGACCGGCTGACGGCGTGGAAGGAAATTCTGGCGTATATGCGATAGTAACGGGCTCTGTTCGATGACCGTTTCGTGTGCCCTCCGAGCCGGATTTGTACGAAAAATCGCACACAGTGTCGCCGTGGGAGCTGTCTCGAGCCTGATTTGTACGAAAAATCGCACATACTGTCGCTCGGATGCCGTCCCCTAGCCCGATTTGTACGAAAAACCGCACACATTGCCTCCCCGGGAGCCGTCTCGAGCTCAGTTTATACGAAAAACCTCATACTGCCGCCCCGGTAACCGCCCCTAGCTCGATTTATACGAAGGGATGCATCATCTCAACAGACAGACAAGCCATCCGATTTATAGGAAGACGCCGGTTCCAGTGGGGGTGGCAAGTGTAAACGGCGTTGTAAGCGGGGGAAGCCGGGTTACAGTGAGGGTGGCGGGCGTGAGCGGCGATGTAAGCGGGTGAAGCCGGGTTACAGTGGGGGTGGCGAGTGTGAGCGGCGTTGTAAGCGGGTGAAGCCGGGTTACAGTGAGGGTGGCGGGCGCGAGCGGCGATGTAAGCGGGTAATGCCGGGTTACTGCGATCGTGGCGGGAATGAGCGGCGATGTAAGCGGGTGAAACCGGGCTACTGCGATCGTGGCGGGACAGAGCGGGGCAACGGACAGCAAAAAAGCCGGCATGGCCGGCTTCTTGCGCTCGATCTTATTTTTGCGTTCCAACTTACTTACTTGCCGCCGCCCGTCAACTGCTCCATCTGCGCGATCAATCCTTCGAACACGCTCATCGCTTGCCGGATCGGCTCGGGCGAGGACATGTCAACGCCGGCTTTCTTCAGGATGTTGATCGAGTAGTCGCTGCCGCCACTCTTCAGGAAGCCGAGGTAACGCTCCACGGCCGGCGTGCCTTCTTCCGTGATTTGCTTGGCGAAGCTGGTGGCCGCCGAGAATCCCGTCGCATACTTGTACACGTAGAAGCTTGTGTAGAAGTGCGGAATCCGCGCCCATTCCATCTCGATGTCCTTGTCCACGACCATGTTGTCGCCGTAATACCGCACGTTCAGATCGTAGTAGATCTTGGATAGCTCCTGCGGGGTCAGCGCCTCGCCTTGCTCTGCCTTCTCGTGGATGATCTTCTCGAACTCCGCGAACATCGTCTGGCGGAACACCGTCGTGCGGAATTGGTCGGCGTAGTAGGTCAGCAGGTACATTTTTTCCTTCGGATCTGTCGACTTCTCCAGCATGTTGTGCATCAAGAGCGCTTCGTTCAGCGTGGAGGCGACTTCTGCCAGGAAGATTGTGTACTGGGCGTCGCGATAGTCGTTGCTGGCGTCTGAATAATAGGAATGCAGCGCGTGGCCCATCTCGTGCGTCAACGTGAACATGCTGTTCAGGTTGTCCTTGTGATTGAGCAGCACGTACGGATGCGTGCCGAAGGCGCCCCAGCTGTAAGCGCCGCTGCGCTTGCCCTCGTTCTCGTACACGTCGATCCAGCCGCCATCGAAGCCTTCCTGCAGCGTCTTGCGATAGTCATCGCCGAGCGGGGCGAGGCTGTCGTAGACTTTCTTCTTGGCTTCACCATAAGTGATATCCATGTCGAATTCTTCGACGAGCGGCGTGAACAGGTCGTACATATGCAATTCGTCCAGCTTCAGCAGCTTTTTGCGCAAAGCCATGTAGCGATGCATGAGCGGCAGATGCTCGTGGATCGTGGCGATCAGGTTTTCATACACCGACTTCGGGATGTTGTCGCCGAAAAGCGACATCTCCAGCGCGGATGGATATTTGCGGGCTTTGGCGTAGAACAGGTTCTTCGTCACGTTGGCAGAGAGCGTGGAGGCCAGCGTGTTCTTCCATTTGCCATAGGTGTCGTACATCGCCTTGAAAGCATCGCGGCGAACGTCTTGACTGCGGCTTTCCAGGAACTGAATGTACGTGCCGTGCGTCAGCTCGACCTCCTCACCCTTGTCGTTCTTCACCTTCGGGAACTTCATGTCCGCGTTGTTCATCATGCCGAAGATCGTGCCCGGCGCTTGCGATACGTTCCCGACCTGGGCCAACAGAGCTTCTTCGTTCTTGGACAAGGTGTGCGGCTTCTGGCGAAGCATCTCGGAGAGCGTCCGCTTGTACTTCGCGAGCTGCGCGTTGTCAATCAAGCCCCGCAGTTCGTCTTCCGACAGGCCGAGAATTTCGGGCGTGATGAAGGAGAGCGCCTCGGAAACTTCTACACTCAGCTTCTTGGATTTGTCCGACAACGCTTGGTACGTCGGTTCCGCCGTGTCTTCGTGGTGGTGCATATTCGCGTATACGTACAGCCGTTCCGTGTACAGGGAAATTTCATCCTCCAAAGCGAAACAGCGCGCGATTTCGTCAGCGTCCTTCAGCTTGCCTTGGAAGCCGGCGATTTCGCCGATCAGCTTCCGGACTTTGGCGTATTCGTCATTCCAGGCGTCCTGGCTCGGGAACAAGTCTTCCAGGCGCCACATCGTTTCTTTCGCGGTTTCGCTTCTCTTCGATACTTGGGTCATCGCGGGAATTTCCCTCCTCGGTAATGTCGTAGCACTGAATAATGACAACGCCGCCAGAGCGGCGGCGATCGGCACTGCGAACGTCTTCATGCGGCCTCCTTGGGAACCACCGGCTCCAGGAAATGTTTTCCGCACTAGTATGTCCTTGCCTGCCGGATTTCATGACCTTCTTCAGACCGACCTTGTACGTTTATGTGCCGGCGGTAAAGAAACTGTAGACGATCAGGAAAAAGGCGAACGCGATGAACAGGATCGAGAGGATCGCCATCCCTCGCTTTAATCGATTCGGTATGCGGTCGCGGCTCAGGATGAGAATGACGCCGAGCGCGAAGCTGGAGATGATGTAGATAAGCGTTGAGCTGTCCGCCACGGATTTCAGGGCCTCCCCATCTTGACGATTGCCTGGTCTAGATAGCCTTTAGTTTGGCAATGACTTGCCGGTACTCTTCTTCACCGCCGGGAAAATCGTCCGGGCGAAAACGTCGGTTTGCCCAATCCATCATCTCGGGACGGCTGAGGAACTTGTGCGTTTCTTCGCCCCATTGATCGGAGATCTCGCGAACGACAAGCGTTTTGCCTTGCACTTCCACCGTCAGCATATTGTAGTGATCGAGTTTGTAGACCGTATGTTTCTCGAACATGGGATCGCTCCTGTGATTGGCAAGCTTTGCCGTTTTTATCATCATAGAAGAGATGCGCGAAGAAATCAATCGCACGGCGCATACCTGGTTGACGGCAGGCTCTCGGCATGGCAAAATAGTGGGAATTCGCGATAGCGAATGAAGCCGAGCCTGAGCTGAGACGAGTTCGAGAGGAGAAGAGACGAGATGAGACGAGACGAAATGAGTAGCGAGGTTCATACCGGGAAGGCCCCAGCCCCTGCATACCCGCAGACGGGCGTGGCGAACACCTGCAGATCGTTCGACGAGTACATGCGCATGTTCGATTTGAAAATGAAAGATGTGGCGGGCGGACCGGTCCTGGATGTAGCGGGAGGCGCTTCGTCGTTTACGGCGCAACTGCGCGAGATGGGTGTTGCGGCGACGGCCGTCGATCCGTTCTATGCCGGCGCGGCGGAGCGGGTGCTGGAAGAAGCCCGCAAGGAAATCGGCGTATCTTCCGTCAAGCTGGCGGCCGCTGCCGCAAGCTACGACTGGAGCTATTACGGATCGCCAGAGCGGCATCGCAAATTGCGGGAGCAATCGTACGAGCGTTTCGCCGCCGACTATGTGCGGGATGACGCATCATCGCGCTACATCGCCGCGTCGCTGCCCGATTTGCCATTTGCGGACGGTTCGTTCGGGCTCGTCCTGTGCAGCCACTTCCTGTTCTTGTATGGAGAGCAGTTCGACGAAGCGTTCCACCGCGCATCATTGGCCGAGCTTTTGCGCGTGACTCGTACAGGCGGGGAAGTGTGTATCTATCCGCTCGTGACGCTCGGCTGGCAGACGCCTTCTTTTTTGCATGGTTTGCTGCAGGAAATGCAGGAAACGACTTCCTTCAGCTTCGTCCCGTCGTTGCTGCCGTTTACACCCGCCAAGAGCCCTGTTCTGAAGCTCGCCAAAAACGGCTGAACCCCAGGCGGGGCGCGGAAAACTAACGGCTGCAGACATATTGCAACTTGAGGCGCGATCGGTTATAATGACTTCATTCGCCGATTGACGGCGAGATTTTTAGGAGGTTTTTCATTTGAGAGGAACAGTTAAGTGGTTTAACGCAGAGAAAGGCTACGGCTTCATTTCCGTAGAAGACGGCAACGATGTATTCGTTCACTTCTCTGCCATCCAAGGCGACGGCTTCAAGACCTTGGAAGAAGGTCAAGCGGTAGAATTCGAAATCACCGAAGGCAACCGCGGACCGCAAGCATCCAACGTGGTGAAACTGTAAGTCTCGCTTCCCGCGAAGACTGATTTCATATCACGAACAGAGCACGAAAGCCCCTGGCGACGCCGCCGGGGGCTTTCGTCTTTCCGGACGCGGCGACTCGTCAATCCCCCATCCTCGCGATTACGGACCGCGCATACTCCGATGGACTCATGCCGACAGCCTTTTTGAACGCCCTGGAGAAGTAATGCACGCTCGAGAATCCGAGCAATGCGGCAATCTCCGTATAATTGTACGTTTCTTCGCGAATGCAGATTTTGGCTTGGCGGATTTGCTGGTCGACGATGTACGACTTGATCGAACAACCGGCGTGTTTGCGAAAAAGCCGCTGGAGCCGCGGCACGCTCAAATAGAAAGCGTGAGCGATATCGGGCACCGAAGGCTTGTCCTGCAGATGGTCGTCGAGGTATCGGCTGATGCGGTCAACGAGTTGTGCCCCGCTTCGCTCTTGCGCAGCGGAAGACAGGGAGGATGCCGCTTGCCCGGCCGGCCCCAGCTTGCGAAGCAGCCGAATCAGAAAAATTTCAAGATAATTGCGCAGCAGCTGCTCGCAGCCTTCTTCCGCGTCCCGTCGGCGACGGAGCGGATGCCGGAACGGAAATTCGAAGGCGCTGCGGCCTTCGCTCAAGATGCGCGCCAGAAAGTTGCGCTCTTCGTCGTCCAATAGTACCATTCGCTCCTCGAAACGCCGCATGGCGGGGGAGTGGCAGTCGAACGTCATTACGATGACATTCGGAGCGATGCCGCGGACGGCGTGAAACTTGTGGAATTCGTTCGGCTTGTGGAAGATGACCGCGCCTTGCCTCAGCACGTGTACCTTGTCGTCCGTCTGTACCTCGACTTCGCCTCGATCGACGTAGAGCATTTCCCAGAAGTCGTGCTTCTCCCCGTGAAAGACGAAGTTTTTGCCGTGTTCGAAATAATACATCGTGATCAGGTTGCGGATGCGGATCGTCGATTTCAGCGCGGTCCGCTGCAGTAAATCCAGTTGTGTCGGCGCATCGCTACGTTTCAAGTCCCATCGATCCTCTCAAGCTCCGGGTCGCCGCGGTTTCATTTCCGTCCGGATCATCCCTAAGCCCATCATACTGCCATTCCGCTTGCCAGGGAAGCACCGCATTGCTGCAAAAGTGCAAAAATCGCAGCGATTATGACAAAGCCGCATTTGCTTCCGCCTACTATACTTCAAATTGTAAACATGCGATAGGATGCGAGGAGATGACAGCATGAATCTAGGTGTGATTGGATTTGGGAATCGAATCGGCGGAATCGTGCGACAAGTCGCGCGGCTGGACCCCGATTGCCTGGTGACGGCGTACGCGGATCCGAATCCGCGACCAAGTGGGTTGGACACTTCCGTACTGGACCCGGCAAGCGTGCAACGGTTCGATACGGCTGATGCGATGCTGGAGGCTAGTCAATTGGACGGCGTTCTGATCGGCACCCGGTGCGACCTGCATACGGAGATGGCGTTGAAGGTGCTGCCGCGGGGCATCCCGTTGTTTCTCGAGAAGCCGGTAGCGACGAATATGGCGGATCTCCTGCGGCTTCGGGAGGCGAACGAACAGTATCGGCCCGAGGTGGTCGTATCGTTTCCTCTTCGGGTGACGTTGATTGCGCAGCTTGTGAAGGAAATTATCGATTCCGGCAAGATCGGTACGGTAGAGCATGTTCAGGCCGTCAATAACGTGCCTTACGGAGCGGTGTATTATCAAAGCTGGTACCGTGATGAGCGGATTACCGGCGGCTTGTTCCTGCAGAAGGCGACGCACGATTTCGATTATTTGAACTACTTGCTGGGCGTGCAGCCCGTCGAGGTTGCGGCGATGACGTCCAAGCAGATTTTCAAGGGCGACAAGCCGTCAGGTCTGCAATGCAAGGATTGCGAGGACAACCGGACTTGTCCGGACAGCGTGTTATTCAAGCCGGAAGACGAGAAACACTGGGGCTCTTGTTGTTATGCGGAGGATACGGGCAACGAAGATTCGGGCAGCGTGCTTGTCCGGTACGCGTCAGGCATGCACCTGGTTTATTCGCAAAATTTCTTTGTCCGCCGGAGAGCGGGCAAGCGCGGAGCGAGATTCATGGGCTACAAAGGGACGCTCGAATTCGATTTTGTCACCGGGGAAGTCCACGTGTTCATGCACCATACGCCGCGTGTCGAGACCTACCGGTTCGAGGCTGGAGGGGGGCATCATGGCGGAGACGAGTCGCTGGCGCGCAGCTTCGTCGGCTTGTTGCGCGGAGACGGCGCATCCGTGTCCACTCTGGAGGATGGGCTGAACAGTGCATTGATGTGCTTGAAAGCGAGAGAATCCGCCAAAACGGGGCGGTTCTGCGCGGTGTCTTGGACGTGATGTTTTTGACCGATTATTGGATGGAGTGGTAAAATGGGCGGTAGCCTGTTTTTTACTCTTTTCCGGTTCGGAGGTAATAACTGGTATGCCCAAGTTCAAATTGTTTGCCGGCCGCAAAGGCAAGGCCGACCAAGCGAAAAATAATCAATACGTCAAACTGGCCCGCGAGATCTATGTTCAAGCCCGCCGCGGCGGGGCAAATCCGGATGCCAACTTCGGCCTGAAGGCCGCGATCGCCAATGCCCGCGCCATCCAGATGCCCTCGGATAACATCGAGCGCGCGATCAAGAAGGCGGCCGGCACCGGCGCGGATTCTGTCGAATACGAAGAGATGATGTACGAAGGATACGGTCCCGGAGGCGTTGCCATCATGGTCAAATGCCTGACGGACAACCGCAACCGCACGGCGGCGGACGTTCGGGCGATCTTCAACAAGCGCGGGGGCAATCTGGGAGAAACCGGCTGCGTGTCCTACATGTTCGACGAGAAAGGCTTGCTCGTGATCGCGCGCGAGGACGGGGAGCCGGATGAGGATACGGTCATGATGCACGCGCTGGAGGCGGGGGCCGAAGACGTCGTCGTCAGCGAGGACAGCTTCGAGGTGCTGGCTGCGCCGGCCGATTTCGAGCAGGTCAAGTCCGCGCTGGAGGCGTCCGGCTACGAATTTGAGCGTGCGGGTATCCGCTGGCTGGCGCAGACGACGGTAAATGCCGAAGGCGACCAGGCCGACAAGCTGCTGAAGATGATGGAAGCGTTCGACGACAACGACGACGTGCAGGACGTGTACCACAATTTCGAGATCAGCGACGAAGAGATGGATCGGTTGGGTTGAGGAAAATCGCAGACGAATTAGCCTACCGGTTCGGCTTTGTTCGGCTGAAGGTGGCAGATGGGTTGGAATCGGATCGATTCGGCTGAAGGTGAATGCGGGTTCCCTGATTCGTCTCTTCTTGTAAGGTCCGGAAGAAGAGCGGTCGGGATTAAGGTTGATCGACCCGTTCCGTTCCGGCAGCGGACGCTGAAATGAACACGGTATGACCAACGCGTGAAGCACACGCCGTTTGTCCTCTTTATGGGGGATAAGCGGCGTTTTGCATTTGAAAGATAATCTATGTCGAAGGTGGAGATGAGAATGGTAAAGGCGATGTCTGATTTTGAACGTGCTTTTGACCGGTTGTTGCACGATCAGATACAGGATGCTTCCGGTGTGAGATTGGAGAGGCTCCAGAGAGATCTGACAGGCACGAAGAAGCTTTGCGAAATACTGTATCGGGTTTTTGGATCGTTGGATGATTGCGTATTGGAATTTGATTATTTGAGTGAAGCAGGTATTAAGATTTATGCGGACGTGTATCATCGTAAACTTCATATCGTATTTGAGACCCATGGTTATGTGTGCATGCAGAAAAACTGACTCGCGAGAAGCACTCGTTCGAGCAAATGCGAATTCGATCGTTCACGAATGCCAGTATGAAATATATTCCTTTTAGCTGGGATGAGTTGGATAAGAAGCCGGAAATGTGCTTACGATCGATCTATGAGACGCTGGGCAGATTTGGGAAATCCTCACGTGACGGCTGGATGTCATTGCCGGTCAACGAGCGGGAAATCATCCGCTGCGCCATGATTCAAAGTGGGTCGTTTGGCATGACGGAGGCTGGCGAATGGTTGAAGTTGGGCCCAGTAGCGACTCGCAAAGTGTTGCGAAGCTTGGTCGGCAAAGGATTGCTGTTCCCGGATGGTGGCGGCACTGAACGTGCGTTTAAGTTCAAAATTGCAGATGAGGCTGTACGCAAACTGTGAACATTACGGTGCGTCTTTACTAAGAGAGAAGATGGAGTGAATTGATTCGAAAATCGACTCAACGTGGCCTGGAGAGCGGCGGTTGGAGGGAGTTAAGTCGAAAATCGACTCAACGTGGTCTGGAGAGCGGCGGTTGGAGGGAGTTAGGTCGAAAATCGACTCAACGTGGCCTGGAGAGCGGTGAGTGGAGGGAGTTAGGTCGAAAATCGACTCAACGCGGACTGGAGAGCGGCGGCTGGAGGGAGTTAAGTCGAAAATCGACTCAACGCGGCCTGGAGAGCGGCGGCTGGAGGGAGTTAAGTCGAAAATCGACTCAACACGGCTCCGAGACGTCGGGGAGGGCCAAGCCCTCCCGGCGTCAAGCCTCACGCTCCAACTTGCGCACCTGGTCGATCGTGCCGCCCCCGAGGCAAACTTCGCTGTCGTAGAAGACGACGGCTTGTCCGGGCGTGATCGCCTTCTGCGGCTCGTCGAAGTCGACGCGGTACTCGCCGTCGCCGAGCCGCGTGACCGTAACGCCTTGGTCCGGCTGGCGATAGCGGAACTTGGCCGTACAGCGGAACACTCCAGTGGGCACTTGCGGGCTGATCCAGTTCACGCCGCTAGCCGTCAAGCCAACTGAATACAAGCTCGGATGCGACTCCCCCTGCACCACATACAGCACGTTGCGCTCCAGATCCTTGTCCGCCACAAACCACGGTTCCCCGGTTCCGGTGCCCGAACCGCCGATGCCGAGGCCTTGGCGTTGCCCAAGCGTGTAGTACATGAGCCCGTCATGGCGCCCCTTCACGTCTCCGCTCGCCACGTCCACCATCTCGCCCGGCTTGGCGGGCAAATATTGGCTCAGGAACTCCTTGAAATTCCGTTCCCCGATGAAGCACACGCCCGTGCTGTCCTTCTTCTTCGCCGTGTGCAAGCCGGCTTCATCGGCCAATCGGCGCACCTCCGGCTTCGGCAGGTGGCCGATCGGAAACATCGCCCGCGCCAGCTGCTCCTGGTCCAGTTGGTGCAGGAAATACGTCTGGTCCTTGTTGCCGTCCACGCCGCGCAGCAGCCGGAACTCGCCGCCATCAGAACGCTCCACCCGCGCATAATGCCCCATGGCTACGTAATCGGCACCGAGCTCAAGCGCCTTTTGCAGAAATTCGCCAAACTTGATTTCCCGATTACACATGACGTCCGGATTAGGCGTGCGGCCCCGGCGATATTCTTCCAGGAAATATTCAAACACTTTGTCGCGATATTCCGCTTCGAAGTTGACCGTATAGTAGGGGATGCCGATCTCGTCGCATACCCGGCGCACGTCCTCGGCATCTTCCTCCGCCGTGCACACGCCGAATTCGTCGGTATCGTCCCAATTTTTCATGAACACGCCGATTACGTCATAGCCTTGCCGCTTCAGCAACAGCGCTGTAACCGAAGAATCCACGCCGCCCGACATGCCGACTACGACACGGATGCGGGACAGGTCTGCGGACTTATGATCGTCTGTTATCACCATCGCCATTCCTCCATCCATGCGACAGCCAGCCGCTGCCGATCTGCCGCAAGTGTTCCTATTCTATCACATCTCGATTCGAAACTCATCGCCGCCATGGAATCCAATGTCCCGCAGGAAATCTCGTCGTCCACGCATTCAACAATTTGTCAAGTTTTTATGTCCGAAACCCGCGAAGGTGTGATAACATAGATGAATAATGGGGATACTGTCCATTTTGGAGACAATGCGAGAGAAAGCGGGTGTGCACGCTTGAAAATATCGACGAAGGGCCGTTACGGCTTGACGATCATGATGGAACTGGCATCCAAGTTTGGCGAAGGGCCGACATCGCTGAAGAGCATTGCCGAGAAGAACGGCTTATCCGAACATTATCTTGAACAGCTGATCGCGCCCCTGCGCAATGCAGGGCTCGTGAAGAGCGTTCGCGGCGCGTACGGCGGGTACATTCTGTCCAAGGAACCGGAGACGATCAGCGCCGGCGACATCATCCGCATTCTGGAGGGGCCGATCAGTCCGGTCGATTTTACGGAAGAAGACGATCCGGCCAAGCGCGACTTGTGGCTGCGCATCCGCGACAGCATCGCGGAAGTGCTGGATTCCACGAATTTGTCGGATTTGATCAACTTCAAGGACGAAGGCGCACCGAACAACTACATGTTCTACATTTAACAAAGGAACGGTCGAATGAGCATGACAGCAATATATTTCGATCACGCCGCGACGACGCCCATGCATCCGGAGGCGATCGCGGCTTATGCGGAAGCAGCCGGAGCGGGCCCGGGCAACCCGTCGAGCCTGCATGCCTACGGCCGCTCGTCGCGGAGCCGATTGACGTCTGCACGCGACACGCTGGCGGGGCTTCTCGGATGCACGGCTGCCGAACTCGTCTTCACCGGCAGCGGCACGGAGAGCGACAACACGGCATTGTTCGGGGCGGCTGCCGCCCAACGCGCCAAGGGCCGGACAAGCATCGTCACGACCGCGGTGGAGCATCATGCCGTGCTGAAGGCTTGCCGGCAATTGGAGCAACAAGGCTATCGTCTGATCGTGCTGCCTGTCGACGGAGAAGGACGCGTCTCGGCTGCCGATGCCGCGCAAGCGATCGATGACTCGACGGCGCTCGTCAGCGTCATGGCAGGCAACAACGAGACAGGCACGTTACAGCCTTACGAGGAGATTGGCGCGATCGCCCGCGATCGCGGCGCCCTCATGCATGTGGACGCGGTTCAGGCGTTCGGATATTCGCAATGGAACCTGAGGCATCAGCCGATCGACTTGCTCAGCTTATCCGCGCACAAGATCAACGGCCCGCAAGGCGTAGGCTTGCTGTACGTGCGCAAGGGAACGCCGTTCCAGCCGTTGCTGTTCGGCGGCACTCAGGAACGCGCGCGCCGCGCCGGCACGGAGAACGTGCCGGGGATCGCCGCATTCGCCGCAGCCGCACAAATCGCTCTCCACGAACGGGACGAACGTGTGCGTCACGCCGAGGCAATTCGCAACGCCTTCCTGCAAGCCCTTCGCGCGGAAATGCCCGCGGAAGCGTTCCGGCTGAACGGCCATCCCGATCAGCGGCTTCCGCACATCGCCAATATCAGCTTTCCCGGCTGTTCTGCCGAGAGTCTGCTGATGAATCTCGATCTGGAAGGCGTCGCCGCGTCCGGCGGATCTGCCTGCACATCCGGCTCACTTTCGCCTTCCCACGTGCTCACCGCCATGGGCCTCCCGCGAGAAATTGTGAAATCCACCGTACGTTTCAGCTTCGGATTGGGCAATACTAGCGAAGAAGCTGAAAAAACAGCGAAAATCACTGCAACCATTTGGGCGCGAATTCGTATAAGTTAGAGGCGCCCGCGCGAAGGGGGTGCCGGCCTCGTATCGGATACAGTCGATGATCGGCCTGCCGGTATTGTTGCAAGACGGGACGAAGGCCGGCGAAGTGAAGGACGTTTGGTTGGATGAATTTTGGAATCTGACGGGGGTCGTTCTGGCCGCCCGCGTCTGGTCCCGCAAGTATCGGAAAGCCATTCATTGGCACGATGTTCTCGCCTGTGGAGAAGATGCCCTGCTGATTCGCGGCGGGCAATCCGTGATGAAGATCGACAAATCACGCATGCTCCGTGCTTACGAGGGCGGCGTCATCCGATTGAAGGATATGCCGGTATATACGAATTCCGGTCTACAATTGGGCCGGATCGCCGATGTTTATTTTAAAGCGTCAGAGGGTACACCTTTAATAGGATTCGAACTGACGGACGGATTTCTGTCCGATGTGCTGGAAGGGCGACGGCGGCTGGTGCTGCCGGAAGGGCCCGAGCCCGTCACGATGGGCGAGCACGCCATACTGGTGCCCGATTCGTACGAACGGGTGCTGACGAGAGACAATCGCGATATGCGGAAAGTGACAGGTGACGACGGATGATGAGATGCCCCAATTGCAATTCCAAAGATATCGGGAAAATCGGTTCCCATCAGTTTTATTGCTGGAGCTGCTTCATCGAATTGACGGTGAATGGCGAGAAAATGTCGGTTTATCAAGTGGAAGAAGACGGCACGCTCAGTTCGCTGGACGATTTGTTCTTCGCCGAAGGATTGCCGGAGCCGGAAGCGATGCATGTGAACAGCTTATAATGATTGCTTAATTCGATTCGCCCATGCTAAGAGTTGCGCATGGGCCGTCGCCATCCCCGCCTGCTCTGACGAAGAGCGGTCGGGGTATTTGCGTTTGACGAGAATTCCGACGCGGCTACGGGTTTAAGAGGACGGGCTGGTACATATACTGGTGATGGAATGCCTGTCCGGGGGTGAGAGCTTGAACCGGTTTGTCCAAAATCGGGTTTTCGTCGCGCTGGTCTATATCATCCTTGGTCTGGCCGCACTCTATTTGCTCGTGCTCGTACGACCGATGCTGTGGTCCGTGTACGGCTTTTTCAAAGCGGTGCTCGCGCCCTTCCTGATCGCCCTGATCATCTCTTACGTGCTCAATCCCGTCGTTAACCTTCTGCACGACCGCAAGGTGCCCCGCACGGCGGCGGTGCTGCTGATCTATGTCGTCTTCATCGCGGCTTGTGTCGTCATCTTGATCAATATCATTCCGATGCTGACGAAGCAAATGAATGAACTGAACGAGCATTTGCCGGAATTGACGATGCGCGCGCAGTCGCTGGCCGATCACTTCAACCATCGCGTCGTCATGCCGGACAGCATCCGCGACGGCATCAACCGGGCGGTAGAAGGATTCGAGAAGCAACTGTCCACCGCGACATCCGAGTTTCTGGGCAATATCGACGCGGTGCTGAACGTGATGTTCATGGCGATGATCGTGCCGTTCCTCGCGTTCTATATGATGAAGGACGCGGACCTGTTCGAGAAGGCGGCGCTCGAGATCGTACCCCGCGCACGGCGCAAGCAGGCGGTAAGGCTGATGAAGGATATCGACGAGGCATTGGGGAGTTACATCCGCGGTCAATTCATCGTATCGCTGTGCATCGGCTTGCTCGCCTATATCGGCTACCTCATCATTGGCTTGCCTTACCCGCTGCTAATGGCGGGTTTCGTGGCGCTGTTCGATATTATCCCGTACTTGGGGCCGTTTCTTGGCGCTGCGCCGGCCTTGATCGTCGCTTCGACGGTGTCCTGGAAAATGGCGCTGTTCGTCGTATTGGTGAATTCGGCGTGCCAGACGCTGGAGAGCAACGTGATCAGCCCGCAGGTCGTCGGCCGTACGATGAAGATGCATCCGCTCACGATCATCTTCGTGCTGCTCATTGGCGGCGAATTGACGGGCGTTGTGGGACTCATCCTCGCCGTGCCCATATACGCGGCGCTGAAGGTGATCGCCCAGCACGTATTTGCGTATTATCTCAAGCGAACTTGAGAGAGGGAGAAACATGGAAAAATCGTTTGACAGCAAGGAAATCGGATCAGTATAATCAGTAATGTATGCGTTGCGGCGCAATAACCAGGGTGGTACCGCGAAATGATTCGTCCCTGAGCTGTTCGGGGGCGTTTTTTGTTTATAAAAGGGGGACGTAATCGAACATGAAACCGATGAAAGCGGCGGAAATCCGCGCGAAGTGGCTGGCATTCTTCGAAAGCAAGGGACATCACATCGAGCCGAGCGCGTCGCTCGTGCCGCACAACGATCCGAGCCTCCTGTGGATCAACGCGGGCATGGCGCCGCTCAAGCCGTATTTCGACGGGCGCGTGAAGCCGGACAACCCGCGTATCGCCAACTCGCAGAAATGCATTCGCACCAACGATATCGAGAACGTAGGAAAAACCCGCCGCCACCACACTTTTTTTGAGATGCTCGGCAACTTCAGCATCGGAGACTATTTCAAGGAAGAGGCCATTACATGGGCATGGGAATTCCTGACCGGTCCGGAATGGATCGGCTTCGAGCCCGAGCGCATCTCCGTAACGGTCTATCAGGAAGACGAAGAAGCTTATCGCTATTGGAACGAGAAGATCGGTCTGCCGGCCGAGCGCATCTATAAGCTCGGAGACGACAACTTCTGGGACATCGGCGAAGGGCCATGCGGGCCGTGCACGGAAATTTTCTACGACCGCGGCGACAAATACGGCGACCTCAGCGATCCCGAGTGCTGGCCGGGCGGCGAGAACGAGCGTTTTCTCGAAGTGTGGAACCTCGTGTTTTCGCAGTTCAACCATAATAAGGACGGCAGTTATACACCTTTGCCGAGCAAGAACATCGATACGGGCGCAGGGCTGGAGCGATTCGCTTCGATTCTGCAGGACGTCGATTCCAACTTCGACACGGACCTGTTCCTGCCGATCATCGAACGCGCGGCGGCGATTGCCGGCGTGACGTACAAGAGCGGCCTGGATACGGACGTGGCGCTTAAAGTCATTGCCGACCATATTCGTACAGTAGCGTTTTCCGTCGGCGATGGCGTGCTGCCTTCGAACGAAGGGCGCGGATACGTTATTCGCCGTTTGCTGCGGCGGGCTGTGCGCTACGGCAAAGTGCTCGGCGTGGATCGTCCGTTCCTGTGGGAACTGGTGGCGACGGTCGGGGAAATTATGGGCGTTTACTACACGGAGGTCGTGGACAAGCGCGAGTTCATCGAAAAGGTCATTCGTACGGAAGAGGAGCGATTCCACGAAACGCTCAGCGACGGGCTCGCGATCCTGGCGGACCTGTGCGGGAAGGCGCGGGCGGCAGGGGTTGCGGTCATCAGCGGCCCGGATGCGTTCAAGCTGTACGATACGTATGGCTTCCCGCTGGACTTGACGGAAGACTATGCCGCCGAGCAGGGCATGACGGTGGACCGCGAAGGCTTCGACACGGCGATGGAAGCGCAGCGGGAACGCGCCCGCGCGGCTCGTCAGGAGACGGAGAGCATGAAGGTGCAGGGCGGCGCGCTGTCGGAGTTCGCCGGGGAGAGCGCATTCGTTGGCTACGATTCGCTGACGGTGGAGGATGCCCGCGTCGTGGCCATTGTCGTGGGCGATCGGTTCGCGGATGCAGCGGGCGAAGGCGAGACGGTCATGGTCGTGCTGGACCGTACGCCGTTCTATGCGGAGAGCGGAGGCCAGGTAAGCGACCGCGGCACGCTGGAAGGCCGCGACGTGCGCGCGGCGGTCGTCGGCATGAGCAAGGCGCCGCTGGGCCAGCACGTGCATCAGGCGGTCATCGCTTCCGGCGTGCTGCGCGTCGGCGATAGCGTGAAGGCGGCCGTGGATGCGGCGGAGCGTTCCGACATCGTGCGGAATCATACGGCGACACACTTGCTGCACAAGGCGCTCAAGGAAGTGCTCGGCGAGCACGTCAATCAGGCTGGCTCGCTCGTGGAGCCGGAGCGGCTGCGCTTCGACTTTAGCCACTTTGGTGCGATTACGCCGGAGGAGCTGGCAGATGTGGAGCGCCGCGTGAACGCGCAGATCTGGATCGGCACGGACGTCGATATCAGCTTGCGTCCGATCGCGGAAGCGAAGGCGATGGGCGCGATGGCGCTGTTCGGCGAGAAATACGGCGACATCGTGCGTCTCGTGCGGGTCGGCGACTATTCGCTCGAGCTGTGCGGCGGCTGCCACGTGAGGAACACGGCGCAGATCGGACTGTTCAAGCTCGTCAGCGAAGGCGGCATCGGATCCGGCGTGCGGCGGATCGAGGCCCTCACGGGCCGGCACGCTTATGAATATATGGATGAACAGTTCGCCACGTTGAAGCAGGCGGCTGCGCTCCTGAAAAGCGGAGCGGCGGACGTGCCGAAGCGCATCGAAGCGGCGCAAGCGGAAGCGCGGCAACTGCAGCGAGACGTGGAGTCGCTGCAGAGCAAGCTCGGCCGGCTTGAGGCCGCCGACCTTGCGGGCGGGTCGAAGACGGTCGCGGACGGCGTGACTCTGCTTGCGGCGCGCGTGAACGCAGGCAGCATGGACGCGCTGCGCGGCGTGTCTGACGAACTCAAGGCGAAGCTCGGCTCGGCGGTATTGGTGCTGGGTGCCGTGGACGGCGACAAGGTGAACCTCGTCGCCGCGGTGACGCCGGACCTGGCGGCGCGCGGCTTGCATGCGGGTAAGCTGATCAAAGAGCTGGCCCCGATCTGCGGCGGCGGAGGCGGCGGCAAGCCGGAATCGGCGCAGGCCGGGGGCAAGGACCCGGCCAAACTCGATGTGGCGCTGGCGGCGGCTGAACGCGTCGTTCTGGCGCAGCTCGGCCGATAACAAGTCGGCAGTCGGTGGTCGGTGGGCGGAATAACGAACAAAAAGTTCGTAAAAGTCGGCGGATGGCGGTCGGTTGGCGGAATAACGAAGCAAAAGTTCATAAAAGTTGGCAGTCGGCGGTCGTTCGGCGGAATAACGAAGCAAAAGTTCGTAAAAGTTGGCGGTAGGCGGTGGGTTGGCGGAATAAAGTCGGCAGTCGGCGGTCGGCTCGTCATTTTGGAACATAACCCCCAACAAATCGTCAAAGGTTCCCACGATCTACGAATTTCCTGTCCGGGTAGGAATGTGGTATGATGTGAGCAAGACAAACTGGCAGGAAACCAAAGCGAGGTGCCATCTTCACGCATGGCGGACAAAAACCATATGGACCAGACGGTTCAGTTCGACGTTGTGGCGGATCCGCATGAAGTGACCGCGAAGGACATTCTGCTCCAGGTGCACGATGCCCTGGTCGAGAAGGAGTACCACCCGATCAATCAGATCGTAGGTTATCTGTTATCGGGAGATCCGGCCTACATTCCTCGTCATAACAATGCACGCAGCCTGATCCGGAAGAAGGAACGCGACGAACTGATCGAGGAACTCGTCCGATTCTATCTTCAGCAGCAGCGGTGACCATGCGCGTATTGGGACTGGACTACGGCGACAGGCGAATCGGCGTGGCGCTCAGCGATGTATTCGGCTGGACGGCGCAAGGCCTGGAAATGATCGAACGCAAGCAGGAAGGCGATGATATTCGCCGCATCGAGCAATTGGTGCGCGAACACGAGGTCGATACGATCGTCGTCGGCCTGCCGAAGAACATGAACGGGACGATCGGACCGCGCGGAGAAATTTGCATGGCATTCGCGGAGCAGCTAAGGCAAATGCTATCCTTGAAAGTAGAGATGTGGGATGAGCGGCTGACGACGGTCGCTGCTACCCGCACGCTGCTCGAGGCCGATGTCAGCAGGCGCAAGCGCAAACAAGTGGTGGACAAAATGGCGGCGGCTCTGCTGCTGCAAAATTATTTGGACGCCAAAGGGAAGTGAGGAAAAGCGATGTCAGACGATTATCAAGCGCAAGACGACGAGGTCGAATTGATCTATATCGCCGATGACGAGGGGAACGAAGAGCCTTTCGAAGTCATCATGCGTTTCGAGCTCGACGACGGCACGGACCGCAAATATTTGATGGTCGTGCCGGCTTCGGACGAGGACGGGGAAGATGCCGAAGGCGATGAGGATGACGATGCGAAGGAAGTATTCCCGTTCCGGTATGAAGAAGAGAATGGGGAAATCAAGCTGTATCCCGTCGAAGAAGGGGAAGAATGGGATATGGTAGAGGAAACATTCAATACTTTGATGGATGAGTTCGACGACGGTGAAGCCGATGCCGAAGGCGATCGCTAACGCCGGTCCGTCCGTTCCGGGAGGATGTCCAGCTTGAGTCTGAATGAAGCATTCGGCGACTTTGTGGAATTGAATGCCGGGGAAGCGGTGGCCGGTATTTATCGCATCTTGGCCGAATTGGAAATCGCGGACGCACGTTATGCGATATTGCAATCGGATGCCATGCGCAAGGAAGGCGACATCGAAATTTTTCGCATTGTGATCGGCAGCCAGGGAGAACCCGATCTGGAAACCGTGGAGAGCGACGAAGAATGGGAACGGGTTGCCGAAGCCTATGACGATCTGCAATTCGGCAGCGACGAACAGCCCTGAATGCAGTTCAAGAAGAGCGGGCGACCGCTCTTCTTGCCTGATTCGGAAGCACCTGAGCCCATGCCGTGGGGGGAAACGTATTGGACAGACAAGACGGGCCGAAGTCGGAGGGATGGACATCCTTCAACGGCCAAACATCATCCGAGAACAACAATGGGGATAAGCAAGAGGCGAATCCTGAAAACAGGCAATCGCAATCGCCTCCAGCCGGCATGCCAAGCAGAGCGTCACGGCAAAGCGCATCCCCCTCGTCCGGACAGGATGAGCCGGAAACCGCGCCGGCTGCGCCAAGCCGCGCGGCGGCGCCCGAGCAATCGCAAGCGCCGAAACAGGCCTCCCGGCCCAACCGGGCGAGGCGCAAGCCCCGCGTTCTGCTCTGGTCTTTCTTGATCGCGGTCTTCCTCGTCCTGAGCGTAGTTGGCGGAGCGGCCTGGTACGTCTGGAACGGATTGAAGCCGACGCACGCGGCGACGCCGGTGCGGGTTACGATCGATAAAGGCATGAAGGCGCAGCGGGTCGCCGAATTGCTGGAGCAGAACGGCTTGATCCGCAATGCGCAGATTTTCAGCGGTTGGTTGAAGCTGAAGGATGAAGGCTCGCGTTTCCAGGCGGGCATCTATGAATTGACGCCTGGCATGACCAGGGATGAAATCGTCGCGAAGCTGAACAAAGGGGACATCATCGCTCCCGCAACGATGCGCTTTACGATTCCCGAAGGCTGGACCGTCGTGCAGATGGCGGACCGATTGTCGCAGAACGGGCATTTTTCGAAAGAGGATTTCGTAAAGGCAGCCGCGGATCCCGTGAATTGGTCCGGTTCGGCCTGGGCGAGCCAGATTCCGCTGGATGAGGGTTTGCGTTATCCGTTGGAAGGATATCTGTTCCCCGAGACTTATGAGATGAAGACGGAAAGCTCGGCCGTCGACATCATCAATCGCATGCTGACTGAATTGGATAAGAAGTTAAACCAACTGCCGGACGATTGGCAAGTGACGATGCAGGAGAGGCAACTCACGCTGCACCAGCTGCTGACGATCGCCTCGCTCGTCGAACGCGAAGTCGTGGTGGACGAAGAACGGGGGATCGTTGCGGGCGTGATCGAAAATCGGCTGAATAAGAAGATGCCGCTGCAGATCGATGCGACGATCCAGTATCTGCTCGATAAGCCGAAAGAGCTGCTGCTCGAAGATTTGAAGGTCGAAAGCCCGTACAACACGTATCTGAATCCGGGTCTGCCGCCGGGACCGATCGCTACGCCCAGCTTAAAGTCGATCGAAGCCGCGCTGTATCCGGAAGAAACCGATTATTATTACTACGTAACGAAGAAAGACGGCACGAATTCGCATTTGTTCGCCGCTACGTTGAAGCAGCATCAGAAAAATATCGAGCAAAGCAACAAGAACGTGAAGAAGTGAGAATAAACGGCTCAACCATCCGAAATGGATGGTAATCGGAATATCGTCGCCCGACCCGGCATGAACGTTGCTTTGCGGCCTGCGCCAGCAGAAAGCGAACGCGGGATGCCGGGTCGCGGACTTATCGGAGGTGCATCTGCATGTCTACCGCACGGAAGCCGGAGTTGCTTATCGCCGCAGGCTCGATCGAGCAAGCGGAACGCTTTATTCAAGCCGGGGCTGACGCCGTACTCATCGGCGAGCCCGGGTTCGGCATGCGGCAGCCGGGCGCCATCCTCGCGGGGCAGCTCGCCGAAGCCGTGTCCCGCGCGCATCGGCTGGGCGCCAAAGCCTACGTCAATCTCAACAAGCTGTTTCGCAACGACGAACTGGCCGCGCTGCCTGCTTATTTGCATGCCGTTGCCGAAGCAGGGGCCGACGCGATCGTCTTCGGCGATCCGGCGGTGCTGCTGAACGCGCGCGAAGCCGCGCCGGGCATTCCGCTTCATTGGAACGCCGAGATGACGGGCACGAACTCGGCGACCGCGAACTACTGGGGGCGGCGCGGCGCCGTTCGTGCCGTGCTCGCGCGGGAGCTGAACGAAGAGGAGATCATAGGCTTCAAACGCGGTACCGGTCTGCAAATCCAGGTGCAAGTTCATGGAATGACGAATATTTACTATTCTCACCGCAACCTGCTGCAGAGCTACATGCTGCACCTCGGGCGCGAGGCGTCATTGCGGGATTTCGGTCCCGATCAAGGCACGTATTTGATTGAAGTCGAAAGACCCGATGAGCGCTTCCCCGTCTACGAGGACGCTTCCGGTACGCATGTGATGAGCTCCGGCGACATTTGCCTGCTCGAAGCTTTACCGGACTTGTTGGCTGTCGGCGCAGACAGCTTGTATGTGGAATCGCTGTTGAAGCCGGAAGAATACAACTTGACGGTGCTCCGCTCCTATCGGGCGGCGTTGGACCGGCTGGCGGAAGACGGCGAGGCTTATCGCGAAGACCCGGCATGGATGGCTGCGATCAGGTTGCTGCAAGACCCGCAGCGTGAGCTCGGATTCGGATTTCTGTACAAAGAGCAAGTTTATTGATCACGGAAGAGAGGAGGACGATTACGATGACATTGATCCAGCATGGGCAAGCGGGGACCGGACGTCGCGTGCGGCTTGCCAAGCCGGAGTTGCTGGCGCCGGCCGGCAGCCTGGAGAAGCTCAAGTTCGCCATCCACTACGGGGCCGATGCCGTATACATTGGAGGCCAGAAATACGGGCTGCGCTCGAACGCCGACAACTTCAGCTTCGAGCAGATGCGCGAAGGCGTCGAATTTGCCCGGCGTTACGGCGCGAAGGTGTTCGCGGCGACGAATATTTACGCGCACGAAGAAGATCTCGCGGGCATCGCGGAATACTTGAAGCAGCTGGAGAGCGTCGGCATCGCCGCCATCATTACGGCGGATCCGGTGATTGTGGAGACGGCCCAGCGCGAAGCGCCCGGACTCGAAGTGCATCTCAGCACGCAGCAGTCGACAATGAACTGGCAGGCAGTGCGGTTCTGGCAGGAAGAAGGCTTGCCTCGCGTCGTGCTGGCGCGGGAAGCGACGATGGCCGAAATTCGCGAGATCAAAGCCAAGACGGGCATCGAAATCGAAGTTTTCGTGCATGGCGCCATGTGCTCATCGGTGTCGGGTCGGTGCGTGCTGTCCAACCATTTTACCGACCGCGATTCGAATCGGGGGGGCTGCTGCCAGTCGTGCCGATGGAAATACGATTTGCATGCCGACGACCAAACGGTATCGGAGCCGGGGCAAAATCTGTTCACGATGAGCTCCAAGGATCTGTGCATGATCGAGCATCTGCCCGATTTGATCGAAGCCGGCGTGGACAGCTTCAAGATCGAAGGTCGAATGAAGAGCGTACACTACGTGGCATCGGTCGTGAACGCGTACCGGCAAGCGATCGACGCCTATTTTGGCGATCCGGTTGGGTATTCGCTGCGCCAGGAATGGGTAGATGAGATCGGAAAAGCGGCCAATCGTCCGCTTAATACCGGTTTTTTCTACGGTACGCCCGGCGCTGCCGAGCACATCTACGAACCGGAGGAGAAGCCGGCTCCATACGATTTCGCTGCGGTCGTGACAGGCTACAACGCGGAGTCCGGAATGGCGACGATCCAGCAGCGCAGCCCTTTCCGACCGGGCATGCAGGTGGAATTCATCGGTCCCGGCGGACGCCGCTTTACCCAACTCGTCAGCGAACTGGAAGACGAGAACGGCAATCAACTAGACGTCGCGCGCCATCCGCTGCAATCGATCAGGATGCGTACCATTGAGCCGGTCGCGCCGCTGGATTTGATGCGCAAACGAACAGGGTGATGGCGCAGAAGGCGATATTCAATCGCGGACTGCACGGTTGAAAGGCTAAAAATTGTTGCGATTCGCTAAAGGATTTTTCGAGAAACTGTCGAATTTACTCAGATAGTCGATACAGCATGCGGGCAGCAGAATGGATGGCTACCGGAAATTGGACAGTTTCTTGACGCGTTACTTATGTGATTCGTCACAATGAAGCCGGAGGGATACATAACCAGATGAAGAAGACGTGGCGTGATTGGTTGGATGTGAAGAACTGGAAGAAAGGAGCGCAGGCAGCTGGCGGACTCGGGCAGAAGCTGGGAGAGCAGTTCAAGGGAACGAAGCTGGAAAGTCCGATTCGTTCCGTCGGGATGAAGCTGTTCCTTATGATTATTTGCAGCATTCTGCTATGCGTCATTTTGCTCGGCGTGTTTTCCTACGACAAATCCAGGACGATCATCAAGTCCAAAGTGGCGGAAGCCAGTGTTCAGACCGCGCAGCAAACTGCAGGCAAGCTGAGCTTGATGTTGGCCAATTACGAGAAGCAGACGCTGCAATTCATCACGGACAGCGAATTTATGAGCCAGCTCGGCACTTTGGCGGTATCCAAGGACGACTTCGAGAAATTCGATACGTCGCGCAAGCTGTCGGACAAGCTGAATCGGGTGAGCATGGCGGATTCGACGATTTCCTCAATCATGCTTATTCCGCTCGAAGGCCAAACAAATCCGATCGTGACCGGCGGAAGCATATCCGATGTCGAGAAGCTTCTGCAATCGCCGTATGTCGAGAAGATCAAGAGCGAGAACGGCCGGGCGGTATGGAATCCGACGCAAATTGGCGGACTTGGCGGCAAAGATTCGATAGCCGCATTCGCCGTCGGACGTTTGCTGA
Organism: Bacillota bacterium; assembly: GCA_023391635.1. Taxonomy (GTDB): domain Bacteria; phylum Bacillota; class Bacilli; order Paenibacillales; family Paenibacillaceae; genus Cohnella. The sequence continues at coordinate 24,354 of JAEWAQ010000009.1, read as the reverse complement.
ATCAAGGCAAGCCAACCTTGCTGCTTATGGAGATTAAAGTAGATGCTTTGAAAAAAGAGATGGAAGATGTTCGGTTCGGGGAGGACGGATCGGCGTACATCGTCTCGAACGATGGAATGATCGTATTCGGGCCGGAAGATGCCAAGCTCGGCACATCGTATGAGAGCAAGCTGCCGAACGGTTCGGAGACGCTGACCATCGGAGGCGTTGAATCCCTCTCGTCGGCAGGAACGATTACGGCGAACGGCTGGCAACTGATCGGGAACATCCCGGTATCGGAGCTCGTTAAAGACGCCAAGCAAATCCGCAACCTGACAATTATTATGTGTATCGTGGCCGTCGCCATTGCAGGCGCGATCGGGCTGCTGGTCGTCGTCACGGTAGCCCGTCCGCTCGGACAGCTTCGCACGCTGATGAATGAAGGCGAGAAGGGCAATCTGACGGTGCGTTCGTCCATTCGTCAGAAGGACGAGATCGGACAGGTCGCGGTCAGCTTCAACCGGATGATGGAAGAAATCACCGGCCTGGTGCGCAAGACGAATCAATCCGCGCGAGAAGTGCTGGACACGGCTGCATCGCTGACGGACGCTTCTCGCAAGACGGCAACCGCAGCGAAGGAGATCGCGATTGCCACCGAGGAGATTGCCAGCGGAGCGACGAACCTGGCTGTCGAATCCGAGAGAGGCAGCGATCTGACGATTCGCATCGGCGAACAGGTGCAATCCGTCATCGACTCGAACGTCCAGATGGGTCAAGCAGCTGGCGAAGTCGACCAAGCATCGCAGCGAGGCTCCAGCTACATGGGGACGTTAACGGTCAAGACGGGGCAGACGGAAGAGATGACCCGTTCGATGGTCGACAAGGTCGACAAGCTGAAGGAAAGCACCGGCTCTATCCGCAAGATTCTCGACGTCATGGGCAACGTCTCCAAGCAGACGAACATTCTGTCCCTGAATGCGACGATCGAAGCGGCTCGCGCCGGCGCGGCCGGCAAAGGCTTCATGGTCGTCGCCGACGAGATTCGCAAATTGGCCGACCAGTCGCGTCAATCGATCGGCGTCGTCGGCAACATCGTCGAGACAATCGGGCGCGAGATCGACGAGACCGTTTCCGTCTTGTCGGAAGCTTATCCGATCTTCAAGGAGCAAATCGAATCCGTCCGTGAAGCCAACGAGATCTTCGTCGCCGTTCAGGAGAATATGAGCGGCTTCGTTGGAAGGCTCGATTCGGCGACGGAATCCGTTCGCCACCTGGAAGAAGCCCAATCTACGCTATCGCTGGCCATGACCAATGTGAGCGCGGTCGCTCAGCAAGCTTCCGCTACGTCGGAAGAAGTCGCTTCGCTCAGCAATGAGCAAATGAGCATCAGCGACGGGCTCGTGCAATTGTCCAACCGACTGGAGACGGTGTCCAAGGAACTGCGCGAATCGCTTGCCCGGTTCACGGTGAACTGATTATTCCATCGCATGAATATTGCATTCGAAGCCGCCCGAGGCGCGATAATCGCCTCTTTGGGCGGCTTCTTTGCGTGCATAATGGGCAATAATAGGGGGAGAGAGAGGAACGGGGGCATCCTGTTGCATGGATCAAGCCAGAACGAGAAGATTGGTGCTCGGCCTGCTGTTGATCGCACTGCTGTTCGGCGTGCTCTGCATCCGGCTCGCCTGGGCGCAGCTGGGCATCGGTAACGGTCGGAAAGCAGCCGTATCCGCGAACGCCGTGCATCAAAGGTCTGATGCGTTCGCGGTAGACGACGGGAGAGGACAGTTCATCGACCGCAACGGCACGCCTCTGACAGGCGATGTCGTGCAGGCGATGGTCGCTTTTCCCGCATTCGGCATGCCGCGCGGCACGGACCAGGCGCTGCGGCAAGTCGCCGATTCGCTTGACGCGGATTTGCCGACGCTTGAGCGTTGGCTGCGCGGCATTGAATCGCCGCAGGCATGGAGGCGGTCAAGCCGATCTTCCGCTTCACCTGACAGCCTTACAGAGAGGCAGGCATCCGTGATTCGGAATGCCGACTTGTTCGGGGTATCGGTGCTTCCGTATCGCATTCGATATCCGGCCTCGCTTGTGCCCCTGCATGCGATCGGTTATATCTCTCAGGATCCGGCAAGGTTGGCGCGCCTGTACGGAGACCGGGTGGCAAGCCGCAGCATGAAATTATCGGATGCGATCGGCGGCGCCGGCCTGGAGAAATCGCTGGACCGGCTCTTGCGCGGCGTGGGCCCGACTGAGGTCTACCAGGTGACGGATGCGGCGAAGCGGCCGTTGGCAGGTCTTGGCATGCGCACGAAATCGCCGGACAACCCGCACTATCCGCTGCAAGTGCGAACGACGCTCGATGCGGCCATCCAGCGCGCGACGCAGCAAGCGATGACAGACGCCGGCATTCGCATGGGCGCTGCCGTCGTGCTGGATGCCACGGACGCTGACATATTGGCGATGGTATCGCTGCCGTCTTTCGACCCGATGCGCATCGGGTCGAAAGGAACGGACGAGCGCAACCGCGCCATTACGGCCTATGCGCCGGGATCGGTATTCAAGACGGTCACGATGGCGGCCGCCCTGGAGTCGGGTGCGGCCCATTCGGGCACCCTATTCCATTGTAACGGCGCTTATGGCCGATACGGCTTGAAATGCTGGAAGCATGCAGGCCACGGGGAACTGTCTCTCCAGGAGGCTTTCGCCGAATCCTGCAATGTGGCTTTCGCGGCGTTGGCGGAGCAGATGGACCCGGCTTGGATTCAGATTACGGCGCAGCGGCTCGGACTGGGCCGAAGAGTCGGCTGGGCGACGGATGCTTTCATGGACGGCAAGCCGCTGCGTTTGCTGGAGGAAGAGGAGGCAGGTGCGATTTTCCCGGACAAGCAGTCCGCATACCGTGACGGAGGCGTGCGAACGGGGACCGGCATCGGCCAGCGGGATGTGCGGATGACGCCGCTGCAAGCCGCGAACATGGTCGTCACGCTGCTGCATGGAGGACGGGCGTTCGCCCCGCGGCTCGTATCGGAAATTCGCTATTCAGACGGCGGGACGATGGCGAAGCTGCCGCGGCAATCGCTGCCGTCCGTTTACGGGCATATCCGGTCGCAGACAGCCGAAGCGGTGCTTGAGGCGATGCGCGCGGTCGTGACGGAAGGCACGGCTAGGCGCGCGCTGGCCTCGTCGAAGTGGCCGTTGGCCGGCAAGTCGGGCACGGCCGAGCTGGCGGGAAAATGGCAGGGCCAGAACGACCACTGGTTCGTCGGATTCGGTCCGGCCACTGGCAAGCCGCGCTACGCAGTTGCGGTGCTGATCCAGGCGCAGCGCGACGGCCTTCGCAATCGCGCTGCGGCGGTGTTCGGCGATATTATGGAGCGGATCCTTTATCTGGATCAGCCCCGTCCGGCGCCGCGTGCTGCGGCTCGAGCGGCGATATCGTGAATTCGTCGCGCGGGAGACGAATCCAGCGCTTGAGGTAACCTTGATCGTACAAGGCTTTAAGCAATATCATCAGGATCGGGGCGAGAATCAAGCCTGCGACTCCGAACAACGACATCGATACCATCGCGAACGCCAGCATCGTAAAGGCGGATACGCCGACCGTCTGTCCGGTAATGCGCGGTTCGAGAAACTGCCGGGTCGTATTCACGACGACCAGCAATACCGTCAGCCAGATGCCCAGCTCGTTGTCGCCGACGATGAACAGGTAAATGATCCAGGGAATGAATAGCGTCTGCACGCCCAGCAGCGGCAAAATATCGAATATGGCCGCGAGTAGCGAGACGGCGAACGCGTTGCGTACACCCAGGAGCAGCAGAGCGACAAACACGACGACGAACGTCACGCTGATCAAGATGCCTTGTGCTTTTAGATAGCCGGCAATTCCTTTGAACACATTCGTCCGCAGAAAGTTGAATGCCGCGCGCAGCGTCTTGGGCGAGCGCTCGGAGCCGAGTTTTTTCCACGTGTTGATCTCAAGGCTCAGGAAATAAGCAAGCACGAGCGCGATCGAGAAGTTAAACACCCAAGTAGAAACGGATTTCAGCGAACTGATAAGGCCGTTCAATAGTTGTTCGGCCAGCCAGCCGCCCCATTTCGTGACGGTCGAGAAAATATCGCTGATGCGCTCCGACCAGTCCGGCGGCAACGATTTGAACCGGGACTGCAATTCGGCGGCGATCGTCGTCGCATGTTCCGTCAGCAGCCGTTGATACTTGGGCAAAGACTCGTTCAATTGAACGATCTGCAAATAGAACATATACCCGAGCCCTGCAAGCACGCTCAGTACGACGAGGATGAAGATCAGCATGCTGATTGCCGTGGCGATCGACTTCTTCAGGCCGATGCGGTTCAGCCGCTTGGCGAGCGGTTCGATGCACAGGAAGATCAGGAAGGAGAGGAAGACAGGGGTGGCGAGCTTGTACAAATAGCTGAATACGAACATCGTCAGCCACACCGTGAAGGCGAGAACGGCCAGGTCGAAGGCGGTGCGCCAATATTTCTGATAGAAAGAGAGCATGAAAGCGGGTCTCCTTGTCCGTGTAGGATGAGGTCGTCTAGAAAATCATAACAGGTTTGCGAACAATAAAAAAGTACGCAGCGCCTGCCCCAACCCAGACGAGGTGTGATAAAATGAGAACAGGCACGAACCGCTTACGACAATAATTCGCTACAAGATGGTGGGGAAGGCATGGAAATCATTTTATGGATCGGCTTTTACTTCATGACGTTTTACGCATTGCTGCCGGCCTTGATCAGCCGAATATTCGGATTCCGCGTATTCATGAGGGGCAGGGCGGAACAGGAAATTGCCTTGACGTTCGATGACGGGCCGGATCCGGTCTATACGCCGCAGTTGCTCGATCTATTGAAGCGCTATCAGGCGAGGTGCACGTTTTTCCTGGTCGGTTCCCATGCGGAGCAACACCCGGACATCGTGGCCCGCATCCATCGGGAAGGGCATGTTATCGGCATTCATAACTACGTTCATCATTCAAACTGGCTCATGCGTCCGAAGACCGTCAAGAAGCAAATCCTGCGAACGTCCGATGTCATCAAGCGCATCACGGGCGCTCGTCCCGTCTATTATCGCCCGCCGTGGGGCATCGTGAATTTGTTCGATTACCGGCGGCTCGGCCATCTGCAGATCGTATTGTGGACATCGATCTTCGGGGATTGGCGCATTCGCGTCGGCGCCCAGAAGCTGTACCGCCGGATGCGGCCGAAGCTGAAGCCGGGGGAAGTATTCGTGCTCCACGATTGCGGTCGGACGTTCGGCGCGGACGAGGAAGCGCCGGGTGAGATGATCAAGGCGCTGGAGCGGATTTTGGAAGACGGCAGGCAGGAAGGGTACCGCTTCGTCGGCATCGACGAGATGATCCGGCTGACGGAAGCGAACAATCGGATCGGACAGGAGGATCATGCGATGGCTGCTGCTTCGGAATCGGAAAATACGGTCGATGCGGCGGAAGCGAAGGGAACGGCGTTGTCTGCAGCGAACCGCGAGTCGGAGAGTACGCGAGACGCAGACCTTTCCGTAACGAAGTCCGCGTCGACCCAACCTTCGGAATCGCGCCGTAATCCGGCGCCTGTGCACCGGATCGGGCTGTTCAAGCGGCTTGTCGTCGCGTTATGGATGGCGTGGGAGCGTGTCTTTCATGTTCTGTTCCGGCTGAAGCCGGTCGGAGACGGCACTTCATTCAACTACCGGATACGCAAATACAGCGGCGCAGACGTGCTCTTGCGTGACGGCAAGACGCTGCGTTCCGGCGATCATGTCATGGAGATGCATTTCGAGAACAAGATGCTGTTCGAAATGGGCATGAACGCGCGCTCGTCCGTCCATACGGCGATTCGGCTCGTGCGGGAAGTGGAGCGGGGATTGCCCGATCTGGCCCGCGCGCTCGAGCTTGCGCCGAACGGAGAGCGGGTGACGGCGCTGTACGGCGTGTCGATGATCCACCGGGGCTCGGAAGGGCTCGGCTTCCAGACGTTCGAGCTGCCGCGCGGGCTGTTCGCTTGGTCGACCAATCTGTACTTGCGTTTCATGCTGTCCGTGATCAATCCGGATGGAGGGAAGCGAGTGCGCGAACACGGCGAGCGGCTGTGGCCAAAGATGCTCGTTATGGACCGCGACGACTTGCTCGCCTGGAAAGACCGGACGGGCAAGGAGCGTCCGTCCCGCAAGTCGCGGATGCAGCAGACGCCGTCGGCGCCGCCGACCGCGCCTGGCGCGCCGCTGTCGTTCGAACCGGGCATGAATGCGGACCAGGTAGGGCGGATGGTGTAAAGGTAGCCGACGAGTTGGCGACTGACCACTTCAAATGCTGGAGCCGGCCGCAATAAGGCAACTGAGGTGCGCTGTTGCTGGCGGTCGGCGGTACAATTTCTCTTCAGCCCAAACTTCGCGATTCGGCCCAAAATAGGGCATCGGAGGCCAGTGCAGAGACATTAAGTCCCCTAGCGACCCTTATTTCAGTAAAATGGCTTTTAAAACTTAAAATAAGTTCCCCTGCAGCCCCTATTTTCGCGATTCGGCCCAAAAGAGGGCATTGGGGGGCCGGTGTAGAGACAATAAGTCCCTTTACGGCTCTTATTTCAGTAAAATAGCCTTTAAAACTTGAAATAAGTCCCTCCGCAGCCCTTATTTCAGAAATGAACCTCCAAAACGCAAAATGAATAGGTAGGCGGCTAATGTAAATAAATCGGCAAAGCAGCAAAGGATGTCATTAACTTTAACGGAATGTATAGTACCAGCCTCGATAAAAAATGAAGGACCCCCGGTTCAATATCGACCGGGGTCCTTCATTTTTATAGTTCGAGCTTCTCCAAACCGGATCGTTAGAACGAACTAGATCTTCATGACGCCGCCGGTGCTGGCCGAGGTGACCATGGCGGAGTAGCGGGCGAGATAGCCGCGCTTGATCTTCGGCTCGAAGCCCGGCCATTCGCTGCGGCGGCGTTCCATCTCCTCGTCGGAGATTTCGAGCTTGATCGTGCGGTTGTTCATGTCGAGCTCGATCATGTCGCCGTCTTGCACGAAGGCGATCGGGCCGCCTTCCGCCGCTTCCGGCGAGATGTGGCCGATCGAGATGCCGCGCGATGCGCCGGAGAAGCGACCGTCGGTGATGAGGCCGACTTTGGTGCCGAGGCCCATGCCGACGATTTGCGATGTTGGGGCGAGCATCTCCGGCATGCCGGGGCCGCCTTTGGGCCCTTCGTAGCGGATGACGACGACATGGCCTTCCTTCACCTTGCCGCTCGCGATGCCGCTCAAAGCTTCGTCCTGCGAGTCGAAACAGATCGCCGGGCCGCGGTGATAGCCGCCGACGGACGGATCAACCGCGCCGACCTTAATGATCGAGCCGTTCGGCGCCAGATTGCCGAATAGAACGGCGAGTCCGCCGCGCTCGGTGTGCGGGTTGTCGATCGGGCGGATGACGTCCTTGTTCACGATCTCGCAGCCTTCCACGTTCTCGCGCAGCGTCTTGCCGGTCACCGTGATCCGGTCGCCGTGCAGCGCGCCTTCCTTCTTGAGCAGCTCGTGGATGACGGCGCTCACGCCGCCTGCGGTGTGCAAGTCCTCGATATGCCAGTCCGATGCCGGAGCCAGCTTGGACAGATGCGGCACGCGGTTAGCGACTTCGTTGATGCGTTCGATCGGGTAGTCGATGCCGGCTTCGATCGCGATGGCAAGCGTATGCAGCACCGTGTTGGTGGAGCCGCCCAAGGCCATATCAAGCGCGAATGCATTGTCGATCGTCTCGATCGTGACGATATCGCGCGGCTTCAGATCCAGCTTGATCAATTCCATCAGCTGCCGAGCGGATTGCTTGACGAATTCCCGGCGCTCCTGCGCGACGGCAAGAATCGTGCCGTTGCCAGGCAGAGCGAGGCCAAGCGCTTCGGCCAGACAGTTCATGGAGTTGGCGGTGAACATGCCCGAGCATGAGCCGCAAGTCGGACAGCCAAATTGCTCGAGTTCGAGCAGCGTCTTGTCGTCGATCTTGCCGGCCATATGCGCGCCTACGCCTTCGAATACGGACGTCAGCGAGATCGCCCGACCGTCCTTCGTGCGCCCGGCCTTCATCGGCCCGCCGCTGACGAACACGGTCGGAATGTTGACGCGCAGCGCACCGAGCATCATGCCTGGCGTAATCTTGTCGCAGTTCGGAATGCACACCATGCCGTCGAACCAGTGCGCATTGATCATCGTCTCGACCGAGTCGGCGATAATCTCTCGGCTGGCCAGCGAATAGCGCATGCCGATGTGGCCCATCGCGATGCCGTCGTCGACGCCGATCGTATTGAATTCGAACGGGACGCCGCCCGCTTCGCGGATCGCTTCTTTGACCAGCTTGCCGAATTCCTGCAGGTGGACATGTCCGGGGACAATGTCGAGGTACGAATTGCAGACCGCGATGAACGGTTTGTCGAAATCCTCCTCTTTCACGCCTGCCGCGCGAAGCAGACTGCGGTGCGGTGCGCGGTCGAAGCCTCGCTTGATCATGTCGGATCTCATTTTCTTGGGAGCCATTCCTTTTCCTCTCTTTCGATCGAATCTAGCGCGATATCATGCTATCAAGTCTACCATATTTGCGTCGAACGCTCTACTCTTCGCCATTCGCCGCGTCCGAAGCCGGGAACAAGCCGGCGAGATTGGCGAACGGCAGATTCTCGAAGTGAGCGGTTTTGTAGACGATTTCCGTCTCCACCTTCGCATCGTCTTCGATCCGATTGCGTCGAAACGTCAATTTGTCGAAGATCTTGATCATAATCTGCGCGGTATTCGCGGCATCGTCCAGCGCCCGGTGATGCGAGCCCGAGAACGGGATTTCCAGCATTTCCATCGCATTCTTCAAGCCCATCTGCTGGTGCTTCTCCAGCTTGAACGTCTTGGACAGCATCTTCTGCAAATTATTGTGGTTGACGATCCAATCGAGCGCAATGCCATGCTGGCGGCATTCCTGCACGAGTTGACGCTGATCGTCCGGCCCCCATGCGCACAAGAAGTATTCTTCTGTGCCGATCCAATCGACGAAGGAGCGCAGCACCTCGGTCAGCGTTCCCGCCTCGCCCACGTCCAGTTGGGTGATGCCCGTGAACGCCGTCGTATCGGCGGACAGCTGCGGCGCGATAACGGGTTTCACGAACGATTGGAAGCTGGACGCGATCCGCGGTCCTTCGTCACCCGTCTCTACTTTCACCGCGCCGATTTCAATGATTTCCGCGACTTGTCCTCGCTTGCGCCGGACCGTCATTTCCAGATCGTATACAATATATGACACGAGCGAACACCTCAAAATTTCGACCTGCGAAAAATTTCGTACTCTGCTATTATAGACCCCGATTCGCGATTTGTCAGGGAGAAAGAGAAAAAAGAAACCCCCGAATCGAATGATCGACTCAGGGCCTGCCACGCGCAGCGGTCATGCGGAGAGCTACAGCATCGGCTTGAAAAACATAAAGAGGAACAGCAGCAAGCCGAGAATCGTCGCGATCCAGTTGATGCGGTCGATCCGTGCGACGTTGGATGCGAGTTCGGCGGGCAGCGCTTGATCGGAAGGCTCCGACCCCGAGAATACGCGCGTTGCCAATTTCTGTGCAGCAGGCGCCATGAATCCGATGACGACGATCTGGATCAGAATGTATAGAACAATAGACCCGTAAATCCACAGTTCCTTGAAGCCGTAGTCTCCCAGCCAGGCGAGGAGCAGACCGCTGAGCACCGCAAGCGTGCCGAGCGTTTTCGGGAATTTCTCCAGCAGCTTCGACAGCGCGAGCGAATTCCGCAGTTGCCCGAAATTTTGCCCTTTGCGGAGAAGCACGTGTCCGAAGAACACCGGACCGATCCCGACAATGGCCGAGATCACATGGATCAATACGAGAATATTGAGCCAATCTTCCATTAATCCGAGATAACCGTTCAGCGACATGCTTTGCAATCCCCTTCCATGTTATGGATATTGCACCGGATCAAATGCTATCACGTCTGACAAGCTTCGACAATCTTTTTTTGCAGGTTGATCGTGACCGAAATCGTCGGCTGTTATCAGACCAGTCAAACTCCGGTTAAGTACGACAACTCGGCGGTTCTGGGGCTATGGAATCATGTGCTTCATGGCCGTCTCCAATTTTACTATTCCAACGATAAGCTCGTCGAATGGCATCATCACCTGGTCGATGTCCTGAAATCAGGAGATATGGCGCTGTGGGAGCGGGAATTCGTCGAACATATGCAAGCTTATCAACGAGCTCCGCCAGGTGCGGCGGAATGAAGATGACGCCTGCCGGCGTGCCCAGCACCACATCGCCCGGAAGATAGACGGCGCGGCCGATGCGTACAGGCGTGTTCATGCCGATGATCGTCACGTTCACGATAGCGGTCGGGTCGCTGCCGCTGTAGGACACATTGATATTGTCGATGTTGACGACTTGCTGGTTGTCCCGTATGCTGCCCCAGATGACGGCGCCTCCGCGCTTGGTGCGCGTGAGGATCGCGGTGCCGGGATTACCCCCGGTGTAAGCCCCTTTGAACAGCACTGTATGCTGCATTCTTCGACCTCTGCAGATCGGGGTTTGGCATACAAATGTTCGCATTCGTCTATCGGATTTGATATAATATCCATATTAACGGACTCGGGCGGTGATGAGATGATTCACGTATCCTCGTATAAAGTGAGACTGCACCAAAGCCATCGGGCGATTCGGGATACGCTCCTCCTCTACCGTCAAGCCGTCTCCTATTTGATTCAAGTCGTCCAGCAAGAATGGGTGCATGTCAACACACTGCAAGCGAAGAAACGCAATAATTTAATGAGGCCTGTGTACATACGACCAAGGATAATGCCGCCACCCATGATTTCGACCACCGCTTTGTGAAGTTCCCCTCGTACTTGCGGAGATCAGCGATCCAGGAAGCCATCGGTGTCGTAAGCAGCTATCAGACGAGAGTAGACGCATACGAGGAGGAGCGATATGCAGCGATCTCCAGTGGCAAGCCCTTCAAGCGTAAGCCTCCCCGGCTTCAACTTCATCATCGATCCTCGCCTGCGTTATACGAAGGCATATGTATCAGGTCATAAGTAGCGGCCAGGTGGGGATCAAAGTGTATGACCGGCGCGATTGGCGGTGGTTGACAGTGGACCTGTGTGCGCAGGACGTCAAGTATCTGGAGAAGATGGAAGGGAAGCGGTTCTCGCCAACTTTGGAGCAGAGCGGCCGGAAGTTCGCGCTGCGATTTGCGTTTCGCAAGACGGTCGTACTTTCTCAGGCCCCCGAATCCGAGTGTAAGGTCGTCACGGTGGATCTGGGCATCACCTATTCGGCGGTATGCAGTGTACTCGCACCTGACGGAACTGTCCAAGATTGCTTGTTCATCAAGCACAAGCGAGAAAAAGATCATCAGATGCGGTTGCTCAATCGCCGGAAGAAGATGCAGCGCCAGCACCATACGACCTCCAAGAAGATCTGGAGCAAGATCAACAACCTGAATACGCAGATCGCCAACGACACGGTCAACCGCATCGTTGCCTTTGCACAAGCTCAGGGCGCGGGTACGATCATCATGGAATATTTGGCGTTCAAGGGGAAGCGTCCGCGATCGATCAGAGAGCGATACCAGCTATGGGCGAAGCGGGCGATTCATGCCAAACTGCTGCATAAGGCGCATGGGGTCGGGATTCGTGTCCGCACGATCCATGCGTGGGGGACGAGCCGATACGCGTTCGACGGCAGCGGAAGGCTGCAGAGACATGCGGATCAAGCGGAACTCTGCACGTTCGCAACGGGCAAGCAGTATCATAGCGATCTGAACGCGTCGTACAACATCGGGGCAAGGTACTATCTGAATGCATTGCAAAAAACCATACCTGCGAAGGCGTGGTCAGCAGTGGAGGCTAAAGTTCCTTCACTGACTGCGAGAACACAACGCACGTTAGCTGTGTATCGTAGCGTACTTGCGGTCTTGTCTGCGGCGGTTTAGTCATGGATGTAAAGAATGGGGCAACCCGTTCGGACTGAGGGAATAGCCGAATCACAGAGACGCACTCCGTTCCTAAACGAACGGAAGCCCCGACTTCAAACGGTTTCTCGTTAAATCGGGGAGTGCTCACATCTCCTTCGAACTGAAACTGGGAACCGCGATGCCACAGCGGACCCCACGCTTCCTCCAACTGGCGGGCTTGACGAGATTCCGGTTATGCACCAGTACGTCGACAAAGCCCCATTGTTGCTGCGCAAGGTTTAGCAGGTCGCCCACTTGCACGCTGTCGCACGGGTCGATGCGGCCAACGATCACGGGCTGGCCGGCATTGCTGCATCCATCCAGTTCGGCGGCGATCGCCTCTCCGTTCGTGTCGCTTGCCAGCAGCAGGCAGGCGCCTTCTTCGTGCAAACGGGGGATGAGCGCCTTCCCGGATGGACTGTCCGCGTCGGTTACGAACAAGAATGGCGTTGAAGAACGGCCGTGATTACGCGATTCGCCGGGCGTGTTATAATAGTTTGATAGAAGAGGGGAACGTATGGTCCGGGTACAAGCCCGAGTCGGATACGGTTCGGAACATCGCTAATACGAGGTGATCGAAGATCGATCGAATCGGGAACTCCATGAATAAGCAGGCCATGAAGGAATTGCTCGATTGGCATGAACGGCAATTGCAGGTTCGACCGAATCAGGATGAATGGGAAGCCGAGAGGCTTACCCGCACGCTGATCGACAGCCTGTATGAACGATTCGCGTACCAGCATGCCCCAGGACCAGCCAGCGATCGGGTATCTCCGGGCGGAGAATTGGCGGCCATTCTGGATCGTTATCCATACACGGCTGCGGAGAATGCGCCGACACAAGAAGCAGAGGCGCTGGATCCTTCTTTGCTGGGCTGTCTGTTCGAGAAACTGCTCTCCCGCTCTGCGGCGGGAAAAACACCGGGCGCGACGGCGGGCAATAAGTCGGACAACGGGGCGTCAAGAAGCGTTCGCGTACGGACGGGCACGTTTTACACGTCCGAGGAGATTGCCCGTTACATGGCCGAGCGCAGTCTGGCGGCGTATTTGCGGGAACGATTATTGCCGGCTTACGACGCTCTGCCCGATCTCGACGCGGACCTGCATCGATTGCTGTCGGGCGATGATCGGTCTTTCCAGTGGGAGCAAGCAAGTTCGGAAATCGTCAGGCTGCTCGGCGCTTGCGCCATATTCGACCCTGCATGCGGCTCTGGTGCTTTCCCGCTTGCTGTCCTGCACGTGATGACGAGAACGCTTCGCAAGCTGGACCCGGATCTGAAGATGTGGCGACAGGTCCAACTTCGCAAGGCGGAGGAGATCGAGGATCGGGAGGATCGGATGGCGGCAATCGCGGAAATCGACAGGGTGTTCTCCTGTGGACAGTCCGATTTCGCGCGCAAATACTTTCTGATTCGCGGCTGTCTGTACGGTGTCGACATTCAGCCGGTGGCTGTCCGGATTTGCCGGATGCGCTTGCGGCTCTCCCTGTTCTCGGATGACGATCGGAGGTTCGGCTGCTCGAGCGGCATGGAGGCTAGTTATCCGGAACTGGATCTGTCCTCCCGTCTGATCGCGGCCAATCTGCTCATTCCGCTGGAAGAGCCGGCACCCTGCTCGGAGTCGGAAAATACGGAAATCTTGAAGCTCCGGGACCGGTTGATGCGGATAAGACGCCGGCTGTCCTGCACGGAAACGGGGGATTCCGGCCCGGAGAGTCTCCCGAGGCTGCGGCAGGATGAACAGGCGTTCTCCGCCCGCTTGCGGGAGGCTTTGACAGGTTGCGGATACGGTTCGGACAACGCGCGGCGGCTGGCGGACTGGAATCCGTACGATGCCGACAGCGCGGCTTCTTTCTTCGACAAGGATTGGATGCTTGGCATCCGAGACGGGTTCGACATCGTCATCGGCAACCCGCCGTACTTGGGAGAACGGAAGAACAAGGCCGTTTTCCGCGCGGTCCAGATGAGCCCGACAGGCAAATATTACTTGGGGCGAATGGATTATTTCTATTTCTTCTTCCATGTCGGAATCGATATACTAAGAGAAGCGGGCATCGGCGCCTATATTACGACGAATTATTATCTGACCGCGCTCGGAGCCAGGAAGCTTCGCGAGGATTTGCGGGAACGTACGACGCTGCTGGAGATGGTCAACTTCAACGATGCGCGGATTTTCGCAGGGGCGGCGGGCCAGCACAATTTGATCACCCTTTTCCGCAAAAGCAGGCAGGAGGCTCCCGCTCGCGTGAAGGTAATCGGAACGCGCGGAATTCTGTCGGGGGACGAGCTGTCTCGACAATTGCAACCGGACCGAAGCGATCTTCTGGTCGCGCAATCCGAGCTCTGGGACGGGGAAGAGAGCTATTTGCGGCTGGGAGGGCAAACGGGCGGCGGCGGGCTGCCGATCAACCGCGCGCTGGACCTGTTGAAGCAGGCTTCGACGGACGTGCTCGGAAACCTCTGCAGGCCGTTGATCGGGCTCGAATCGAGTCTTGACGAAGTCTATGTGGCGGACCTGGATTTTTTTCGGGAAATCGTGCGGGACGAGCGGGAGTGGGCGTACATCAAGCCTTTCTTCAAAAATTCGGATATCGCGCGGTACAAAGTTGCGGAGACGACGAACCGGTACATTCTGTACTTGCATGAGCAGGTGCCGGATATTCGTGCCTTGCCCGGAATTTACCGCTATTTGCAGGCGCATGAGGAGCGGATCAAAGGCCGCATGGGCGCCAATCTGCGAGGAGCTTACCGGCGGGGCAATTGGTGGGTGCTGAACACGCCGCGGCTCGATATGAACTTCGAGGACGAGAAGATCGTCACGCCTTATCGCAGCAATACGCTGCGGTTCGCTTTGACGAGCGAGCCCTGGTATGCTTCGCGTGATGTCTATTATATTGTCAAGCGGGCGCCGGGCGTATCGCTTCATTACATATTGGCGCTGCTCAATTCCAGATTGTATTATCAATGGCTGTACCACCGCGGTAAGCGCAAGGGCGAGATGCTGGAGCTCTATGCGAAGCCGCTTCGGGAAATTCCGATCAAGCTGGTCGATGCGGCCGGGCAGCGTCCTTTCGTTCAAATGGCGAAGCTGGCGACGTTCGCGGCGGCAGATCCCGACCCCGGGAAACTCGCGGTTGTGGGGCGGGTCCTGGATGCGCTCGTGTTCGAATTGATCTACGGCGATCACATGCGGGAGCGCGGGATCGCTGCAGCGGCATGGATCGAGGCGGATTTGCGCGACGTGCTGGGCGAGCGCGATTTCGCGTCTTTAACTGGGGAATTGCAGGTATGTTCGCTAGAGGAGCTTAACCGGCGCTGGTCGAATCCGGATGGGGAAATTTGCAGGCGCATGGATCGGTTCGCCGATCGCAGTCCGGACTTGTTGAAGCCGATATTGGATTAAGGATGCGGTGTGCAGGCCGTTAGGAAGTCGTCAGGAAATGGAAAGGAGAAGTGGCGCGATGAAACTGTTTCATACGGCGGATTGGCATCTGGGCAAGCTGGTGCAGAACGTGTACATGACGGAGGATCAGGAATACGTGCTCATGCAGCTGCTGGCGGCGGTGGCGGAGGAGAAGCCGGACGCGGTCGTCATCGCTGGAGACTTATACGACCGGGCCGTGCCGCCGACGGAGGCGGTCGGGCTGCTGGACCGGGTGCTGCAGACGATCGTGCTGGACCTCGGAACGCCGGTGCTGGCGATCGCCGGCAACCACGACAGCCCGAGCCGGCTGAACTTCGGCAGCGGGATCATGAAAGCGGCCGGGCTGCATATCGCGGGCGAGTTTGCGAATCCGTTCGCCACTGTCGTACTGCACGATGCGCACGGCCCGGTCCATTTTCATCTGATTCCATACGCCGATCCGGCGGTCGTTCGGCTCGCGCTCGGCGACGAGGAGATTCGCTCGCACGATGACGCGATGCGGGCGATCGTCGGCAGGATCAGGCAGGACATGGCGCCGGGAGAACGGCACGTATTCGTCGGCCACGCATTCGTGACGCCGCACGGGGAAGCGGAGGCGAATACGAGCGATTCGGAACGTCCGCTGGCGATCGGGGGTGCGGAGCATGTGAGTGCGGTGCATTTCGAGGGATTCGCCTATGTCGCGCTCGGGCATTTGCATCAGGCTCACCACGTCGGCCGGGAGACGATCCGGTACGCCGGTTCGCCGCTCAAATATTCCATCTCCGAGGAGAAGCATGGCAAAGGATACCTCGTGGTGGACTTGGCGGCGGACGGTGCGGCAACGGTGGAGAAGCGGCTGCTGGAAACGCGGCGTGACATGCGCACCGTGGAAGGATACATAGACGATATTGAGCGTCAGGAGAAGAACGAGGATTACGTGTTCGTGCGCCTGCTCGACGAACAGCCGGTGCTGGCGCCGATGGAACGCGTGCGGGCGGTGTACCCGAATGCGATGCATGTGGAGCGGAAGTTGGCGCTGCAGCAACTGAGCGGACTGGCGGATGGCGAGACGGGCGGTGCCGGCAGCAGGGCGGGGGCGGACATGCTGACGCTGTTCCGCTCGTTCTATGCGGATGCGAAAGGCGCGGAAGCGACGGCGCAAACCGAGGCGTTATTCCTTGAAGTGCTGCGTGAGATCGATCGGGAGGACGGTGAACGGCATGAAGCCCCTCAAGCTGACGATGACGGCATTCGGGCCGTATAAAGATACGGAAGTAATTGACTTCACGGCGCTCGGCAGCCACCGCTTGTTTCTCGTTTCCGGCAATACGGGGGCGGGCAAGACGTCGATCTTCGACGCGATCTGCTTCGCGCTGTACGGGGAGGCGAGCGGCGAGGATCGCAGCGAAATACGTATGCTGCGCAGCCAGTTCGCATTGGACGAAGTGTACACCGCGGTACAATTCGAGTTTGAGCTGAAGCGGCGTACGTACCGGGTCCTGCGGCAGATGTCGCATGTGAAGGAGGGCAACAAGAGCGCGACGGGCGAACGCTACGAGTTCGTCGAGACGACCGGCGGACAGGAGACGATGATGGTCGACCGCTATATGGTGCGGCAGATCAACGAACGGCTGCTCGATCTGATCGGCTTGACCAAGGAGCAATTCAGCCAGATCGTCATGCTGCCGCAAGGGGAGTTCCGCAAGCTGCTCACTTCGGATACGGAGAACAAAGAGGAGATATTGCGCAAAATTTTCCGAACACACCTGTTCCGATACGTGGCCGATGCTTTGAACGAGCGGCGGCGGACGGCACAGACGGCATGGGAGATGGCTCGGCGCGAGCTGGAACTGCATACGGCGAACCTGCGGTTGGCGCTGCCGGAACGCGAAGGTTCGGCGCTGCATGCGCTGCTGGCTCAGGAGCACTACAACACGCTCCAGGTGCTCGAGGCGCTGGCTGCGGAGATCGCCTACTATGAGTCGGAGAAATCGCAGCGGAAGGTCCGGGTGGAGCGGCTTGCGTCGCGGCATAAGGAACTGGTTGAACGCTGCCATCAGGCGGCTGCGCTGAATGAGCAGTTCGATGTGTTGGCGCGCAAGACGGGTGAGCGGGAACGACTGCAGGCGGACATTCCGGCGCATGAGGAGAAGCAGCGGCAGCTGGTGCTTGCCGGGAAGACGCTGCCGCTGGAAGTGCAGGAACGTCATCTGGCAGCGGCGCAGACGGATGTGGGTGCGAAGCGGAAGCTGACGTTGGAAGCCGGGGAGGCGATGGAGCAGGCGGCAGCGGAATACCGGCGGCAGGAAGCGACGTACCGGGAAGAGGCGGGCAAATCGGATATGCGGGAACAGGCCGTGCGCGAGCTGGAACGCTTGAGCCGGCTGTTGCCGACGGTGCAGGAGCTGGAAGCCGGCAGAAAGAATGTCGAGCGGCTTGAGAAGGAAGCGGCGGATGCCGAGGCGCTGCTGTCCGGCGCGTCCGCAAGCTTGTTGGCGGCTCAGGAGCAGCGACGGACGCTCGGCGAGCAGGTTCGTCGCTTGGACGAGACTGTCCGGACGCTGCCCGCCGGCAGCGAGAAGCTGGAACAGATGCGTGCGGAAGCGTCAATGCTGCGCGCGTTGATCGATCTGACGCGTGAACTTGCTGCGGCCGGCGGCGAAGCTAAGAAGCTGCGGGCTGAGTATGAAGCGGCAGCCGCCGAATATACCGCATGGGAAGCGCGGTGGCTGGAGGGCCAGGCTGGTGCGTTGGCGGAGCACCTTCATGATGGGCAGCCGTGCCCGGTATGCGGCAGCGACGATCATCCTGCGCCGGCAAGCCGTACGGCCGAGACGCCGGATCGGGCGGCGCTCGATGAACGGCGGCAGCGGAAGTCGGCGGCGGAATCGGTTTATTTGGCGGCGAAAGCCCGGCAAACGCATCTCCAGCAGGAACAGCTGGCTAAGGCGGCCGAGGCGGAAGCGCTCGGTTACGACAAGGAACGGATCGACGCGGCATATGCGGAACTGGTCGAGTCCGGCAAGCGATTGAAGGCGGAAGTCGAGCGGCTGAAATCGGACCAGTCCGCGCTGGATGCGTTGAAGAAACAGCTGGAACAGGCCGACGGTTTTATCGACTCGTTGCTTGCGGCGAAGGATCAGGCGGCGGCATCGCATCAGGAAAGGCGAACGGCCAGCTTGACGGAGCGGGCGAAGTACGAGCAAGCGCTCGCCGGCGTGCCGGAGGATGTCCGCGATTTATCCATGCTGCAGCGGCGTTTGCAGGAGAAAGATAATAGCAAACGGCTATTGGAAGCGGCATGGCAGCAAGCGCAGGAGCGACATCGACAGGCCGGCGAGAAGCAGGCGGCCGCCGCCGCGCATGCGAAAGCCGCCGAGCAGCAGCTGGACGAAGCGAAAGCGAGGTTGGGCGAAGCCGAAGCGGAGTTCCGCAGCGGGCTTGCGCTTGCCGGATTCGCCGATGCGGCCGCTTACGAGCAAGCGAAGCAGCCCGAGGCTGCGCGCGATGCGCTGAAGCGGGAGATCGACGGCTTTTATGCGGAGCTGGCGTCGGTTAAGGCGCAGGTCGGCGAGCTGGAAGACGACTTACAAGGTAAAGAGCGTGTTGATCTGGCGGCGTTGAGCGAGGAAGCGGCGCAGGCGGAGACTGAGGTCGAAGCGATGCGCCAATCGCTGCAGCAGGCGCAGGATTGCTGCGACAAGGGCACCGAGGGCCGGGACCGGGTGTTGGCGGCGGACGACCGGTGGCGGCATGCCGAGAAGTCGTTCCAGCTCGTGAAGGACTTGTACGACATCGTGCGCGGAGACAACCGGCTTAAAATTTCGCTGGAGCGTTACTTGCTCGTGGAATTTCTGGACCGCATCCTGCAAGCTGCCAATCTTCGGCTTCAGTCGATCTCCGGCGGCCAGTTCTACCTGGCCCGCAGCGACCGGCGCGAGAAGCACGGCAAGCAGAGCGGGCTCGGCCTCGACGTCTTCGACAACTATACGGGACAATTTCGGGACGTGAAGTCGCTGTCCGGCGGCGAGAAATTCAATGCTTCGCTGTGTCTGGCGCTGGGCATGGCGGATGTCATTCAAGCCTACGAGGGGGGGATCTCGCTCGAGACGATGTTCATCGACGAAGGCTTCGGCTCGCTCGACGAAGAGTCGCTCGGCAAGGCGATCGAGACATTGGTCCAGCTGCAGCAGACAGGGCGCATGATCGGCATCATCTCCCACGTACAGGAACTCAAGCAAGCCATTCCGGCTATTCTGGAAGTGAAGAAGAATGCGGACGGCAGCAGCCATACCCGGTTTCATGTGAGTTGAAGATGCATCCAACGGAAAATTGACAGTTCGCCGATATCCCCTTCGCTCAGGAACTGTTTTTTGTTCGTCGTTAGCCCGGCTGAGAAGTGGCAGAGCGCCACTTCTCAGCCGGGTTAACCTGCTAATCCGTCTCAATAGTCGCTGTCCGCAACAAATCCGCTCATCGTCCCGCCAATTCGCCCAAATAGTCGCTGTCCGCAACAAATCTGCTCGAAGTCCCGTCAATCCCCCCATTAGTCGCTTTCCGCAACAAATCCGCTCGATGTCCAGCCAATCCGCCTCAATAGTCGCTGTCCGCAACAAATCCGGCCATCGTCCCGTCAATCCACCCCATTAGTCGCTGTCTGCGTCTAATTCGCTCGACACCTCGCCAATCCGCGCCAATAGTCGCTGTTCGCAACAAATCTGCTCGACACCCCACCAATCCGCCCCAATAGTCGCTGTCCGCAACAAATCTACCGCTGTCAATGCCAAACGCCGCCAAGGAGCCTATCCCTGACGGCATTTGGCGTATCAACTATTTCCCCTTCTCTACGCTTGTCCGCAGCAATTGCAGCAACTCGGGCCGCGATTGCCATAAGTGCTTGGCCATGTGGACATACATGACAGCCTCGTTCTTATCGCCGAAACCGTAATAATCCGGCATATTTGGTGGAAGCTTCGTCTTGCCTAGCAGTAGTGGCACGACATGCTTATTCGTGTTATGAGCATCCCTGACCAGTTCAGGCAGTTTCGTCGACTTTGGCTTCATGCCATACTCCACGATTACCCGACTAAAATCGAAAACCGCCGAGCTCTCGTCATATTTCCGAATAAGGGCTTCAGCAGGCTTCCAATCCCCGACCTCCAGACAGGCAATCAACAGCGAATAACGCACGCCTTGATTATCATCCGGATTCAATTCGAGCAATTCCTTGTATTGTTTAATCGCTTCCTGGACGTTGTGCATTTCCAGGCACATGTCCGCGAAGCCCTTCTTAGCCCGCATGTAGGGACGGGTAGGGACGTATCCCCAAAAATGTCCCTTATACTCCTCGAAGCCCTCTTCGCCCAGCTCCCGTTCGCCTGCTCTCATTCCCTGCTCATAGTAGTAAGCCATCTCTTTGGTTGACGTTGCCGCGTTCTCAGCCAGGATATTATACGCATCGGCACAGTCCGGATCGAGCAACAGCGCATCTTGCGCCAGCTTGACCTGTTTTTTAGGATTCGGTTCCTCCAAAGCATTGTATATGAGATCCAGCGCCTGCTCTTTCTTTGAATTTTTCGACTGATTGCGGCCTTTCGATGGTTGCTTGTTCATTTGTTGATTCAGGAACGCATTTGCTTCTTCCATCGAATCGAAGTTTTGTTCTTCGAGCATCGAAGTCATCTCGCGCATGCTTCGTTCCATGGAGATGCGAGCTTTGGGGTCGCCGGGCAAATAGGGAGGCTCCTGATCTTTATCCTGCTCGTTCGACCGCTGCTCCGCAAACGACATCAATTGGCCCGACCGTTGCGAGATGACTCCCGCAGATACGCCATACTTGGCTGCCAGCTCATTTTGCGTAACTTCATACCCGAAAGCCAGACACAGCACATACTCCAATGCCGCGGGATACACGCCGGCCTTCTTGGTCAGCGGGTCCGTCGCGTTGGAGAACTCGCTCCACAGAGTCGCGATCTGCACGATTTCTTCATCTTCATATTGTCCGATCGTCTGGTTCACGAAATGTCTGGCAACCAGTTGATGCAGGAAATTTCGCCATTCCAGATGATGTTCGACGAATTCTGCGACAGTTGGCAATGCAGATTCATTCTGCGCCGCAATGATTCGCGTCACGCTGTTCGCTTCATCCTGGGCCAGACAGCATTTCTTGTACTTCTTGCCGCTGCCGCAATGGCACGGATCGTTCCTTCCCAATTTGCGCACGTCGCAAGCCCCCGATATTCCCGATAGTTACCGCTGATTATATCACAGTCTAGTCCCACATATACATGTTTCATAAGGAGCGTGATAACGATGGACAAGACGGTGCGGCGTTATTATCAATTGAAGAAGAAACAGAAAGACATCGAACAGGAATTGGCAGAACTGCGCGGGCAAATCATCGCCCATTGCGAGGAGCAAGGACAAGCGGAGCTGACTGTTGGCAGCTATCGGATCCGGCTCATTGCGCAGGATCGCAAAGAATATGATGACCGCAAGCTCTACGACGCACTGAACGATGCCGAGGCGTGGCGCCTCGTCTCTCGCGCAGACCCCGCCAAGCTGGCAGGTGTCATCAAGATGAACGTCATTTCCGAAGACACGCTGCAAGGAACCTATACGACGAAGAAAATCACGCTGCTGCAAGTGGATCGCTCGTAGTAAGTCGTTCCTAATACCTATTAACTGATAATAGGAAGCCGTCAGGATTGGTTGAATGCAAGCCAATCCTGTTTGTGTTGGGATTTGCTTCGAACAGGTATTCGCTGACAGCATTGTGTCACTTGAAGAGTATAAAATGATTGCGAATATGACAAATAGAACAGAAATAATGACAAATTGAAGAGAATTATGGTGGAATTTCCCTTAGGAGATATAGTAGAATGATCGTAGTTTCTCCATAATTCTATCGAACTAGAATTTCGAGGAGGAGTAACTTGAGTTCGTTAAAATTTAGGGCTAGGGGGCTCATGTGAATTTAGTGAAATAGGCCTAATCAATATCAATTGAGAGGAAGATTGCATTGTTTAAATATAAATCGTGGAAATATACGATCAGCGTTCTTTGCGCATTATGCATGCTGTTGACCGCAGTCCAATCTGCATTGGGCGCTGCGGCAAAGTCGAACAATGATATTCAAGGGCATTGGGCGGAAAGTCAGGTCGCAGATTGGGTGGCCAAAGGGCTTGTATCTGGCTACGAAGACGGATCGTTCAAACCCGATCAGCACATTACGCGCGTTGAATTGTTCGCTTTGATTAACCGTTCGTTCGGTTTTACGGAGACGGCTTCCGTGGATTTCGTCGATTTGGACGCGGAGGGTTGGAAGCGGGCGGAAGTGCAGAAAGCCGTGAAAGCCGGTTACATCAGCGGTTACGAAGATCAGACGATACGTCCGGATCAGGCGATAACGCGCCAAGAAGCAGCCATTGTGCTGGTTCGGTTGCTCGAGCTGCGTTCAGCAGCGTCCACCGATGTCAAATTTGCTGATGAAAGCAAGTTTGAATTGTGGAGCAAGCCTGCCATCCTGGCAGCAGCTTCGTTAAAGCTGCTGGTCGGTTACGAGGACGGAACGTTCCAACCGAAGAAGGCGATCACGCGGGCTGAGGCGGTTGTCGTACTTGATCGGGCTCTGCAGGCAAGAACGACAGTATTCGACGAAGCCGGGACTTACGGTCCGGAAACCGGCAGCGAGACGATTACGGGCAACGTGGAAATCACGGTTTCCGGAGTCACGCTGCGCAATATGGTCATTACGGGAAATCTCACTTTCGGAGCGGGGATCGGCGCCGGAGACGCGACGTTGGATCATGTTACGGTCCAGGGAGAAACCTTCGTTGAGGGCGGCGGCGAGAACAGTATCCATTTCAAAAATTCCGTCATCGTTACGATCATCGTCAATAAGAAGGATGGTTCCGTTCGCATCGTGGCAGAAGGATCGACTACGGTTGGTCAGGTTAATGTCCAGTCGCCCGTGAAGATCGAGGAATCCAATACGACGGGCAATGGATTCAGTAAGGTGAAATTGATGGAAACTCTGCCGAAAGGATCGAAAGTCACGCTACTCGGCTCGTTTGAATCGCTTGAAGTCGCGGCAAGCAGCATTTCTGTCGATATCCCGAGCGGCAGCGTCGATGAAGTCACTACGACCGAATCAGCTGAGAATATGACACTGGATCTTGGGGAAGATGCCAAGGTTGTTTCACTCGTGCTTAACGCGGTCGCCAAGCTGCTTGGACAAGGTACGATCGAAAAAGCGACGATCAGCGATAAGGCGCAGGAAGGCACGACGTTCGAGAAGGAACCGGCAGAGAAGAATGGCGAAAGCACGCCGGCAGCAACTCCGCCTCCTTCGACTGGCGGCAGCAGTGGAGGAAGCGGCAGCAGCGATACGACCGCGCCGGTGATTAAGCTGAAGGGCGATGAGATCGTTTATGTGGAATTAGGGTCCGATTATACCGATGCGGGTGTCACGGTAACGGACAACCAAGATACAGGCCTGAAGGCAACGGTTACGATTAAGAAAGATGGAGTTGTCGTAAGCGGTGTTGATACTTCGACTGCAGGAACTTATGTAATTCACTATAACGTTGTCGACCGTTCGGGCAACCGTGCCGTTGAAGTGACGCGACAGGTCGAGGTGATCGATTCTACCACAAGAACAGTAAGTACTCTTGGCGAGTTGAACTCCGCGCTTGCAACTCCGGAAGTAACGACGATTAATCTGACCGGAGATATTACAGACCTGACCTCGACCATCGTTCTGGACCGTGTTGTAACGTTGAACGGGAACAACCACTCCCTGACGTTTACGGATGCATTGAATGGAAAGGGTGTCGGCGAGCGCCAGGGCATCCTGGTACAAGCCAACGATGTAACCATTAACGGGTTGACGGTAGTAATGGCAGGAGCTTCAGGCTGGCAAAGCGTTTACGGTGTGCAAGTGTACAATGCAACTGGCGT
>JAEWAQ010000046.1 GCA_023391635.1 Bacillota bacterium | reverse complement strand
TCAGTCTGCTGAAGGAAACGGAGCTGACGACCGGCAACGTGGGGCGCAGAAGGGTGATGCTGCGTCTCAACGAGCAGTGCTTCAAGCTGATCGGGATTGATATCGGCCGCAGCTCGTACGAAGTGGTGACGACGAATTTAACCGGGCATATTTTGCAATCCAAAGAAGTGGCAACGGACAGAAACACGGATCCTTACAAGGTGCTGGAAGGTGTCGTCCGGATCGTGCGCGATATGATGTCGCAAATTTCCGCGCAGAATGACAAGCTCTTGGGCATCGGACTGAGCATACCGGGGCCGATGAATCTCAAGGATGGCGTGCTGCTCGTGCCGCCTAATTTTCCGCATTGGGAGCATTTTGAGATTCAGAAGCAATTGGAGCTTATGCTAGGGAGACCCATCGTCATGAACGACGATGCGCGCACTTCCGCGTTGGCCGAGCGGTGGTTCGGACATAGCCGGAAGCATAAGGAAGACAGCTTTGTCTATATTACCATGGGTCATGGCATCGGCGGCGGCGTTGTATCCAAAGGGGAAATCTTGATGGGCACCAACGGGCTGTACGGCCAGGTCGGCCATATCACGGTCATTCCCGGAGGAGAATTGTGCGAATGCGGGAACCGCGGATGCTGGGAGACCGTCGGTTCAATTCCGGGTATTTTGCGGCACTGGAATCCCAGGAAGGAAGGAAGCTCTATCGAGGAGTTTTTCCAGGCGGTGCAAGCGAAGGACCCTGGTGCGGAACGCTGTCTGGAATCTACGCTGCAAATTATGGAATCCACGCTTACAACGCTTTTCAATGTGTACGACCCGGCGCTGATCATTCTTGGCGGGAAACTGTTTCCTTATTACGAGAGCTATTTGCCGCGCATTCGTCATCATGTGCAGGCCAGCGTGTATCCGTCCGCGCGGAATAATGTGTTAATAGAATCAGCTTCCTTCGGCACTTCGCAAAGCGCGGTAGGGGCTGCCTCGCTGGTGTTTGGCGAGCTGATGGAGCGGCCGCTCGACGTGCTGGATTCCGAACTTGTGCTCTGATGGAGCGGGGGTTTAAATTAGTTCTTTACAAGCTGCGACTTTTTGCGTACAATTAACTTAATGAAAAAGTAAATTAAGTTCCGAATGATGATTTTGGGGCTGCGGAAGCCAGATTTGATTAACAGGGGGTGCCTGCTGGGTGCAAAGTTCATTGGTTGGCAAAGTGCATCGCATGGAGAGAAGATTTCTGATCGATTCGCAGAGTGGCGCGGAAATTACACAATTAACGTCCTTTCCTTGCATTAACATCAAGCTTTATTTTCATGTGAATGCCTTTTCATCCGATTCCCAAACACTGGTTTTTCAA
This sequence comes from Bacillota bacterium, assembly GCA_023391635.1. Lineage (GTDB taxonomy): Bacteria > Bacillota > Bacilli > Paenibacillales > Paenibacillaceae > Cohnella. The sequence continues at coordinate 24,481 of JAEWAQ010000046.1, read as the reverse complement.
GTGTTATCCAATCCGACGCGGGATTCGGGCGTTGATCTTTACAAAGTCAATATCGATGGGACGGGTCTTACGCAACTGACCGACGCGCCGGAGGCCGGAAGCCCTGTCGTCTCGCCGGACGGCAAGTGGTTGTATTACCTCTGCCATGGACAATTGCGGCGGGTGTCGATCGCAACTTTCGAGGAAGAGACCATCGGTTTTATCGACGGCATTCTTCCTTCGACAGGATTGTCGGCCAATACCGCTGGTACAACGACGAATGCCAGCATGAGTCCGGACGGCAAAGTTTATTTTACGGACGCCACGCTCCGCAACGGGCTGAGAGCCATTCTGCGCTACACGACGGATGGCAAGGAAGCGGATATTATCTACACATCGGACGATATTACCCATACGCAATGCGAGCCTTCCGAGGCAAAGATTGTTGCGTTCCAGCATCGACCGGACGAGCGGCACCGCAACATCTGGTTAATGGACAGCGACGGCTCCAACGTTCGCCCGCTCGAACTGGCCCATGGCAACGGTCACTGGATGTGGCTTGGCGGCACGAAGCGTATCCTCTCGAATCTGACCGCCAGCCGGCAAGGAATCGCCATCCGGGGGGAAGCCGATCAGGATACTGAGTTGCTGGTTGAAGGCGAACACTTCTGGCATGCAGCCAGCAGCCGGGACGGGGAATGGATCGTTTCGGATACGAACTGGCCGGATCACGGCATTCAACTGATTAACGTCAAGACGCGAAAGTATTCGACGCTGTGTCTGCCGCAAAGCTCTTCCTCGCATCCGCAATGGTCGCACCCGCATCCGTCCTTTAGCCCGGATGGCCGATATGTGGTGTACAATTCTGATGTTACGGGAACGGCTCAGATGTATCTGGTGAAAATACCGGATGCGTTGAGGCAGTCCCTTCAGCAGTAGGAGCGGACAATGGAAGCGAAAATCAAAATCGTCATTACAGGGCTTCGATTTGGCAGCACGGTCATTGAGGAAATGCTTGCAGGAGAGGGAAATCAATATTTCGCGCTTTACGGCGTATGCGACATTGACCGCATCAAGACGGACGAGGCCGCAGCAAAGTACAAGGCGAAAGCGTTTTACTCGTTGGACGGCGTGCTGGCCGATCCCGAAGTGCAGGTCATCGGTCTGTATACGCCTCCTGCAGGCAGAGCGGCGTTGATTCGGCAAATCATCCGCAGCGGTCGGGATGTGATGACAACCAAGCCGTTCGAGCTCGACCCGGTCAAGGCGCTGGGAATTCTGGAAGAAGCGAATGCACTGGGAAGAATCGTGCATCTGAATTCGCCGGGCCCTGTCTTGCATGAGACGCTGCGGCAGATCAAGGAATGGGTCGCGCGCTACGATCTCGGCAACCCGGTCGGTTGGCGCGCCGATATATGGGTGAACTATCTGGAGAAGCCGGACGGAAGCTGGTACGATGATCCGGCGCGTTGTCCCGTGGCGCCGATTTTCCGGCTGGGAATTTACATTATTAATGACATGGTGCGATTGTTTGGCGCCGCCAAACAGGTCGCCGTGATGAGCACGCGCCTCTTGACGGAAAGACCTACAGCCGACAATTCGCAATTAAGCATTCAATTTCAAAATGGCGCGCTGGCCAACATATTCGGAAGCTTCTGCATCGACGATACACAGCGCTACAAAAGTCCGATGACGATCAACTACGAGCATGGAACAATTTATGTCAATGTCATGCCGACGGCACGAGGTGAAAGGGGAACACTGACGCTCGTTGCCAAAGACGGCGGGACAGGGGAACGGATCATTGAAGAGGCTCCGTCGCGAGGCGGCAGCGGCCGGTACCAATGGGAAGTATTTCACGAAGCGGTGAACAAGCGCCATCTGAACAGCCAGGTATACATGCAGGATATTGTGGAAGGCTTGAAGATTATTGAAGCGATGCGTCGAGCCGACCTGTCGGGCATGATCGAGAAGGTAGAAGGGGCAGGGTGACATAAGGGCCATGACCAGCGGAAGAGCGAATAAGCTCGGAATCGGACTATACGGAAACAATGGAGGCCATCAAATTCATGCCTTGCTCGACGATCATCCGGATGCGGAGGTTGTCGGATTCGCTTGCATGCGCAGGAACGAGCTGGCGTCGGACCAGCAGTCCGATTCGGCCGTGCGGGAGTACGCTTCGCTGGCAGAATTGCTCGACGATGAGCGGGTTGATGTCGTTTCGCTATGCTCGCCGATCCGGGCACATCAGGCGCAGGAAGCCATGCTTTGCTTGCGCAAGGGGAAGCACGTCTATGCAGAAAAGCCCTGTGCGCTTACCGAAGAGGAACTGGATGCCGTAGTTGCTGTCTCGCAGGAAACAGGACTCATGTTTCGGGAGATGGCCGGCACTTCCTTCGAACGCCCCTACCATGCCATCCGGCGTGTCGTCCATTCGGGCGTTATCGGCGAAGTCATTCAAGTGTTTGCGCAAAAGTCCTATCCGTATCATGAACGGCGTCCCCAGGATGAGCTTGTCGACGGTGGACTCATCATGCAAAACGGCATTCATGCCGTCCGTTTCATCGAGCATGCCGCAGCGGTGCGCATCAAACGAGTATATGCCATCGAAACGAAGCTGGGAAACCCACAGCGCGCGCAAGGCGGCGAATTGCATATGGCGGCAAGTCTCATGTTCGAATTGGACAACGGCGGGGTCGCATCCTGTGTCGTCAATTATTTGAACCAGCCCGGTTTCGGAAAATGGGGAAATGAGCATTTGCGCGTGTTCGGCACGAAGGGCTTTGTCGAAAGCGTGGACGGCGGCACGTGTACCCGGTTGGTTGTCGGCGACAAGGATATGGGGCCGATTGATGTCAGCGAACCGACGACGCCTTACTTCCATTCTTATTTGAACAGCCTGCTTGGCAAGGGTGAAATGCCGGTTTCTCTGGAAGATGAATTGCATTGTACAAGGGTGGTTATTCGCGCGAAGGCGTTTGCCGAAGCGCATGCCGGTAAAGGTTTGTAGCCGGAAGGAAAAGGAGCGTGCCGGACATGGCGAGAGGACAACAATACCCGTCCGAAAGACGTTTTATGAAAGATAGCCGGACAGGCGTGAATATTACCCAGCTAAGCGGATTTCCGACGATCAACAGCAAGCTGTATTTTCATGTCAACGCGTTTACGCCGGATTCGAAATCGCTTGTTTTTAAATCGTATCGCTCCATGGAGCGCGATGCGCAAGCGGATGCATTCAAGGTGAATGTGGACGGAACTGGCCTTGTGCAGTTGACCGACAGCCCTGGAATGGGCGGGCTTGTGCTGTCTTATGACGGCAAGCATTTGCTTTACATGATCGGTTGCGAGCTGCGCAAAGTATGCATGAGCACCTATGAAGAAGAGGTCGTCAACCGAATCGAGGGGCTTGTCGGCATTGCCGGACTGGCATGCACGACATTCGACGATCGATACTACTTTGCGGAAGGCCGGCTTCCCGGAGGAGAAGTCGCTATCGTCCGTTTCCGGACAGACGGAACAGAGGCGGGCATCGTTTATTCCGGAATGGGAATTACCCATGTGCAATGCGAACCTGCGGAAGGAAAGGTAATCGCTTTCCAGCATGGCCCGGACGAGCAGCAGCGAAATATATGGCTGATAGACGCCGACGGCGGCAATCTGCGACCGCTCGAACTGAAGCACGGAAACGGCCACTGGATGTGGGTTGGCGGAAGTGGGCGAATCATGTCGAATTTGCATAAGGAGTATCAAGGTATTGTAACGATGAAGGAAGGCGACTCTGAGGTTGAACTGATCGCTGACGGTGAGCACTTCTGGCACGCATCCTCCAGCTTGAACGGCCAATGGATCGTTTCAGATACGAATTGGCCGGACAACGGCATCCAGATTATTCATGCCGGTACAAAGAAATACAAGACGTTGTGTTATACCGGAAGTACGTCAGGCCATTCGCAATGGACTCACCCACATCCATCCTTCAGTCCGGACGGCCGGTATGTCGTGTACAATTCCGATGCAACGGGCATACCGCATGTTTATATTGCCGAAGTTCCGACAGCGCTTCTGGATGAGCTGGGAAATTAACGGAAAATAGGGAGAGGGGTTGCACAGGCTATGGCCAAAGGACAACAATACCAGTCGGAAAGACGTTTTTTTCAAGACAACCGAACAGGTGTCGAAATTACGCAACTCAGCAGCTTTCCTACCGTAAACAGCAAATTTTATTTTCACGTCAATGCATTTACACCTGACTCCAAAAGTCTGGTGTTTCATTCCCACAAGTCTGCAAGCCGCAACTCGCAAATCGATGTGTTCAAGGTAGACGTAGACGGAACCGGCCTGATCCAGCTGACGGACAGTCCGGGGGTGGGCGGAACGGTGCTGTCGTATGACGGTCAATGGCTTTATTATTTGGTGGGCCCGGAGTTCCGCCGCACGTCGCTGGCCACGTACGAGGAGCAGACGATCAACCGGCTGGAGCGTTTGTCCGGCGTATTCGATCTGGCTTGCATCACCTACGACGACCACAATTATTATGTGGAAGCGGTGCTCGATAACGGCAATGTAGGCATCGTTCGCTTTGCCACTGATGGCAGCGAGGCAACGGTCGTCCATGAGGGTCCGGGCATTACGCATGTCCAGGTTGAACCGCAAGAAGGCAAAATCATTGCTTTTCAGACGCGTCCCGACGAGCAGCATCGCAATATATGGCTAATTGATGCGGACGGCGGCAATCTGCGGCCATTCAGCTTGCCTTATGGCAACGGCCACTGGATGTGGATCGGCGGAACCGGTAAAATCATGTCGAATCTGGAGAAGGCCCATCAAGGCATCGCAGTCATGCGTGAAGGCGATGAGGAAGAGGAGTGGCTCGTCGAGGGGGAGCACTTCTGGCATGCTTCTTCAAGTCTGGACGGCGAGTGGATGGTTTCAGATACGAACTGGCCGGACAACGGCATTCAAATCATTCATATCAAAACGAAAAAGTACAAGACACTTTGCTACACGGGAAGTTCATCGAGCCATCCGCAATGGACTCATCCACATCCATCCTTCAGCCCCGACGGCCGATATGTGGTGTTCAATTCCGATGCAAGCGGGATCCCGCACTTGTATTTGGCGAAGGTGCCGGAGGAACTGTATGCGGAGCTTTCCAGATAAGTACGGAACGCACCTGTATATTATTTTCTTTTATGCTTCGAATGGCGCGTTCATGCCCTTTCTGGGCTTCTGGTACTCGGAGCAGGGACTGACGAATCAGCAGATCGGGTTGCTGGCATCGCTCGGGCCGTTGATTGGGTTGGTCGCCCAACCGTTATGGGGAATCCTGTGCGACAGATTCGGCATTCAGAAGCAGGTGCTTGCCTTCTGCATACTCATTACGCCGGTCATCGCTTTCGGATATATGTTTGCCGATGTCGGCCTGTGGTTGCTCATCGTGACTTCGCTGCTATACTCGTTTTTTTATTGCGCCGTAATGCCGCTGTCGGATTCGATCGCGGTCAATCATGCGATAAGACGCGGACAAAGCTACGGCGCGATCCGCGTGCTCGGTTCGATCAGCTACGGGATCGTCATCATCCCGCTCGGCATGCTCTACAGTGCGTATGGCAACAGCGTCATGTTCGCAGTCAATTTGCTCATGATGATTGCTGTGGCGGTCGCCCTGAGCGGGGTTAAATCCGAAGGAGACCGGCCGCACGGGAAAGGCTCGCTGGTTCAAGGGGCGGCTCAATTGCTCAGGCAGAAAACCTTTCTGTTCTTCCTGTTGCTAGTAGCCTTTGTCTCCATCGGCTCCAACTTCCACAGAGCTTTTTTTGCGGTCTATGTCGGGCAACTCGGAGGAGAGGTATCGGAGAAAATCGGCATGCTGAACGCCGTTTCGTCGATCAGCGAAATTCCGATGTTTCTGCTGGCTGGATATTGGATTCGCAAATTTGGCTATTTTCCGGTATTGACATTTGTAGCGCTTGGCGGGGCATTGCGTTGGTGGCTGCTGTCGCTTGAGCCGTCGTATGTCATTATGATGGCGAGCCAGTCGCTTCACGGCATCAGCTTTGCACTGTTTATGGCGGTAGGCGTAACTTTCGCCTTCCAGATGAGCCCTGAGGGGCTCAAAAATACCGGACAAACATTATTTACGGTTGTCAATGCCAGTTTGGCCAACATTATTGCAAGCAACGGCGGAGGATGGCTGATGGATCATACAAGCGGCGGATTCTCGATGCTGTTCGGAATCGGTGCGATCTGCTCCGTCATCGGATCGGTCGGATTCATAACGCTGTCGTTTTATCGGAGAATGGCGATGACAGCTAAATAGTTTAATAATTAAAATTATTCGCACAATAGTGTTTACACGGCATGTATTATGAAGTATAGTTTAATTAACTTAATGAATAAAATATAATGTCAGAATTGTAAACGCCTTCTTAAAGGAGACCGGCAAAAAGGAGTTATCGAAATGGTGAAACAACAAAAGCCGCTTTCGGCAAGAAACCAGTTTCTGTTCCGGTTCATGCGAGACAAGTATTTGCACCTTCTCGTACTGCCCGCCATGTTGTATTTCATCATTTTCTGTTATGTGCCCATGTACGGACTGATTGTCGCCTTCAAGGACTTTTCATTCACCAAAGGCATTTTGGACAGCCCATGGGTTGGCATGAAGCATTTTGAAGCATTTTTCGATTCGATCTTTTTCTTCCGACTTATTAAAAACACAATCATTTTGAGCGTTATGACATTGATCTTTTCTTTTCCGATTCCCATCATTTTCGCATTGTTGCTCAATGAGGTCAAGTTTAAGAAGTTCCGCAATACGATTCAGACGATCAGTTATTTCCCGCACTTCGTATCGATCGTAATCGTTGTCGGGATGATGCACATCCTGCTGTCACCCGAAACGGGACTTATCAACGCTATTTTATCCGTTTTTAATATCGAACCGATCGCATTTATGCAATCCAGCGGATGGTTTCGACCGCTGTATGTGCTTTCGAATATTTGGCAAAGCTTCGGATGGTCCTCGATCATTTATTTGGCCGCGCTGAGCGGTGTACAGCTCGAGCTCTACGAAGCGGCACAGATTGATGGGGCGGGCAGATTCAAGCAGGTGCTCCATGTATCGATCCCCGCCATCTTGCCGATTGTTATCATTCTGTTCATCCTGCAGATCGGCGGCTTGATGGAAGTCGGCTACGAGAAAATTTTGCTGATGTACAATCCGGGCATTTATGAGGTTTCGGATGTGATTTCCACTTATGTTTACCGAAAATCCATTTTGGGCGGAGAATACAGTTTCGGGACGGCAATCGGCTTTTTCAATAACGTAATCAACTTTATCTTGATTGTCGTCGTCAACAGCATCAGCAAAAAAGTATCGAGCGTCTCGCTATGGTAATGCCGAAACCGAATTTTTATGCGGCAGCTTGGGATGGAGGTATCCGAAGATGTTAATCAAAAAAAGTACAGGCGAGAAAATATTCGATATCGGAAATATTATTCTCCTGTTTTTGGTGGCCTGTATTACCGTCTATCCGATGCTGTTCATCCTTGCCAGTTCATTAAGTGATTACAATGCGATTTTGCGCAATGAAGTATTCGTATTGCCGGTCGGCTTCACCTGGGCCGGGTATGCCGATGTGTTCGGGGATGGCTCGATTTTCAAGGCGTATTACAATACGCTGTGGTACACCTTCGTAGGCACGTTCATTAATCTGGCCTTGACGCTGATGGCTGCTTATTCCTTATCGCGCAAATATTATATGTTGCGCTCGCCGGTCACGATGATTATCGCGGTAACGATGTTCTTCAGCGGTGGAATGATTCCCAATTTCCTCCTGATCAACGAGCTTGGTTTGTACGATACGCGCTGGGCGATGGTGTTGCCGGGAGCAGTAAGCGTATTTAACCTGATTATGGCCAGGGAGTTTTTGTCCAACACAATTCCGGATGAGTTGTCGGAAGCGGCGAAGATAGACGGAGCCAACGACATTCACATTTTCTTTAGAATCGTGCTCCCGCTGTCCAAACCGATTATCGCAGTGCTGGCGCTCTATTATGGCGTAGGTCACTGGAATGCATTCTTCAATGCGATGATTTATTTGAAAAGCGCCGACTATTTGCCGTTGTCACTCTATTTGCGACGTTTGCTTGTACTCGGCACGACCAACTTTTCCAGCGGCACGATGATGGACCCGCTCTTGGTCAATGACCCGACTGCCGTGATCGGCATTACACAGCGGATCAAATATGCGTCCATCATTGTGACGATGCTTCCTGTGCTTGTATCCTATCCGTTCTTTCAAAAGTACTTTGCCAAGGGGGTGATGATCGGGTCCATCAAAGCGTAAATTGCAAGGGGAAGCTGCTAAGCGTTGCTGTAAAAGCCTGAGAGAGAAAGCATGTGCAGAGAAATGATTAGTATTTCATTCAAAATTTGATCCAGGCATTTAAACCACACGCAAAGGATGGTTACCTATGTTGAAAAAAAGTTGGCTAATCGGATTAGCTGTAGTGATGATTGCTGTGATAATCGGGTGCAGCGGCAACAATGACAAGACCGCCAATACGCCAGGCACGAATCAGCCGTCTGCAAGTCAGCCCCAATCCAGCAATGATTCGGGAACGGATGGCCAATACAAAGAAGGCGATTACACACTTCCCATCGTGCAGGAGCCTCTTGAAATCGTCTGGATGGGCCGCGATTCCGAGCAAGCGGGCATGAGCTTCCTGACCAACAAAACGATTGTATGGGAGGAGGCGAAGAAGGCGACAGGAATTTCGATCAAATGGGATGTCGTTCCGAACGCCGAGTACGCTCAAATTATGCAGATGCGATTGGGCAGCGGCAAAGATTTGCCGGATGTTATCAGCATTGTAGGCACCGCCGATGGTTCCCATCTGGTCAAGTATGCGGAAGAAGGCGTATTGTTGCCGCTTAACGACTTGATCGACAAGTACGCACCGAACCTGAAAAAAATGCTGGAAGATCATCCGGAGTACAAGAAAGCGATAACGTTGCCGAACGGCGACATTGTGGCCCTCGGCAACCTGACTGCCTCCAAGTTGTATACGCGCGATCCAAGTATCCGCAAGGACTGGCTGGACAAGCTGCAATTGGGCGAAGTGCATACGCCGGACGAGTTGATGAACGCGATCCGCGCATTTGTTAACAACGATCCGAACGGTAACGGCCAAAAGGATGAATTCGGCATTATGGGTGGAGGGCTTCACGATTACAAGCAGCTTGGTTCGATGTTCGGCATGTCGCTCGTATCGGGATCAGGCTGGTCTGTAAGAGACGGGAAAGTTACGTATGAGTACATTCTTCCCGAATACAAGCAGTTTCTGGAATGGATGCATCAGGCGTACAGCGAAGGCTTGATTCCGAAAGACTTCCAGACGGCGGACGGCAACGTGATGACAGAGCGAGTATCGACAGACCGACTTGGCTTCCGCGCGCGGAACTTGATTACTTCCTTTGCTGAATGGAACAATCCGGAGAACACCGTGCAGAAGAATACGCCGGGCGCTGTATGGATGCCGATCAATTTCACGAATCCGGAAGCCGTGTACCCGATGGATCCGATCGCGCTCGTATGGCGCACCTATGGGATTACAAAGAATGCCAAAGATCCGGTGGCGATTATTCGGTTACTTGACTACATTATGGCCGGAGAAGGCAAACTGGATATGATTTACGGTATCGAGGGCAAAACCTACAACATGGTGAACGACAAACCGGTGTATGTGGATAACCTGACCGAAGTGCTCGGGCCGGATACATTCATGGGTCAGGACTATGCGCCGGCGATCGTTACCGATCAGCGGATGGCCAGCGTCTTTGAACTCCCTTACTTGAATAGCGATGCGAGCTTGAAGGAGTGGAGCATCAAATCGGCGCAAGAGATTGCGGCAAAAGCGCATGTGCCGTTCCAGCCTCCGATTCCAACAGCAGAAGATGCGTTGAAGATTTCCAATTTGTACAGTGATCTGGACACGTATCGCGACGAAATGTTCGTCAAATTTATTACCGGCGAAGCCAAGTTGAGCGATTACGACAAATATGTGCAGGAAATGAAGTCAATCGGCGCAGATCAAATCGCGGAGCTGTACCAGCAAGGCTACGATCGACTTAAGTAAGCCAAGTATTGACCAGCCCGATTATCTTGTAGATGTAAGTGAAAGCCGGTGGCCATTATTTGATGGTGGCGCCGGCTTTAATATCTTAATCATTAAGAAACTGTGAGGGGGAGTTCTAACGAGATGAAGTTTCCTGAGCACAAGCAAGGGCATAAAGAAAGCGACATGCTCGTGCTGCAAACGAATATTGACGATCCGGACGGCCTTTCTTCATCAGAATCGGGACAGGTGTACGTATCGGCCAGGGCCGGTTACGTCTTCATTGCGCAATAAGCAGCCGGACGAACGAATGAGATGAAGAAGGAGCTGGAACAGATGGGAAACAGAAGCTTGCGTTCAAGCCATTCCTGGTGGAAATACAGCATTCCCGTTGCATTGCTGCATGTACTGGGCATCGGACTATTGCTTGTCGTCGCTCGCAATCATCCTGCGATCTGGGGAATCGGTTTGCTTACGATTGCGACGGTTATTTCGGTTCAATGGGCGCAGAGCAGATTGCTGCAATTCGAGGAAGTCGGAGGCGTTGTCGGCGCGTCTGTCTCGAGTTTGTTTCTGCTGACGGTCGGCGTCATTAATTTCACTGGCGGAGAAAGCGCGAAAGTGATTGGGGGATTGCGAAGCCATGAGCGATGACCGGATCATTCGATGGGGAATTCTCGGACCCGGGAGGATTTCGGATACGTTCGCCGGCGAATTGAGCTATGCCCCGGATGCGCGTATCGTTGCCGTCGGCTCCCGGTCCCTGGAGCGCGCGGAAGCATTTGCCGCCAAATATGAAGCGCCGCGCGCCTATGGCAGCTATAAGGAACTGGCGCTCGATCCGGATGTGGATATCGTGTATATCGGCACGCCGCATCCGATGCACAAGGAGGATGCGCTGGCTTGCCTGCGGGCAGGCAAAGCGGTGCTGTGTGAGAAGGCATTCACGATGAATACGGACGAACTGAAGGAACTGATTCATGCAGCCGAGCAAAATCGGGTGTTTCTGATGGAAGCGATGTGGACACGCTTCCTGCCGACGATTGCCAAGGTTCGGGAATGGATCGGCCTAGGCGCGATCGGTGAAATCGGCATGGTCGATCTTCGGTTCGGCAACCGATCGATATGGGACCCTGCGAGCCGGTTGTTCGACCCTGCACTGGGAGGAGGTACGCTGCTGGATGTGGGCATTTACTGCATTTCGTTCGCCTCCATGGTGCTGGGTCGGCAACCGTCGACGATCCAAAGCTTGGTGCAAATCGGCACGACGGGTGTAGACGAGGTGTTCACTGCGCTTTTCGGCTATGAGCATGGCCCGATGGCTTCCATCATGGCGGGGCATCGGTTGAAATCCAGACACGAGGCGGTCATTCTCGGCTCGCAGGGAGAAATTCGCATCCCTCAGTTCTGGAAGGCGAAGTCGGCGCTTCTAACAGTGTATGGAGAATATGAAGAGAACTTCATAGATACAGCCGAACCTAAAGGCTATGTGTATGAAGCTCTGGAAGCGATGGCATGCATGAGAGCCGGCAAGCTGGAGAGCGACATCATGCCCCTGTCGGAATCGCTCGCGATTATGGAGACGATGGACCGACTGCGGGCAGACTGGGGACTGCGCTATCCGAACGAGATGTCGAATTTTCACGGTTTACACACGAAAGAGGATTTGCTATAATAATTTTAATTTAATCATTAAGATTATGCGGACATACGGGAGGAATAAACTTGAGCAGCTTGAATCCGATGTTGCTGACCGTGAAGAAGCTGGAGAGACGGATAACCGAACTGGAGAAGTACCGGTACAAGCAGCATCTGGCTGTCCCCCGGTATGATTTTTGGATGGACACTGACGCCATAGTAGGCGCTATGCCGCCGGCGGATACCCAGTGGTCTCGGATCTCGCTCGGAGACCGTTGGAAGGGCAGGGATGTAACGGCCTGGATGCGGGCGGAAGTGACGATTCCCGGCGAGTGGAGCGGCATGAAGGTGCTCGGCTTGTTCGATTTCGGCAAGACGGGAGATGGGCACAACTCGGGGTTCGAATCTCTGCTTTATGTGAACGGGAGGCCATTCCAAGGTGTTGGCAGCAACCACATGGAAGTATTCCTGCCGGATGAGCTGATCGGGCAGAAGGTGGAGCTGCTGTTCAAGGTGTGGTCCGGGCTGAACGGCAATACCGGCATTCGCAGCGACCTGGAGCACGAAATCAAGCATTCTTCGGTGGCTGTGCTCGATGTCGATACGGACGACTTGTATTATACGGCGCTGGCGGTGTGGCATACGCTGCAGGTGCTGGACGGCAACAGCCTGGAATACGGACGGCTGCTGCAGGCGCTGGACCGGGCGTTCTTGCTTCTGGATTGGCGCGAACCGGGCAGCCCCGCGTTCTATGACAGCGTCGGCGAGGTGAACCGCAGCTTGCAAGAGGGGCTGCAAGCAATTCCAAGCGCGAACGAGGTCATCGTCAGGTGCATCGGACATACCCATATCGACGTGGCCTGGCTGTGGCGCCTGAAGCATACGCGGGAGAAATCGGCGCGTTCGTTCTCTACGGTGCTGCGCTTGATGGAGCAATTTCCGGAGTATATCTTCCTGCAAACGCAGCCCCAGCTCTACGATTACCTGGAGACGGACTATCCGGAAATTTACGAGCAGATCGAAGCGCGCGTTCAGGAAGGACGTTGGGAAGCTGGCGGGGCAATGTGGCTGGAATCGGATTGCAACATTCCTTCGGGTGAATCGCTCGTCCGGCAGCTCGTCTACGGTCAGCGTTATTACGAGCAGAAATTCGGGGCACGCTGCGAATACTTGTGGTTGCCCGACGTGTTCGGATACAGCTGGGCGCTGCCGCAAATTCTCAAGAAGGCGGGCTTGCGCTATTTCATGACCACGAAGATCAGCTGGAACGTTTACAATCGTTTCCCTCACGATACGTTTCACTGGTCGGGGATTGACGGAACGGAAATATTGACGCACTTTATTACGACGCCCGACCCGTTCCGCAGCCCTGACAGCATTCTCAAATTTTATACGTATAACGGACATGTGCTGCCGCAAACCGTGTCGGGCATCTGGCGGGATTACCGCGACAAGGAAATCAATCACGAACTGCTGCTGTCATACGGTTATGGAGACGGCGGCGGCGGACCGACACGGACGATGCTGGAGATGCGAAGGCGTTTGGAGAACATGCCGGGGTTGCCCAAGGTCGTTACCGGGCGGGCGGACGAGTTCTTTAACGGGTTGGAAGAGAAAGTGAACGCGACGGATCGTTACGTTCACCGTTGGGACGGTGAGCTGTATCTGGAGCTGCACAGAGGCACGTATACCTCGCAGGCCTACAACAAGAAGATGAACCGTTATATGGAAAATTTGCTTCGCAATGCGGAGATGGCGTCGACGTTCTACAGCACGATAGCCGGATTCGATCATTACCAGCAGGCGTCTCTGTATGACAGCTGGAAGATCGTGCTGCGCAATCAATTTCACGATATTCTGCCGGGTTCGTCGATCGCCGAGGTGTACGAGGATTGCCACGAGGAATATGCCGAAGCGGAGCAATTGGCCGCGGGGCCGCTGGCGGACAGCCTGGCAGGTTTGGCGCAACTGGTGGATACCGGGGGGCAGGCCGGTTACCTGCTGTTCAACTCCCTCCCCTGGGAACGGGAAGAGGTGCTCGAAATCGGGGAGGAGGCGTCCCGGGCGCTGGTCGAGGTGCAGGTCCCGGCCATGGGCTACACGTTCCTGAGCGATGCCGACATCGCGGCGCGGACAGCTGCCGGATCAGCTGCGCCGATCGTCGCGACGCAGACGGGCGCATCGACGCCGTTCTATGAGCTGGAGTGGAACGGGAACGGCCAGTTGACGCGGATTTACGACAAGGTCAACGCGCGCGACGTTCTGTTCGCAGGAGAGCTCGGCAACCGGCTGGACGTGCATGAGGACAAACCGGCGGATCACGACGCTTGGGACATCGATATTTTCTATCTGGAGAAGACGCGGCATATCGAAGCGCTGAAATCGGTGGAATTGGCGGAATGCGGGCCGCTGCGCGCCGTCATTCGCTTCGTCTGGACGTACGGCAAATCGGAAATTCGCCAGAACATGACGCTCTATGCGAAGCATCCGCGCATCGATTTCGCGACCGAGGTGAGCTGGCACGAGCCGCAGCAGCTGCTGAAGGTCGCATTCCCGGTCAATATTCGCGCCACCGCCGCCACTTATGAAATTCAATACGGAAACGTGCAGCGCCCGACGCATTGGAATACGAGTTGGGATTATGCCCGCTTTGAAACTTGCGCGCACCGCTGGGTCGATCTGTCGGAGCGGGATTACGGCGTCAGCCTGCTGAACGATTGCAAGTACGGCCACGATGTGATCGGACATACGCTGCGCCTGACGTTGATCAAGTCGGCGATCAGCCCGGACGCGGCGGCGGACATCGGAGAGCATGCGTTCACGTATTCGCTGCTACCGCACGCCGGCGACTGGTTCACGGCCGGCACGCAGGTACAGGCACAGCGGTTGAACGCGCCGATCCTGCCACTGCGCGTGACGGCAGGCGCTGCGACTGCGGCAAATCTCCCCGGAACGCTCGGCTTTTTCTCCTGCGACAGCGAACATGTCGTCGTGGATACGATCAAGCGGGCCGAGGATTCGGACGACTGGATCGTGCGCTGCTACGAGTACGGCGGCAAGCGGGGGCAGGCGGAATTCCATAGCCGCTTCGCGATGACGCAGGTCGAGGAAGTCAACTTGATGGAGCGGGAAGCCGAGGCGATGGAGTCGCAAGGCGATCGGTTTACGGCGTTCTTCAAGCCATATGAGCTCAAGACCTTCCGAATTCGCATGCAGACGCAGGGAAGATGAAAGGAACGGGAGGCGAATACGTTGGCGGCTCTTAAAGCGGTATTGTTCGATTTCGACGGAACGCTGTCCACGTTGCGGGCTGGCTGGGAGGAAGTGATGGCGCCTTTCATGAAGGAAGCCATCGTCGGAACCGCCAGGTTGTCGGATGCGGACGATAAGGCGCTGGAACAGGAAATTATCGATTATATCGACGAGTCGACGGGCATTCAGACGGTGTTCCAGATGCGCTGGCTGGTGGAGAACGTCCGCCACAAAGGTTGGAATCCCGTGGTGCTCGACGAATGGGCGTATAAAGCGGAATACAACAGGCGGCTGCTGCTGCGGGTGAAAGAGAAGGTCGATCTGCTGGACGAGGGCAAGCTGCGGGCGGAAGATTTTCTGATGAAAGGCTCGGTCGCCTTCCTGACCCTGCTGCACGATCGCGGCATCGAGATGTACGTCGCGAGCGGGACGGATCATCCCGATGTGGTCAGGGAAGCGGAAGTGCTTGGGGTCGCCCATTATTTCAAGCAAATCGTCGGCGCTCCGATCGGCAAAGCCGAGTGCTCGAAGGAGAAGGTGCTGTCCGATCTCATGGAGAACAGCGGGCTGTCCGGGCGGCAGCTTGCCGTCGTCGGCGACGGGAAAGTCGAAATCGGGCTGGCCAAGCAGCGGGGCTCGCTCGCGATCGGGCTGGCCAGCGACGAGCGGGCGAGGGAAGGCATCGATGCGCAGAAGCAGGCTCGCCTGGAGAAAGCCGGAGCGGATTGGATCACGGGCGACTTCCTGCAGACGGAGCAATGGCTGGACGTCCTGGGGTTGTCGTGACAGCTTGGCGGATTGGAGTTGATCGATCTTATGCGGCGCAATAGCGGTTGCAGAATAACCGACGATTTGGTGTACCGGCAATACCGCTCGGTGCTGCTGGAGAATGAGAAATTGCAAATCCTGCTCCTGCTCGACCGGGGAGGAGAGCCGGTGCGTTGGCTGCACAAGCCTACGGATACGGATTTCATCTGGCAGACGCGGATGGGGCTGCAGCCTCCCCACGCGTTGTACCCGGATTATCAGATGACCTATCTGGGCGGCTGGCAGGAGATGATGCCTGAGGTCAGCTATACGCACACGTATCGCGGCGCCGTCGTGCACCGCGGCGAGACGGCGATCAATCCTTGGCAGCTGCACATTATTCGCGACGAACCGGATGAAATTCATATCCGTCTGACCCACCGTCTGCGTTCGCTGCCGCTCTACGTCGAGAAGGATTTCATACTGAGAAGCGGAGAAACGAAAGTTCGAATCGAGCAAACGGTGCGCAATGAAGCGCCTGTCGACATGGAGACGAACTGGGGGCATCATCTGGCGTACGGCGCGCCGTTCCTGGACGCGGGGTCGCGCATTTATTTCTCGCCCGGCGCGGTCGTCATGCAGCCGGCGGAAGGCAAGCAATGGGCATGGCCGCATGCCGAACAGGACGGAGCGCGGGTCGACTTGTCCCGCATGCCGGAGGCGGGCACGCGGCGGGATCTGCTCGCCGTTCGAACCGTCGACGGCACGTACAGAATCGATCATCCGGAGCGGGGATTGGGGCTTGCGGTGAGCTGGGATCATCGCGTATGGCCGTATGTCTGGTACTGGCAGAACTTTGCCGCAGACGGCGATGCTCCGTTCTTCTCCTGCGAATACAACATCGGCCTGGAGATGTTCAACGTGCCGCCGAAGCTTACGTTGGCCGAGGCGGCCGCAAGCGGCCTGGCGCTCCGGCTGGAGCCGCACGGCACGCTGTCCTCGTGGCTGGAATTCGAAGTGAGGGAGGGAATTGCGCCATGATCCGTTCGCCGCAGCTCCCGTTCGACGATATTCGCACGAACTCCGTGCACACGCGCACGAATTTGGTGACGATCAAGAACATGGCCAGGCCTTACGAGGATGAGCCGCAATCGTGGCCGACCGATCCTTCGGCTGCGCAGGCGTTCGACGCGCTGATCGAGAAGATCGTGCAAGCGCGGGCCGCCGGGAAGCCGGTCGTCTGGTCGATGGGCGCTCATGTGATCAAGAACGGCATGTCGCGCTATATTATCGAGATGGTGAGACACGGCTTCCTGACGCACGTATCCGGCAACGGCGCCACGAGCATTCACGATTTCGAGCTGGCGTTCCTCGGCGAGACTTCGGAGGATGTGGCGGCTTCGATCGAAGACGGTTCCTTCGGCATGTGGGAGGAAACGGGCCGTTACATGAACGAAGCCGTTCAGCAAGGGGACGCCGCCGCGCTGGGCTACGGAGAAAGCCTGTATCGCTACCTGGAGCGGAATCCGCAGCGATTCCCTCATTACGACGACTGCGTGTTCGTGCAGTGCCAGCGGGCCGGCGTCCCTTACACCTGTCACATCTCCATCGGCACCGACATTATCCATCAGCATCCGATCGTCGATTTCCATGCTCTCGGCGCGACGAGCGGCCGGGATTTCGATACGATCTGCCAGTCGATTGCCGGCATGGAACGCGGCGGCGTATTTCTCAACTTCGGCTCGGCGATATCCGGCCCGGAAATTTTCCTGAAGGCGCTGAGCTTGTGCCGCAACGCCGGGCTGCAAATGGACGATATTACCGCCGCGAATTTCGATATCGTGCCGGCGCGAGCCGATCGGACGCCTTCCGAGCGGGAGTCGGAATATTATTACCGCCCGCGCCGCAATATGGTAGAGAGACTGCGGGGAATCGGCGGGGAAGGGCTCCTCTTCCACGGCCTGCATCAAGTGACAATTCCGCAGCTGTTCCACCGCCTGCTGCGGCGCAAGCAGGAGCTTGGCCTCGCATTCGCTCCCGTGGCTTACAAGAGCAGGCTGGACCCGGCGAAGCGCGTGCTGTTTCCCGTTGCGCAGCGGTCGGATCGGCTTCATGTCGGGGAATTGTCGAAGCCGGACCCATGGGCGCCGCTGCAATGGAAGGATGCGGAGGATGAGCCGTTCGCGGAATTGATCGCCAGCCTGCAGCAAGCGCGGCAGGGCGGCTATCCCGTGCTGGTCAACCTGGGCGGGAACGTGGTCGGCAGCGGCGTCAATCTGTTCCTGACCGATCTGATTCGGCAGGGCCGGATCACGCATCTGGCGATGAACGGAGCCGCCGCGTTCCAGGACTTCGAGCTGGCCGCATTCGGCCACACGGAGGAAAGGGACGCGGACGCCTTGGCGCAAGGGCGATTGGGCATGTGGCGGGAACCGGGCGATCTCCTCCACGCCGTATTGGCGCGTGGTTACGGCAGCGGAATGGGGTATGGGGAAAGCCTGATGCTCGCCATGGAGGAGTATCCCGAACGGTTCCCCCACCGGGATAGCAGTCTGCTGCACGCCTGCCTGAAGCAAGGCAATGCCTGCACTGTGCACATTACGATCGGCACGGACGCCATTCAGCAGCATCCTGCGGTGAATTTCGCGACGCAGGGCGGCGCCAGCGGCCGGGATTTCCATCAGTACGCGCATACCGTGTCCAGGCTGGACGGCGGGGCGTTCCTGAATTTCGGCTCCACGGTGACCGGGCCCGAAGTATTTCTCAAAGCGCTGTCGATTTCCCGCAATCTGGGTTATCCGGTCCAGCGCATCATCACCGCCAATTTCGATATCGTCCGCCTGGGAGATTATCATGTCAAGGTCGGCTACGAGGATTGGGACTATTATTACAGGCCGCGCAAGAACATTATTCATCGCCCTACGAGCCTGGGGGGCAAAGGCTATCATTTCGAAGGGCTGCATCAGGAGACGATCCCCGCCTTGTGGAGGAAGTGGACTGCGGCAGGGCCGCCATCGCCGGGAATGGAGGGAGGATGACCATGGAGCGCAATGAGGTCATTATTCAGAAGCTGCTGTACAAATATCCGGAACTTGAGGCTTGCCTGCAGGATCTGACGCAGATGTTCGACACGGTCGTTGCCGGCTATCGGCGTGGCGGCAAGCTGCTTGTATGCGGCAACGGAGGAAGCTCGGCGGACGGCGATCATATCGTAGGCGAGCTGATGAAGGGCTTCATGTCCAAGCGGCCGTTGTCGGCCGAGGACAGCGACAGCTTCGCTGCGATGTTTCCGGAGGACGGCCCCTACTTGGCCGCGCACCTGCAAGGCGCGCTTCCAGCCATCTCCTTGTCCGGCGCAACCGCGCTTACCAGCGCGTATGCGAACGATGTCGCGCCGGATATGATCTACGCGCAGCAGGTGTTCGGATACGGCCAACCGGAGGACGTATTGCTCGGCATCAGCACGTCCGGCAATTCCGTAAACGTGATCCGCGCCCTGCAGACCGCCAAAGTCCGGGGGCTGGCGACGATCGGTCTGACTGGCCGCAGCGGCGGGCGGATGGCCGGCTTGTGCGATGTGACGGTGAGGGTCCCGTGGGAGTTGACGCCGGATATTCAGGAGCGCCATCTGCCGATCTATCACGCTCTGTGCATGTGGGTGGAGCATATCTTCTTCGAGACGGAAAATTAACTTAATGAGAAAATCAATAGAAGGAGAGGGTTACGATCGGCATTCATGCACCTTATAATCGATCATCTCTGTCACCGGGCGCGAATGCTCTGACCCGGGACGAAGTGGCGGACATTCTGCACAGAATATCCGCGCTTAAAATCGGCGTTGTCGGCGACGGATGTTTGGATATTTACTGGCACGCGGACATGAGAATCAGCGAGCTGTCGAGGGAGACGCCTCATCATAATTTGCCGATCATCCGGGAAGAGTACGCTCCCGGGGCGGCCGGCAACGTTGCCGTCAATTTCCGCAAGCTGAACTGCGCGGAAGTGTCGATCTGCTCGGTCTTCGGCAACGATTGGCGCGGAACGCTGCTGAGGGACAGCTTCAGCGCGCACGGAATCGATGACTCGTACTGTCTGACGGACGAGGGGCGCTATACTCCAACGTATTGCAAAACGATACGGCACGGCTTGCAGGGGGTGAAGCAGGAGGATCCTCGGCTCGATTTCGTCAATCGAACGACGCTTGCGAAAGCTTCGACTGTGCGGCTGATCGAGGAGTTGGACCGGATGGCGGCCCGCGTCGATGTGATCAGTGTTGTCGACCAAGTCGACAACGGCGTGATCGACCAAGATTTGCTTGCGCGGTTGCAATATTGGTCGAATCAAGGGAAACTGATTGTCGTCGACAGCCGCAACCGGATCGGCTGGTTCCGCGGTCTGATCGTCAAGCCGAATGAAGTGGAGGCGATTCGCAGCGTCAAGGGGAACGCCCACCGCGATGAGCCGGATAGCGAACAGGAGATCGCCTTGGCGGGATTGCAATTGTCGCAGCTTGTGGGCAAGCCGTGCTGCGTGACGCTGGGGGACAAGGGAGCGATGTGGATCGAGAACGAAACGTGCGCGTTCGTGCCTACGGAAGCTGTCGCACCGCCGATCGACATTACCGGTGCGGGAGATACGTTCAACGCGGCATTCATCTCGGCGCTGGGCGTCGGCTGCAGCGGAACGACGGCCGCGGCATTCTCCCACCTGGCTGCCGCTGTCTCCGTCCGCAAGCTGGACGGCGCCGGGACTGCCTCGCCGCAGGAAATATTGGATCGCTACGATGAAATCGCATAGGAGGCCGCAACCGTGCAGGAGTTTCAGGGCGTATTTGCCTTATTGCTGACGCCGTTTCTTCCCAATCGGGACATTGATTGGCCCGCGTACGACCGGTATGTGGATTGGCAGCTGTCGCAGCGGCCGCACGGCCTGTTCGCCGTCTGCGGCAGCAGCGAGATGGGGAAGCTGACGCTCGCCGAGCGCCTGCGCCTGGCGGAACAGGCCGTGCGTAGAGCCGCGGGCCAAGTGCCGGTCTTCGCCACTGCCAATGCGGAACGCGATCCGGCGGATCACGAGCAGGAACTGCTGCGGATCGCGCAAACGGGCGTATCCGGCATCGTGCTCATCCCGCCGAACGGTATGGGCGAAGACCAGCGGAAGCTTGGCGAATATTTCGCCCGCATGGCCGAGCTGTCGCCGGTTCCCGTATTCTTGTACGAATGCCCGATGGTTAAGCCGCATCTGATCGATTCCCGCATCTATAGCGAACTGGCCAACCGCCACGGCATTCGCGGCATCAAAGATACGACCTGCACCTTGGAAGGCATCGAAGCCAAAATCAAAGGCGCGCCGGACAGCATCGTCTATCAGGCGAACACGCCGCTGATGCTGGAGGCGATTCATCGCGGAGCCGGCGGCGTTATGGCGATTACGACGACCGCTGCCGTAAGCTTGGTGCTGGAGCTGTGGGAGCGGGGCGTCCGGCGCGATCCGGCGGCCGATGCCGCGCTGGAGCGGCTAGCGGCGCTCGACACCGTGCTCGGCGGCGGCTTTCCCGCAACAGCCAAGTATTTGGCTACCTTGCAGGGAATTCCGATGAACTTGCATACCCGGACAGGGAAAACGATGGGACGGGAATCGGCCCAAGCAATCGCTATGTGGCGCAATACGTCCTTAACATGAAGCAGTGCAGCAGATGTACGACAGGAGGATGAGTCGATAACATCATGATCCGAACGAATGAGAGCAGCCCGAAGGAGAACGACACTCATACAGTGCACATGATCGGCAACGCGCATATCGACGCTGTCTGGCTGTGGCGTTGGCAGGAAGGCTATGCGGAGATCAAGGCCACATTTCGCTCGGCGCTGGATCGGATGAAGGAATTTCCCGAATTTATGTTCACTTGTGCCGGTGCGGCGTATTACCGGTGGGTGGAGGAGAATGCTCCCGAGATGTTCGCGGAAATTCAGGAGCGCGTGGCAGAAGGAAGGTGGATTGTAGTGGGCGGATGGTGGATTCAGCCTGACTGCAACCTGCCTTCCGGAGAATCTTTTGCCCGTCATTCGTTATATGGTCAGCGTTATTTCCGGAAGCGTTTCGGGCGAATCGCTACCGTGGGATACAATGTCGACTCTTTTGGTCATCATGCCATGTTGCCGCAAATTTTGAAGCTAAGCGGCATGGACGCCTATGTATTCTCCCGTCCCGACGAGCAGGAGAAGGAACTGCCGGCTCAGGCATTCTGGTGGGAAAGCGAAGACGGCAGCAAGGTTTTGGCCTACCGTATTGCGGATGGGTATTTTACCACGCCGAATACCGATCTCGGATCCAGAATAGCAGCGATGCAGCGTATGGCGGTACGTCAAGGGGCCGATCAAATGTGCTTCTACGGAGTCGGCAATCACGGAGGCGGTCCGACGATCCTGAATTTGCAAGAGATCCGCGCGATCCGTAAGAACCAGGACGCGGGTGCCGTCATACATAGTTCTCCCGATGGTTACTTCCAGGCGATCCGACAGAGCGGAATTCCGCTTCCTGTGGTCAAAGACGAGCTTCAGCATCATGCCAGCGGCTGTTATTCGGCTCACTCGGAGACGAAGGCGAGCAACCGGCATGCCGAGCATCGCTTGTTGACGGCGGAGAAATTCTGCACCATGGCGCATCGTATGCTGCATCTCCCGTATGATGGCGATCGCTTGCAGGCAGCTTGGGAAAGCGTCTTGTTCAATCAATTTCACGACATCATGGGCGGCTGCAGCATTCAGGAAGCGTACCGGGATGCGCGGGAATCGTACGGGCATGCCCTGCACAGCGGCGGAGTTGTGCTTAATGCCGCCTTACAGAAAATATCGTGGTCGATCGATACGATGCGCGAAGGAATCGCTTCGTTGACCAGGGACAAGGACCGCGTGCTGTGGGAGCAAGGCGATCGCGGCGTACCATTAGTGGTGTTTAACCCGCATTCATGGGAAGTCGAGGCGCCCATAGAGGTGCCCCAGAAGGTCAACGGCATTACGGATGAGCTTGGCGAGCCGATATTGCTGCAGCACGTTCGCGCGTCGAGAACGAACTTCGGCGATAAATACGATACGTTGTTTACTGCCTGCGTCCCGGCGATGGGCTATCGCGTTTATTGGATCCATCGGGAGATAAAGTTTGAAGGGAACGCTTCCGATGAAACTTCGGGAATGACCGCTACGCCAAATTCGTTGGAAAACCGTTTCGTTCGCCTGAAGGTGGATACCCGCACCGGTTACGTGACAAGCATGTTGGATAAGCGCAGAGGAATTGAATTGTTGGATAATCGGGGCGCAGTCCCCGTCGTGATCGATGAGCACGACAGCGACACCTGGGCCCATCGAATACTGGCATTTCGCAAGGAGGTCGGTCGTTTCGCCGATGCCGAGGTGACGTTGATAGAGACGGGGCCGGTGCGAAGCCGACTGCGGGTCACAAGCAAGTACGGCCGATCAACGTTAAGGCAGGACTTCATGCTGCATCGGGATAGCCCGATCATACGGGTGAATGCCAAACTGGATTGGCGCGAGGAACATAAGGTGCTAAAACTATCGTTCCCACTCCGGGTTAACGAGCCGAAAGCGACGTATGAAATTCCTTACGGACATATCGTCAGGCCCGTTAACGGCGATGAGGAGCCAGGCCAACAATGGGTAGACGTTTCGGGCGTGGCTCCGGAGGACGGGCGTCCGTGCGGAATGTCATTGATGAACGACAGCAAGTATAGCTTCGATGTGAATGAAAATGATATGCGAATGACGGTCGTGCGCAGCCCGATCTTCGCAGATCATTACGGGGAACGCGACGAGTTGTGCGAATTTATGGACCAAGGCGTCCACGAATTTGCCTACGCGCTCTTGTCGCATGAAGGCTCCTGGCAGGCTGCCGACATCGTGCGCAGGGCTTACGAGCTTAATGTCCCATTGCCGCATGTAATCGAAACTTATCATGAGGGTAGTCTTCCGCTGTCCTATAGGGGCATTCACATCTCCTCCGGGCAAATTGTAGTGACTGCGTTCAAGAAGGCCGAGGAGGGAGACGGCTATATATTGCGCTGTTACGAAACAACCGGTCAGGTTGCGGAAACTACAATAGAAATCCCGATGCTGGGTCAAATATGGAAGTCGAAATTTAGACCATGCGAGATTAAAACCTTCCTAATTTCGCTTGATTCTGGGCTGCAGGTATTGGAAGTCAATATGTTGGAGGTTGGGAGCCAGCCATCACTTAATGATTAATACTATCGAGGAAGCGTTTATACTGATCTCAACTCGTTCAATGGCATCGCTTTCGATATTGGGCGTCGCAATATCGAAAGCGGGCGCTGTGTGCTTGAAGCCATTCGCACTGTGGCGATCAGACCCCCGACCTGGCGTTTCGGTGCAACCTGTTGGCCGTATAACGAGCAAAGTCAGTTGACTCAGGCCATTGCTGTACAATTGGTACGGTTTATCTTATTGTTAGTTATAGGATATGATTTCAAAACAACGGGCAGGGATCGACGTGCGTAAAAACACAAACGCAGGCTATTTGCGGCAGATCAAGCAGCATAATATGTCACAGGTGTTGAAGCATATATGGAATTTGGAGCCCGTATCTCGTATTGAATTGGTTGATGAGACCATGCTCACCTCGGGAACCATTACCAACCTGACCCAGGATTTGTTGAAAGTCAGTCTGCTGAAGGAAACGGAGCTGACGACCGGCAACGTGGGGCGCAGAAGGG
>JAEWAQ010000023.1 GCA_023391635.1 Bacillota bacterium | reverse complement strand
TATGGTGCGTACAGCAACAAACGCGTCGAGATGGCTGGGGAATGCTCACATATGGTGCGGACAGCAACATTGATGTCTCCCAATTTTCCCCTAAGGCTGTCCCGCCTTCAGCCGGTCGAAGAAGCCGGCGATCGCGAGCTGCGCGGCGCCAAGCATGGCCGACCGTTCGCCGAGCTCGGCGAACATCAATTGCACACTGCGCAGATGGAAGCCTAGCGACCGCTGCACGACCGTCTGCTTGAGCGCCGGTTCGATCCAGTGCCGCGCAAGGCTCATCCGATTGCCGATGATGACGGCGTCGGGATTGAATACGTTGACGATGTTCGCGATGCCGATGCCCAAATATTCGCCGACTTCCTCCAGCAGCGCAACGACCTCCGCATGGCCGGATTCCGCCGCGGCGAGCAAGCTTTCCAGGTTGGCGTGCCCCAGGTCGGCCGATTTCGCAAGCAATGCCCGCTCGGACGCATACAGCTCCCAACATCCCCGATTGCCGCATGTGCAAGGCTTGCCGAATGCTTCCACGGATAAGTGTCCCATCTCGCCGGAAAACCCCGATGCTCCTTTGTACAATTGCTTATGGAGAATCAGCCCGGTGCCGATGCCGATGCCTGCGCTCACGTAGATGAGATTGGCGATGCCGCGGCCGGCTCCGAAAATTTGCTCTCCCAGCGCTCCTGCATTGGCTTCATTGTCGATCGAGATCGGCAGCGCATATCGGTCGGCCAATTGCCGCCGCAACGGCACGTCCCGCCATTGCAAATTCGGCGCGAACAGTACGGTGCCGCCCTCATCCACAAGGCCGGGCACGCCGACGCCGATGCCGATGATGCCGTACTGGGATACCGGCGCTTGCGCCGTCAAGCCGTCGATGCATTGGCACAGCTTCTCGGTGACAAGTTCAGGCTCAGATCGGCTCAGAGGCAGGAACGATTCCGCAACGACCGCCCCGCGCAAATCCGTCAATACCCCCCGCACATAATGGACGCCCAAATCGATTCCCACCGCATGGCCGGCGCCGGCTTCGAATTCCAGCATGACCGGCTTGCGTCCGCCACTGGAGGCGCCCGTGCCGGTCTCCCGTACGATCGAGCCATCGATCAAATCCTGCACGAGGCTGGACACCGTCGCTTTATTTAATCCTGTCCGCTCAGATATTTGCGCCCGCGACAGCGGCGCGCCTTGCAATACCGCTTCCAGAACGATCGCGGTGTTGATTCTTTTAATTAATGCCTGATCTCCGGTCGGAGTTGTCTTCATGCGGCAGAAAAGCTCCTTTACGTTGCGCGTTGGCTCTATTTTAACATACCGTTTGATCGAAGGCTTTCCTGACGATTTAGAAAGTATAAAATTAGTTGTGTTCGTCAAATTGGGGGTAGCGGCGGTCGGTTGAGGTAAATAGGCGCTGTGGTCGCCAAATCGTCGGGAGTGCGGCGGTCGGTTGGAGTGAAAGTCGGCAAAGTCGTTTTTCTTAGATGCTCACAAACTTAGTTTAGCCAATAGACAAACTAAGTTCCAGTATGATAAGCTGAAGCTGCAGATCATACTAACGCAGGCAATCCATCCAATTTAGGAGGTAACAACGCAAATGAGCAAATTCGCCAACGTCCCGCAAATCCGTTATGAAGGCCGCTCCTCGAAAAACCCGTTTGCATTCAAACATTACAATCCGCAAGAAGTCGTGTTGGGCAAGACGATGGCTGAGCATCTGCGGTTCGCCGTCGCTTACTGGCATACGTTCGTCGCATCCGGCACGGATCCGTTCGGCGTCGGCACGGCGGTGCGCAGCTGGGATTCCCTGTCTCCGCTCGATAAAGCGAAAGCTCGCGTGGAAGCAAACTTCGAGCTGATGGAGAAGCTGGACGTTCCGTTCTACTGCTTCCATGACGTCGACGTTGCGCCGGAAGGCGACACGCTCGCGGAATCGTTCAAGAACCTCGATATCATCGTCGCTCTGCTGAAGGACAATATGAAATCGTCCGGCAAAAAGCTGCTGTGGAACACGGCGAACCTGTTCTCGCATCCCCGCTACGTACACGGCGCAGGGACGACCTGCAATGCCGACGTATTCGCGTATGCGGCCGCGACGATCAAGAAAGGGCTGGAAGTCGGCAAAGAACTCGGCGCGGAAAACTATGTGTTCTGGGGCGGCCGGGAAGGCTACGAGTCGCTGTTGAACACCGACATGAAGCTGGAACTCGACAATCTCGCGCGTCTGCTGCACATGGCGGTCGATTACGCGAAAGAGATCGGCTTCGACGCCCAATTCCTGATCGAGCCCAAGCCGAAGGAGCCGACGAAGCACCAGTACGACTTCGATGCGGCGACCGCGCTGTCGTTCCTGCAAACTTACGGTCTCAAGGACCATTTCAAATTGAACATCGAAGCAAACCATGCCACGCTGGCCGGCCATACGTTCGAGCATGAGCTGCGCGTCGCGCGGATCAACGGCGTGCTCGGCTCGATCGACGCCAACCAGGGCGATTACTTGCTCGGCTGGGACACCGACGAATTCCCGACCGACTTGTATACGACGACGCTCGCCATGTTCGAAATTATCAAGAACGGCGGTATCGGCCGCGGCGGCGTCAACTTCGACGCCAAAGTGCGCCGCGCCTCCTTCGACGACGAAGATTTGTTCTTCGCGCATATCGCCGGCATGGATTCCTACGCGCACGGCCTCAAAGCCGCAGCCAAACTGATCGAGACGCGGGCGCTGGACGATTTCATCGATCAACGCTACAGCAGCTTCAAGGAAGGCATCGGGGCCGACATCGTATCTGGGAAAGCGACGCTGAAATCGCTTGAGGCGTACGCCCTGCAGAACAAGCCGATCAAGAACGCATCGGGCCGTCTCGAGCAGCTCAGAGCGACGCTCAACGAAGCGATCTTCAGCGTCTGATTCGATCGACTCGAAGGAACGGAGGATGTCGCGAATGAAATACGTGGTTGGCATCGACCTAGGGACGAGCGCGGTCAAGGCGCTGCTCGTCGCCAGAGACGGCACGGTCGCGGGTGAAGCATCGCGGGAATATCCGCTGTATCACGAGCATTCCGGCTGGAGCGAGCAAGATCCGGAGGATTGGGTGCAAGGGACGCTTGAGGCACTTCGCGCGCTGGTATCCGGCACGCCCGGCTTATCACCGGCCGACATCGAAGGCATCAGCTTCTCCGGCCAGATGCACGGGCTCGTGCTGCTGGACGCGGACAATCGGCCGGTTCGCCGGGCGATCCTGTGGAACGATACGCGGACGACGGCGCAATGCCGCCAGATCGAGCGTACACTCGGCAGCAAGTTGCTGTCCGTGACGCGCAATCCGGCGCTGGAAGGCTTCACGCTGCCGAAGATTTTATGGGTGCGCGAGCATGAACCGGACGTCTTCGCGTCCGCTCGCCGATTCGTGCTGCCCAAGGACTACGTGCGCTATCGCTTGACCGGTTCCATCGCGATGGATCTGTCCGATGCGGCGGGCACGCTGATGCTCGACGTGGCCGGCAAGCAGTGGGGAGAAGAGGTGCTCAACGCGTTAGGGCTGGCACCGGACTTCTGCCCGCCGCTCGTCGAAGCCGGCGCACAGACCGGCACGCTGACGCCCGAAGCGGCTGCGGCTGCCGGCGGACTGTCGTCGCAGACGAAGGTGTTCGCCGGAGGTGCGGACAATGCTTGCGGCGCCATCGGAGCGGGCATCCTGTCGGAAGGACTCACGCTCTGCAGCATTGGCACATCCGGCGTCATTCTCGCCTATGAAGACAATCCGGCGACGGATTACCAGGGCCGGGTTCATTTCTTCAATCACGGCAAGCCTGGCGCCTTCTATGCAATGGGCGTGACGCTCGCCGCCGGGTACTCGCTCAGTTGGTTCCGCAACACGTTCGCGGCAGGAGAATCGTATGACGAGCTGTTGGCGAACGTCTCCGACATCCCGGCGGGCTCGCGCGGGCTGTTGTTCACTCCTTATCTGGTAGGTGAGCGCACGCCTCATGCGGATGCCGACATCCGTGCAAGCTTCATCGGGATGGACGGGAGCCATACGCGATCCCACTTTGCCAGAGCGGTCATGGAAGGCATCACCTTCTCGCTGAACGAATCGGTGGCGATCTTCCGGGAGGCCGGCAAGACGGTCGATCGGGTCGTCTCCATCGGCGGCGGGGCGAAAAATCCGGTCTGGCTGCAAATGCAGGCGGATATTTTCGGAGCCGAAGTGATCGCGCTGGAGAACGAGCAAGGACCGGGCCTTGGCGCCGCTATGCTGGCCGCGGTCGGGTGCGGCTGGTTCGCCAGCCTGGACGAGTGCGCTAGGGTCATGGTCAAGCGGTCGCGCTCCTACCATCCCGATGCGGCGGCGACGGCCCGGTATGCGGACTTGTTCCGGCTTTACCAGTCGGTCTATGCGCACACGCGGGAGCTGAACCAGGGGCTGGCCACTTTCCGAAATTGATTTTCTAATATAATATAGAAGACGGAGTAAGGGTTGCCTCCCTTATCCCGCGCAAGAGCCTCCAGCTTTCCCGGCCGGTAACCGGGTGGAGGCTCTTTGTCATGGTGTGAAATCCACCCGTTTCGGGCAAACTATCTGGCAGAATAAAGGCAGACGAACGGGAGTGACCAGCAACGATGAATAACAATCAGGACGCACTGATGATGGAATTTCGGGATGAATCCATGGCAATCCTTGCCACAGATACTTTCGACGAACTGGGGTATGAACCGCATCTTCACGGCGGCGGACGCCTGCACATTCATGTGCGCAACGAGGATCTGACGTCCGCGCTCGAGATCATGCAATGCCATGGCGGACGCATCATGGACGGTGCGCATGCGGATGCATACACGTTGACGCAGATGGCATACGATCTGGATACGATCCCGATTCCGGCGCATACCGTAAATGAAGATTGGGTCGACGGTTATGAGTCGGAAGCATCGGCTGCGACGGGAACAGTTCACGAACCGGTAGCCGACCTCCAAGATGCGCCGTATGACCATTTTGACGCCACTTGATTCGAATGTCGGTGATTTTTTGCTGAGGCACTTGGCAATTGTGCGGAATCGTCGTATAATGTGGTTAAAGTCAAAGAAAGTCAAAGTCAAATAACGATCGGCGAGAGGTGAGAGTTTGCTCCTCAAACTCCCTGGAGCGGTGAGAGTTTGCTCCGCAAACTCCCTATTAGAGGAGGTGAGACATCTGCGCAACATTTCCGATCTTATCGAACAATATTTGAAGCAGATATTGCATAACAGTTCGGAAGGCGCCGTGGAAATCCAACGAAGCGATTTGGCCGGGAAGTTCTCCTGCGTGCCGTCTCAGATCAATTACGTGATCAGCACGAGATTCACTTTGGAAAAAGGGTATTATGTAGAGAGTAAGCGCGGCGGCGGCGGATACATCCGGATCCAGCGCGTGGATCTCCCTTCGCTCGAAGCCGTTCAGCGTCATATTGACCAGACGGTCGGCGAGCGGATCGATCAGACCGCTGCGGAAGGGCTGATCTATCAATTGGAAGAAGCCGAATTTCTAAGCGAACGGGAAGCCCGCCTGCTCCGCACGGCGATCTCGCGAGAGGTGCTGGCGCTCAGCCTGCCGCTGCGGGACGAGATTCGCGCAAAGCTGATGAGAGCCGTATTAATCGGATTGTTGACCAAATAAGGCGATTGGCGGTAGCGGTGAGAGTTGGCTCCGCAAACTCCCTATTAGAGAGGTGATTCGGATGCAATGTCAGGAATGCGGCGAGCGGCCGGCTACGCTTCATTTTACGAAAATTATCGGCGGCGAGAAGACGGAGCTGCACATTTGCGAGACGTGCGCCCGGGAGAAGGGAGAATTTATTCCCGGCACGCAAAGCGGCTTCTCCATTCACAATTTGCTGTCGGGCTTGCTCGATTTCGAGCAGGCTGGCATGAAGAAGCCGCCTATGGTACGCTGCGACACTTGCGGCATGACGTATTCCCAGTTCAGCAAGATCGGCCGATTCGGCTGCAGCGATTGCTACAAGCATTTCGGCGAACGGCTCGATCCGCTGCTCAAGCGGGTTCATGGCAATACGACGCATGCGGGCAAGGTGCCCAAGCGCGCCGGCGGCAGGGTGAAGACGAAGCGGGAGATCACCCGTTTGAAGCAAGAGATGCAGAGTCGGATCGAGCAGGAGGATTTCGAATCCGCCGCGCGCATTCGCGACCAGATCCGGGTGCTGGAAAAGGAAATGGACGCGGGTTGACCGTATCGATGGGAAAGGAGGATGGCTTGTGGACAAACGGAATTTCGTGAAACAGGCGCTGAGCGAGTGGCTGCAGGAAGACGGTCCGGATGCCGATGTCGTGCTCAGCAGCCGGGTCCGACTGGCGCGCAACATGCGCGGCCTGCCCTTCCCGATGCTGGCGACGCCTGCGCAGTCCAAGTCGGTCATGGACCAATTGCTCGGCGTAGCGGAGAACGGCCGATTGAACGGCCTGGGACCGCTCGAGATGATCAAGCTTGGCGAGTTGACAGAGCTTGAGAAGCTAGTGCTCGTCGAGAAGCATCTGATCAGTCCGAACCTGGCGAACGAATCGCGGAGCGGAGCCCTGATCCTGAGCCGACGCGAGGATGTCAGTATCATGATCAACGAAGAGGATCACTTGCGGATTCAGTGTATGCAGCCGGGCTTCCAGATCCATGAAGCTTGGGAGACGGCGGACCGGATCGACGACGTATTCGAGGAACAGATCGATTACGCGTTCGACGAAGAGCACGGCTACTTAACGAGCTGCCCGACGAATGTCGGAACCGGTATCCGCGCATCGGTCATGATGCACCTGCCGGCATTGGTGCTGACGGGCCAGATCAACCGCATTCTGACAGCCGTGACGCAAGTCGGCCTGGCCGTGCGGGGGTTGTACGGCGAAGGCAGCGAGGCGACCGGCAATCTGTTTCAAGTATCCAACCAGATTACGCTCGGCCAGTCCGAGCGGGAGATCGTCCAGAACCTGCACCAAGTCGTCCGCCAGATCATCGAACACGAACGTTCGGCGCGGGCGAAGCTGCTCGCGGAATCGAAGCTGCGCATAGAGGATCGGGTTCGCCGATCATACGGCATTCTGTCCCATGCCGCCATCATGGATTCCAAGGAAGCCGCGCAGCGGCTGTCCGACGTGCGGCTCGGCGTGCACCTCGGGATATTGACACAGGTGAATGCGCAGATGCTTAACGAATTGATGGTGTCTACGCAGCCGGGATTCCTCCAGATGACTTACGGAGAAGCGCTGCATCCGGAACAGAGGGATATGACGCGTGCGGAATTGATTCGCGGCAGGCTGGAAGTTTCTTCTTAAATCCTTTATTCTTAATTTCAACAGGGAGGTGCTGTCTCATGATGTTCGGACGATTCACCGAACGCGCACAGAAGGTGCTGGCGCTCGCTCAGGAAGAAGCAGTGCGCCTGGGACACAACAACATCGGTACGGAACATATTCTGCTTGGCTTGATTCGCGAAGGAGAGAGCATTGCCGCCAAGGCTCTGATCGCGCTGGGGCTGGGCCTGGAGAAAATCCAGGACGAAGTCGAATCTTTGATCGGCCGGGGACAAGAGCAGCCGACGAACATCGCGTATACGCCGCGGGCGAAGAAAGTGATCGAGCTTTCGATGGATGAAGCCCGCAAGCTGGGCCATACGTACGTCGGCACGGAGCATATTCTGCTGGGTCTGATCCGCGAAGGCGAAGGCGTGGCGGCCCGCGTGCTGAACAATCTCGGCATCAGCCTGAACAAGGCGCGCCAGCAAGTATTGCAGCTGCTTGGCAGCAATGAGAGCGTCCAATCGAATCATGGCCCGTCCGCCAATGTCAGCACGCCTACGCTGGACGGCCTGGCCCGCGATCTGACGGCCAGCGCCAAGGATGGCAACATCGACCCGGTCATCGGCCGTTCCAAGGAGATCGAGCGCGTCATTCAAGTGCTGTCGCGCCGGACGAAGAACAACCCGGTGCTGATCGGCGAGCCCGGCGTCGGCAAGACGGCGATCGCTGAAGGGCTTGCGCAGAAGATCGTCGCCAACGAGATTCCCGAGACGCTTCGCGACAAGCGCGTCATGACGCTCGACATGGGCTCCGTCGTCGCCGGCACGAAATACCGCGGCGAATTCGAAGACCGGCTGAAGAAGATCATGGACGAAATTCGCCAAGCGGGCAACGTCATCCTGTTCATCGACGAGCTGCATACGCTGATCGGGGCGGGCGGCGCGGAAGGCGCGATCGACGCTTCGAACATTCTGAAGCCGGCGCTTGCGCGCGGCGAGCTGCAGTGCATCGGCGCGACGACGATGGACGAATACCGCAAATACATTGAGAAGGACGCGGCGCTCGAACGGCGCTTCCAGCCGATTACGGTCGACCAACCGTCACCGGAGGAAGCCATTCAGATTCTGCACGGCTTGCGCGACCGTTATGAGGCCCATCATCGCGTCAAGATTACCGACGATGCGATCGACGCCGCAGTGAAGCTGTCGGACCGCTACATTACCGACCGCTTCCTGCCGGACAAGGCGATCGACCTGATCGACGAAGCGGGTTCGAAGGTGCGGCTGCGCTCCTACACGGTACCGCCGAATTTGAAGCAGCTGGAATCGCGGCTGGAGGATATTCGCAAGGAGAAGGACTCTGCCGTGCAGAGCCAGGAATTCGAGAAGGCGGCTGCTTTGCGCGATACGGAACAGAAGATCCGCGAAGAGCTCGACTCCACGAAGAACCTATGGAAGGAGAAGCAGGGCCGCACCGATTCCGAGGTAACGCCGGAGGACATCGCGCAGGTTGTAGCGGCTTGGACCGGCATTCCGGTTGTTAAGCTGGCGGAGGAAGAGTCGGAGCGGTTGTTGAAGATGGAAGACATCCTGCATGAACGCGTTATCGGCCAGAAGGAAGCCGTCGGAGCGGTGTCCCGCGCCGTTCGGCGTTCGAGAGCTGGACTGAAGGACCCGCGTCGCCCGATGGGCTCGTTCATCTTCCTCGGCCCGACCGGCGTCGGGAAGACAGAGCTGGCTCGCGCACTTGCAGAGGCGATGTTCGGCGATGAGAACGCGGTCATCCGCATCGACATGTCGGAATATATGGAGAAGCATTCGACTTCCCGTCTGGTCGGAGCGCCTCCCGGATACGTCGGTTACGACGAAGGCGGTCAATTGACCGAGAAGGTGCGCCGCAAACCTTATTCGGTCGTACTGCTGGACGAGATTGAGAAGGCGCACCCTGAAGTGTTCAACGTGTTGCTGCAAGTGCTGGAGGATGGCCGACTGACCGACTCCAAGGGCCGCACCGTCGACTTCCGCAATACGCTGATCATCATGACGTCCAACGTCGGCGCGGAGCAGATCAAGCGCAATTCCACGCTCGGCTTTACCGCCGCCCAGGACGCAGGACGCGATTATCAGCAAATGAAGGAGAAGGTGCTCGCGGAGCTGAAGCGCTCGTTCCGCCCCGAGTTCCTGAATCGGATCGACGAGACGATCGTGTTCCACCCGCTCGAGGAAGAGCATATCGCCCGCATCGTATCGCTGATGGCGGCCGACCTGCGCAAGCGGCTGAAGGAGCAGGACGTGCAATTCGATTTGACGGAAGCCGCGATGAAGTTCCTGGCGAAGGAAGGCTTCGACCCGACGTACGGCGCGCGTCCGCTGCGCCGCGCGATCCAGAAGCATATCGAGGACCGGCTGTCCGAGGACTTGCTGCTCGGCAAGATTCACAAGGGCGATACGCTGATCATCGACGAAGGCGAGGAAGGGCTCGTCGTGCGCAACGCGAATGAAGTTGCTTCGAAGGGATAGGACGACCCGATTTCCGGGAATCCGGGAAATATCCGTATAAATGCAAGAAGCCCTCCAGGCTGCCGCGGCAGTACCTGGGGGGCTTCTTCGCGCAAACATATGAATATTACAAACGCAGATCAAGGGATATTCTATTTTCATCTCACGCCGGTTCCATATAGTGAAAGATGCGCATGGACGGTCTGCAACTGGACGCGCAATCGTGGCAACGGTTCCGGCGATTGACGATTCTAATTTTCCCGGCCACAAGGCTGGGAGGACGAGGAGGAAGCAGGATGCGTGTACAAAGCATCATAGCTAAACTTGTTGTTGCGGCAATGTTGATTTCGTTGTTGTATGCATCCGCACGTCCGGTGTCTGCCGCCAACAATTTCACGGATGTATTCAACGGAGGCACCGGCAGCTGGACACTGAACTACGGCAGTTGGTCGATTGAAGGCGGAGAGTTGAGTCAAGGCAACACGTCGGCCGGAGGCAACTATGCGACGTTGAACGGCAAGCGATTCGGGGACGCCACATACGAATTCGATTTGAAGGTCGTGGACACCGGCGGAGACAATACGGCGTGGGCAGGCATCCAATTCAAAAAGATGCAGGCCGGCGACGGGCCTTTCGACAGCGGGTTTACGGTTTATTTCAGAGCCAATGGGGTAGCGGAGCTGTACAAGGTGAACAAGGTACTGGCGACGGCTTCGACGGGGCTGAGCTTCACTTCGTTACGGCATATCAAGATCGCGGTGGCGGGCTCGAACATCAAGGTATACGTCAACAACGAAGCGACGCCGAGAATCAACCACAACGACGGCACCTTCGCCAGCGGCTATCGATCCGGATCTGATCCGCTACTACGGCCCGCCGGACAAGCCGCTGCAGACGCAAGATTTCATCAAGCCCGACAACTCCTATATCGACAAGAACGGTCACGATGCAGGCTACGGCATGTACGAGATTTGGATGCCGAACTTCTACAAGATCGGCCCGAACGAGTTGATTGCCTTCACCCATAACGAGAAATATCCCGGCAACGAGGGGCGCGGGCTTCCGGAGTTCAGCATGGGCATTGCGTATTCGAACGATAATGGGGTCACTTGGGAGTTCTGTGGAGAGATTCTGCGTCCGAAACACCCGCGCCTGAACGTGGGCGGATCGCCGTACGTTATCGTCGGGGACTATTTCTACCTCTACTACAATGAAGGAACGGCGAGCACCAACTCCGTTCCGTATCCGCGCAAAATCGCAGTCGCCAGAGGCAAGGTGCAGGACGTGATCTCTGCGGCACGCAATCATCAGACCTCCGCATGGTACAAGTACAACAACGGCACATGGACCCAGAGCGCGCTGACAGGACTCGGCTCGCCCATCATCGACAATACGTACATCACCGAAGATGCCCACGCAGATGCAACGTACAACACGGCGATCGGCAAATATTTATTGACGATCCAAACCCATGAAGAGAGCAAGCTGACCTTGTATTCGTCTTCCGACGGAATCAACTATTCCATGGAAGCGCTTGTCGATGTCGCGCCCAAAGGCAGCGTCATGCAGCCCTATTCTTCTTTCATCGATCTCGATGGCGGGGCGGACGACGGCAGCACGGTGGACGATGCGTTCCAGATTATGTACGAGAGGAAGGCCTGGACGAATTATCTCTACGACGACCTCTACCGCAAGCAAGTGACCATCACGAACAGGGAAGCGGACGATTACTCGGCATCCAGCGACTTCAGTTCTTCGCAAGGCTCCGACCGGTGGTACTATCAACAATGGGACGGCGTGTCCTACAGCAATATGACATGGGACGCGGGCAACAAGCGGTGGAAGGGCACGCAGTCGTATGTCATCGTATCCGGCGCATGGCAGCATCCCGACACGAATGATTCGGTTCGCACCTGGAAGGCGCCGAAAGCCGGCATGATCCGGATCACCGGATCGGCCAAGAAGGCAACCGACGCCGGCGTCGGCGATGGCGTTCGGGTCAAAATCATGAAAAACGGCACGCAAATCTGGCCGGCCAGCGGCTGGCAATCGATCGCTTACAACGATTTTACAGGCGTTAGCCATACTTTAACGCTGGATGTTGCCCAGGATGACGGATTCATTTCATTGTCAACCGCAACGGCACGAATGTCGGCGACACGACTTTCTGGGACCCGTCGATTCAATACGACGTGTTTACGGCGTCCAGTTCGTTCGGTTCGACGCAAGGCGTGCATCAATGGCATTATAAACAGCTGAATGGCTCGACCTATAGCGATATGACATGGGATGCCGCCAACAACCGGTGGAAAGGCGCGCAGACGTACGCGATTATCGGAAGCACCTGGCAG
Organism: Bacillota bacterium; assembly: GCA_023391635.1. Classification (GTDB taxonomy): domain Bacteria; phylum Bacillota; class Bacilli; order Paenibacillales; family Paenibacillaceae; genus Cohnella. The sequence continues at coordinate 44,149 of JAEWAQ010000023.1, read as the reverse complement.
CACCCGGACACGAACGATTCCGTAAGAGCGTGGCAGGTGCCCAAGGCAGGTACAATACGCATCGCAGGCAAGCCGAAAAAGCAGGCCGGTTCGGGAGGAGGAGACGGCGTAAGGGTCAAGATCGTCCAGAATAGCTCGCAGATCTGGCCGAGCAGCGGCTGGAAAACGCTCGCAAGCAACAATTTCACGGGGATCAACCACGACGTGACGGCTAATGTCGCGGCGGGTGACTGGATCTATTTTATCGTGAACAAGAACGGCACGAATATCGAAGACACGACGGAATGGAATCCGACGATCGCCTATACCGGATTTAATTGAACACGAGCAATGCGCGGCGGGTACTAGCGCCCGTTACGACGGGTTAGTTAAAGCGCGCTTGTATTCGGTCGGAGTCTGACCCGTGCCCTGCTTGAACTGCTTACTGAAGTAATAGGGATCGGAGCAGCCGACCTGTTCCGCTATATCTTTGAACAGGAGGCGGGGAAACTCGCTGATGAGCCGCTTCGCCTCCTCGATTCGCAGCTCGATCATATAATCGGTCGGAGATTTGCCTCGCTTCGACTTGAATACATAGCTAAGGTAGGAAGGGTTAAGCTCGAATTTGTCCGCCAGTTCGGTCAACGTTGGATTGCTTGTATAATGGTTGCGCAGATAGCTTTCGACATCCGTCAGCCAATCCGTTCCTTGCACTGCTTCGTCGTCTTGCAGCAGCCGTTCGAATAACCTTGTCAGGCCGCCGGAGATGTCCGCTATGTCCGGTACTCCCCATACAAGGCGGTCGATCTCATCCTCCATGCTGCGATAAATGTCACTGGGGAGGGGCGGATCGATATGGGTTTCGAGTATCTGCAGCAGATGGCGGGCCGTCTTGATCCAGACGATGCGAGGGTAACCCCCGGAGGCAAGATCAGCCAGCAATTCTGCTGTCTGCTTGCCGAACTCGGCGCGCCTGCGCTTGCGTGCGAATGCGATCAGGTGGTTGACGGCGTCAGCCGGAAGTTCGATGCGCCCCGGCTCCTTGATCGGCTCGTCCGCGCGGACATGGACGAAAGCGACGGCAGCGGGGCGATTGACGCCGCCGGCTGCCTTGTACAGCTTAGGCAGCAGCGCGGGGATGCGATCGACACCCCCGGCTGCATGCAGAACCGCGAAAGATACGTTTGCCATGCCGCTCAGCGAAAGCAGCTTCCGTTCGAGCGCCGCCAGCCTGCTGTCCGGCACGTCGTGCGCGCCGACCAGCAGGAGTCGCTCATGGGCCAGCGAAGACACCGAATATTGCCGCTCTCCTGCCGCGAGCCAACCGCCGATCGCTTCGATCAGCGGTTCGGACGGACATTCCTGTCGGAGCTCAGGGGGAATCCAGGCGTAGAGCGCAACGTAATGCGCGTGATAGTAATATTCCTTCGCGAACTTTGCCGCATTCAACCGAAAGTCGGCCTGCTGCCGATTCGGAAAAAACAGCTGTTGCAAGATTTCCGTCTCGATCAAGGACTGATTTTGCAATAATTGCAGCTTCAGCGTCGCCAGCAACTCGCCTATGTTCTCTTCGGTTGGGGGCTTCAGCAGGTAGTCGGTAATCCCCTTGCGAACCGCCATTCGCGTATATTCGTATTTCTGATAGCCGCTCAGAATGACGCAGATGATGTCCGGGTATAACGTGCGTACTTTATCAAGTAAAACCGTCCCGTCCATGACCGGCATCTCGAGATCCGTTATGAGCACATGGGGTTTGAAAATATCCAGCTCGAGCAAGGCCGCTTCGCCATTGTAATATTCTCCTACGACTTTGAAATCGGGATCGGCGCGCGCGATTTTCTCTTTCATGCTGCGAATGATCGGCGGTTCATCCTCTACGATGACGACTCGGAACAAGCGGACTCCTCCTTCTTGGGCTGCGGACTGACGCGAATGACGATCTCGGCGCCTTCCGGCAAATTATCGACCGCGAAGCGAACGTGATCTTCCCAGAATTTGCGGCATCGCGTCAGCGTGTTTTCCAAACCGATATTGCCGAGGCCGCGCGATGTTATCGTTTGCAGCTCCGACGCGGCATGGCCGTCATTCAAAGCGGCCATCATCTCGCGGACGCGGACAAGCCCTGCGGCTTCGAAGCCGCCGCCATTGTCGGCAATGCGGATGTACCATGCCCCGTCCGCCGAATCCGAAGGCATAACCGACAATTGGATACGCCACGGCGGCTCGACTTTGCGAAGGCCATGGGCGAAACAGTTTTCCAGCAGCGGTTGCAGAATGAGCCTGGGTACCGACATTCCGGACAAGTCCGGCTGAAGCTCGGCTTCGTATTGGAATTGGTCCTCATATCTCAGCTTCATCAAGTCGAGATAAGCGACGGCGTTCGTGAATTCATCGCCTGCGGTCGCCGGCATGGCGATCGCCGCGGTGCTGTAACGCATCATGGACGTCAGCTTGTAGCACATGCGGGCGACGAGCGTCTCGCCTGCTTCTTCCGCCCTGCGGGCGATCGACGTCAGCGTGTTGTATAGAAAATGCGGATTCATTTGCGCGTACAGCGCCTGCATTTGCGCTACATTCTCGCGGTGCTGCAAGTCGAGAATGCGGTTCATGGAACGGCGCAGTCCGACGGTCATTTTCATGAAGGTATCGTACAGCTCGTTGAGCTCTTGCGAATGGTTGTACTCGATCGTCGGGGTCTGCGCGTTCGGTTCGTAGGCCAGGTCGACCTTGCGGACGAAGCGCTGGAGCTTGATGATCGGCGACGTAATCGTTCTGGCGATCCAATAGGAGAGCAGCAGCGCCAGCAGCTCGGCCGCGCCGATGATGCCGAGCGTCAGCGTCTGCAGCTTCCGGATCGGCTTCAGCAGCTCCGATTTGGGCTGCAGCAGGGCGATGTTAAGTCCCGTATAGGAGGAATGGGTCAAATTGATGATATTCGTATCGCCGGTGTCCGAACGAACGACTTCGCTGCCGTTCGAGGCAAGGATGCCGCCGTCCGTGTCAAACGGAATCTTCGTCAATCCGTAGGGATAGAAGATGTGTCCCGCGTCGTCGTAGATGAAGATGCTGGCGCCGGATGAAGGCGTGATGCCTTCCGTCATCGTCTGCTCGAGCAGGGAGTAAGGCTGCTGAACTTCGATCAGCGTGTTCGGATTCATCAGCCGGGTAAGCGAGAAGACGATTTCCCCCGTCGTCTGCCATTCCGTCGGACGAGGCGGGACGAGCATTCTGTCGCCCTTTTTCAGAATGGTGGAGGCGATCCACGTCATTTTGTCGAATTGGTCTGAGAGATTCGGATAGGTGTCCCAGTTCAATCCGTAATGAATATATTGGCCGTTCAGGTTGAATACGATAATCCGTTTGGCGGTCAGCGCGGGGCCGTTGAACGTCTGCAGCAGGGTGGTCAATTTTCGGAGACGGACGAACGTCTCGTAGCTGCCGTCGTCAACCGGAGCGTTGAAATAGGCGCTGAGCTCGGGATCATAAACGATTTGCGCGGAGATGCGGTCGATGTCCTTGTAAATCCGGTCGACTGCGGAGCCGAGGCGAAGCTGCGTTTGGCGGGTCGCTTCTTCGTTGCGGTCCCATACGACGCTCGACATCTGGCGGTAGTAGAGATAGCTGAGCAACCCGATAATCAGGTTCACGCACAGCGTCAGCGTCAAAAAAAGCTTGCCCCGGATGCTAAGCTTGCGCAAATGGATCCCCCCCATGCTAGTATAGCATGCCTGATCTTCGGGAGATGGAATCTATGGATATTACAAATGCCGATCTGGCAATATTCCATTTTCATCGCGTTCCGCCCGTCGTATCGTTAGTCGTGTAACGGCAAGCCGATCACACTACATGGAGGGTTACGAGAATGAGAATCAAAAAAACGGTTTTGCTGATGGTGGCGCTCATGGTCATCATCGCGCTAACTGCATGCGGCGGCAACAAATCGGACAATGCGCAAAGCTCTTCCGCTTCGCCCGAAGCCAGCGCGTCATCCACGGCTTCGGAGTCGGCTTCGTCCAGTCCGGTCCATACACCCGTCACGCCCGTCACGCTAACGGTCATGATGCACGCGGATTGGGCGAAAGGCGGGCCGTGGGATGAAATCATGAAAGGCTATGAAGAAAAAAGCGGCAACAAAGTCGATTTGCAAATCGTGTCCGACAACTTCGAGCAGCTCGTATTGACGAAGATCGCGACGAACGACGTGCCGGATGTGCTGTTCTTCTTCAGCCAGAGCAGCGCGATCAAGAAGCTGAATCCGGAGAAGAACCTCGTCGACCTGACGGACGAGCCGTACATGTCGCGCGTCAACCCAACGGTCACGAAATATTACTTGAACAGCAACGGCAAAATATACGGCATTCCCACGAGCGGTATGAACGTCTCCGGCGTGCTCTACAACAAGAAGGTATTCTCGGATCTCGGCTTGAACGTGCCGCAGACCTATGACGAACTGCTCGACGTCAGCGCGAAAATCAAAGCCGCCGGCATTACGCCGTTCTACGAGGCGGGCAAGGACGGCTGGCCGATGCAGGTGTTCTCGTTCAGCGGATTCGCCAACATTCTGGACAAACAAAACGATATTATGGACCGCATTAATTCCCACCAGACGACATTCGATCAAATTCCGGAATTCGTCGATATCCTGCAGAAGCAGGTGGATATCGTGAACAAAGGCTTTGTCAACAAAAACCTGTTCTCCGGCACGTACGACCTGTCGTTGGACGAATTGGCAACCGGCAAATCGGCGATGGTCGTGAACGCGGACTGGGCGCTGCCGACGCTGCTGGCCAAATATCCGGACGCGCCGGTCGGCATGTTCCCCCAGCCGTTCGAAGCAGGCAGCTTCGTCGGCATCTCCGACCCCCAGGCCGCTTTCGTGTTCAAGGATACGAAGAATGTCGGGCCGGCGAAAGACCTGATCGCTTACCTGGCTGAACCGGACACCCTGAAGCTGTATTACGACGCAGCCAAGACGATGCCGAGCTGGCTGGGCGTGGACGCGCCCCTGAACGCAGGCACCGCCGAGCTGAAGCCGATCGTCGACGCGGGCAAAGCGGCTCCGTTCTTCAATGGCTTGACGACCGTATCGATCGGCGATTTCGCCAAGGAGCTGCAATCGTTGTACGGCGGAGACAAGACGCCGCTCGAAGTGGCCAAGGCGCTGCAGAAGAATCTCGATACGGCGGCTAAAGCTGCGGGATTGGCAGGCTGGTAATCGCGGATTGCAAAGCTATGGCATCAGGTCCGGTAGGGGGTTGAACGATCATGCCGCATAAACGAATGTACCCGCTCTGGCTACTCCTGCCGGCGCTTATCGTGTACGGAACGTTATACGTGTATCCGATGCTGTCCGGGTTTTATTACTCCATGACGGATTGGAATGTCTACAAGGAGGGCATCCGGTTTGTCGGCTTGCAGCAATACGAAGATTTGCTGCAAGCCGGCGATCTGGCCGATGCGCTCAAGCACACGGTTATTTATGCCATCATCGTAACGGTGCTGCAGAACGGGCTGGGCTTGGGCCTGGCCCTTGCGCTGACCGGACGGGTCGCCGGGAGGAACGAATTCCGGATGATCTTTTTCCTGCCATGCGTGCTCAGCGCGCTGGTCATCGGGTATGTTTTCTCCGCCATATACAGGCCGGAAGGCGTTCTGAACGAATTCCTGCGCGCGATCGGGCTTGGCTTCGTCACGACGGACTGGCTCGGCAATGCGGATGTTGCGCTGTATGCCATCTCGATTACGAATGTTTGGCAGTACGCCGGCTTCACCATGGCGATCTTCATTGCCGGAATTATCCTGATTCCGAAAGAGTTGATCGAGGCCTCCATCATTGACGGCGGCGGTTACTGGCGGCGCATCCGGCATATCGTATTTCCGCTGCTGGCATCGTCCTTCACCATCAACGTCATCCTGAGCCTGATCGGATCGCTGAAAGTGTTCGAAATTGTCTTCGCATTGACGAGCGGCGGACCAGGGGGAGCGACGGAAGTCGTCAACACTTATATATTCGAGCAATTTTCGCAAGGGATGTACGCTTACGGGACGGCTGCCAACGTCGTTCTGTTCGTCGCCATCTTGATCATCTCCTTCGTCGCGCTGTACTTCCTGCGAAGAAGGGAGGTGCAGCTGTGAACGTTGCAGCCAAAGCGTTGCCGTACGTGAAATTCGTCGTGATGGCGCTGCTCAGCCTGGTTATTGTCATTCCGTTGCTGTTCATCGTGCTGAATGCGCTCAAAAGCCCGAAGGAAGCGGCGCTGATGACGCTTGGACTTCCGAGCGTATGGCTGTGGGATAACTTCACGACCGTGTTCGAGCAAGGGAATATGCTTCGCGGACTGACGAACAGCACGATCGTGACCGTTGGTTCGGTAGCGCTCGCCGTCGTTCTAGGCGTACTCGCCGCCTTTATTTTGGGCCGCCGTACCGGCAAGGCCACCTCGTCCGTCTATCTGTTGTTCGTGGCCGGATTAATCGCGCCGCCTGCGATTATTCCGACAATCAAGCTGCTGCAGGGGATACATCTAAGCAATCAGTTCGGCGGCATTATCCTGTTGTATGCGGCGCTGCATTCGCCTTTTCTCATCCTGATGATGACCGGATTCGTCAAAGGCATCCCGAAGGAAATCGACGAATCCGCTTATGTGGACGGCGTGCACGGGATCGGCCTGTTCGTCCGCATCGCGCTGCCGCTGCTTCTGCCGTCGATCACGACCGCGACCGTATTCGTGTTCCTCGGCGTCTGGAACGATTTTCAGTGGCCGCTATACGTGCTCGGCAATTCGGAGAAGTGGACGATCCCTATGTCCGTCTACATGTTTAAGTCGAAATACGGTACGGATTGGAATCTGGTGTTCGCCGATCTCATTATCGCGATGCTGCCGGTGCTGCTGGTCTATATGTTTGCGCAGAAATTTATTATTGAAGAGATGACGGCCGGGGCCATCAAAGGATAGGAGCGAAGGACATGGGTTCGAACGAGGCGGCAAGCTTCCGAGTGGCGGTGCCGGTCTGGTTGACGGGACTGGAGCGCGAGATGAACGTGTTCGCGGGGTTCAAGGCTGTATTTTCCGGCAACCCGGGAGAGGCTTATACGCTGCGTATCGCCGCTTCCTCGATCTACCGCTGCTGGGTGAACGGGAAGTTCATCGGCCACGGTCCCGCCGCTGCCGCGCACGGCTATTATCGGATCGACGAGTGGGCGCTGAAAGGGGAGGCGGACATTGCAAACTGTGAACATGGCGCAGCAGCGGATACGGGGAATTCGGACGGCACTGCGCGCAAGAATGCAGGAGATGACCGCCGGAGGATGGTCGTTGCGATTGAGGTTGCCGGCTATAATGTGAACAGCTTCTATACGCTTGACCAGCCGTCATTCGTACAAGCGGAGATCGTCGGACCGGATCGCCTTGTCGTGGCGGCGACCGGTGGAGCGGCCGAAGAGGCCGGCGTTGCCGGCGGGATCGTTCGCTTCGAAGCGGGCGAACTGACCGAGCGGCTGCGCCGGACGCAGCGGTATAGCTTCCAGCGCGCATTCTCCGAAGCCTATCGGCTGAGTCCGACGCACGCACAATGGCGGATCCGGGCGGAAGCTGGGTTCGAGCACGCTGGCCGCTTGAGCGTGATGGAGCCGAAAGCGCTGCTGCCGCGCGGTTTTCCGTATCCCTGCTTCGATATACTCCATCCTTCCGCGTTGGTGGAGAGAGGCACGGTCCAATATGCCGGCCCGCCGGACCCTTATCGCAAAGACCGTTCGCTGACGGGAATCGGGCCGACTTACTTCGGCTTTCGCGAAGACGAGCTGGACACGGCGCCGACGCTCGCTCTGCAGGAATATGCCATAAGCAAGCGATGGACGGAAGAACGCAATTGGGGTCCGGACGAGAGTGTGGAGCTCGGTGAATCGACTTATGCAACGTTCGACTATGGCAGATGCACAGCAGGATTCATCGGCGCGCATGTCGTGTGTCGGGAACGGACGCGCTTGTACCTGTTGTTCGACGAGGTGTTGACCGACGACGGTAAGGTGGATTTTTTGCGGCTGCAAGGCGTAAATATGGTGGAATATGAGCTGCAGCCGGGCGAGTACGATCTTGAATCGCTGGAGCCGTATACGCTGCGCTACCTCCAGGCGTTTGTGCTCGAAGGAGAAACGCAAGTGTCCGGACTGTTTGTCCGGGAATATGTTGGCTCGGATATCGGCGTGGCGGCATTCGCCAGCAGCGATGCCCGGCTCGACGCGATTTTCCGGGCGGGCATTGAGACTTACAGGCACAATGCGGTCGACGTATTCATGGATTGTCCGTCGCGCGAACGGGCCGCCTGGCTGTGCGACAGCTTCTTCACGGCCCGGGCGGCATTCGACTTGAGCGGCCGAACGCAATCGGAGTTTCATTTTCTGGAGAACTTCTTGCTCCCTGAACGGTTCCGGGCGCTGCCGGAAGGCATGCTGCCCATGTGTTATCCGGCCGATCATTACGACGGCAACTTCATTCCGAATTGGGCAATGTGGTTCGTCCTGCAATTGGAGGAATACGGCCAGCGGAGCGGAGACGAAGCGACCATTCGGGCGTTCTCTCCGCGCGTGACGGGAATCGTGGACTATTTCGAGCGATTTCGCAACGCGTCCGGTTTGCTGGAAAAGCTGGACGGCTGGGTATTCGTGGAGTGGTCGCAGGCCAACGACTGGATCGGAGACGTCAATTATCCGACCAACATGCTGTATGCCGGCATGCTGGATGCTGCGGCGCGATTATACGGCCGAACGGAATGGGCGGTTCAAGCCGGGCGCGTACGCCAGGCGATTCGCGAGCAAGCTTACGACGGCCAATTTTTCGTTGACCATGCCGTATACGTAGACGGCAAGCTGGAAGTGCGACCGGACAAATCGGAAGTATGTCAATATTACGGGTTCTACTTCGGCATAGCCGATTCGACTGCGCATGCGGAGCTATGGCGAAGACTGCGCGACGAATTCGGGCCGCTTCGCAGGGAGGGAGATTGCCGCTATTCCGATATTCCCGTTACGAATCAATTTATCGGGAATATGCTGCGCCTCGAATGTCTGTCGTCAGCAGGAGAGACGGACCGCATTCGCGAGGAATGGCCGGCGCTGTTCGGCAGCATGGTCGAGCGGACCGGCACGCTGTGGGAATTGGATCGGCCGATTGCAAGCTGCGATCATGGCTTCGTGTCTCACGTTGTACGCGTTGCCTATCGCGATTTTCTGGGTATTCGCGAATTGGACGCCAGACGCAGGCGTATCGTGCTCCGTCCGGGCTCTGTCGCGCTGGAGGCCTGCTCCGGCATACTGCCAGTCGGCGAGGATACGCTGCATATCGGCTGGCGTTGGGAGGAAGGGACGCTCGTGCTGGAGACCGACATCCCGCACGACTATGTAATCGTAGTTGAGAATGACAGCGGAGCAGCAATCCGGCGGGTGGACTCGTCGGGACCGGAAGCAAGTTGACTGCCCTCACTTCAGGGCAATCGCTTGCGGATTGGAAAAAGTTACTTTTGAACAACAATTCGCCATCTCCTCAGAGAAGGTCGTGCGAATTATTTATTGCGCCAAAGCAATAAATATAGGTTGGATGTCATAGGGGCGGGGCGGTGGTGGCGGGCCAATCATTACGCAAGCGGTTGTTCTGCCCCTCGACAAGCAAGGATGATCGCTTACACAAAAAGGACCATCAAGGGGGCATGTCAGAGCCCCTCTGATGGTCCTTTTAATCATTCAGAATTTATTAGTTTTACGCATATTCATTTCTGAACGGTCTTCGATAAAAACGATTTTCTCTGTCCCGAAGGGGACGGCGAAGCCGTTTTTCTTACCTCTTACAGCAAATTCGGAATCGGGACTTCCGGTTCGGCTTCCGCATCGTAATCGATGCCATCCGTCTCGAAGCCGAACAGCTGGAAGAACTCCTTGTTGTACCCCTTGAGGTCGGACAGGTCATATACGTTGTCCGTCTCCAGCTGCGCCCACAGCTTCTCCACTTCGGCCTGCACGTCCTGGCGCATTTCCCAATCGTCGATGCGGATGCGGCCTTTCTCGTCCACGGCCGCCTCCCCGCCGCCGTACAGGCGCTCGGAGAACAGGCGGTACATCTGCTCGATGCAGCCTTCGTGCAGCCCTTTCTCCTTCATGACCTTGTACAGAACGGAAATATACAGCGGAACGACCGGAATCGCCGAACTGGACTGGGTGACGAGCGCTTTGTTGACCGAGACGAATGCTCGTCCGCCCGTTGCCGATAGCTTGTCGTTCAGGCGAAGTCCTGTCGCTTCCAAATCTTCCTTGGCGCGCCCGATCGTGCCTTCCCGGTAGACGGCATGCGTGATTTCCGGCCCGATGTACGTATAGGCGACCGTCGTCGCGTCTTCAGCCAGCACGCCGGCTTCTTGCAGGGCATCGATCCACATCTGCCAATCTTCCCCGCCCATGACCGCGACCGTCTGGCGCACTTCGTCCTCCGTCGCGGGTTCGATCGAGGCGATCGACACTTCGCCGGAATGGAAATTCACCGTCTTGTTCGTGTACGTGCCGCCCAGCGGCTTGATGACGGAGGAGAATGTCTCACCTGTTACCGGATGCGTCCGGCGCGGCGAAGCGACGCTGTAGACGATGAGGTCGACCTGGCCGAGCTCCTCACGGATCGTAGCGATCGTCTTGTCCTTGATCTCCTGCGAGAAGGCGTCGCCGACGATGCTGAACGACTTGCGTCCCGCCTCCGCGGCAGCCTGCTCGAAGGCGGCCGAGTTGTACCAGCCTGCCGTAGCGGTGCGGGCGCCTTCCGCGGCTCTGTCGAAGTAAACGCCGATCGTGTTGGCCCCGGCTCCGAAGGCGGCGACGATGCGCGAAGCGAGCCCGTAGCCCGTCGACGCGCCGATGACGAGCGCATTGCGCGGTCCTTTGACGGCTGGCTTGCTCTTGACGTAATCCACCTGACGCTGTACCTGGGCGGCGCAACCATCCGGATGCGCGGTCGTGCAAATGAAGCCGCGTGTTTTTGGTTGAATGATCATAGGTTCACGTTTCCTTTGCGGTATAGTGAATGAAGACTGAGCATGCGTGTCCGATGTTATCTATTGTACTCATTTCGGCGGCTGAATGAAAGATCAGCGTGCGAAAAAGCCCCGATTCCCGCGGTTGGCGGAAATTCGGGGCTTCGTCAGGCAGCTTTGCCTGCGATTACTTCGCAGCGTCGTACAGCTGGCCGACTTTGTTCCAGTCGACGACGTTCCAGAACGCGGCGATGTAGTCCGGACGCTTGTTCTGGTACTTCAGGTAGTAAGCGTGCTCCCATACGTCGAGGCCCAGGAGCGGCTTGTCGCCTTCCATGATCGGGCTGTCCTGGTTCGGCAGGCTGTACACTTTAAGCTTGCCGTCCTTGCCTGCTGCCAGCCAAGCCCAGCCGGAGCCGAAGCGGGTAGCGGCTGCAGCTGCAAAAGATTCCTTGAACTTCTCGAAGCCGCCGAGCTCGCTGTCGATCGCTTGCGCCAGCGAGCCTGTCGGCGCCCCGCCGGCGTTCGGGCCGATCGTCGTCCAGAACAGCGAGTGGTTGGCGTGGCCGCCGCCGTTGTTGCGGACAGCCGTACGGACGCTCTCCGGTACGGCGTTCAGGTCGGCGATCAAGTCTTCGACCGACTTGCTTGCGACTTCCGGTGCGGATTCAAGCGCCTTGTTCAGGTTCGTCACGTAAGCGTTGTGGTGACGGTCGTGGTGGATCTCCATTGTCAGTGCGTCGATGTGCGGCTCCAGTGCGTCCTTAGCGTAGGGCAATGCGGGCAATTCATGTGCCATTCGTGTTTCCCTCCTGTAATTGGTATGACATATGTAACTCTCAATTATTATTATCCTAAATTTGCGGGATTAAATCAACATGGATGTTTGGAAAGTCGAAATTTGCGATGGATGGTGCAACCAAGCCTAAAAAGTCATAATTCATCAAAAAGTGACGAATATCGCCGGATCGTACCATTTTCCTAACGAAACAATCAGTTTGTGATAATATTAAAGCGTTTTCACGGCAATTTCTCGATGAATCTAAAAAAAATTTAAATTATTTTCGCTAAAAGACTAGGAAAAGTTCATATTATTGTCGTAATATAAGACTTACATTAAAAGAATATTAAATTTACGGCCCGGGGAGATTGTGCAGCATGCAGATTCGTTCTTTCCAACTATCGGACTACCGCCCAGTTGCTGAGCTTCTGCAAGACGTATTATCGGAAGAATGCTGTGAAGAGACGATGGACGCGTTCGCGCGTCAGCTGTCATGGGACAGCGATCTCATTTTGGTGGCATCGGTCGGGGGCGAAGTCGCCGGCGTCCTGATCGGAACGATCGACCAAGCCAAAGGCTATGTCTATCGCATCGCCGTAGGCAAACAATATCAGCGCCAAGGCGTCGGCAAAGCGCTGGTCAAAGGCATGCATACGCGGTTCAGCCAACGCAAAGTCATGAAGATGCTCATCGCCGAGGACAAGCACAACAAGCTGCTGCGCCCGTTCTACGAAGCGCTCGGCGTAAGTCCCGCCCATTTTGCCGTTCCGGCACAGCCACTCGCGATCGTCGCGGGATAAGTACAAACATCCGGCCCCCCGCGATCGGGTTGGAAAATCATAGCTTTGAAGGAAGCATATCCGACACGCCGTTGCAATTGGCGGTTGGATATGCTTTTCTTGAAATATAGGACTTTTGGAGTTTCACTCCCTATCGTCCAGCCTATATTTCTCGAATAATCGGAACTGTCTTTTACAAAGACGGCTAATCCGGTTATTCTTGTCTTATACGCTGCTCCGGAGGACATGCATGGAAGAGAATAGACAGGCCGAAGCGGCCTACCGCTCCGGCATCATCAAGAGCTTCAAGCACGACGGCTCCCTGCATCGCATGTGGCTGGAGAACTGGCTGGTGCCGCAGGAGCACCTGCACTCGCAACACCGGGCCGAATCGATCGATGTGCTGCTTAACGAGCATACGCGGGTCCGCGAAGCGGACGGGAGGGAATGGGTCAGCCGAGTCCCCGCCATTGCGTTCTTCCTTCCGGGAGAATGGTTTAACGTGGTCGCGCTGCTGGAAGGGCCGGGCATTCGGTATTATTGCAATATCGCTTCACCGTTCTATCGGTATGGCAGCACCTGGACCTACATTGATTACGACCTGGACGTCATGCTCATGCCGGACGGCGCCGTTCATGAACTGGATTGGGACGAGTTCAACCGCCACAAGGCGGATTACCGCTATGACGCCGAGGTGCTGTCCCGCACCCGGCAAGGGTTCGCCAGGCTGAGGGAGCGACTCGACGCGCGGCACAACCCGTTCCAGGATGAGATCGTCCGCGGCTATTATACGAAGTGGAAACAACAAACCCATCCTTCGAAGGAGCGCTGAACGGCCATGACGACATCGACCGAAACGCCCCCGAACGCGGAATCGCCCCTGCTTCAATCTGCCCCGGCATCGCCACGGAACCGTAGATCCCGCCGCTCGCCGAGATGGCGCAGGGAGCTATGGGACTGGGCCAAAGCGCTTATTATCGCCTTCCTGGTCGTGTTCCTGCTGCGTACGTTCGTATTCCAGCTGTCGACCGTCAAGATGCATTCGATGGAACCGACCTTATACGAGAGCGAATGGCTGTTCGTGAACAAGCTGTCCTACGAATTCGGGGATCCGCAGCGCGGCGACGTCGTCATCTTCAAGGACCCGCGCGAGGGCGAGGCCAACAAGGACTTGCTGGTGAAGCGCGTAATCGGCGTTCCCGGCGATAAGATCGAAATCCGCGGCGGCCAGCTGTACGTGAACGGCGAGTTGACGGTCGAGCCGTATACGGACGCGGCGATCGAAGACGGGAATTACGGCCCGGTGCAGGTGAGCGAAGGCCACTATTTCGTCATGGGCGATAATCGCCACCGGGGCGGCAGCGTGGACAGCCGCGCGTTCAAGGAAATTCCGGAGGAGATCATCAAGGGGAGAGCGGATTTGATTATTTGGCCGATCGTGCGTTGGGCGCGGCTGTGAGGAGGCGTGATCATGCAATCGCCGCTGCGGGACTCCGCTTATTGGCGGCAGTTGAAGGACGAGATGGTTGCCGCGGCGCCCGGGCTTGGCATCGATAAAGTCGGTGTGGCGTCGGCCGACCCGTTCACCGAATTGAAAACCAAATTGCTGAAGCACCGCGAGCTCGGCTATGAGTCGGGCTTCGAGGAGCCGGACCTGGACAAGCGGACGGATCCTTCTCTGTCGCTGCCGCAGCCGCGCACGCTGATTTCGATTGCGGTCGCCTATCCGTCAAAGCTGCAGGATGCGCCCGTGTCGGAGCCGGGAGAGCGGCGCGGCATCTTCGCGCGCGCTTCCTGGGGCGAAGACTATCACCTCGCGCTGCGCAGGCGGCTGGAGAAGCTGGCGGCGTGGCTCAAGGAGCGGGTGCCGGAGGCGCGCCTGCTGTCGATGGTCGATACCGGCGCCCTGTCGGACCGGGCGGTGGCGGAGCGGGCGGGCATCGGCTGGAGCGGCAAGAACTGCTCGATCATCACGCCTGAGTTCGGCTCGTGGGTGTATCTCGGCGAGATGATCACGGACTTGCCATTGCCGCCAGATCAGCCGATCGAGGACGCCTGCGGCGATTGCACGCGCTGCCTTGACGCCTGTCCGCCGGGCGCGCTCGTCGGCCCGGGGCAACTGGACGCGCAGCGCTGCATCTCCTACGTCACCCAGACGAAGGGGACGGTCGAGGACGACATGATGCGCAAGATAGGCAATCGGCTGTACGGCTGCGACACCTGTCAGGTGGTGTGCCCGTACAATAAAGGCGTCGATTTCCGCCATCATGAAGAACTGTTGCCCGATCCCGAGATCGCCAAGCCGCTGCTGCGGCCTTTGCTGACGTTGGGCAACCGCGAATTCAAAGAGAAGTTCGGCGCGAGCGCAGGCGCCTGGCGGGGCCGCAAGCCGATCCAGCGCAACGCGCTGATCGGCATCGGCAATTTCCGCGACGCCGGGTCGGTGCCGGACGTCGCGGCGGTGCTCCGGGAGGACCCGCGCCCGGAGCTGCGCGCTACGGCGGCCTGGGCGCTCGGCCGCATCGGCACGGAAGAGGCGGCGGTTGCGCTCGCCGATGCGCTGGCGGCGGAAGATGACGCCGCTGTGCGCGAAGCGCTGGAACGCGCGGTCGCCGCGCTGGCGGCGGGTGCCGATCGGTGAGAGTTTGCTCCGCAAACTCCCTATTAGAGGATGCGCCACCGCGCAGTTCCGACCATGCGTCTAGTCCCGAATAACAGAAAGATCTGTCGAATTTCGCCTGAGTGCGTTAGAATATAATTCATCCAGACATACTTTGGGACTCGGGAGAGAGCGCGACATGAGACTGATCGATATCGAATCGGTAGAGCCGGGGCAGTATTTGGGCAAGACTATATTTTCCGCGAACGGTACCGTGCTGCTGGCCTCGGGAGTGCAGCTGACGGTATACATGATCAGCACCTTGAAGCGGCTCGGCGTGACGACGATCTACATCGACGACCCGCAATTCCAGGATGTCGAGCCGGAGGATCTGCTCTCGGACGAGACGAAGCGGGCAGTCATCCACCAGATGTCGGAAGCGTTCGAAGCGATCCGCTCCGGCAAGGAATTCAGCTCCAAGGCGATCAGCCAGACGGTCGACCAGTTGCTCGACGATGTGCTGCTGAATTCGGGCGTCATGGTGCAGCTCTCCGAGATTCGGACTGCGGACAACGCGGCTTACGTGCATGCGATGAACGTGTGCATGATTTCGGCGGTCGTGGGGCTCGAGATGGGGCTCAACGCGGTTCAGATGAAAGAGCTGTGCATCGGCGCGCTGCTGCACGATATCGGCAAGATCAACGCGCCGGAGGTGCAGGAAGGCCGGATGCATCATGCGTGGCGCGGGTTTGAGATTTTGAAGATGAAACGTGAATATTCATTGCTCAGTGCGCACGTGGCGTTCCAGCATCATGAGGCCGTCGACGGCTCGGGAGTGCCGCGGGGGATTACGGGCGAAGGAATTCACATCTATGCCAAGATCGTCGCGATCGCGAACGTATATGATAACTTGCTCAGTCCGCTGGATACCGATCCGCCGCTCATGCCGCATGAGGCTTGCGAACGGCTGAACGCCATGTCCGGCACGCTGCTTGACCGCGATGTGCTCGTACAGTTCATGAAGGTCGTCTCGACGTACCCCAACGGGATTTCCGTTCGCTTGTCCAATCGCAAGACCGGCGTCGTGGTCGGCCAGCATCGCGGGCTGCCGGGCCGTCCGATCGTGCGGCTGCTGAACAAGGAAGGCGAGGATTCGGTCGAGGCGACGGAATTCGACTTGGCCAAGCATACGACGGTATTTATCGAAGCGGTGCTGAGTTAAGCGCGATTGTGGGGTTGTCGACGCAGCGGAGCGATCCGCAAAGCGATGACCAAGCCGTTTTTACTTGGGTTTGCGAGAAGCATTCGGCCATGCTATCATTGAGTTTACGACACCCTGCGCTCTCGCGCCTGAGACGGCAGGGTTTTATTTTGAGCATGCAGGGGGAACAAGCGGGTATGTCGACATGGGATATCGTGATTCCGATCGTGACGCTGATCGTCGGCGCGGTCATTGGATTTATCGTTGGAGTATTCTATTTACGGAACCAGATGACGAAGATGCAAAACAATCCCGAAATGCTGGCCAAGATGGCCAAGCAGATGGGCTACAATATGAACAAGCAGCAGTTGCAGAAAGCGCAGCAGATGATGAAGGGCCAAGGAACGAACCAGAAGCCGCAGAAGCGGCGGTAATCCCGCTCGCCGGACGGATGCGGGCTGCGGGGGTCACAGGGCTGCGGCCTGATGCGGTGAGGAATCGCAGGGATGCGCAGCCGAAAGCGGTCGCGGCGGGGTTACACGGGCCGCGTCAACCTGGAGAAGGAATGGAGGGGTTGTCTTGTCGGGTGTCAAGGATTATGTCAACCAGCATGTTAATGCGAATCGGGAACAGATCGAATCCCATATTCGGGAAATTCTGCGATTGATCGGAGAAAACGTCGATCGGGAGGGACTGCTGGAAACGCCGGCCAGGGTGACCCGCATGTATGAAGAGGTCTTTGCCGGCTATTCCGTAGATCCGCGCGATGTGCTGGGCGTGACGTTCGACGAACAGCATGAAGAGCTTGTCATCGTGAAGGATATCGTATACTACAGCCAGTGCGAGCATCATATGGCGCCTTTCTTCGGCAAGGCGCACATCGGGTACATTCCGAGCGGCAAAATCGCGGGTCTCAGCAAGCTGGCCAGGCTCGTCGACGTTGTGACGCGAAGGCTGCAGGTGCAGGAACGGGTGACGTCGCAAATCGCCGATACGCTGGAAGAAGTGCTGCAGCCGCACGGCGTCATGGTCGTCGTCGAAGGCGAGCACCTGTGCATGTGCGCGCGCGGCGTGAAGAAGCCGGGCAGCAAGACGGTCACCTCGGCAGTGCGCGGCCAATTCCGTAACAATGCTGCGCTGCGGTCGGAATTTCTGGAATTGATCAAGGTTTGATTAGGGGATGAATCATGGAGTACGCCCGACGATCTCGGAGGAGAGACGTCGGGCGTATTCTCGTTGTGTCTATAATCGCCCTAACTCCCGTTCTTAGCCACTCACCGAGCCGAGTAGAGTCGATAATCGCCCTAACTCCCACTCGCAGCCACTCACCGAGCCGAGTAGAGTCGATAATCGTCCTAACTCCGCCCTCGGCCGCCATCCCTATTTTCCGATTCCGGGGCAAGCCTTCAGTGCGGCGCCCATTGCAGCGTGCGGGCTTTGGCGAACCGGTCGGCGACGTACGGCCAGTTGACGACGTTCCACCAGTCCTTCACGTAGGCGGCGCGGTCGTTCTGGTGCTTCAAGTAATAAGCGTGCTCCCATACGTCCAGCGGCAGGAGCGGCACGATATCCCACTGGGACAAGTTCTGGTGTTTCTCCGCCGTAAGAATTTCCAGCCTGAGGCTGCGCGGGCTCCAGACGAGAATCGCCCAGCCGCCGCCTTCTACTTTGTTCGCCGCTTCGGTGAACTGCTTCCGGAAAGCGTCATAGCTCCCGAAGCTCCTATTCAATTCATCTGCAAGCGGACCGGACGGTTGGCCGCCTCCTTTGGGCGCCATGGCGTCCCAGAAGATCGTATGCAAGTAGTGTCCGGCTCCATTGAAGGCAAGCTCTCGCTCCCAGTGTTTGACCAGGTCGAAATCGCCGCTTTTGCGCGCTTCCGCCAGTTTCTTCTCCGCTTTGTTCAACCCGTCAACGTAAGATTGATGGTGCTTGTCATGATGAATACGCATCGTCTTCTCGTCGATCCATGGCTCCAGAGCATTGTAGGCATAAGGCAGCGGCGGCAGCGTATGGCCTCCGATCGGCACTGGTTGGCCTGCACCCGAAGATGAGCCGGCGACAACCGCCGGTTCATGGCCGGGAGGCTGGTGGGCAGGCAAGCTGCCGGATTCGCCCAGCGGGTTTGACCAGGTGCTGCGCATCATATCCAGCAAGGGTGCTGCACCGGCCATGCGCCGCACGGCAGCGCTATGTTCCCGAAGCAATCCGAGCTGCCGCTCAAATTCCCGCGATTGCGCCTGCGCATCGTCCAGCAGCCTAACATCGGCGTCCGCCTCCCCGGAAGCGGACGCAGCCAGGGCGCGCTCCCGCGTCTTGGCGAACAGCCGCTCCCACTCCATCAACAGCCCCTCATACGGTTTTTCCAAGCTTGGCACGATCTGCCGAAGGACATTCGCGTGCGCTTGTTCCCTCTGTTTTGTTCGAGCGATTGTCTCATACGCCGATAACATGCAAACAACCCCTTTCCGCTCATCTGAATGGGCACTCTACTTACCCAATGTATGAGCGGAAGGGGCTGCGAATGCATGCTTCCAAGGCGATCGTGGCTTAAACTTCCACCGTGCCCGATTCTATCGATTTGGCAATGCTCAGGATATGAACCTCGCCGAGGAAGGCCGTGATCCGATCAACGTATTCCCTGGTGTGCGTGCGATAGATCATTTCATGAATGGCACCTTGCACGACCCATAGCTGCGAGTAGGGGTTCATCTGCGCTTTCGCGACGTTTTCGGCCAGATAGACGGGCGCTTTGCGGTCGTCCGTTCCATGAATCAAATACACGGGAAAATCGAATGGCGTTGCTTGAACGGCTGCCGACGGCACGTCGTCGAGCCGGAAGCCGCCGCTCATAAGGGGCAGGAACCATTTGACGAGCGGGATGGTCGGATATTCCGTCAGCTTGATCGGGAGTTGCGCCAGATTGTAGGCTAGCGTCTCATCGCTTGGAATAAACGTGCTGTCCAAAATCATGGCGTCGATCGGCGCATGCAGAAGCGCGGCTTGAAGCGCGGTGCCGGCACCCATCGAGAAGCCCCATACGATAAGCTCGCCTGTGCTCTGCGCACGCGCGAAATCGATGGCGCCGAGCAGTTGCCTGGATTCCAAGATACCGCCGGTCGCAGGCAGGGGGTACTTGCCGCTGGCAAAGCCGTAATCAAACATGAGCACATTATAGCCGAGTCCATGCAATAGGTCGGCGAGATCGTACATCGGCACCCATTTTTCTTCCCGGTTCGCTCCGTAACCATGGCTGAGCACGACACTCTGGCTATTGCCGCCGTTCGCCGCCGGAATCCACCAACCGTCGACCATTGTCGCACCGTCGGAGCTCGGGAACGAGACATCGGAATAAGGAAGATTTTTGGCCAGCAGAGGATTGGAGGATAACGGTGCGACAGCAGGGTGCGCGAGCATCCAGGCGACATAGGCATGCAAACCTGTGTATACCGTCATGAGAGCGATGAGCATGGTGAGCAATATATATTTGAGAATACGTCCGAGGCGATGAAAAACAGATTTGTCGGATGTTGTCGAATGAGGCTGCGACGGGGCGCCTCCGGGCAAGGCGAGTGAAGCGGGAAGTGTTGTCATGGGTGATCGCCTCTTTGTTGTAAGCGTTTTATTATTGCTATTTTCATCGTATAATTTAGGTTAATATGCGTCAATGGACCTAGGAGAATTGTAAGATCGATGTAACCAAACTGTAACTTTAGAAGGCAAACATTTACTCCAATCTCACATTGCGATATACTGTACACAATACAGTTTCACGGAATGAAACGGTGGAGGGTAGCATGGAAGAAGAGAAACGAACCGTCCGCGCTGTAGAGAGGGCGTTGGACGTCTTGCTGTGCTTTACGGGCAAATCGGAATGGGGTTTGACGGAAATCGCCGCACAGATCGGATTACATAAAAGCACGGTGCACCGGCTGTTGGCGACTTTGGAGGGACGCGGGTTCGTCGTGAGGGATGAAGCCACGGAGAAGTACCGGCTCGGACTGCGCATCCTGGAATTATCTTCGAACTTGTCCCATGACGGAGATCTCTCCGTTGTCTTGCTTCCATATATGGTGAATCTTCGGGATGCGCTGGGCGAAACCGTCAGCTTGTACGTACGGGACCGGGGGGAGCGGGTACGCATCCAAGCCGTGCAGAGCGAGCAGGCGATCCGCCGGGTTGCTGTCGTCGGTGCCCGATTGCCGTTGTCCGTCGGAGCTTCCAGCAAAGTATTGATGGCGTTCGCGGATCCGTCCGTCAGACAAGCCGTCCTGGCCGATCCTGCTTGGCCGGATACGATAGACAAGATCAAGTATGCCAACCAATTGGAAGAAATCCGCATCCGCGGCTATGCGACCAGCTTCGAAGAAAGAGAGCCTGGAGCGGCGGCTGTAGCAGCTCCGATATTCAATCGCTCGGGCCAACTGATCGCTGCGCTTGCCGTATCCGGGCCGTCCAACCGACTGACGCCGGAAGCGATGAGCATGCATGCACCTGCCATCGTGGAAGCGGCCAAGCGGATGGGGCCGCTGCTCGGGTAGCGGCACGCGGGCTGTGCGCACGAAAAGTTTGGTTGACTTCCTGTCCGTCGGGAGATAGAATCGGAGTTAAACCCGACTTATCAGGTGGGAAATAAAATCAATTGTCCATATGGAGGATGATCCCGTGTCAGAAGAAAGAAAGCTGCAGCTTGAAACGTTAGCCGTCCATGCCGGCCAGGAGCTCGATCCGACGACCCTGTCGCGCGCAGTTCCGATTTACCAAACGACTTCCTATGGTTTCCGTGACACGGACCATGCGGCTAACCTTTTCGCCTTGAAGGAATTCGGCAACATTTACACGCGGATCATGAATCCGACTTCGGATGTCTTCGAACAGCGCGTGGCCGCGCTGGAGGGTGGCGTCGGCGCGCTGGCTTTGGCGTCCGGGCAGTCCGCTACGACTTTCTCGATTCTGAATATCGCAGGAGCCGGCGATGAGATTGTTGCCGCAAGCACATTGTACGGCGGTACATACAATCTGTTTTCGGTGACTCTCGCGAAGCTCGGCATTACCGTCCGGTTCGTCGACCCGAGCGATCCCGAGAATTTCCGCAGTGCAATTACCGACAAGACGAAGGCGATCTTTGCCGAGGCGATCGGCAACCCCAAAGGCGATGTGCTCGATATCGCTGCCGTTGCCGCAGTCGCGCATGACAACGGAATCCCGCTCATTATAGACAACACGTTCCCCAGCCCCTATTTGCTGCGTCCCATCGAGCATGGCGCCGACATCGTCGTCCATGCCGCAACGAAGTTCATCGGCGGACACGGCACGTCCATCGGCGGCGTCGTCATTGACGGAGGGAAGTTCGATTGGGCGGCCAGCGGTAAATTCCCCGGCTTGACCGAGCCGGATCCGAGCTATCATGGCGTTGTTTATACGGAAGCAGTTGGCCCGCTAGCCTATATTATCAAGATGCGCGTACAATTGCTGCGCGACATAGGCGCTGCCGTATCGCCGTTCAATTCCTTTATGTTCCTGCAGGGATTGGAGACTTTGCCTCTGCGAATGGAACGCCACAGCCAGAATGCGCTTGCCGTCGCGCGCTTCCTGGAGGCGAACGAGGCGGTTGAATGGGTGAACTACGCCGGCCTCGAGAGCCATTCGTCGTACAAGCTTGCGCAGAAGTATTTGCCGAAGGGCCAAGGCGCCATTATGACATTCGGCATCAAGGGCGGCGTAGACGCCGGCCGCAAGCTGATCGATTCGGTTAAACTGTTTTCTCACCTGGCTAATGTCGGCGATTGCAAATCGCTCATCATCCATCCGGCCAGCACGACACACCAGCAATTATCCGAAGCAGAGCAGCTGTCAGCCGGCGTTACGCCCGGCATGATCCGGTTGTCGATCGGCATCGAAGCGATCGAAGACATTCTGTACGATCTGGAGCAAGCGATTAAGGCGAGCCAGGCGTAAGTAATTAGCAAGGATATCGGAAAATCTCGCATAGCACAAGAGACATATCGGGTGAAGCACACTCTATTCGCGCAATTCGCGCTTGGGGTGTGCTTTTTCGTATGCCGGAACGAATTTGGGGGGAGGATTGGTTCATAACAAGAGAACAGCCTGCGCAAAATGCCAGGCTGTTCTCGGCAACAGAAATAACACTTCTTGCTTAGACGCCTTTCTTTGGATCCAGCCCGCGGACGAAGTCCAACGCTTCCTTCAAGCCTGCGACGGGCACGAGCTTCGGCTTCAGATTCAGCTTCTTCACCGTCTTCTCTGCATCGTTCCAGTTGGAAAGCCCTGCATTCTTGTCGTATGGGACAAGGAAGTAGTCGGCTTTTTCTTTGTCCGCTGCCATCAACTTATACTGAATTCCGCCGATCTGCCCGACCGTGCCGTCGGCAGCGATCGTGCCCGTGCCTGCGATCCTATAGCCGCGGGTCAGATCTTCTCCCGTCAACTGCGCGACGATCTCAAGTGTCATCATCAGGCCTGCCGAAGGCCCGCCAACATCGTTGAAGTCGAATTTAACCGGATCTGGCGGCGTCACCTTGACAACGCTGCTGTGCTGAAAGCCGACGCCGGCTTTTTTCGTTTGCGGCATCTCGATGAGCGGAACCGTCACTTCAAGCGATTTGCCGCCGCGGGTTCCGGTCAGCTTGACCTTATCGCCCGGCTTGTGCGAGGTAAGAGCCGCGACGAGATCCTCTGCCCTTGGGGTCGGTTTCCCGTCCACCGCTGTGATGATGTCGCCTTCCTGCAATCCGCTCTCGATCGCTTTCGTATTCTCGATGAACCGGACGACGATGACGCCCTGCTGCTCCACTTCGATGTTACGGTCCATGGCGCTGTAAGCGGCGAGCATGGCGGTCGCTTCCGAACTGTCGCGCATCCAGGCGAGCAGATTGCGGTACGCGGCCAAATTGGTCGTACCGCCCGTCGCCGTTTCCTCTGTCTGGATGTCCATGCGGGGATTCATCCAGGCATAGGCCAGCGAGAAGGCATTCGGCTTGGAGTAGGTAGACACAGTTGTAAAAAGAAACGATCCTTTCTCATCCAACTGGTGCCCCGTTTCTACACGCGGTTTGACAGGCTCGGCCGATCCCGGTCCGTAAATTACGTAAGGCCAGGAAAAAAAATGAGCAGTGCCCAGCAGAAGAATAAACAGAACGAGTAAGAGTACTTTCCAATAGCGTCTGAACAACGACGCCGAACGGGTGGACAAAGACGACACCTCCGGAGCACGAATCGATATGGCAACAAGATGGTACTATTATAACCGATACAGCTTGCCAGACCCAAACCGGGGAAAGGTTGTCCCGGCGGTATGGCGCCGTCGAACGTATTTCGGTGCGAGATAGCGCCGTTGGCGGGGAAGAACCAGCAGGTGCCCGCAACGGACACGGAAGCCATTATTCGGCTCGCAAAAAGGAATTTGCATCTCTAACGGACACAGTTGCAGTTACTTGGCTCGATTTGTACCGTGAAGGGTTGGAAACGGCAGAATAGCGTCCGAGGCGTCCGTTAGCAAATTCAAAGCATTTATATGGACGATTTAACGTCTATGTCGTCCGTTAGACTCCGCGTTCGTGTCCGATTTAGGCAGTCGATCGATCAGGAATTGCAACGTAGCTGCCTAAACAGAGAAGAAGAGTCTCCACCTTGCCGCTTCCGGCGAAGTGAAGACCCATTCCTCATCATGCGTATGCAGCGATGGAACAATAGCTAGTTCCCATACCCGTATATTATTCTGCGATCATCTGACGCAGCACAGTCTGCAGAATGCCGCTGTTGCGGTAATAATCAACGTCGACCATCGAGTCGAGACGAACGATCGCCGGGAATTCGAACGAAGTGCCGTCTTCGCGCCGCGCGGAAACGGTGATCGTCTGGCCCGGTGTCACTTCATTGGACAAACCGGATATTTCGAACGTCTCCCGGCCGGTGATGCCGAGCGTCTTCCAGCTTTGGCCCGGCTGGAACTGCAGCGGCAGCACGCCCATGCCTACGAGGTTGGACCGATGGATGCGCTCGAAGCTTTCGGCGATTACGGCTTTTACGCCGAGCAGGAACGTGCCCTTGGCCGCCCAGTCGCGGGAGCTGCCGGTGCCGTATTCCTTGCCTGCAATGACGACCAGGTTCGTATCCGTGTCTTGGTATTTCATCGAAGCGTCATAGATGGACATGACGTCATCCGTCGGCAGATAGGTCGTCACGCCGCCTTCGGTGCCCGGAGCGACCTGGTTGCGGATGCGGATGTTAGCGAACGTGCCGCGCATCATCACTTCATGATGTCCGCGGCGGGAGCCGTACGAATTGAAGTCTTTGCGTGCGACGCCATGTTCGGTCAGATACAGACCCGCAGGGCTGTCTGCCTTGATATTGCCGGCCGGAGAGATATGGTCGGTCGTAACCGAATCGCCGAGCAGTGCGAGTACGCGGGCGTTCTTGATGTCCGCGATATCGCCCGGCTCCGGTCCTAAGTCCTGGAAGAACGGCGGGTTGGCGATATACGTCGACTTCGGATCCCATTCGTAAATTTCGCCCTTCGGCACAGGAATCTCGTTCCAGCGCTGGTTCTGCGTGAAGACGTTCGCGTACTTGTCGCGGAACATCTGCGGGTTCAGCGCCGTGCCGATCGCTTCGCGAATTTCATCGTTCGTCGGCCAAATGTCTTTCAGGTAGACAGGCTTATTGTCGCTGTCGTAGCCGATCGGATCGTTCGCCAGGTCAACGTTGACGGTGCCGGCAAGCGCATAGGCGACGACCAGCGGCGGGGAAGCCAAGTAATTCGCCTTCACCTGCGCATGCACGCGGCCTTCAAAGTTCCGGTTGCCGGACAGCACAGCCGCAACGGTCATATCGTTGTCGGCAACCGCTTGGCTGACCTCGTCAGGCAGCGGGCCGGAGTTGCCGATGCAGGTGGCGCAGCCGTAACCGGCGACATAGAAGCCAAGCTGCTCCAGGAACGGCAGCAGGCCGGCCTTCTTCAAGTAATCGGTGACGACAAGCGAGCCGGGTGTCAGAGAGCTCTTCACGTAGGCCGGCTTCTTCAAGCCGCGCTCTACCGCCTTCTTCGCTACGAGACCTGCACCCAGCATGACGCTCGGGTTGGACGTGTTCGTACAGCTGGTAATCGCGGCAATGACGACGGCGCCGGTGCCGAATTGGCTGACTTCGCCGCCCGGATGCTTCACTTCGACCGATTCCGCGATCTTGCTGTCCGACAAGCCGTAGCCGCCCTTCTCGATCGGCGTGCGGATGATGTCGTTGAACGCCTGCTTCATCGCGGTCAGCTCGATGCGGTCTTGCGGGCGCTTCGGGCCGGCAAGGCTCGGCACGACGGTGGACAGGTCCAGTTCGATTACGTCGGTGAATACCGGGTCCGCGATGTCGTCGGTACGGAACATGCCGTTGGCTTTATAATAGGCTTCGACAAGCTCGATTTGCTTCTCTTCGCGGCCGGTCAGCCGCAAGTAGTTCAGCGTCTCGTTGTCGACCGGGAAGAAGCCGATCGTCGCTCCATACTCCGGTGACATGTTGGCGACCGTGGCACGGTCGGCAAGCGTAATGTTGGACAAGCCCGAACCGAAAAACTCGACGAATTTGCCGACGACGCCCTTCTTGCGCAGCATCTCCGTTACCGTCAGCGCGAGATCAGTTGCGGTGGCGCCTTCCGCCAGCTTGCCGGTCAGCTTGAAGCCGATCACTTCCGGCATGACGAAGTAGAGCGGTTGTCCGAGCATGCAAGCTTCGGCTTCGATGCCGCCGACACCCCAGCCGACGACGCCGAGACCGTTGATCATTGTCGTATGGGAGTCGGTGCCTACGAGAGAGTCCGGGAATACTTCCGTTACGCCGTCCTTGTTCTTCGTGGCGGCAACGGATGCCAGGTACTCCAGGTTGACCTGGTGAACGATACCGGTAGCCGGAGGTACCGCGCGGAAGTTATCGAACGCGGTTTGCGCCCAACGCAGGAAGCGGTAACGTTCCTCGTTGCGCTCGAATTCGATGTCCATATTGAATTGAAGCGCATCCGGCGTGCCGAAGGCGTCGACCATGACGGAGTGGTCGATGACCAGGTCGACCGGGACAAGCGGGTTGATCCGCTTCGGGTCTCCGCCTGCTTGCTTCACGGTGTCGCGCATGGCCGCGAGATCCACGACGACGGGAACGCCGGTGAAGTCTTGCAGGACAATCCGGGCGGGAATGAGCGGAATTTCCTTGTCTTCGCGGCCTTCCGACCACGATGCGAGCTGCTTGACATGCTCTTGCGTGATGCTGCGGCCGTCGAATTGGCGTACCGCCGCTTCCAGCAGCACTTTGATCGAGAACGGTAGTTTGGATACAGGGCCCAAGCCTTGCTCTTCCAGTGCCTGCAGTCGATAATACCGGTACGATTGTCCGGACGATTGCAGGTCGGCTTGGATGTTAAATGGCAGTTTTGACAACGCAATAGCCTCCTTGCAAATATGTCGTTTCATTCTGCGAAACGCAATTTCATATTAGTGCCTCTTGTAAGTATACCTTCTCGCACGTGCGCCGTAAAGCCTTTTTGGACTTGATTGCCACGCGAGGTTTATAATTCCTTGCTCTTCTGCAACATCATTCCTGCCTGACCGCTTTAGCATCCGCCCGTCGGCGAAGTTTCATCCGCAAGGACGCGAATCTTCCTGCGCTGAAGTCATGTCCGGGCCTTGCCGCGAATAAAAATAGAGAGACGCCATCCAGAGCCCGGCGGCCAAGCGGAAGGGAGGAAGATACGGGTGACTTCGCCAAAAGAAATGCAAGAAGGCTGGAAGCAAACATTGGTGAATTATGTGAATGCGCTGAACGAAGCAGGCTTGCAAAGAAATGGACAGTTGCGGCAAATGTTGACGGATCCGCAGCACCGGCGCCGCTTGGCCGCGCGATTGGCGGAAGAGGCCAGGCGCGAAGCGGCCAGAGGGATCAAGGTCACGCGCAGCGAAGTCCGGGTCAGCATTGAACGCCGAGAAGCGGCTGGCGAGCGTGATGCTTCGGCGGATATCGCGATGCACATCGTCAGAACCTGCGAGCAATGGGGCATCCCATGGCAGGAAGAGCGCGTGGAGCGCGAGAGAATCCGCTTCGCGCGTCCGGGAAGCGAATGGCGGCTGGACACGGTTGAATTGCTCGGGCCTGAAGGCCGCCGCCAAGTCATGGGCGGGCTTGCCCTGACGGACACGGCGGACGACCTGTACGAGCGACGCGATGCGATGCCTTCGCTGCCTTACATTAATGTGCAGCCGAAAGGCATGACCCGGTCGAGAGTGTACGCGGGAGGCGATTCGGATCCCGATATGACCGGATTCGATTTCTACCGGCATGCAAGTGCAGGCGTCTACGATGCCTATAGCCGGAGAACGCCGTACAAGCGGGAGGAGGCCGCCGCATATGCCGAGAGATGGTGGAAGGAACCGAACCCCGCATACGAGAATTTCGAAGTGAATTGCACGAATTACGTTTCCCAATGTCTCTTTGCAGGCCAGGCGCCGATGAACTATACTGGGAGAAGAGAATCGGGCTGGTGGTACAACGGCAAGTCGAACGGCCGCGAAATGTGGAGCTACAGCTGGGCGGTCGCCGACAGTCTTCAGCGCTATTTGCCGCGCCCTCGCGGGGCGGGACTGCAGGCGGAAGAGGTCGATAGCCCGGATGCGCTGCAGATCGGCGACGTTATCTGCTACGACTGGGACGGCACCGGACGGTTCGGGCACAATACGATCGTAACCGCCCATGCGCCGGACGGCGCGCCGCTCGTGAACGCCAATACGGTCAGCAGCCGCCATCGGTATTGGGATTACAGGGATTCTTACGCTTGGACGGAGAGAACGCGGTACCGCTTCTTGCGCATCGCCGATCATTTTTGAACAGGCTTGACGGAGGGGAACCATGGGGAACAAGATACGCGTCGGCCTCGTATACGGCGGTCGCTCGGGGGAACATGAAGTGTCGCTGCAGACCGCGCTGGCGGTATTGCAAGCATTCGATTTCGAGAAGTACGAGATTAAGCCATTTTATATTACGCCTGCGGGGGAGTGGCGCTCGGGCCAGCCGATGATCACGCCTCCCGCGGCGGTGTCGGAGCTGCGGTTCGGCGGCGGATCTTCGGACGGACCGGGAAGGGCACTTGAAGACGGAGTTGCGGATCCCGGGATCCAGCCGCTGCTCGGCAGGATGTCAGGAAGCGCGCTTGCGGAGACGTCGGAGGGCTCGGCAGCGGACAACGGGCGAACGATCGACGTCATGTTCCCGCTGCTGCACGGCACGTTCGGGGAGGACGGCACGATCCAGGGGTTGTTCGAGATGGCGGGCCTGCCGTATGTCGGAGCGGGCGTACTCGCCTCCTCTGTCGGGATGGACAAGGTCGCGATGAAGATGATGTTCGCACAGGTCGGCCTGCCGCAGGTGGAATTCCGCTATTTCACCCGGTTCGATTGGAAACATCGCCGCGACGCGTGCATCGAAGAAGCCGAGGCGCTGCATTATCCTTGCTTCGTGAAGCCGGCCAACCTCGGCTCGAGCGTCGGCATCTCCAAGGCGCGCAACCGGGCGGAATTGGCCGAAGCCGTGGAGAACGCGCTGCGCTACGACCGGAAGGCGATCGTCGAGGCGTTCGTCGACGCGCGTGAGATCGAAGTCAGCGTACTGGGAAATGATGAGCCTCGGGCCTCTGTGCCGGGCGAGATTCTCAGCTCGAACGAGTTCTACGATTATAAAGCGAAGTACGTCGACGGCAAATCCGTAATGGAAATACCGGCGAATATCCCGGCAGACACGGCGGAGGCGGTCCGCGCCATGGCGCTTCGAGCGTTCCGGGCGATCGACGGCTCCGGCTTGTGCCGAGCGGATTTCTTCCTGCGCCGCTCGGACGGCGCGATCTTGATCAACGAAGTGAACACGATGCCCGGCTTTACGCCGTTCAGCATGTACCCGCTGCTGTGGAAGGAATCCGGCGTCTCTTACCGCGAACTTCTGGATACGCTGATCCGGCTGGCCATCGAACGTCACGAAGAGAAACAGTCGATCGATTACACCGGCAACGGCGGACAGTAGCCGGATGGTCGATAGGTGTTCTATAACTGCCAAACGGCTTCACCGCCCTTCGGGGACGGCGAAGCCGTTTATTCTTCCCGAAAACTGTGCTGCGTTTGCTTGCCAGTATGCAGACGGGGAGCGTCATTGGCGGTCGTCGAATGTATGTATCTGTCTGTAACGCTCTCTGCTGCAAAAAGTGCAGAACTTTCCATTAGATTCCTCGACCCTGCACGAAGAACTGCAAAACGTACAGTTGATTCCTGTCGAGCAATGGAAATGAGCCAGGAACAGGCCCATTCAACTGCACATTATGCAGCACTTTGATCTGATTAATCACTTCTCAAGAATACTACCTGCACCTTTTATATCTCTTTGCGCCTGCACAGCTCAGGAAACTCCTACTTTGAGAAGCGGGCTGGCTTTCAAGCAACAACCATTTGCAATTCAATCTTTCATGAAATAATCGACGATATAGTCGCGGAACGTCTGTGCGGCCTTGGTCAGGTAACGCTGTTCGTGCCATGCGAGCGTGTAGGTGCGCGCGCAGACCGGTTCGGCAATCGGCAGAAGCGACAACCCTGCCATCTCATCCGGCTTGCACACCGGCATGAAGGCAACGCCAAGGCCCGCCTGCACCAGATTGCTCAGCGAAGCCGGCTCTTCCACCTCGCAGACGATATTCGGCTCGAAACCCGCCTCTCGGCAGAACGAGTCGTTCACCTTGCGGAACGGATGGCCGGCTTGGTATTCCACGAACGGCTCGACAGCTGCTTCCCGCAACCGAATGCTTCCGCGGCCTGTGAACTTGTGTCCGGGCGGCACGGCTAAATAAACGGCCGCGCTCACGACGGGCATATTGCGTATGTTCGGCTGTTCCAACGGCGCTGCCGTGAAGGCAAGATCGATCTCTCCTTCCTGCAGCAAGCGGGCCATCTCCTCCATCCGCGACGGCGCGATCTGCTTGATCCGGAAATTGACGTTCGGATAACGTTCGCGGAACGTGCCGAGCGACCCGGACAGCCGCCCCAGACTGTTCGTAGCCAGCCGAATGCTGCCGTTCTCCGCTCCTGCCAGATCGGCGAGCTCTTGCTTGCCCTCCTCCAGCATCGCCAGCGCGCCATTCACCCTGTTCAGGAACGCTTTCCCGTATTGGTTCAATCGAATTTGCCTGCCTTGGCGGTCGAACAGCGGTACGCCGAGGTCGAGCTCCAGCCTCGCGATGGTCTTGCTCAGCGCGGGCTGTGCGATGCGCAGCGATTCGGCTGCCTTCGTCATGTGCTCGAACCGGGCAACGGTCTGAAAATATTGCAGCTGCAGCAACTCCAAGCCGCATCACCTCTCATTGATATACTTAAGGTTATTAATATATGTTCAATTATATATTTTTCAATTATGAATTTCCATCCTATAATGAACGCTAACAAGGGGAGAGGGTGAAGGGATTGAACGGGAAAAGCGAGAAATTGATCCGGATATTGGCGTTTACGTTGGCTTTCTCCTACATGAGCGCGACGATGTTTCATTTTGTATTGCCGGAGATCGGCAAGGAATTTCGATTGACATTCGCCCAGGTCAGCTGGGTTTCGACGGGGTATTTGCTGATTTACGCGATCGGCACCGTATTATACGGCAAATTGGCGGATCGTTACCCGCTCAAGCAGTTGATCACGGTCGGCTTGCTTATCTTCATTGCGGGTTCGGTGGTCGGGCTTGCGGCGCAAACCTATGAGACGCTGCTCGCCGGCAGAATGCTGCAAGCGGCGGGGGCGGCGGTCATTCCGGGCACGGCCATGATTATCCCCGTACGGTACTTCCCGGAGGAGACGCGCGGCCGCGCGCTCGGCATTACCGCCACGGGACTTGCGCTGGGCAGCGTGCTTGGGCCGATCGTTTCCGCGCTGATCGTTAGCGTCGTCCATTGGCGCTGGCTGTTCGTGCTTCCGATGTTCATTGTGGTGACGCTGCCTTATTATCGCAAGTATTTGGATGACGACAGCGGAAATCGGGGGCGAATCGATTGGCTCGGCGGCGGACTGCTCGCATGCACGGTCGCGCTGCTGCTGTTGGCGATCACAAACGGAGACTGGCGTTATGCGGGAGGAGGGGCAGCGGCCTTCATACTATTCTTGCTTCGCGTAAGCCGAGCGGCGGATCCATTCATCCCGGTATCGCTGTTCCGCATGTCGAGTTATACGCTGGGCGTAGCGACGGTCGTCCTGATGACAGGGGTCAGCTATGCCCTTCCTTTCCTGACACCGCTGCTGATGGCCGAAGTTCATCATCTGGAACCGGCGTGGATCGGGCTCGTGATGGTGCCGGCCGCCGCCGCTTCCGTTATGCTGGGCAGAAAGGGAGGACGGCTCGCGGACAAGAAGGGCAATGCGGCTTTATATGCCGTGGCGTCTTCGCTGATCATGACGGGATTTCTCCTGCTGTCCTTGTTTGCCGATCTGCCGCCGATCGCGGTGGCCGGCCTGCTGATCTTCGGCAACGTCGGCCAGACGTTCATGCAGATCTCTCTGTCCAACGCCGTGTCCAGAACGTTGCCAAAAGCACAGGTGGGGGTCGGCATGGGCATGATGGGGATGTTGAATTTCATGAGCGGGGCCATCGCCGCCAGTCTGTACAGCACAATCGTCGATTACGGTTCGAGCATGCGCCTGGCGCCGCTGTCCACGAATCCCGCCGCTTACGTGTACAGCAACATTTATCTCGTGCTGGCCGTCGTCCATGTCGTCATGCTGATATTGGTCGCGATGCGGGCGATGCCCTTTCTGGGCAGAAGCGCGGGCCGCAGTGCCGCCGGGTGAAGCCAAGGCGGGTTGTCGTGACGACTCAGCAGCATGGTCACGGCGGCTGATCATGGAGCAGCTGGCATATCCGGCAAAGGTGACTTGACGAGCTGAGCCCGCTCGTTTCCGCGTTTCCCAAATGATGCCGCATAAGGGTATAATCATATTCAGATGTATGCAGATCAGGGGAAGGTGGAATCGCCATGGGTTTTCAGACGGAGTTCAACAGCGTATGCAAGTTCAAATCGGAACAAGAGCTATATGAGCTGCTAGAGTATGGCAAGTGCAAAATGGTCAAGCGGGATTTCCGCGTCTATCCGACCGGGCAGAAAGTGATCGCCTACGCGCCGGATAACCGTGCGGTCGCCATCGTGCGAATACTGGTATCCATCGCGGAGATCAATTTCCAGGGCGAAGAAATCACGCAAGTCGAGATGGAATTGATCCGCAAGCTGACGGAGGAAGAATCGCGCATACAGACGGCGCTGGCGCACGAGATGTTCTTTGGCGAGCAGGCATAGCACTTTCAGGTGATCGTGATCATAGCCGCCCGCACTGCACCAGTTCAGGGCTGCACGCACGTGAGAGAGGGATGCCGCTAGATCGAACCGCGGCATCCCTCTATTTGTCTGAGCTTTCGGTACCGTAATTCGACGTTGGTGCCTGGGCGAGCGAGGGGTTTACCCGGTTTGATCGGGTAACTCGGAGCTCGAAGCCCGAAAGAGCGGGAATTACCCGATTTGGTTGGGTAACTCGGAGCTCGAAGCCCTAAAGAGCGGGAATTACCCGATTTGGTCGGGTAACTCGGCGTTCGAAGCCCTAAAGAGCGAGAATTACCCAATTTGGTTGGGTAACTCGGAGCTCGAAGCCCTAAAGAGCGGGAATTACCCGGTTTGATCGGGTAACTCGGCGTTCGAAGCCCGAAAGAGCGAGAATTACCCGATTTGATCGAGTAACTCGGCGTTAGAAGCCCGAAAGAGCGAGAATTACCCGATTTGGTTGGGTAACCTGGTGTTCGAAGCCCGAAAGAGCGGGAATTACCCGATTTGATCGGGTAACTCGGAGCACGGAGCCCTAAGGAGCGGAAGTTACCCGATTTGATCGGGTAACTTTTACCGCTAAGCCGCAGCAATGATGGATATACAGCTTTTATATCCTGGCGAGGTCGATGTTATGCAGAATCGCATTATGAGAAAGGAGGGGGCGGATCGCCCCCTCCTTTCGATGCTAGCCATCAATATGCTTCCGTGTCGTCGATCAGTCCCGCCCGGATCAACAGCATGCGCAGCAGGATCGCCGTTTCCGCTCTCGTTAAGCTGGCGTCCGGATGCAGCGCGCCTTGATATCCGCGGACAAGTCCATGCTTCACGGCTGCTGCGGCCGCTGGCGCGGCCCAGGCGCCGATCCGCCCGCCATCCGAGAAAGCGGACAGCGTATCCGCTTTCTCGGCCGCGCTGATGCCGGTATCCAGCCCGGCCAGCTTCATCGCGCTTGCTGCGATGACGAACGCTTCCGCGCGCGTAATCGTCTTGTCCGGACGGAAGGTGCCGTCTTCGTATCCTCGCACGATCCCGTATTCCGCAGCTTTCGCCACAGCGCCGGCATACCAAGCGCCGTCGGCGATGTCGCGGAAGTCCGCGCTCGTTCCGCGATCGGACAAGCCAAGCGCCCGGATCGCGATCGACAGGAATTGCGCGCGGGTGACGGGGGCATCAGGGGCGAACCGGTCCGCATCTACCCCGCTCGCGATGAGCCTTGACCCCATATCCGCAACCGCCTGCTCCGCCCAGTGGCCTGCCATGTCCTTGAATGCCGCCGAGTGCAGGATCAAGGCGTACGTGCTGTTCGTCAGGCTGTTGACGATGGCAACGTACTTGCCGTCACGCCGGCTGACATAGGTCGGCACATGCCGAACGGTCCCGTCGCTCTCCAGGACGACCGCCGTCGTGATGCGCGAAGGGTCCGCGCCTTCGGGCAGCGGAATTTCCCGTTCGACGTAAGTTTCGAACCGTTCGACTTCCAACGTTTGCCCGCCATAGGACACCGTGACGGAGAAGTCCACGGGAGGAGTCGCCACGAGGAAGTCGCCCTTTCTTGCGGCTTCCTCCAGCAGCGTGCGCCGATCCGCATCGCCTTGAGCGATATTCACGCGATACGACATTTGCGCCGCATCGATCGGGCCGCCGAACGACGGGGACAACTGGCTAACGGGCAACTTCGCTGCCGGAATTCGGTAGGTGCCCAGCGGTGTCTGCAATTCCAGCACGCCTGACTGTCGGCCAAGCGCGGCGATGGCGTCCCCGGTCAACTCGACGTAAATGTGATCCGCCTGCCGGGTGACGGGAATGACGATCGTCGGGTTCGCTACATCCTTGATTTGCGCTGTCAGGCGGGAAGCGTCCACGGTCACGGCGATCGCGCTTCGACCTTCCAGCTGCGTCAGCCTGCTGGCCGCGATCCGTTCGTGCCGCTGCCCGTTCACGATCACCTCGAATCCTTCATCTCCAGGCTGATCTTCTTCTGTTTCACGTTGTTCCTCTTCCGAGTCGTCGCCGGGGTCCGGCTCCGGCGCCCGCGTGACATTGACGGTATACAATTTCTTTGTCACGCCGTCTTGCGCGGTTACTTCCACCCGAATCGGATTGCTTCCGATACCTAGCGCAATGTCAACCGGCGTACCGCTGATCGTTGGCCGTCCGTTCACGGTCATGCCCGCGAAGTTGTCGTATACCGCTGCCGTGACCGTGACGCTGCCCACCGAATGAGAAGCATTCGCCGTATAAGAGATAACGTCCGGACGGAATTTCGGCGTTATGGCGGCGCCTGTCAGCGTCAGATTCGCCAAGTCTGCGTTCTCGCTGTCGACAGGCGGGTTCTCGTCGACCGTCGTGAACGTCCATGCGGCGGCATCGGCTATGCCCGCAAACGCGATGCCGCCGGCGTTCTCGAACGCCCCGGCGTCGACAAGCACGTAGTATGCCGTGCCGGGCTCCAAATACTCGGACAAGCGGTACCCGTAAGTTGCGCCCGTGACGGATATGTCGGCCGGATTCGCTGCGTCCAGCGCTTCGACGAGGCTATCGTCGGCTTGCTTCCACACGGACAGCTGCTTGGCGGGAACGGCCGACACACTCTCGCTGAAGGTCAGCGACAACGACGCATCGGTCGCAACGCCGTCGGCGCCTGCCATCGGCGAAAGCGCGATGACGAGCGGCGGAGCAGGATGGTCGGCCGCCGTTACCGGACCGACGGCCGTGCTGGAAACCGCGCTGCCCGTCAACTTGCCGGAACGCGCCTGCGGCGTCACCTCGAACAGGATGTATTTGCCGATTTGATCGGGTCCGAGCGTCAATGTGCGGCCCGAAGCATCGGCAATGACGGTGCGGTTCGCGCCGGATGCGTCATCGGCCGCGTACCAGCGGAGCGTCGAATCTCCTTCCGGATCGTCGTCCGCATCTGCGTATACGTAGTCCCCGGTGAGCGCGAGCCCGACTTCCGGCGTGCCGGTCGCTTGGACTCCGCTTGCGGTCGGCGCATCGTTCACGGCGTATGTCATGACGGAGATTCGCCGCCCGTTTCCCTTATCTTCAAAAGCGACATAGGGAATGCCGTTCATGAAGGCGATCGACGGCTCTGCGGCCATACCTGCGGAGAAGCCCCCGCTGCCTACTTCCTCCCAGCGGCTGCCGGTATATTTCATGACGGTAGCCGTATCGCCGAGACCTCTGTCCGTATAGGCCACGTATGGCTCGCCTTCGAATACGCTTAGCGAAGTATTCATTGCCTGATCTTTCGAAAACCCGGCAGCGCCTATGGATATCCAATGACCGCTAGCGCTGTCGAATTTCATCACCGCCGCTTTGCTTTGCGTATTCTCGCGCCCATCATCAGGAACGATCAAGTATGCGATTTCGTATGATACATACAGCGTTCCGCCATCGATCGCCAGCTTCGTATTCAGTGCTGAATCTCCCGTAAACGAGCGCGTGCCGACCGGCAGCCAGTTGCCTGTGACTGCATCGTATGTCATGACGGTCGCGCCGAACTTCGAGTCGTCATAATCCTGGAAGACAATGTAAGGCGTGCCTGAGTCAATAGCGATCGATGGAGAGAATCCCGTGGATATGCCGCCCGATTCTCCCAATGCCTCCCATTGACCGGAATCCGGATCATAGAGGTACACATGAATACTGAGGTCCGGCAATGGCTCGTGAAAGGCGATATAGGCAATGCCGCCGTCTACGTACAAGGACGGCTCGCTTCCCGCTCCGGAAGGCAACGGCGCACCGATGGCCGCCCAGCCGCTGTCCCCGCTGCCGTCGAATTTCATAACTGCCACTTGCACGTCTGCGCCCGCGCGTTGTTCATAGGCGATGTAGGGGATGCCGCCTGCCACGAATAGGGAGGGATCCCGTGCGCCATCGGCCGAGAAACCCTGGGATCCGACCGCCGTCCATCCAGTCGCGGCATCCGCGTACTTCATGACCGTGATGCGGTCGCCGCGCGCCCGGTCTACGTATGCGACATATAACGTGCCGTTGTCATGGAACAAGTCGGGCGATCCGGCCGCGCCACCGGACACTCCGGCATTCCCCGCATATAACCAGGCGGCTTCACTGTCCGCCGCGGTTGTGAAGTTCCAGCGGGAAGTGCCCGCAATCGCCATGTTGGGCCGATCTTCCGCATCGCGGAACGCGCCGGCTTCGACCGTCGCATAATACCCCGTTAATGAAGCGAGCGCTGCTGAAGGGATGATCGTGACCGTATCGCCTATGGCCGTCACGTGGCCCGCATCGCTCGCGTCGAACGATTCCACCAGGCGGCCGTCCGCAGATTTGCGCAGCTCGATCCGCTTGCCCGCTACCGGCGTTACGGCATCGCTGAAGACGATCGTCAGTGCCGTACCGCTCGCAATGTTCTCCGCATTGTCGGCCGGAGACAATTGGACGATCTCCAATTTCGACTCCACGAGATTGTCGGCGGTGACCGCATCGTCGTCCATCTTGTTGCCGGCAAGGTCCCGCAAGGGTGAAGCAGCGCCGGCTTCATACGTTACGGTTACCGTCTGCCCCGCCTTGATGGGTTCGATGAGCACGAGCGTCAGCGTTCTCGTCTCGGCACCGATCTGGAAGCCGTCCGCCTCATCGACGGACACGGGATCGCTATCCACCTGCACGAGGAAGTGCGCGAGCACGTCCGCATCCGCCGCGATCTTTTCCTGAAAGATGAGCTCGATTCGGTCGCTTGACTCGTTCTTTACGCTGGCGCTTTTGATGGAAGGAGGCGTCCGATCGAAGGCGATCAGCGCCGGATAGCCAACCCGATCGTCGAGCTGCCACACGTCGGAGAAATCCCAGTACGCGTACACTCCTTCCCGTCCCATATCGGCTGTCGCCAAGGGCTCGCCCCGCCCTTTGTCGGTTTGTCCGGTCGTTAACTTGTCATAGTAACTGAGAGTCACCGTGCTGTCCATTGACATCGCCCCGACCAAGCCGCGCGCTTCCCCATCCCATCCGGAATAAACCTTGCCCCGTGCATAGGCACGCTCGATCCGGGAAGCGTTCTCCGCGTTGCCCGCCAACCCGCCGACCTGCCAAGCTCCGGTGACGTTGCCTGCAGCGTAGCTGTCAGAGACCGAACTGCCCGACAGGTAGCCGATCAATCCGCCCGTCATTGAACCGGAATAACCGTTGACGTTACCCGCTGCGAAACTGAACGATACCGCGCTGTCCACAAGATCCCCGACCAACCCGCCGACGTTTCCGGAACCATCGATCGCGCCTTGCGAGTAAGTGCGGCTGATCGACGCGTCATCCGCAGCGCTCCCGATCAACCCGCCGATTTGCGAGTAGCCCGATACAGCGCCTGTGGCATAGCTGTCCGTCACCTCGCCCATGGACATTTGCCCGATTAGTCCGCCGGCGTACATGCCGCCATCGGCAACGACTTGGCCCTCGGCATAGCTGAACTCCACCTTGCTGTTCTTGGCATAGCCGATCAGCCCTCCGCCCGTTCCGTTTCCGGACACTCGTCCGCTGGCATGACTGCCGGAGATCGCGGCATTCGCCGCGTTCCCGATGAGCCCTCCGATTTTCATGGAGCCCGTAGTATTTCCCAATGCGTAACTATCCGTCACCGAGCCGCCGGACATGCGCCCAATCAACCCGCCGGCTTCCCAATTGGCGTCTATCGTCACGCTTCCCTCGGCATAGCTGTCGCTCACGTTCGTGTTCGCGGCATTGCCGATCAACCCGCCGTTCGTCCCGGCTCCGGTCACGTCGCCACTCGCATGGCTGCCGGAGATCGCGGCATTCGTCGCGCTTCCGATCAGTCCGCCACCGCCATTTATATTGTAAGGACTGTCTGCGTTGCCCGTGGCGTAACTGTCCGTGACGCTGCCTCCGGCTAGTTCGCCGACCAGTCCGCCATAGTAACCGTAATTGCTGGCCACGCTCGCGCTGGAGCTGCTGTTTTCGATCAGCGAGTCGGCCATGGCACTTCCGATCAGTCCGCCGATATCGGCAATGCCGTCTCCCGCGACGGTTCCCCCTACGACATGAACATTGCGCACGATACCTTCGAGTTGTCCGGCCAAGGCGCCGGCTCCTTCCAATAAATAGCCGATGCCCGTCACGTCAGGCGATTGCAGCGTCAAGTTCTCTACGACTCCGCTCTTGCCGACATGTCCGAACAACCCGGCACTGGATTGGTAAGTGCCGCCCGTGTTGATCGTTAGCCCTGCGATCGAAAACCCTGCCCCGTCGAAATGGCCCGTGAACGGATTCGAGTACCATAAGCCGTATTCGTTCACGTCAATGCCGATCGACTTCCAGTTGCCCGTCAGCGAGATATCGTTGCCGAGCTCGTACCAGGCGGACAGATCGTAGCGCACCTGATCGAGATCCTCGGCGCTGGTGACGATGTACGGATCGCCTTCGATGCCATGGCCCTCCAAGGTGATCGACTCTGCCCCCGCTTCGCCCGGTGTCACGAGCATGAGCCCCTGAACGGTCATAGCGACCGCGAGCAGGAGCGATACGGCTTGCCGACGGAAGCGACCGATACGTCTCGGTCTGATGGATGTCAGAACTCTCTTTGCCACTTTCATCACATGATTCCCCTCGTTTCCTTTCATTTCAACGTAATTCGACAGCAGTCCCCACCATCCTAATTCACCGCGCCTTAAAGAAATCTTAAAAACGCGCCGCTCAGCGGCCTTCAAATGCGCAGATGCGGCAGGAACGAGGAGGAATCGTGTCGAATTGGGAACCGTAACCGGAATGCGCCAAGGAGACTAGCTGCGATGATTCGTGTGATGTTGATCGACGACGAAGAAGATGCGTTGAACCTGCTGGAAATATTGCTGGGGCAAGTCGGAGGCGTTGAAATCGTCGGCAGATATACGGACCCGACGCGAGCGATCGAAGCACTGCTGACGATCCCGGTCGACGCCGTATTTCTCGATCATCAGATGCCGGGGATGACCGGGATGGAAGCCGCGCGGCGAATGAGGCTGCTAAAGCCCGATATACCGGTCGTATTTACGACGGCGCACGCCGAATATGCGGTTGAAGCATTCGAGATTCAATCGACCGATTATTTGCTCAAGCCGATCTCCTTGCACAGAATGGAGCAGGCCGTGTCACGCATCGGGCAATCGTTGCCCGCGCAGAGGGAGACGGAGGCGCGGCTCGAAGCCGAGCAGCCGTATATCCGCGCCATGGGCGGCTTCTATCTCGAGCTGCCGCGCAGCGCTGCCGGTCTTCTGCCCTGGAAGACGAACAAGGAGAAAGAGCTGTGCGCCTTGCTCTACCACCATGGCGGCAAGCCTGTGGACGCCTCGGCGATCATCGAATCGATGTGGCCCGATTCGCAGCTTGATAAGGCCAAGACGTACTTATATACTTGTTTGTCTTATTTGCGCGGGAGCTTGAAGCATCACGGCGTCCCGGCGAGCATAGGCAAAACCGGGAGCGGGTTCGCGTTCCTGTCCGAAAGCCTGGCGTCGGACGCGTCCGAGCTCGAAGCGGCACTGGAACAAGCCGCGCAAGCCGAGCATCCGGACGAACGGCTGTACGGCACAATCGTCGATCTGTATCGCGGCGGCTATATGGAAGGATGCGACTATCGGTGGGCGCTGGCGAAGCAGGAAACGCTCAAGCACCGCTATATTCGCGCGCTGCGCAGCTTCCATGGCCGGTTCCGCGCATGCGGCAATACGGAGCTTGCTGCGGACAGCCTGCAGCGCGTGCTGGAGGTCGCGCCGGATGCCGAATCGGACGGCCGCGACTTGATCCGGCTGCATCTGGCATGCGGCAATCGGGGCGAAGCGCTGCGCGTCTGTCGCCAGCTGGAACAGGCCGTCCGGCTTCATCTGGGCGTCGAGCCGGAGGAGGAGACGCTGCAATTGGCGAGCCAGCTGACGGGAGGCCGGGCGAACGGATGAGAACGAGATGGATGGCGGCATTTGTCACGCTGGCGATATTGGCGGCGACCTACACGCTTTATTTCGTTTATTTCTCGGCGAACGACAGGCAGACGCCGCTCGCGGCGAACGGAGTGCTGGACTTGTCGGCGTGGCGCTTCGGAGAAGACGGCCTCGTGCCTCTCGACGGGGAGTGGGCGTTCTATCCGGACGAGCTGCTCGGGCCGGAGCATTTTACCGCATCTGCCGTATCTGCCGCGCCAGCAAGCGGGCAAGAGCCGACGCGCATCCAGGTGCCCGGCACATGGTCCGGTCAGATGAGCCGCTTGGGGGCGGCGACGTATCGGTTATCCATCAAGTTGGGTGATATCGCGTCCGGCCCTTCCGCCGTTTACGGCTTGAAAACATCGTCCATCCAAATGTCGAGCCTGATTTACGTGAACGGCGAAGCCGTCGGCGGCAACGGGAATCCGGCGGTCACGCGGCAGAGCGGCTCGGCGAACAAGCCGTTCGCCGCTTATTTCTCGCTGCGGCCCGGATGGAACGAGATCATCGTGCAGGCGGCCAACTACCATTTTCCCGCCGTCAGCGGCATCAGCGAATCGATTTATCTGGGGACGGCTTCGCAAATCTCGAATCTTCGCGACAGAGCCATGGCACACGACTGGATTACGATCGCTTCGTTCCTGATCATGGGCCTCTATTTCATAGGATTGTTCTCCCAGCGGCAGGACGACCGCTCCTTGCTGGCGTTCGGCGCGGCGTGCGTGTGCATTGCCTTGTTCTCCTCGACGAGAGGAGAGAGGGTGCTGTACAGCCTGATCGAAGATGCGCCGTTCTGGCTCTACGTCCGCGTTCAGATTTTGGCGGCGCTCGGCGCCGGCATGGGATTTCTCTTGTACGTGCACCTGGCGTTCCGGCCGTTCTGTTCCCGCTGGCTCGTGCGGATCGGGCTTGGCGCGGGAGCGCTGATGATCGTATTGTCTGCCGCGTTCCTGCCCCATATGATGACGGATTGGTATCGGCAACTGGTGACGCTCTATTCCACGTTTCCTCTGCTGTACGTCATTTACGTCTTCGTAAAAGCCGCCTTTCATAAGGTGGAGGGGAGCTTGTACTTGGTCGTCGCGGCGATCGGCCTGAATGCTTATGCGCTTATGCAGAACCTGAACGTCTATTTCTCCGTTTCCATCTACCGGATCTTGCCGTTCGAGCCGTTCCTGTTTCTGCTGATGATCGCCTTGCTGATGTCGCTGCGGTTCTCCAATGCGTTCCGTCAGATCGAGAAGCTGTCCGTGCAGCTGCTGAAGGCGGACAAGCTGAAGGACGATTTCCTCGCCCGCACTTCCCATGAATTCAAGTCGCCGCTGCATGGCGTCGCGCATATCGCCGAATCGCTGCTCGGCGATGCCGTGCAACCGCCGACGGACCGGCAGCGCGAGAAGCTGCAGCTCATTGCCGGCATCGCGGACAGGCTGTCGAAGCTGGTGTTCGACATTCTCGATTTCTCGAAGCTGAAGCAGGGGGAATTGTCCGTCGCGCCTGCGCCGATCGATATCCGCTCGGCTGTCGAGGTGAACATGCGCATCTACGCCTACTTGTGCGAGAATCGGCACATCGCGCTGGAGAACCGGGTCCCCGAACAACTGCCGTACGCTTATGCCGACGAGAGCCGGTTCAGCCAGATTATCGGCAATTTGCTGGATAATGCGGTCAAGCATACGAACGATGGACGAATTGTCGTATCGGCATCGCACAGAGGCGAAATGGTAGAAATTTCGGTTCAGGACACGGGCGAGGGGATCGACGAGCGGGACCTGCCGCACTTGTTCGAGGCGTTCAAGTCGTTCGACACGACCATGGAGCGCCAGGGGTTCGGGCTCGGCTTGTCGATCGTCAAACAGCTCGTCGAACTGCAGCACGGTGAAATATCGGTTGCTTCCGAGCGCGGGATCGGCACTACATTCACGTTCACGCTCCCGGCAGTCGCGGATCGCTCCCGGAAGCCGGAGCAGCCCCGGGCGGAGCGGCTGAAGCCGATCGAACCGGTATACACGCTGGCAACTCCGTATTACTTGCAGCAGCACGGACGGCATACCGTCTTGATCGTGGACGACGAGCCCGTGAACCTGAAAGTGCTGATGGACGCGCTCGAGCCCTTCGGTTATGACGTCATTGCCGTCAAGAACGGTGAAGAAGCGCTCGCGCAGATCGGCCGGCCGCATCGGATCGATCTCGTCATCCTCGACCTGATGATGCCGGGCATGTCGGGCTACGAAGTGTGCCGGCGCATCCGCACGGACTACACGCTGCTCGAGCTGCCGGTGCTGATGGTGACCGCGGCCATCCAGACGCAGGATAAAATGGCGGCCTTCGAAGCGGGCGCGAACGATTATTTGCCGAAACCGTTCGATCTGGCGGAATTGAAGGCGAGGATGGGCGGCCTGCTGGCGTTGAAGTCGACGTTGGCCAAAGCCGTCGACCTGGAAGTCGCGTTCCTGCAGTCGCAGATCAAGCCGCATTTTTTGTTCAACGTGCTGAACAGCATCGTCGCGACCAGCTATACGGACGTGGAACGGTCCCGGACGTTGACCGAGCGGCTGGCCGAATATTTGCGCGGTTCTTTCCGCTTCAACCACCAGGAGAACCGCATCCCCTTCCGCGAAGAATTCGACTTGATCCTGACGTATGTCGGCATCGAGCAAGCCCGCTTCAAGGACCGGATCCGCTTCGAATACGACATCGCCGAAGAGGCGTACGATGTTCGCATTCCGCCGCTGCTCCTGCAGCCGCTCGTGGAGAATGCGATCCGTCACGGCATCGGCGACCGCGTCTCGGGCGGCACGGTGAAGATGGCGGCGGA
Source organism: Bacillota bacterium (assembly GCA_023391635.1). Lineage (GTDB taxonomy): Bacteria > Bacillota > Bacilli > Paenibacillales > Paenibacillaceae > Cohnella. Next base: position 676 of record JAEWAQ010000023.1, on the reverse strand, counting down.
TCGGGCACAGGGGCAATACCGTTTCGTCGTCGAAGACGACGGTGTCGGCATGGACACCGGAAAGCTGGAGCAGCTGCTCGCGGAAGATCCGGCTGAACGGCGCGGCGTCGGCTTGCTGAACATCAACAAGCGGCTGAAGTACGAGTATGCCTCGCAGCTGCGGATCGACAGCGAACCGGGCCGGGGCACGAAGGTGACGGTATGCATTCCGGTTGCGGAATCGTCTTGATCGTATTCATGGCGCTCGCCCTGATGGTGGCGGCGATGCGCAGGAATCATCAGGCGTAATTCATTGATTTGCAGACAGGGCGCCAGGCGGCAATCCGCCTGACGCCCTGCTTCTATTTATTTACCCTCAAAGGAGTCAGATGTGTTCAATTTCAACAGTATTCTATTCGTTACTCTCATTTATCTCCTCCCTTGCCGACTTTACAATAAAAGAAAATAGGCTGTACGAATAGGGAGGGCTAAGGCCTCATGAACATGCAACGGATTTGGAACAGCTACCGGCGACGGCTGCCGGGGCGCAAAAGATGGGAATCGCCCCTGGCCGGATACCTGTTCATCTCCCCCTGGTTGATCGGCTTTTTTCTTTTTGTCATGTGGCCGATGTTTCTTTCGGGTTATTATTCCTTCACGGATTTCTCGCTGCTGTCTCCGCCCCGGTGGGTAGGAC
>JAEWAQ010000024.1 GCA_023391635.1 Bacillota bacterium | reverse complement strand
TCGGCGAGCGCCAGGGCATCCTGGTACAAGCCAACGATGTAACCATTAACGGGTTGACGGTAGTAATGGCAGGAGCTTCAGGCTGGCAAAGCGTTTACGGTGTGCAAGTGTACAATGCAACTGGCGTTGTATTGAACGGCTATACGGGCACCGGTGGAGACGCGGCGCTGCTGGTCAATGGTTCTACCGTAACCTTGAATGGAACAATCGATGTCAGCGGCAACGAATTCGGCGGTATTGAAGTGGCAAGTGGAATCATCGGAGTTAGTTCTAACCTCGTGGTGTCCGGCAGCTTGATCAATACCTCTGAAGCGAGAGGCAAACCGACCATTTGGCTCGTCGATGGTCAAGGGACGGTTACAGGTGGTCCTGTGAATGTGGATTCCGTACTCGTATCGGGGCAAACGCAATATTATCTGATTCCATAGAGTAATCGCGCTTCCAGCTTAGTTGCCGTCGAGTCGAATAGCAGACTTGCTTACTCTCAGTTTCTCAAATGATATTCGCCGCTGCAGTGAAAGCTGCAGCGGTTTTATATTCCACAAAGAATTCTCGGACGCTATTTGACTATTCTCACCGACGAGCCTTATAAAACTCATGGTACAGCTTCATCAGCGCGCGCTTCTCGATCCGCGACACGTACGAGCGGGAGATGCCGAGTTCCCTTGCGATCTCCCGCTGCGTGCGCTCGTCCCCGCCGCCGTCCAGGCCGAACCGGCCCCGTATCACCTCTTGCTCCCGATCGTCCAGAATGTCGAGATTGCGGTATATTTTGCTCTTCTCGATTTTCAACTCCACTTTGTCGACCACTTCATCGGTTTCCGTGCCCAATATATCTTGAAGGGTAATCTCGTTGCCTTCCTTATCGGTCCCGATCGGGTCGTGCAGCGAGACGTCTTTGCGCGTCTTCTTCAACGAACGCAGATGCATCAAAATCTCGTTCTCGATGCAGCGCGCAGCGAAAGTCGCGAGCTTCGTGCCTTTGCCGGTCTGGAAGCTCTCGATCGCTTTGATGAGCCCGATCGTGCCGATCGAGATCAAGTCTTCCAGGTCTTCGCCGGTATTGTCGAATTTCTTGACGATATGCGCCACCAGGCGGAGGTTGTGCTCGATCAGGAGGTTGCGGGAAATTGCGTCTCCTTCGCTCATTCGTTTCAGATGCAAGGCCTCTTCTTCGTCGGTCAGGGGCTGCGGGAACGCGTTGTTTTTGACATAGGAGACGAGCAGTGAGAGTTGCTTTAAGAACAATGCGATCGTGGCGAACAATCCAGGCACGGCATCTCCACCTCCGGTATCGGGATCGTGTTGCGAATAAGAAACATTACTATTGTATGTAGGTATTCGCCCATCCGTGCCTGTACGGCTGTAATCCGATTGGCAGCCATACATAGTTCACGCTACTCCGGCAGATAATGTGAGGGAAACCAATGCTGCGATCGAGAGGGGGGAGCAAGCGACATGGCCGTTAAGACTGCACAGGATGGAAAAAGGAAATACAAGCCGCTCTCCATGTCTGCCAAGGAGTATCAGGCGTTCGCGAAGGCCAGGGAACCGTCGCGGTTCAGCGTGGCCAAGTGCGTGCGCGCATTCGTGGTCGGAGGCGCGATCTGCGTGCTGGGGCAAGGGATCGGACAATTTTTTGAGGCGGCCTTCCACATGACTGCGCGACAAGCGGCGAGTCCGACTGTCGCGGTCCTGATCTTCCTGTCGGTCGTCATGACTTGCTTAGGTGTGTACGACAAAATCGCGCAATGGGCCGGGGCCGGCACGGCCGTGCCCGTCACTGGTTTCGCCAACTCTATGGCTTCCGCGGCAATCGAGCACCGCAGCGAAGGACTGGTGCTCGGTACCGGGGCCAATATGTTCAAACTGGCCGGTTCCGTCATCGTGTTCGGCGTCGTGGCGGCATTCGTTATCGGGATCATCTACTGGCTTACCGGGGCGGGAGGCGGACATGCTCCGACAGGGTGAGAGAACATGGGTGTTCCCGGAACCGCCTGTCATCATCGGGACAGGAACAGTGACCGGACCGGATGAAGGGGAAGGTCCACTGGCGGCGGATTTCGATCTTGTGCACCCGGACTTCGAGGTCGGCCAATCCAGCTGGGAAAAAGCGGAGCGCGTTCTGCTGGAACAGGCGGCTGACATCGCAATACAGCACGCCAAGATCAAGAAGGAAGACATCCACCTGTTCATCGGCGGTGATTTGCTGAACCAGATCATCAGCAATTCGTTTGTCGCAAGGCAGCTTGGCGCTCCTTACTTGGGCGTTTTCGGCGCTTGTTCGACATCGATGGAATCGCTCGCTCTTGCCTCGCTGCTCGTGGCGACTGGCGCGGCTGACCGTACGCTTGCGGGTACATGCAGCCACAACTGCACGGCGGAGAAGCAATTCCGCTATCCGACGGAATACGGCTCGCAGAAGCCGCCGACAGCGCAATATACGGTGACGGGGGCAGGCGCCGCGGTATTGTCGCGGACGGGCGAAGGGCCGCGGGTGACGTCGGCGACGATCGGGCGCATCGTCGATCTGGGCATCAAGGACCCGTTCAACATGGGCGCGGCGATGGCTCCGGCAGCAGTCGACACGATTCAAGGGCACCTGCAGGACACCGGAAGATCTCCGGGCTATTACGATTTGATCGTAACGGGAGATCTGGCGGGGGTCGGACACCCGATTGCGGCAGAATTGCTGAAGCGGGGAGGCGTTCCGATGGAGCAGACGACCTTCGCCGATTGCGGCCTGATGATCTATGATGTGACACGGCAGCAAGTACATGCTGGCGGCAGCGGCTGTGCCTGCTCGGCAACGGTCGTCTATGGACATCTTTTGAAGCGCATGGCCAGGGGCGAGTTGAAGCGGATCCTGATCGTCGCGACGGGGGCTTTGCTGAGTCCCTTGTCCGCCCAGCAGGGCGAGACGATCCCGTGCATCGCGCATGCGGTATCGATTGAAGCGCCAACGCAATAAGGCAACAGACAAGGAGGTACGATGGATCATTATGCAATACTTATGGGCATTCCTGGTCGGGGGCGGTATTTGTTTGTTCGGTCAATTGCTGTTCGACGTCGCGAAGCTGACTCCCGCCCATACGATGTCATTGCTCGTCGTGCTCGGTGCCGTCGTCGACGGCCTGGGGTGGTACGAACCGCTCATCAATTTCGCCGGCGCAGGGGCTACCGTTCCGATCACCAGCTTCGGTAATTCGCTCGTTCACGGCGCCTTGACCGAATTGCAGAGGGACGGTTGGATCGGCGTCATTACCGGCATATTCGAAGTCACGAGCGCAGGCATATCGGCTGCCATCATCTTCTCCTTCCTCGCCGCTCTGGTCGTCAAGCCGAAAGGTTGAGCAGCAGGCAAAGGAATTGGCGGTAAATGTGTCCAATCGCCACAAAAAAGTCAAATCGGGTTCACCCCGTTTGGCTTTTTTGCTATTGTTTTTTGTAGGATTCTAAAATTTACGGTCCCATCCAGTATTCGGTATAATAGATGTACATGTATCATGATTTGGATTCCATAGGAGGCGGCGGCAAATGGACCAACGGGAAGCGGCACAGTTACTGGATCGAATCAGAGCAAATATGGAATCTTGCATTTATGGCAAGAAAGAAGAAATCGCTTGGATGTTGACTGCACTTCTGGCCGGCGGACATGTGTTGATCGAAGACGTGCCGGGCACGGGCAAGACACAGATGGTCAAGGCGCTGGCATTGTCTGTCGGCGGCGTCTTTCACCGGTTCCAATGCAATCCCGACCTTCTTCCTACCGATATAACGGGCGTATCCATCTATCATCCCAAGCAGGAAGAATTCGTCTTCCGTCCCGGGCCTGTCATGGCCAACATGCTGCTCGCCGACGAGATCAACCGGGCGACGACGAAGACGCAATCCGCGCTGCTCGAAGCGATGGAGGAACGGCGCGTATCCGTAGACGGACAAACTTACGCATTGCCTCATCCGTTCATCTTGTTCGCGACCCAGAATCCGATCGATTTCGAAGGCACTTACAGCTTGCCGGAGGCGCAGCTCGACCGGTTCCTGATGAAGATCAAGCTGGGCTATCCGGACGAGGCGTCCGAGAAGCGGCTCGTGCTGGAGCCCCATGCGGGACGGACGGCGGAGTCTTTATCGCAAGTGGCCTCGGTCGAGGATGTTTCGCAAATGCAGCTGATGGCCGAGAACGTCCATCTGGATTCGGCCGTTGCCGACTATTTGATCGCGCTCGTCCGCGGGACGAGGGACCATGGGTCCATCCTGCTGGGGGCCAGCCCGCGCGCCGCGGTGGCGCTCGCCGCTGCGTCGAAGGCATTCGCGTTCTTGCAGCACCGCAATTTCGTCCTGCCGGACGATGTGAAAGCGATGGCGCCGCTCGTACTGGGACATCGTCTTCATTTGCGTTCGGAAGCCAGGATGCAAGGCAAGTCGCAGTTCGGCATCCTGCAGGACATTTTGGGAAGGCTGCCGGTTCCGGTCGGTCTGGAGCGATGAGATCATGAGACGCTTGTCCATCTCCCGTGTGTGGCTGCCCGGCGCGATGCTGTACGCTTGTTCGGCCTTCTATTTATTATTCCAGGGCGGCAAGACATCGCTCATGCTCTTCGTGATGCTCAACGCCCTCATCCTGTACTTGCTGCTTGGCCGCTGGAGCGGCATAGGCGGCGTGCAAGGCAGTCGCTCGATCGCTTTGCCGAACGCGGATTCCACCTTGCTGGCGGCGGGGATGCGCGTGCAGGTCAAGCTCAAGATCCAGGTGCCCGGCGTATGGCCGGTACCTTATGTGATCGTGCGCGACCGGCTTGTTCGGCCGCTTGCCGACGAATCGCAAATATACGAGCTCAGCTTCGTCCCCGACTATCGCCGCCGGGGCGAAGTCGTCTATGAGACGGCCCCGCTGCGCAGAGGGCATTACCGTTTTCAGACGACGAACTGCTCTACGCGGGATATATTCGGCTTGTTCGAGCACCAAGGCCAATTCACCGAGCCGATGGACATCCGGGTACTCCCGCGGATGATCGCGCTGAAGGATTGGCAGATGCTGCGGCGTTCGCAGCGCGGCGTGTTCCAGCATACGTTCACGTCCAAATGGGCGAAGGAGACAACGCAGATTGACGGTGTCCGGGAGTATATCCACGGGGATCGGATGTCGCGGATTCATTGGAATGCAACGGCCAAAAGCGGTGAGTGGAAATCGAAGGAATACGAGCGAGAAGCACTGCCCCGCATCGTATTCGTGCTCGACCGCCATGCCGCTTCGTATTCGTCGCCGGAGCAGTTTGAGCTCGCGGTGTCTACCGCGGCATCGCTGCTGGAGCTCGTCGTGCAGCGGGGCATGCCGGTCGGCTTCGTCTCCTGCGGCAGTGAGCCGCTCTGGTTCGGAGCGGACCGCGCCCCCGTCATTCGCGACGATGTGCTCCGCCATCTTGTCGATGTGGAAGCAGATGGCACCACTGCTCTCGGGCACTGGGTCGCAAGCGCCGCGGAGCGCTTCGAGCCCGGCGTTCAGGTTGTCGTGATCAGCCCGCTCGCGGACGATCGCTTGTCTCAAGGCTTCGATGTCCTGGAAGCAAGGCGCATGATTCCATCGCTCCTTCATATCGCGGATGCGTCCACGAGCGAGGAGCGGGTGCGCAAGTTCCGTCAATGGCAGCAACTATGCCAGGTCAAGCAGTGGGATTGCCTTTCGATCTCCAGGCTTGAAGATCTGCCTGCCGCAGTGGGGGTGGTATCCGCATGAACGTTCAGCTTGCCTACGGACAGGCGACTGCTGCCAAGCGGGACGGCTTCTGGAGCCGAATCATGCTGGAGCGTTCGCATCGTCTGATGGCCATCGTCATCTTGCTGCAATTAATCCAAATATTCAAAGAATATTGGTGGTCGGAAACCTATTCGATCGTCTATGCATCGCTTGCCGTTACCGCCGTATGCGAGTTGCTGTTTACTCGCCGGTATGCGATCCGGTTAGCGCTGGAATTCGCGGCCATCGTGCTGCTGTCGATATGGTATTCGCCGATGTTCCAATGGATCGGATGGCCTTCCAGTTGGAAGAGCGGTCTGGAATGGCAATGGTTCTTCGAATATCATGTCGCTACGCTGCATCCGTTCGTCGAGATCGCGCTCGGCGTCGTGCTCGCACTGCACGTCATTGCCCGAATCGGGCGCAACCGCAGCGCCATGCTGGCGATCTTGATGACGGCGATCGGCGTCATGGCGACGTTCGATTCGTTCTTCCCGCTTGAGCTCTGGCACAATATCGCCTGGATCGTCGTGGCCGGACTGGGCTGGCTGGTCATCATTCATTTGCAAGAATTGAGGGCAAGGCACCCGGACAGTTGGGAAGCGCTAGCCGAAAGGCCGATCGAACTCGCCCTGCCTGCAGCCATCGTCATTTCGTTGCTGCTGTTGTCGGGCATCTTCATGCCGCGGGCGCCTGCGCTTCTGGAGGACCCTTACACGATCTGGTCCGAGGCGCAGGGCAGAGAAGTGCCTTCGCTTGCGGGAGAAGGCGGTATCCTGAGCGGCAATATCGGCTCGCTGGGGAGCGGAGGTTCGGCATCGTCCGGCTACGGACGGGACGACCGCCAGATCGGCGGAGGTTTCAATTACGATTACTCTCCCGTCATGACCGTGCACACGAGCAGGAGAAGCTATTGGCGGGGGGAGACGAAGGCCGTCTACAACGGCGAAGGCTGGGAAGATACCGAAGCCAGGATGGTGCCGCTGGGCATCGGAATAGAGACGAACTTCGGCAAATCCGAGCGTCCGGAAGGCGTCGCCGTCGAGAAAATCACCCAGACAGTGGAGATTTTACGCAAAGACCGCATGTCGGTCTTGTTTGCAGCCGGGCCGGCCAGCCGGATCGCGATGCTCGATGGCGGAGAAGGGGAATTGATGGGCAACCGCGAGGAATGGGAACTGCGGTTCCGCAAGCCTGCACGCGTGGAGACGTATACCGTCGAATCCGAGGTTACGCTGCTGGACCGCGCGGCCTTGCGCCAAGTCGCCTTGCCGACCGAACAGAACCCATCTTCCATCGATTTGTCGCCCTATCTGCAGTTGCCTGATAGCTTGCCGGCCCGCGTGGCCGACCTGGCCAAGGAAGTGACGGCTTCCGGCACGAACGAATACGACAAGGCGGACATGCTCGCCCAATATTTGAAGAACACTTATCCTTACAACAATAAGCCGGACGTAAGCAAACAGAAGAGCGAGGACGTAACGGACGCTTTCTTGTTCGAAATCATGGAAGGCTATTGCGATTATTACTCCACGGCATTCGTCGTCATGGCCAGAACGCTCGGCATTCCGGCCAGATGGGTGAAAGGCTACGCTTCCGGCGTCGATCCGTCGTTCGAAGATAGCATGCGGTTCGGCGGAGGACCGCCTGAAGCCGACCCTGACGGACCGGGATCTTATACGGTCCGCAACGCCGATGCCCATTCATGGGCGGAGGTCTACTTCGAAGGATACGGCTGGATTCCGTTCGAGCCGACGGCGGGCTTCTCGGTTCCGCAGCCGGTGCCGGTCGATGCGCCGGCTCCGCTCGATATCGAGCCGGCAACGCCGGAACAGCCGGTTGAAACGGCCGAACCGCAAGCGAAGTCCGGGATCGTGCTGCCGATCGTCGGCGCGGTCATCCTGCTGGGCGTTGCCGCCATTCTCGTCTTGCGCCGCCGCAATGGGGCCATGCAATGGCTGCGCCGGATTCGCTATGTCGGGGCGTCGCCGGATCAGCGGATCGTCAGGGAGATGGAGAAGCTGGTCAGATTCATGAAGCGCCGCGGCTTGAAACGGGAAGCGCATGAGACGATGCGGGAAGCGTTCTGGCGCTGGGGGAACAAGTTCACTTCGCTGCGGCCGGAGTTCGACAGCATTCTTCATCGGTTTGAGCACGCGCGTTACGGAGACGCGCCGGGCGGCGAAGCGGATGCCCGGGAGTTTGAAGCGGCCGTCGCAAGGCTGCGCAAGGCGCTCTAGAGGCGTTTGCCGCGGCTATGGAAATTGCCGTGCTTTTGCAAGGTCGGGTAGGGTGTGGTATATTTTGTTCATTCCGACGAAGTCATTTTTACTAGCGATGACAGGAGATTAGAGGATGTTCGAGCGACTGCTGCCCGACCAGATCGTAAATACGGTTTATGATATCGATTTGCAAGCCTTGAGACAGCGCAACGTCCAAGGCATCATTACCGACCTGGACAATACGCTTGTCAGCGCCAAGACGCCGTTGGCTACCCCGCAGCTGGTACAGTGGCTGGACCAGGTCAACGACGCGGGGTTCAAGGTCGTCATTCTGTCCAACAATAATCGCACCCGCGTGTCCCAGTTCGCGGAGCCGCTCGGCATTCCGTATGTGCATGCCGCGCGCAAACCGGCGAACAAGGCGTTTCACAAGGCACTTCAGCAGCTGCAGCTGCCGCCCGATCAAGCCGTCGTTATCGGCGACCAGATGATGACGGATGTGCTGGGTGGCCGCAGAGCGGGCCTGCATACGATTCTCGTGACGCCGATCGCTCTTTCCGAGGAAGGCATCTTTACGCGGATCAATCGCCGTATCGAGAAGATCGCGCTGGCCAAGCTGCGTCGCGCCGGCAAATGGCCGTTCAAGGCCGAGAGGGGGGACGCGCGATGACACCCAGCAACCGCGATGTGTTGCCGGACGCGCCGCAATCCCTCCGCTGCTCGGGCTGCGGCATTCCGCTGCAGTCCGAGAACAGGGATCGGCCGGGGTATGCGCCGCCATCGGCGCTTGACAAGCATCCTGCCGTCTGTCAGCGCTGTTTCCGGATCAAGCATTATAATGAAGCTTCCTCAGTCACGGTCGATCAGGATGAATTCCTGAAGCTGCTGGGCAGCATTGCCCAGACGAACAGCCTGGTCGTGCATATCGTGGACCTGTTCGATTTCGAAGGCAGCTTGATTTCCGGCTTGCAGCGTTTTATCGGCAACAACGAAGTGCTGCTCGTCGTGAACAAGACCGATCTGCTGCCGCGCGTGACGAACTGGAACCGACTGCGCAACTGGGTGCAGCGGCAGGCGAAGCTAAACGGGCTTCGCGTCGCGGATGTCGTGCTGTGCAGCGCCAAGCGGGGCGCCGGGTTTGACCATGTCGTCGAAGCCGTCGGACGCCTGCGCCGAGGCCGTGACGTGTACGTCGTCGGGGCGACGAACGTCGGCAAGAGCACGCTGATCAACCGTCTGATCTCGGACTACAGCGACTTGGAGCAGGAGCTCACGGTGTCGCGATACCCGGGGACGACGCTGGATGCCGTCCGCATCCCGCTCGAAGATGACAAGACGATCATCGACACGCCGGGCATCGTCTACGCATCCCGGCTGTCCGAAATCGTGCCGCGCCAGGATCTCTCCGCCTTGCTGCCGGACAAGCCTCTCAAGCCGCTCACCTTTCAATTGGACGCGCGGCAGACGTTGTTTTTCGGCGGGTTGATTCGCTTTGATTTCATTGAAGGACCGCACCAATCGTTCACCGCATATGTCTCCTCCGGCATTCCGGTTCACCGGACGAAGCTGGAGCGGGCAGACGAGCTGTACGCCGATCACCGGGGGGAGATGCTGGCTCCGCCAAGTACAGCGGACCTGGACTCCATCCCCCCGTGGACACGGCACCGCCTGCGGATTCCCCGCGGCGAAGGGCAGGATATCGTCGTATCCGGGCTCGGATGGATTATGGCCAGCGGCCGCGATGGCGCGGTGGTGGACATTCATGCGCCGCGCGGCATCAAAGTGCTGCTGCGGGATTCGATGATATGAAGGCTACGGAAGGACAAGCAGAGACGTTTCAATAGACAAGGCGCTAACGGGAGAGAAGGTCGGCATGAACAACGAGACAGTGCTATACGGTGTCATTGGCGATCCGATTCGCCATACGAGGTCGCCGATGATGCTCAATCTGGCATTTCGCGAGATGCAGGTGAACGCGCAATACGCCGCATTCCACGTGCTGCCGCAGCAACTGGAACAAGCCATTGCGGGTCTGCGCGCATTCGGCTTCGGCGGTTTGAACGTGACGATTCCGCATAAAGTACAAGTGATGCAGTACCTGGACGAAATCGACGAAGGCGCGCGCGTCATCGGAGCGGTCAACACGATCGTGAATCGGGAAGGCCGGCTGATCGGCTACAACACCGACGGCATCGGCTATGTACGTTCGCTCAAGGAAGAGGCCGAGCCGGATCTGTCCGGCAAGAAGATCGTCGTCTTGGGCGCCGGAGGCGCGTCGCGCGGCATCTTGTGGGCACTCGGCCGGGAGCGGCCCGCCTCCGTCCTGCTCGCCAATCGTACCCGGGACAAGGCGGAGCAGCTGGCTGCCGGCTTGCAAGCGCAGAGCCCTGCTGCGATCACGGCGATCGGCTGGGACGATGTGCAGGATGCCTGCCGGGAAGCCGATATCGTCATCAACACGACGTCTGTCGGTATGTCGCCGAACACGGATGCTTCGCCGATCGATCCGGCATGGTTGCAGCCCGGCGCGGTAGCGAGCGATCTGATCTATAATCCGCTGACGACGAAGTTCCTGCAGCAAGCCGAGCAACGTGGTTGCCGCATTCACGGCGGACTCGGTATGTTTGTCTACCAGGGCGCATACGCCTTCGAATATTGGACGGGAATTCCCGCGCCTGTGCAAGCGATGCGGGCAGCGGTGCTGGCATCGCTTGAGCGGTGAGTTTGCGGAGCAAACTCCCTATTGGCGGTGAGAGTTTGCTCCGCAAGCTCCCTATTAGAGGAAAGTAGGAATGGACATGCTAACGGGTAAACAGAAGCGTTATCTCCGCTCGCTCGCCCACCATCTCGATCCCATTTTTCAGATTGGCAAGGGCGGGGTGAACGATCACCTGATCCGCCATATTGAAGAAGCGATCGAAGTGCGCGAGTTGATCAAGGTGTCGGTGCTTAACAATTCGATTGAGGAAGCGCGGGAGATCGCTCCCGAGATCGCCGAACGATCGGGCTGCGAACTGGTGCAGGTCATCGGCAAAACGATCGTGCTGTACAAGGAATCGCAGGACCATAAGACGATAGAATTGCCTTAAAGCTGCAATCAGGAAGGCGGGATTCCATGCGGCGAACCGGGCTGCTGGGCGGCACGTTCGATCCGATCCATTACGGTCATCTGCTGGCGGCAGAGGCGGCGCGGGAAGCGGCCGATCTGGCGGACGTCTGGTTCATCCCCACGTACGTCCCCCCGCACAAAGCCAAGCCGAACACCGATGGGAAAATGAGGCTGGGGATGCTGGAAGCGGCTGTGGCGGAAACCCCGGGTTTTCGCGTGGAGGACATGGAGCTCTCACGGCAAGGCGTTTCCTATACGATCGATACCGTGACCGCCTTGGCGGCGCTTCACCCCGATCGTTCGTTCTATTGGATCGTCGGATCGGACATGGTGAACGATCTGCCGAATTGGCGCGAGCCGGAAGCGCTCGCCGCGCGGGTTACATTCATCGGTCTCGAACGGCCGGGTACGCCCGTCGACGAATCGGCGCTGCCGCCGTACATTCGAAGCAAGCTGCTGCGGGCTGTCATGCCGCAGATCGGCATATCCTCGACCGATATTCGCAGCCGGTGCAGGGAGGGGCGCTCGATCCGCTTCATGACACCCGACCCGGTGATCGCGTGGATACGGAGGCATCGTCTGTATGAATCTTGAGAAGTTAAAGGAAGCGACAAGACGGCAAATGCCGGACCGGCGATGGAAGCATACGCTGGGCGTGGTGGACTCGGCGAAGGAACTGGCGAAGAGGTACAGCGGCGATATTGAAAAAGCCGAACTCGCGGCATTGCTGCACGATTATGCCAAAGCCTGGCCGATCGATCGGCAAGCGCAAGTCATTCGCGAACAGGGTATGCCGTTGGAATTGCTGGGTTTCGATAAGGAATTGTGGCATGCGCCCGTCGGCGCCTGGGCCGTGCAGGAAGAGCACGGCATCGCGGATGAAGAAGTGCTGGACGCGATCCGCTACCATACGTCGGGCAGGGAGCGCATGACGCTGCTGGACCGCATTGTCTGTCTGGCGGATTACATCGAGCCTGGCCGCGATTTTCCGGGTGTCGACCGCATTCGGCGGCTGGCAGAGCAAAATTTGACAGAAGCTCTGATCGCGGGTTTTGACTCCACCATCGCCTATTTGCTTGATAAAGGTCGAAGGATCTTCCCTTTGACGGTGGACGCCCGCAACAGCTTGATTGAAGAACGCAATGCATATCGAACGGGAGGTTGAGCAATGGCAGGAGCAGGACAATCGGATCAATTGATGAGGGCAATCGTCGTCGGCGCGGAAGACAAGAAAGCGCACGACATCGTCGTCCTGAATTTGCAAGGCATCTCGCTGGTGGCAGACTATTTCGTCATCTGTCATGGCAATTCGGATACGCAGGTGCTGGCCATCGCCGACGAAATTCGCAAGCGCTCGGAGCAAGCCGGCTGCCACGTGCGGGTCGAAGGCCTCGGCACCGCCCGCTGGGTGTTGCTCGATATGGGAGACGTCGTCGCCCATGTGTTCCATAAGGACGAACGGGAATATTACCATCTGGAGCGTCTGTGGTCGGATGCGAAGGCAGTGGAAATCGTATGAAAGATGAGCGGCGGCACGTTACGGGCACATCCTTCACATCGCGTCGCGAGGATGTGAGAGTTGGAAACCATTCAAGGGATGGACAGCTTGCAGCAGGCGTGTCCGCTCGGTTGCGGGTCCGTAGAGAGGCCCCGCCGTATGGCTGGTTTGTCGGGATCGGGGATGACGAGGACGCAGAGGTGCTGTTCCCTTACGGAGAAGCCGTCGAACGCCGCCCAACGCCCGGTGACGATATCGAGCTCTTTCTGTTTCATGATGACAAAGGACGGCTGACCGCCACGCAGCGGCAGCCTTTGATTCGATTTGGCGAGCTTGCGCGGCTGGCTGTGGCGGATTTCCATCCGCGGTTCGGGTATTTCCTGGAGATGGGGATCGGCCGGCAATTGCTTCTGCCTTTGAAGGAATTGCCGGAAGAACGGCGCAGCGTGTGGCCGCAGACGGGCGACGAGCTGCATGTCGTGATGAAGCGCGACAAGGAAGGCCGGATGCTGGCACGGCTGGCGAAGCTTGACGATTTCGCCGGTTTGACGGTTCGCGCGCCCGGGTCCTGGAAAGGCGAGTGGAAGGATGCCTGGGTGACCGATGTGTTTCGCGACGGGGCGTTTGCGCTCGTGGAAGCGGGCGTGCTTGGCTTCGGCGTATTGGGATACGTGCATGAGTCCGCGGTAACAGGGACACTTCGCGTCGGCCAGAAGTTCGGCGCCCGGGTTGCCCAGGTACGGGACGACGGCAGGGTCACGCTGACGATGCGCCAGCCCAAGGAGACAGGACGGCTGGAGGATGCGGACCGGCTGCTGGCGTTCTTGAAGGAGCGGCCGGGCGGTGGCATGCCGTATTCGGACGCGACGCCTGCGGACATTATTCAGAAGCGGTTCGGCCTCAGCAAATCCGCCTTCAAGCGGGCGCTCGGCAAGCTGATGAAGGACGGGCTTGTCACGCAGCGGGGCGATTGGACGTATCTGAACGCCGCCGATGCGGCGCCGCCCGAATCGAAGGATTGACAGGCGAACCCGGGTAACTCCCGCTCCGGCAGGCCGAAATCGCAGAGTAACCCGACAAAATCGGGTAACTCCCGTTCCGGCGGGCCGGAATCGCAGAATACCTCGACGAAACTGGTTAACTCCCGCTCTGGCAGGCTGTAATCGCGGAATACCCCGACGAAACCGGGTAACTCTCGCTCTGGCAGGCCGAAATCGCAGAATAACCCAACGAAACCGGGTAACTCCCGCTTCGGTAGGCTGAAATCACAGAATAACCCGACGAAACCGGGTAACTCTCGTTCCGGCGGGCCGTAATCGCAGAATAACCCGACGAACCCGGGTAACTCCCGCTCCGGCGGACTGCAGTTGGCGGAGATGCGTCGAAAATCACCTTAACTCTGTCCGGATGGCGGCGGTTGGGTGGAGATGTGTCGAAAATCGCCTTAGCTCTGTCCGGATGGCGTTGGTTGGGCGGAGATGCATCGAAAATCGCCACAACTCGCTTTGTCAGTCACCGTACGGAGCTACACGCATCACCATAGATCTACAGAGAGAGGGAGAGCGCGCCTTGCGATCCTATCGCGAATTTGCAACAGTCTATGACAGGCTGATGGAAGAGATGCCCTATGCGGAGTGGATGAACTTTGCCCGGCAATGCTTCGGGAAATTCGGCATGCCCCGCTCGATCGTCGACCTCGGCTGCGGCACCGGGAACATCAGCATCCCGCTGGCCAAATCCGGGTTTGAGGTGTTCGGCATCGACTTGTCCGCGGATATGCTGGCCATCGCGCGCAGCAAATGGAGCGAGCCTCCCATGCGCGGCAAGGGCGGCTCCATCCGGTGGCTGCAGCAGGACATGCGCGATTGGGATTTGCTGGATCCCGTGGATGCGGTCATAAGCTTCTGCGACTGCCTGAATTACCTCTCCCAAGACGCGGACATCGCAAGAACGTTCAGGCAAACGTATGCCGGCCTCGCGCCCGGCGGGCTGTTCCTGTTCGATGTCCACGCTCCCCGAACGCTTGAACGATACGCAGAGGATCAACCGTTCATTTACGACGAGAAAGAAGTCGCTTATCTGTGGGCTTCGGAATACGACGCACCGGCGCGCTCCATCCGTCACGACATCACCTTCTTCGTCCGCGACGAAGCCTCGCAAGGAATGTATCGCCGGTTCGAGGAGATGCACATCCAGCGCGCTTACGATCCGGAATGGCTGGCGAAGCAACTCGTAGCAGCCGGATTCGACCTGCTGCACCGCTGTGCCGACTTCGAATGGACGCCGCCAAGCGACACGTCGGAGCGGCTGTTCTACGTGGCGAGGAAACCGAAATAATCAACCCTTCCCGCCGCCCGAACTTGTTTTCGATTGCCGGACTTGATCGTGCCCACCGCTAATCGAACCTGCATTCGAGCGCGCACATGAGACGCAACGCAGCTATTGGTCCCTTCCAAAGCTGAACAGGCGGATGCTATCACTGTCTTCGGACGGATCGCAGTCCGATACCAGCACGTTCGTGTAGATCTCGCTGCTCCTAGAAACTTTTTCTAATTCAATATCTCCACAAACCAGCTTCTTCTGACTGTGATCGGAAGCATATCCATCCCTCGTATTATCGATCATGACGTCAATCTTTCTTCCGTCCGATCGCAGGTCATAGATTACGGTTCCCCCTTCGATCGTGGTCGGAATTGCCATCAAATAATCGCCTTTGCGGTCATGAAACCTCGCAATGAAATTCTCCATCCTCTGCAAGTCCGTCCGATCGAAATGGACGAGAAACATGTCGCCGCGCCCCTCCGTCTCCTTCATCTCCCCACCGGAACAGCCGACCAGCCAGCCGCACATGCATACGATCGCGAGTACCCCTCGCAGCCTCATTTTGAGCAACGAAACTTACCTCCCATCATTGTGAATACGCGAATAGAGTCCATGAACGGTGCAGGTCCCTCTGGATTCGAACTAACATTTCAAACGGGATCTTCAGCTATCATGATAGAACATGCAGGAGACCGAAAGGAAGCTATTTGCTATGAAATTGTCGGGATACCGCCTTCATCCCATTCTTCTTGAGAAGTTGTTTAGTTTCTGTTCAGTATTGTTCTGCTAGGATTAAAAAATTAGATGTACCATTTTGAAGAATGCTGTAGTTTTTCAGGATGGTTTTTTTTCTAATCGCTTGGAATTGTCAAAAAATGTCGAATTGCGGATTGAACGGAGGAGAATTGAGGAATGAAACGTAAACGCAGCATGAGCAAAACCGTGCTATCTTTCTGCCTAGCGGTTTTGCTTGCCTTACAGACAGTGACGTTTATTGCTGCTACATATGCGGAGAGCGCAGTCAGCGAGGCCGACTCGCAGACCGCGACAGAACCGTCGGTAACCGACGCAGTGTACGCTGGGCCGGAGGTCGCCGCCCCGATGGCTTTGGCGGCAGACCCAGCAGCGGATAAAACAGCGGTGTTCTTGGGGGCTAATTCACCCTTTCCGCTGGAGGTGAAGCAGGGAAATGCCGTTATTTCACCTGAAGGAACCATCCAGGGCAGGCAGCAATTTACACTCAAGTCGGAAGATCTCAAGCTTCCGGTAAATGGCGATGCCCCTGATCCGAATGCTCCAGATCGCAGCCTGTATATTCAGAAGGGCGACTGGATCGAGCTGACAAGGGCGGAGCACTTCAAGGAAGTGGTGTTGCCAAAAGCTAACAATACGTTGACGGCACAGACGGAATCTGATGGTCCGAAGAAGCTGGGCACCGTCTTTTTCACTCTCGACAGTATCAAGATTGTATTTGATGGCGATGATTACTTTTTTGGTGGTGTAGGAACAGCGGTGACGTTCAGCTTTGAAACCACTGCTGATTCGGACTTGGCAGGCTTAGTTTACGGCCAATCCAAGGAGATCTCCATTTTCGGCAGTAAGTATCAGCTTAAAAACCCGGACATCACACCGGCGTACAGCATCACGCTAAGCTCGCCCGGACAAATAAAGTGGGATCAGTATAGTTATCGAGGTATTCAACCTGCGCAATTCGTTGATGGCGCGATTACATGGCAGTCAACCGTATCTGCTTTTGACCAGTTTGATGCCACAATCAAGCTGCCGCTAGACGGGAAGATGTTCTTTACGGACCCTGCAACTTATACGGGTAATGTGAAAGGTGTCTATGTGCCGGGCTCTTTCAAAGTCAACGGCGAACTGGTAGATCCAGCCGATCTAGCTATTGACGCCAATGGTGCTCTGAGCTATGTCTTCCCGGCAGCAACCGGTGAAGATCCGCAAGTTGAATATAAGACATGGATTCCAAAGGAAGGTTATTATTACGAGCATAGGAGCCCGCCGGGCAATCTTGGTCGCAGTTACCGGGTTATGCTAGGTAAAGTGGCCTTACAAGAGATGGATGGCACCGGTTTGGCTAGTGCCGCTCAAGAGATTTCCTTCGCACCCGACTGGATTCAGGCATCTGCCTCGTATGATCATCCGAATGAAACGATTACATGGACAATCGTTGTGAACCAATACAACAAACAAGGGTTAAAAGACTTTACGATCACCAATGTACTGCCTGCAGGGCTGGAAGTTACCTCGGCCACATGGCGGACATGGGTGAACGGTGTCGAGTCTGATCCAGAGTCGATTACGGCTGATGCGAACAGCGTCTATTCCTTCGGGGATATCGACGGTAAAGTTCAACTCGTGATCAAGACGAAAATAACGGGCGGCGGTCCCGAATACAGAATCGATCCTCGCGCCAATTGGAACCTGGAGACACAGGACGGCATTCAGGACAACGATGTCATTACCGGTATTAGGCCCGGCGCGGTTACGGATGAAGCAATCGTTACCGTTGGGGCGCACACCTTTACGAAAGGCGGCACGATTACGCAGGACGACTATAACCTGGGCGGCATCACCTGGACTGTCGCCTTAACTCCGCAGTATGCGATACCCGGTGCGGCAGTTTATGATGTGCTGGTGCATGGCGGCAACCTGAGTGTCTTGGACAACGCTGTGGATGCAACAGGCGAGGTAGATCAGGCAACCATTGCGAAAATCAAAGCAAATATAAATGATGCGCAGCTTTGGAAGATGTATCACAAGGATACTCTCAAGAGCACGAACGGCTTGACCTTGAAAGCTATTCCTTTGACAGTGAACGGTGAAGTTGTGGCGGATTTGATCAAGGTCACCGGATATACGACCGATCAACCTGCATCCTTCAGCTTCCGTGCACTTGAGACCAACACGGACGTCCTCTTCAGGCAGGATATTAACGTAGAAAAAACACGCTGGAATCGGGCTTTGCTCTTTGACGGCGAAACCGTAAAACTAGCGCAAAACAGTATCAACCTTCACTTGCGCATGCTGAACAAGGATATGCTCTTTGCGTCGAAGCCATTGAAGGTAGATGGTACGCCTGAGAACGTTACCCCGAATAACGTCGGTAGCTACATCACGAACGATAACAACGAGGCATGGACTATTTCTGCCTATGACCAGACGACCAAGACAGTCACCTTCCGCTTAGGGGTAAATATGCCGGGGTACAACACGGTCGAGATGGCGAAAGACGGGGGAAGCCGGGTCATCACCAATGTGAAGCTGTTGGACACCCTGCCGGAGGACTGGGAGTTCGTTCCGTTTTCCGAGGAGAAGGATTTTGAGCTTTGGAAAGGCTATTCGGATAATGGCAGCGGCACCGGCTATGGGGTTCGAAACGACGCAAAGGCAATCATCGAGCCGAACGACCCTGCTCATGTGGTCAGCTTCTCCCATATCGGCAACGTAGGCACCTTCACTTTCTCCAAGCTGGAAAGTCCTTATGTCATTCTGGTGAAGGCAAGGCCTTCCAATGCGGCTCTAGAGAAATATTTGGATGAATACACCACAAACGGCACAGTCAAGCAGGTGCTGTATAACAAAGCCGACCTGCACATGACATGGGGCGGGGCGGAAAAGGTCCTCACCGAACAGCGCAAGGTCATCGTGCCCGTTCGGGCGTTGGGCAAGTCGGTAACGAAGCCGTTCGCTGGTGTGCTGGAATGGACCGTGAACTATTATCCGCCATATAACATGGATAAGGGCGTGTTATTGCAGGACACCTTGGGAGCGGGTATGAACCTGCGCAAGGATGGAAACGGCGACCTCGTACTGACCGCACCCAGTATGGCGATCTATCGTGCCAAACTGACTCCTGGCGGCACCCTGGAGCGAGTCGGCGACGCCCTGAATCTGGAGGACCCGGATAGTGAAGTTCAGGTGACACTTGGAGAACCAGGTGCGGACGGCACGACCGTTCTGAATTTCAATCTGACCAAGCCGAACATTTTCTATCAATTTGTGTACCAGACCGAGGTTGACCGCACAAAAGCGACAGCCGGTCAAAAGATGGGCAACGAGATCAAGCTGGTGGGCGATGACAAGCTGGAATCCGTCAGCGCCAAAAGCGAAATCACGCTTGACAGTTCGGACGTAGCAGGAGCTTCAGGAGCCAATGCGTCGCTGGCATTGAAGAAGGTAGCTCCTGACTGCGCGACTCCGCTAGCTGGCGTACAGTTTACGTTATTTAACAAAGCCGGAGTGGAAGTCGCGAAAGGCACGACTGGTACTGGTGGCACGCTCAATCTGTTATTCTCGGATCCGGGCTTTTACGAGCTGAAGGAAACCATCATTGACACAACGACATGGCTGCCTACTACGAAGATTTTCCAAGTGTATGTAGGCAGTACTCCGGGGAAACCGATTTGGGTAGATGGCATCAAGGCAACTTCTACGACACCGTTCGTTGTGTGTACGCCCGATGCCGGCAATCTGCTCGTCAAAAACAGTTTGGAAGGCAATGGCAAGAATACGAACAAGGAATTTAACTACAACGTCACCTTCTCTGGAGTTGATGAAGGCGGAGATAAAGAGTATTCGTACATCTACACCAAGCAGGGAGGCGGCACAGAAACAAGAACGATCAAGTCTGGTGAAACGATCACGCTCAAGCACAATGAAACCGCACTGTTTAAACTCATTTCGAAGGGCACTGAATATACCGTCACGCAGGTCGATTACAACAAAGATGGCTATAGCACCAATTCTGGCGACTTGACGCAAACAGGCAACATTCCTAGCGGCATTGTGCCGAGTACCGATACAGCGGAAGCGCCTTTTGTCAGCACCAGAAACGTCGGCGGCCTGCTGATCAGCAACACGGTGACCGGCGGCGAATTGGACAAGGGATTTGAATACACGGTCGAATTCGAGGGTAGTGGTGAAGGCGGAGATAAAGAGTATTCGTACACCTACACCAAGCAGGAAGGCGGTACAGAACCAAGAACGATCAAGTCTGGCGAGAAACTCACGCTCAAGCACGGCGAAACCGCCGTCTTTACGGACATCCTTACAGGTGCTGGTTATTCCGTCACACAGAAGGATTACACGGAGGATGGCTATACGACCGACCCGACGAGCTTGATCCGCTTCGGAAGCATTGAGACCGGCAGCGAGAAGAAGGCGGAGTTTGTCAATACGGCGTACGGTGGTCTGCTGATCGGAAATACGGTGACCGGCAACGGCGGCGAACCGGGCAAGGAATTTGCGTACACGGTCACATTCACCGGAACAGGCGCAAGCGAAACGTATGTCTATGTCAAGTCGGACGGTACAAGCGACATCATAGAGTCAGGCGATAAGATCACGCTCAAGCACGGACAGACGATCACGGTGAATAATCTGCCTGTAGGTCTGGGTTACACAATCATTCAGACGGATTATTCGGATGACGAATATACGACCAACCCGGGGACCCTGCAACATACCGGAAGCATCGCAAGGGCGGTAACATCCGAGGCCAAGTTTGTCAATCACAGAGACTTGCCCGGCGGGCTGCGGATCGGCAATACGGTGACTGGCAACGGCGGAGACCTTGACAAGGTCTTTGAGTACACGGTTACTTTCACCGGACCGGGCGCGGGTAAAACCTATTCCTACACGAAATCGGATGGCGCTTCAGGAACGATCCAATCGAGCGGCAAGCTCGAACTCAAGCATGGACAGACGGTGACCATTGAGGGCATCTACAAGGATACGGCATACACAGTTGTCGAATCGGATTATACGACGTACGGCTACTCCACCGAACCTGCGAACAGGACGTTTACAGGCATCATCGTGGAGATGGAAATCGCCGAGGCCCGTTATGTGAACGCCAGGTACCTTCCCGGGACGCTTGCCCTGGAGGCTGCTCCCAAGAAGGTGCCTGGAGATGGCAAAACGCCATCAGAGCTGACAGCAACTCTCACCGGGACGGACGGCCAGCCGGTGGAAGGTAAGGAGATTGTGTTCAAGCTGGCGGATGGTACGGAGATCGGTCGGGCCATCACCGACGAAGACGGCAAGGCCAAAATTCTCTTTACGCCGCTGAAGTTGAGCGATACAACGCCCAAGGATTACGAGATTGTTGCGACGACCACGGCCACCAGCCCGTCAGGTGTGCCGTACAATGAGGCGAAGGACACGGTAACGGCCATGCCGGCTGCGCTGACGGGCGTTCTGAGGGACAATAATACCGGCAAAGTCATTCCGAATGCGGTCATTGTCATTAAAAATGTTGGGACCGGCGAGGAACAAACAATCACTACCGATACAGACGGATATTACTACCATCCGGTTAAGCGGGACGAAGAGTATACGATTACCTACACCAGGTTGATTGAAATCGGAGGCACGTCGAAACCGATTCCTTTCACGCAAAAGGCAGTCATCGAGGGTACCGATCCTACAACGGAGGGCAACCTGATTCCTGCGGAAATTACGGCGGTGGGCATCGTGCTCTTCCAGCAACCAGACGGGCAAACCGCGCAGTTCAGCACGACCTTGACTAGCAAGATGCGCATCTATCTGAAAGATGCGAGCGGCGAATATGTGAAGGATCTGAGCGGCGCGCCTAAAGCGTTCGACATGGAAGATGGCGGCACCTTCGCTGCAGAAGGACTAACTGAGCAAACTTATACGATGGAAGTGCGCTATGAAGCTGAGCCGGGTAAGGAACTTACCCTCACAACAGCGAAGCTGAACGTGAAGGCCGACGGCGAACTCAATATTTCTGTAGAGTTGGTGGACCCGTACGGTACGGTGTATGATAAGACTACTGGAGATGCGGTCACCGGCAAGAAAATCGCGAACGCGGAAGTAAGATTGTACTTTGCGAATACCCAAAGGAACATTGATAAAGGATACGTACCGGGTACGCAGGTGGACCTGCCTCCGGTTCCGAACTTCCCGCCGCACGATAATAAGAGTATCCCTTGGCAGCCTAGCGATGTTAACGGATTCTATGCGTTCATGGTGTTCCCTGTGGCCGATTACTATCTGGTCGTAAGTAAGAGTGGATATGAGACGTATACAAGCCCGAGAATATCGGTCGAATTCGACATCGTGAAACATGATGTACCGATGGCGCCGATCATCGACGATGATCCTGACGGCGATCCCGGACCGGTTGATCCGGAACCTGGCAATCCGAAGCCTGACACTACGGAACCCGGAACCCCGGAACCTGGCATCCCGGAACCTGGCATCCCGGAACCGGGAACCCCGGAACCTGGCACCCCGGAACCCGGCACCCCGGAACCCGGCTCTCCGGAGCCTGGCCATCCCGGACCGGACAATCCCGGCGTTACCCAACCAGGTCGCGAGGACAACGACGGAACGGATCACGGCAGCGGATCCGGCAATGGCAACATCAAGAAAGACAAGGTTCCGAAGACGGGAGATAGCAGCATGCCACCGATTTTCTATATGGGTTTGGCGCTTCTGTCCTTGACGATGATCGGGCTCCTGTTGTTCGGAAGCAAGAAGAAAAAGTACATTCAGTAACGGGAAAGGCGGTAAGACGATGAGTAATATGAAAAAAATTCTTATCGCCCTTTTCTCGATATTACTCGTTTTTTCGCTCGTCTCGATGGCGAGAATTTACCTTGGGAATTATGATCAAGAGAAGCAAATCGAAGAGCTGACACAGTTGCGAAGTATAGATACAGAACCGAATTCAGGTGAGGGTGCCGCGGCGCCCTCGCCTGTTATCGAGAAGGCGCAAGAGCGGATCATGCTCCCCGAATTTCAAGCGCTGTACAAACGAAATCCGGATATCGTCGGTTGGCTGACCGTAGACGGCACTCGCATCGATTACCCGATAATGCAGAACCACCAGGATGGAGAGTTTTATCTCAATCATGATTTCGAAAGAGAGATTAACAAGAACGGATTACCTTTTCTGGACGAAAGCAGCCACATAGACGATTCAGACATATTGCTCATTCACGGACATCACATGAAGAGCGGCGCAATGTTTGCGGAGTTGATGAAGTTTAAAAAGGAAAGCTATTATAAGGAACATGCTACATTACAGTTCAGTTCGCTGTATGAAAAGGAACAATATGAAATTGTTGCCGTTATTCTTTCCAAGGTATATCTCGAGACGGACGAAGTTTTCAAATATTACCAGATTGACAAGGTACAAACATCCTCCGAATTTGAATTGTATATGCAAAACATCGCCAAGCTGGCGCTTTATGACACCGGCGTGACAGCTCAATATGGCGACAAGCTGATTGTTCTGTCTACGTGCGAATACTCGACCAAAGACGGTCGGTTAGCTGTTGTCGCCCGCAAGCGGCAATGACGATGTGCAAAACATATTCGCAGAAATTCCGGAAGAGTTGTTGCGAATGGTTTTGCCCTCCCCATAGAAATTATCGGAAAGCGTGAAGCTGGCGGTAAGCTGCCGGCGTCACGCTTTCTTTTTCTTTGAAGCGTTTAATAAAATAACTCGTGCTCGAGTAGCCGCACAGGCGGGCGACTTCATCGATCGAAAGCGCCGGATCGTCCATCAGCTGTTGTTTGGCGTGGCGAATGCGGCATAGGGTGATGAAATCCATCGGCGACATTTGGGTGGATTTTCGGAACAGCTTGCAGAAGTAATGAGTCGTCACGCCGATCTTCGCCGCCCAGTCCTCCAATGAGAAAGGTTGACTGGCTGCCTCCTGCATGGCGGGGAGCAGCTCCCGGATCGCTTCAATCGCATCACGGTTCCTGCTCAACCGATGAGGCACCGCCTGTACGATAAATGCTGCGTATACGCCATAGGCGGCTGTCGATAGAATCGCAGGGTCAAACAGCTTGCGGTTGTCCACTTCGCGGATCAGACGCTGCATAGAAGCTTCAAGCGCGTCTTCTTGGCGGGTTGACCAGATGGTGAATCGACGGAAGCCTTGCTCTGTCAAAATCTCCATCAATCGATCGCCGTAAAAATGCATCCAATAAACGTCCCAGGGATTGCTTTCGCTGGTGCGGTATTGTTGGGGCTGTTCGGGGAAATAAAGGAATGCATCCCCCGCGTACACAGAGCGCCACTGCCCGTCTTCTTCCACGCAGCCTTCGCCGGATTTTACAAAATGCAAGTTGAAATAGGGAAACGTATCGGCTTCCCGTTCCACCCGGTGATCCGGCTCATCCCGATATCGTCCAACGGATTCGGGAAAAACAAGGAAGGGGTTCGGCTCCAACAGAGGGAGAGTCAAGTGAATTTTCATGCTTACCTCCAGAACAAAATCGTTATACTAAATGCAATATAATATTATATACATAACTCCGTACTAATCTTAAAATAACAATATAATATTATCAAATGGTGGAGTGATGGCATGAAAAGCAAACTTCGATGGGGCATCGCGGGTTGTGCCGGGATTGCGGTAAATGCGGTGATGCCGGCGATACAGTCGTCTGAAACGGGCGTCATTCATGCGGTTGCCAGCCGAAATTCGGACAAATCCAGGAAAACGGCGGAAAAGTTTGGCGTGAGCCGGTCATACGGGAGTTATGAGGAATTAATGGCGGACTCGGAGGTCGATGCCGTTTACATCCCGTTGCCGAATCACCTTCACCGGGAGTGGGCGATCCGTGCCGCTGAAGCGGGCAAGCATGTGTTATGCGAGAAGCCCTTGGCGCTGACGGCCCGGCAAGCGGAAGAGATGGCCGAGGCGTGCGCGAAGGCGGGCGTTCATCTGGCTGAAGCGTTCATGTACCGTCATCATCCGCGAATCGCTCAGATTCGGCAAATCGTGGACAGGGGGGAAATCGGATCGCTCCGTGCCGTCAGAGGAGCGTTCACGTTCAACAATTCGGGCGACATGAAGAACATACGATACCGTAAAGAATGGGGCGGGGGGTCGTTGTATGACGTGGGCTGTTATCCGCTTAGCGCCGCGCTGCTGATCGTCGGCCGGGAACCGGAGGCGGCAACGGTTCATGCGATGTTCTCGCCGGAGCACGACAACGTCGACATGATGGCATCGGGGCTGGTCGAATTTCCGGACGGCATCGCGTTGACGTTCGATTGCGGCATGTGGACGGCGGGTCGGCAAACGCTCGAAATCGTAGGTTCCGAAGGACGAATTTTAGTGCCGTACGCTTTCTTGACCGGCAGCGATAACGCCGGCTTTGAAGTGCACCGTTCCGGAGAGGTTCAGCAGGTGCAAGCGGACGGCGTCAATGCCTATCAATGCGAGATCGACGAGTTTGCGCGCGTCGTTGCAGGCGAGAAAGAACCGACATTCCCGGCAGAAGACGCCATTCGGAATATGCGGCTGCTGGAAGCGTGCTTGCAATCGGCGCATCGACGCGAAAGAATTTTACTCTGATCGTTAACGGTGCGCCTTACAAGCTGACGGAGAGAAAGGGGATAAGCAGATGGCTGCCCAACAGATGGAAACGATCGTCATTGCCGGATTGGACCAACCGGTCTCGAAATTGATTCTCGGATCGATGCTGCTGAGCGATGAGCGGATGGAGGTATCCGCCGAGCTGCTGGATGCTTATACGGCAATCGGAGGCAATGCCATTGACACGGCGCGGGTATACGGGCCTCGCGGAATGGGTGCCATCGGGAAGTGGATGGAAGACAGACGCAACCGTTCCGGGCTGGTGCTGATCGCCAAAGGCGCGCACCACGATGACAAGGGACCTCGGGTGACCCGCTCGGCCGTGGATGAAGATTTGACCTATTCGCTTGAATTGATGCAGACGGACTATGCCGATATTTTCATGCTGCATCGGGACGATCCGGACAAGCCGGTGGGCGAAATCGTGGAGCTGCTGCAGGAACCGCTGGAAGCCGGCAGATGCCGGGCCCTGGGCGCTTCCAACTGGACGACGGCAAGACTGGAAGCGGCAAATGGCTATGCTGCTGCGCATGGGTTGGTCGGATTTGCCTGCAACAGCCCCAATCTGAGTCTGGCCAGAGCCAACGAACCGAGGTGGGCGGGGTGCGTGTCCGTGAATGCGGACGATAGGGCCTGGCATGAGCGTACGCAATTGCCGCTGCTTTCCTGGTCGTCGCAGGCGGCTGGCTTCTTCACCGGCCGTTACGCCCCGGACCGGCGAGATAATGAGGAGATCGTTCGTGTTTACTACAATGAAGACAACTGGGAGCGTTACCGCAGGGCGGCCGCGCTTGGCGAAGCCAAGGGAGCGGATGCCAACCAGGTCGCGCTCGCGTATGTGCTGCATCAGCCTTTTCCCGCCTGTGCCCTCATCGGTCCGGCCAATGCGGCCGAGCTGCGCTCCAGCGCCAAGGCGCTGGAGGTGTCGCTGACGACGGAGGAAATTCGCTGGTTGAATCTGCAGGACGATAGGTGATAACGTTCCTTGTGCGCGACAAGGCTGGGGCCGCGAGTATTCTTGCTATGGATGCTCGCGGCCTGCCAAGCCGTTCCGTTCACTTGTCGGCTTGCTCGGCAACCAGTTCGTGCTTTCCCGGCCAGAAGGCCAGGCGACCGAGCAGGAGCGTGATCGCGGGCACGACGAACGGACGCACGACGAACGTGTCGAGCAGCACACCGATGGCCGTGATCAAGCCGAATTGCACGAGCACCTGGATCGGCAGCGTCGCGAGCACCGCGAACGTGCCGGCGAGAATGAGCCCTGCGGACGTGATGACCGAACCGGTCTCTCCGACGCCTTCGCGGATCGCTTGGCTGAGGGGCATCGACCGGCGTTTTTTCCAAATGCTCGATATCATGAAAATGTTATAGTCTTCGCCCAACGCAACGAGGAACACGAACGAGTAGAGCGGGATCAAGCCCTGGATCGCCTCGACGCCCATCGCGTAATGCAGGACGATCCAGCCCAGTCCGAGCGCGGAAAAATAGGAGAGCACGACGGTCAGCACCAGATAGACCGTGGCCACGATCGAGCGCAAGTAGAGGAGAAGGAGCAAGGCGATCATGGCGATGACGATCGGAATGATCGTGCGCGTATCTTGCGTGATGTCTTTCCTCGAGTCATATTGCTCCGCTGTCTGGCCGGCGATCCATACTCGGCTGTCCGGCGCATCGACGCCTGCCGCAGCCAGCGCGGCCTCGGCGGCTTGACGGATATCCGGCACGGCATTCATAGCTTCGGTTGTGTACGGATTGACGGCAAGCGTCAGCTCATACGACTGGATATCGTCGTTCTCCAAGCCTGCGGCAGGCTCGGATATTTGGGCTGCGATCGGCAGTTTGGCCAGAGATTCCTTGATGCCCGCATCTTTTCCTTGCGTATCGACGATAACCTGCACGGGCGCGAGCTCGCCGGGCGGATATTGCTCCTCGATGATGGTGAAGCCTTCGCGGGACGGCATGTTCGCGGGAAACGACGACAGGAGATCGTACGTGAATTTGATCTGCGGCACGAACCCGGCCAGCGCTCCGAGCAGGACGACCGACAAGACGACGATGGTCACGGGGCGGCGAATGACGGCGGTGCCGATGCGATAGCGCGGTGCCGGACGCTCGGCAGGTACCGGCTTGCCGCGCCGGATGGCACGCTCTGCCTGCATCTGCGGCGTACGCGGGACGAACGGATAGAAGGAAGCTCGGCCGAAGATCGACAGCAGGGCCGGAACCAGCGTCAGGCTGGCGATGCCCATGACGAGGATCGAGATGCTGAACGGCGCGGCAAACCGGTGAACGGCGCCGTATCGTGCAGCCAGCAAGGCGAGCAGGGCGATCACGACCGTCAGGCCGCTCATGGCGATGGCGCCGGCCGAGCCGGACAACGCCCGGCGGATGGCGGCGAACGGATTCGGTTCGTCATGCAGCAGCTGCCGGTAGCGCGAGATCAGGAATAGGCAATAATCCGTGCCTGCCCCGAACAACAGCACCGTCATGATCGAGATCGCCTGCGCGTCGACGGTGATCCAGCCCTCATGAGCCATCCATCCGAGCAGCGGATCGAGCGTCATATAGACGATGCCGACGGCAATGAGCGGAATCAAGGCGAGCAGAGGTGAACGGTAGATCAGCAGCAGCAGGATGAGCACGAGCAGCACGGTGGCGATCATGAGCGAAACGTCCGCGTTCATGAACAGCCCCGTTGCATCGATCGTAATGCCGACCGGTCCGGTAACGCGAGCTGTCAGCGGGTGCTCGTCGCTGTCAGATTCGGCTGCGAACGGATCCGCGCCCAGCAGCTTGCTTGCTGTCGATTGCAGCTCGGAGATGCCTTCCTTGAGCCGATCGGCATCCGCGCCACGGTCGAATAGGACGGGCGCCACCAATGTACTGCCATCCGCGGACAGTTGACTTTTGAGCGCCTGCGGCGGCAATTGATGCAGCGGCGGCACGGCTGTCTGGTAAGGCACCGGGGTAGCCGTCAACTGCTCGGCAATGGACTGGATCCCGGAGAGATCGGCGTCCGTCAAGCCGCCTTCGCGGTGCCACACGATCAGAGCCGGCAAGTCCCCATTGCCCGGAAACTCCCGTTCCGCGACGGCTTCGGCGACAACCGACGGCGATTGATCCGGCAAGTTTGGCGCATTGTTGATTTTTTCATCGCCTACGGCAGGCAGCAGGACGTGCAGCACGCCGGCCAAAGCCAGCCAGATCAGCACGACCGCCCACCGTCCCCACCCTCCGGTCATGCCGCCGTTTCGTCTTGCTCGATTTTCCATATTTCCATCTCCCCTCCGCCAGATCGCAACCTGATCATTTTCCGAATACGAACATACTACTACATTATATTATACTCACGGGTTAATATTAAAGCGGTGGCATGGACGTTCACGATATCGTAAACTGTGGAGGACATGTAAAGCGAGGAGGCGTGCCCATGCCAACCAGACTTCCGAAAAGAACGCCGGGCAGGCCGAAAAGCGGCGAACGGACGGATGCCACCCGGGATACGGTGCTGCTGGCGGCAGCCCGTTTGTTCCTGCAGAGCGGGTACGAGCCGGTCTCGGTCCAACAGATCGCCGAACAGGCGGGCGTGACCAAAGCTTCGGTCTATTATTATTTCGCCAGCAAGCCGGTGCTGTTCACGGCGGCCGTGGTCGCTACGATGAAGCGGATCTCCGCTGTCACCGCAGCGATTTTGGCGGAGCCGGCGCCGTTCCGCAGCCGGCTCGAGAAGCTGGCGGCGGCCAGAATGTCCCATTCGCATATGGAAATCGAGGCTTTGCTGCAAGAAGCGGCTGCGGCGCTCATGGAGGAGCAACGGGACGAGATTCGACAGGCGGAACGCCTGATTCACGCGGCGTTGGCGGACGGGTTCCGGCGTTGCCAGGCGGACGGCCAAATCGCGAGCGGAGCGCATCCCGATCTGCTGGCTTATGCGTTCTCTTCGCTGCTGCTGACAGGCAATCGTGCGAAGCAGCTGCAACATGCGCTGCAAGGCGGGCCTGCACTGCCGGATCAGGTCGTGGCCTTGTTTTGGTCGGGCATTGCGCCGTAGAAGGCGGTGCATTGACACCTATACAATCGGCCGCCAACCATGCAGCAACCCGCGCCACCGACCTGCGATCGACAACCTGTCAAACGTCAACCACTTGACATCTTTTGCATCGGATGGCTATAATCAGGGCATATCTTTCAGGCTGTGAACAGGAGCAGTAGCTGGCACGCATCCTCCAGAGAGCCGGGCAAGGCTGGAACCCGGCGGATGCAAGCGGTGAACTCGCCTCGGAGCCTTCGCATGAACCGGATGCGGCCGGATGACGGCATCGATCTGCCAAGTGCGACGCAGCCCCGCGTTACGGGGAACAAGTGGGCGGTCATCCCAAGCAGGGAGACGCCAACTAGGGTGGTACCACGGGAATCGACTCCCGTCCCTAGCGATATTCGCTAGGGGCGGGAGTTTTCGTATTTTCGACGTCAACGATAAGTTTAAAGGAGACAGATGATCATGAGTCAGAAGAGCGAGCAAGCCGGCAGCCAGAGCCACAGCCATGGTTACAACGCACAGGCGATCGAGCCTAGGTGGCAGCAATACTGGGATGCGAACAAGACATTCCGCACGCTTGAAGAGGCGGGCAAACCGAAGTTTTACGCGCTCGATATGTTCCCGTATCCGTCGGGAGCGGGATTGCACGTCGGCCATCCGGAAGGGTATACGGCGACCGACATCGTCAGCCGCTACAAGCGGATGCGCGGTTTCAACGTGCTGCACCCGATGGGGTGGGACGCTTTCGGATTGCCGGCGGAGCAGTACGCTTTGCAGACCGGTCGCCATCCGCGGGAGATTACATTCGAGAACATCGACAATTTCCGCCGCCAGATCAAGTCGCTGGGCTTCTCCTACGACTGGGACCGCGAGTTCAGCACGACGGACCCGGATTACTACAAGTGGACGCAATGGATCTTCATCCAGCTGTATAAGCGGGGATTGGCTTACGTCGCGGAAGTGCCGGTGAACTGGTGTCCGGCGCTCGGGACGGTGCTGGCGAATGAGGAAGTCATCGACGGCCTCAGCGAACGCGGCGGGCACCCTGTCATCCGCAAGCCGATGCGGCAATGGATGTTGAAGATTACCGAATATGCGGAGCGCCTGCTGGACGACCTGGAGGAGCTCGACTGGTCGGAGAGCATCAAGGACATGCAGCGCAACTGGATCGGCAAGTCGACCGGCGCGGAAGTGACGTTCGCGATAGACGGCCACAACGCGGCGCTGACCGTGTTCACGACACGGCCGGATACGCTGTTCGGCGCGACTTACTGCGTGCTCGCGCCCGAGCACGAGCTGGTGGCGAAGATCGCGTCGGCGGAACAGCGGGCTGCGGTTGAATCGTATGTGGACCAGGCAGCGCACAAGAGCGACCTGGAGCGCACGGACCTGGCGAAAGACAAGACCGGTGTATTCACTGGCGCGTATGCGATCAATCCGGTGAACGGGGCGCAAGTGCCAATCTGGATCGCCGACTACGTGCTTGGAGGCTACGGTACGGGCGCCATCATGGCGGTACCGGGTCACGATGAGCGCGACTGGGAGTTTGCCCGGAAGTTCGGGCTGCCGGTCGTGGAGGTCGTGCAAGGCGGCAACCTGGAGGAAGCGGCTTATACCGGTGACGGCGCGCACGTGAACTCCGATTTCCTGAACGGGTTGTCTACGCCGGATGCGATTCGCGCGATGATCGAGTGGCTGGAGAAGCACGGCAAAGGCCACGGTAAAGTCACCTACCGGCTGCGCGACTGGCTGTTCAGCCGCCAGCGTTATTGGGGCGAGCCGATTCCAGTGCTGCATTTCGAAGACGGCACGATGGAGACGGTGCCGGAGGAAGAGTTGCCGCTGCTGCTGCCGGACATCGACGCGATCGAGCCGTCCGGGACGGGCGAGTCGCCACTGGCGAACGTGCACGAATGGCTTGAAGTCGTGGACCCGCGCACCGGCCGCAAGGCGCGCCGCGAGACGAACACGATGCCGCAGTGGGCCGGCAGTTGCTGGTACTATTTGCGATTTATCGATCCGCACAACGACAAGGAGATCTGCTCGCCGGAGAAGCAGCGAGAATGGCTGCCGGTCGATCTGTATATCGGCGGAGCGGAGCACGCGGTGCTGCACCTGCTGTATGCGCGGTTCTGGCACAAGGTGCTGTACGATATCGGTGTCGTGTCGACGAAGGAGCCGTTCCACAAGCTCGTCAATCAGGGCATGATTCTGGGCACGAACAATGAGAAGATGTCGAAGTCGCGCGGCAACGTCATCAATCCGGACGAAATCGTGAACGAGTTCGGGGCCGATACGCTGAGGGTGTACGAGATGTTTATGGGCCCGCTGGAGGCGACGAAGCCTTGGAGCACGAACGGCGTGGAAGGCGTGCACCGGTTCCTTGCCCGCGTGTGGCGGTTGTTCGTTGGCGACGACGTGAGATTGAACGAGAAGATCCGGGATGCCGCAGGTTCGGAATCGTTCCGCCGCACGTGGCACAAGACGATCAAGAAGCTGACGGAGGATTACGAGGGGCTGCGCTTCAACACGGCGATCAGCCAGCTCATGATCTTCGTCAACGAGGCGTACAAGGCGGAAGAGCTGCCGAAGCAGGCGATGGAGAACTTCGTTCAGATGCTGTCGCCGATCGCACCCCACATCGCCGAGGAGTTGTGGGAGCGGCTGGGGCACCGGGAGTCGGTCTCCTACGCGCCGTGGCCGGTGTACGATCCGGCGTTGACCGTCGATGCGGAAGTCGAGATTGCGGTTCAAGTGAACGGCAAAATCGCCGACCGTATCAGCATCCCGTCCGATCTGGACGAAGCGGGCATGCAGGCGGCGGCGATGTCGCTGGATAAAGTCAAGGCGCTGCTGGAAGGCAAGACGGTGCGCAAGGTGATCGCGGTGAAAGGCAAACTCGTCAACATCGTAGCAGGCTGAGGCGGTTGCTCCGCGCAGGTTCGGCAATATTCCGAACGGCCGGCAACGCTTATCGTACGGAACCGAATCCGGGTGGTTGCAACTATCGCCATTTCTTCTTCGAAACGGATGGAGTTGCAGCGCCCGCCGTTGTTACTGTTTTGGAACAGTGTGGACTTTCACAGAGCCACTGTCGTTACTGTTTCGGAATGGGCGGCAGTTGCAGCGAGCGGGCGACTTTCTGCAGATCGGCGGCGAACTTCTCATGCGTCACGCGTAGCACGGCTTCGAACGCGTCCGTCGTGGACTCCCGCAATTGCTGCAACGCTTCCGCGGTAATACCTCCCGGAACCGATACGCGCGTTTGCAGCTCTTGCGGGGTGAATCCCTGCTCCAGCATGAGGCGTGCGGTTCCAAGCAGCATCTCGGGGGCGAGCGTTTCCGCCGTGCGTCGGTCCATGCCGCATTGGGCGACTGCCGCATCGATGAAGGCGCCAAGCAGGTAAGCGAAGAAGGCCGGCCCGATGCTGGACAGATCGGATGCGGCTCGCACGTCCGCTTCGCGGATCTCGACGGGCCGGCTGATCGCCGCGAACAACTCCTGAAGCATCACGCGGTCCGCGGTGTTCAGCCGGTTTCCCCACATGAGCAGTGTTGCACCGGCCTGCACGGCATTGACGATGCTGGGGATGACCTTGGCGACTTTGCAAGGAAGATAAGCTTCCAACTGTGCGATCGTGACAGGGCTTGTGATCGAGACGGCGATCAGGCCGGATTGCACGACGGGAGCGATTTCCGCGAGAACGACGCCGAATTCGGACGGTCTTACGCATAAGAACAATACGTCCGCCATCCGGGCAACTTCCGCATTCGAATCGGCCAGACGCAAGCCCGGACAGCGGATCGACAAGGCTTCGGCCTTGGAACGCGTACGGGAAGAGACCGTGATGTCCTCGGGAAGCATCGCACCGGCATTCACGAAAGCTTCGACCAGCAAGCTTCCCATGCTGCCGGTGCCGATGAAGCCGACTTTCATGCACGTCCCTCCTTTTACACATCAATGCTACCATCCAATATATGTATCGAAATGAAATTGCATGACGGGATTTCGAACGGTTGGTGCGGCGCCGGTCTGTAAAGGCAACGTTTGATCGGCGAATGTGGATGGAGGGGGCATGATGATGAACCACCTAAATGGAGAGCGGCAATTTGGTCGGCGAATGTGGATGGAGGGATCGTTGCGAAACGGAAGTCGGCAATTTGGCCGGAGAACGCGGACGGAGGCGTCATGGCGATGAACCATCCATACGAGAGACGGAGATTGCCGGTGCGCAGGCTGGCGGCGTGGTGCGGTTTCGTCGCAGGTATTGGCGCATTGCTGTATTTGCTTCTGAATTCCGGCCAACAGGGCATTCCCGGGTGGCAGCCTGTCAATGAATCTTTGCGTGCCACATTGTCGATTAACGGAGAGGCCGCCTCATCGCCGACACAATCGTTGCCTGGAATCGATGGACCCGAGTCGGGCGACGTGAATGCGGTCCATAACCTGTCGACTATCGACCCTTCCGCCGCAGCTCCCGCGCTGACGCAATCAGATACCGTTTCTACGCCAGCCGCCGCTTCTGCTTCGGAGCCCTCGGATGCTCTCGGCGCTTCTTTGCTGGATTTGAACAAGGCATCCGTGACGGACTTGGACGGATTGCCCGGGATCGGGCCGTCCAAAGCGCAGGCGATCGTGGATTTCCGCGAATCGCGCAAGGGATTCCGCAGCGTGGAGGAACTGTTGGAGGTCAAGGGTATCGGACCGAAGCTTTATGACAAAATTCGCGCCCTGGTCAAGGTAGAAATTTAGGCAGGTAGCGCCGCGCGCACCGAGATAGGAACTGAAAGTTCCTAAGTCCCGCAAATTTTCACCGACGGAGACGAGATAGGAACTGAAAGTTCCTAAGTCCCGTAAACGAGTGTCTCATGCGCCGAGATAGGAACCGAAAGTTCCTAAGTCCCGCAAATTTTCACCGACCAAGTCGAGCTAGGAACCAAAAGTTCCTAACTCCCGTAAACGAGTGTCTCATGCACCGAGATAGGAACCGAAAGTTCCTAAGTCCCGCAAATTTTCACCGACCAAGCCGAGATAGGTACCGAAAGTTCCTAATTTCCGTAAACGAGCGTCCCATGCGCCGAGTTAGGAACCGAAAGTTCCTAACTCCCGCAAATTTTCACCGACCAAGCCGAGTTAGGAACCAAAAGTTTCTAATTTCCGTAAACGAGGCCTCACTCGCCGAGTTAGGAACCAAAAGTTCCTAACTTCCGTAAACGAGTGCCTCACTCGCCGAGATAGGAACCGAAAGTTCCTAACTTCCGTAAATAAACTTCGCCCACGCCGAGTTGAGATTATTTTGCTCCTGGCGCAGAACTAAATCTATTTATGGAGGTGGCAACATGCCGACAACAGCCGTACGCAAAGATTGGGACACCTATTTCATGGATATCGCCTTCATGGCGTCCACTCGCTCGCGATGTCCCAGGCGTCATGTCGGGGCCGTGCTCGTGCAGGGCAAGAAGCTGCTGGGCACCGCCTACAACGGTGCGCCGATGGGGGTGCCGGACTGCTCGGAAGCAGGCTGTATGATCGTGGAGGAATTGGCCGGCCCCGAAGATGCGGCGCGCGGGATCAAGGTGAAGCAGCGCTGCATCCGGACGATCCATGCGGAGCAGAACCTGCTGCTGTTCACCGATCGCATCGACCGGGAAGGCTCTACGGTGTACGTGACCGATCAGCCTTGCTGGACTTGCGCCAACATGCTGGCGAACAGCGGGATTTCGGAGATCGTGTTTCATCGCATCTATCCGAAAGACTACGACAAGGTGAGCACGCTCATGAGCCAACGAGGCATCCGATTCCGCCAGATCGAAGGCTACGCGCCGCCGCCGGATACCGAAGTGCAGGATGCGATCTGAGGCGATAACATTCCAGTAAGGAAGCAGGGAAGCACCCTCTTCTGCCTGACGGCAGGGGAGGTTTTTTATTTTTACTTAAAAAGGCGGGTTAACCGAATGAACCATAGACCGCTCGTTGCCATCGCATGCTGCTTCGTCGCAGGAGCCTCCGTGCCTTCGTTATGGCACGATGCCGGAAGCCGGGCAGCGGCAATCGGCGGCATCGTCGTACTGCTGGCCGCTTGTCTGCTGCAAGGCGCCTTGACGCGCCGTCTGGCTGCTCTTTGCTTGATTGCGCTGCTCACAGCATTCGGTGAACGGCTGTGGGTTGACCACCACGATCATTCTACGCTGGACTCACTGTGGTCGGTAAAGGAGTCAGCGCCGCCAGTTCAAGCGGAATTAACGGGTATCATCGCAACACCCCCCGACGTGGACGGCGATGTCGCGACATTCCAATTGGAGGCCGAGTCGGTGCGCGATACAGACGCCGCAACCGCAACTTCCCTTCGCGAAACGGTGCTGGTTCGAGTCAAGCTGCAGTCGCGCGAAGAACAAGCGAGCGCCATGAGTTGGCGCCGAGGCGACGCGGTTCGGCTCGCAGGAGCGCCCGAACGCCCCGGAGATGCCGGCAATTTCGGCGCTTTCGATTACCGGGCGTACTTGGCGCGGCAAGGCATCCGCTGGCAATGGACGCTGAAGGGCGCAAGCGGCGTGCACGTGACGGAAGACAAGGTGTCGTTACGCTTGCAGCCGCTGCGTACGATTGACGGGGTACGCCAGCAGATCGGCCAATTGACGGACAGGCTCTATCCCAAGGGCGACGCTGGCTATATGAAAGGCTTGATCGTCGGCATTACGGAAGAAGTGGACCCGGCGCAGTACGATCAATTTTCCCGATTGGGCTTGACACACGTGCTTGCCATCTCCGGACTGCATGTCGGTGTCGTCGTGTTCGTATTGCTCCGGTTAGGTGCGCTATCCCGGCTGACCAGGGAGCGGTCGATCGATGTCGCCTTTGCGGCAATGCTGCTCTATATGGCAGTGACTGGCGCTTCCCCTTCGGCATCCCGGGCGTGCATTATGGCGATGATCGCGCTGGCGCTGGCCAGAAAGAATCGTCTGAAGGACGGACTGCACCTGCTCGCGGCAGCCGCGATGGCAATGGTCGTTTGGGACCCTCTGGTCGTCGAAAATATCAGCTTCCAGCTATCGTTTGCTGTGACTGCCGGATTGCTGATGTTTACGGCGGATGCAGGACGGCTGCTGCAAGGGGTGCGGCCCAAATTCGCGCGCGATGCGCTGGCTGTCGGCCTGACCGCCCAGGTCGTCTCCTTCCCGCTCACCATCTACTATTTTCACAGCATTCATCTGTTGTCGCTGCCGGCCAATCTCGTGATCGTTCCACTTGCCAGCTTCGCTGTGCTGCCGCTTGGGATGGCATCCGTAGCGCTGGGGGCCATGTGGCTGCCGCTTGGGTTGATGCCGGCCATGTTGGCCTCCTATGCCAATCGCGTCACCTTCGCTATCGTGGGCTGGATGGACCAAGCCGAATCGCTTCGCATGTCCTGGCCGCAGCCGCCGCGCGCTTGGGTCGCGCTCGCCTATGTTCTGATCGCCGTAACCGTATGGCTGTATCGCAGGAGGCGGACAAGCCTATCTGCAAGTGAAGCTGAACTCTTTGATGCGGACATGACGGCTCCGCTCACGCGGGCTTCCGTGCCCTTGCAGCCGATCGCGCGAGCTGGAGCAGGCATCCTGGCGTTAGTCCTTCTATGGGGAAGTTGGTGGGTGTGGGGCTATCAGCCCGCGTGGCTGGATCGGCATGCTTACGTGCAATTTCTGGATGTGGGGCAGGGGGACGGCATGCTGATACGCACCGGGACGGGCAAGCATCTGCTAGTTGACGCAGGCGGGATGGTCAATTTCCGCAAACCCGGAGAAGAGTGGCGGGAACGCCGCGACCCTTATGAGATCGGGCGAAAGCTGATCGTGCCTCTGCTGAGAGAGCGAGGCGTACGCAGGCTGGATGCGCTCGTGCTGACGCACCTGGATGCCGACCATATCGGCGGTGCGGAAGCCGTGCTGCGGGACGTGCCGGTCGGCGCGATCATCTGGAACGGCACGTGGAAGGAGAGCGCCTTGACGGAACGGCTGTTCCACGCCGCCCAGGTGCGGGGCATCCCCGTCTATGCGGCCCGCAGAGGGGAACGATGGGCGCTCGATTCGTCGACAACGCTGGAAGTGCTGTATCCGCTGGACGGCGATGCGGCTGTCGACGGCCATTCGAGTTCTGCACCGTTGCCGGAATTGAAAGAGCAGAATGAGCTTAGCGTCGTATTGCGCGTGACATTGTACGGCAGAACTTTTTTGCTGACGGGCGATCTGGAGGCGCCGGGAGAGAGGAGAATCATTGCCGAACAGATGGCCCGGTCGGAAGGGACGCAGCTCCTGCTTACGCCGCCAGCAGTCGACGTGATGAAAGCCGCCCACCATGGCAGCAAGACATCCACCTCGTCCGAATGGCTGGCTTGGTGGCATCCGGCGGAAACGGTTATTTCCGTCGGTCGCAACAACTTGTACGGACATCCCCATCCGACCATTACCGGGCGAATCGCAAATGAAGGCAGCTTGCTGCTTCGGACGGATGAAGTCGGAGAAATCCAGTACCGAATTGCCCCGGACGGGGACATGCAGCGGCGTGTGAAACGAAAAGGCATATGAGAGACAAGTCGACCCCGAACAAGAAGCGCTGCTGGCGGAATCCGTCGGTTCGGCAGGGGGGGACTCTTCAAATTATTCATAAATTGTCGAGTTATGACGATATATATCGAAACTTCATACTTCAAAACTGCCGTGGAGGGTTACTGGATGAACAACAAGTTGGGGATTTCATTGATCACGAAAATGATTTCTGGGCTATCGGTACTACTGATTATCGTTTTCTCAGTTCTCGTATTCGTTAACCTTGATCAACTGAGAATCGCCAGCGTTGGCCAGGGTGAATCCGAGGCGAGAAAGGTTTCACAGACATTCGCAAGTCAATTTGGCCAGAAACTGGCCGGCTATAAGCAAGAGCTAGATATGCTGGCTCTCGTTCTGCGTCATGCGAAAGAAGAACAGTCCTATTCCAGGACCGATGTCGTCGAACTATTGATACAAATGCTTGAGGCTCACCCGGATTTGCTTGGCACCTACACGCTGTGGGAGCCGAACGCATTCGACGGCAAAGATACGGAGCATGCCAACAGATCTCCTTATGATGACGAGACGGGCCGATTGATTCCTTATGCCGTTCGTACCGGCGGTGTGATCGAAGTTTTGCCGATCGAGAGCTACGAAACTCCGGGAGACGGAGACTTTTATCTATTGCCCAAGCAGACCAAAAAAGTCACATTAATGGAACCGTTTACATATGAAATTGCGGGCCAAGCGGTTGCGATGACTTCTTTGGTTGTCCCTATTCTGGATCAGGGTGATCGCTTCCTCGGCATGGTGGGGGTAGATTTTGCGCTGGATTCCTTGCAACAGGAAGCGGCGGAGCAGCATCCGCTTGGCGGTTATGTGACGGTTATTTCCGGTGAAGGCAACTATATCGCAAACCCGCAGCAGCCGGATCGCTTATTCCAACCCTACGGAGATGCTCCGGATAAGGCCCAACTTTTCCGCAAGCTCACTTCCGGGGCGGCGACGCAAGGTTACGCGCGAAACGCGCAAGGGGATAACGCTCTCAGCGTGTTCTACCCGATTCACCTGGACGGCAGCGATAACGTCATGTACGTGGAAACTGTCATTCCGGAAAATGAAATCCTAAAGTCGTATAACCAAAGTAAATTGACGTCATTGCTCATCGGCATCGCCTCGATGATCGTGTTGGGTATCCTGATGCTGCTGATGATTCGGCAATTGATCATTCGACCTATTCAATCGTTCGTCAAGAGTGTACAAAAGATGGCGGAAGGGGATCTGACGCAGCAGGTAGAGGTGCGCAGCAGGGATGAATTCGGGCAACTGGCAGGCAGTTTCAATGCAATGACGCAAGAACTGCGGGGAATGTTTCACTTGGTTGCCGATTTATCGATGTCGGCGGGCGCCACATCCGAGCAATTGACGGCCAGCGCGGAGCAGACGACACAAGCTTCCGAGACGATTGCCCAGTCGATCGAAACGGTAGCCGAAGGCTCAAAGACACAGCATCGCTATACCGACGAGACGGCAAAAGCGATGGGAGAGATGACTGTCGGTATCCAGCGAGTCGCAGAATCTTCTTCCGCAGTATCCACGTATGTGTCGGATGTTCGCGCTCAGACGGATCTCGGAAATACCCGGATGCGCGAGGCCGAAGACAAGATGACGAAGGCGAGAGGCGCAGTCGCTGAAGTCGAGCAGACGATCGAACATCTGGGGGAACGTTCCAAAGAAATCGGAGGCATCGTCAGCCTCATTTCTCAGATCAGCTATCAGACCAATCTTTTGGCGCTCAACGCGAATATTGAAGCGGCCAGAGCCGGAGAACACGGGCGCGGCTTCGCCGTCGTAGCCGGAGAAGTGCGCAAGCTTGCGGATCAGACGTTCAAAGCTACGGAAGAAATTGCGGTATTGATTCAAAAGGTACAGGAAGAGACAGAGAATGCTTCCCGTACCATGAAGCTGGGGGCGACGGAAGTCATAATGGGTGAGCAGTATGTCGCGGAGAGCGCTGAATTGTTCCAATTGGTTGCAGAGAAGATGATCCTGGTCGGCGATCAAATTCAGGAGGTATCTGCTGCCTCGGAACAGATGAACGCAAGCGCAGAGCAAGTGAATGCTTCTGTCGAGGAATTGTCGCGCATCGCTGGCGAGACTTCGGATCACTCACAGAGCGTCGCCTCCGCCTCCGAAGAACAGCTTGCCGCCATGGAGGAGGTTGCGTCATCGTCCGCGGCGCTTGGAAATTTGGTGCAAGAGTTGGTGGAAAAACAGAGCAAGTTCAAAATTAGCTGAACGTCGCGGCCATCGCTCAGCCTAACCCAATGAATCATGAGCAGTGAACGAACGGCTTCAAGGAAACGATTCGAAGCGAATTCCGTATTGGCACAACCCGCCAAGCCGTCGCCATAACAATTTCGCTTTATCGTCAAGAAGGTTCATCATGTTATACCTCCAAAAAAACCGCGACTATCGTTATGGTTCGCGGTTTCTTCTCGTTGATAGTCCAGTATGTATTAATTTTCATTGTTGTCGGCAATTGCAATAATCTAAAGCGGAATAAAATTTGTTTAGACGCTGGATCGTCAATTGATTAGCCGGCAGCGCATCGTTCAGCACAAGAAGGCTGTCGTCTACAACCTCTTGATGTTTGCGCTAATCTCACAAAGCACTTGCGTCAGATGTTATTTTTGCTAGACTGATAGTATTGTTCCGCAATTGCCGGCGAACGATTCGCAAAAACGTTCGCACGCGCAGTGCAACCTTCTGACACCATGTGTCGTCTGTGAGGGTGCGGGGGAGGAGAGGATCTTCTGTGGTGGAGCCGGCGCTGATCAAGGCCGCGCAAGCGGGCGACCGGGATGCACTCGTATCGCTGCTCCGCGAAATCGAGCATCACGTATATCGCACAGCTTATTATTTGTTGAACCACGAGCAGGATGCGCTGGACGCGGCGCAGGAAGCGCTCATTCGCGTTTATACGAAAATCAATTCCTATGAAGAGAAGGCGCAATTCCGGACTTGGGTTCAGCGGATTGTCACGAATATATGCATTGACAAATTCCGCCGAAAGCGCCCCTCCGTATCGATAGACGAGCATGAGCTTGTTTTTCATGCCAGCGACGACGTGGAAGGGGAAGTGATGCTGTCCTACGCGGCGGAAGAAATCCGCGAAGCGATCGGCAAGCTGCCCGATCATCATCGCACGGTCGTCGTGCTGCGCTATTTGCAAGATTTCTCCTATAACGAGATCGCCGAATCGCTGGATCTTCCATTGAACACGGTGAAATCCTATTTATTCCGGGCCCGGCAGCAGTTGCAGGTCTTGCTTCGAGATTTCCAAAAAGGGGGTGTCCGCGGATGAACTGCCAAGAGGTGATGGAACTGATGCAGCGCCATGTGGATAAAGACTTGAACGACCAGGAAACGTCGCTCATGATGGATCATGTCGGACGATGCCCCGAATGTGCCGCGATGCTCGATCGGCTGGTTCAGTTGTCGCGAGGTCTCGAGCAGATGCCGCGCGTTGAACCGCCGTATAGCTTGGTTGACGCGATTTTGCCGAAATTGGCCGCGTATGATCTTGAAGCGCAGCCCGAGGAGGAGACAACGCCGGCAGCCTTGAACGGCCGTCGTATCCATCGTCCTCGCCGGGCCTGGGTCGCGCGGGTATCCAGTGTTGTAGCGCTTGGCGTCGTCGTTGCCGTGTTCGCCATCAACGGGCCGTTCTTCACAGGGCTGGGCGGCAGCAACGCGCAGAAGGACGCGGCGCAAATAGCCGGATCGGCAAACGTAGACGAATCTGCCGCTTATTCGCTGAAGTCCGAAGCGACGAGCAAAGATATGAGGGCTGCGGATCAATTCGGCAAAGCAATTCCTTCGGCAGAGGCACCGACGTCGGATCAAGCGCCTTCGGAAGGTAGCGGGCAATCGCTGCAAAATAAATCGGGCGGCGGCAGCAATTCGTCGATGGGCGATATCGAGACGCCGGTCGGTGGCGAATCGGCAGACCGCATGAAGGGCTTCGACATCAATCCGAAGGACCAAGCCGACCGCCCGCCGATGTCCATCATGGAGGCGGCGCCGGAAGTCGAGGAAGCGATGTCGCCGGATGGCGAGTGGAAGGCTGTATTGACGAACGGCACGCTGCAGATTTATCGCACGGCCGACAGTAGCGGCGCAGCTTCTTACGAACTCGCGCCTGCCGCGGGCACCCGCAGCGGACTTGCGTGGCAGGCTGACAGCTCGGCGCTGAACTATACGTATACCGATGCCGAAGGCAATGTACACGAGCGGTCGATTCTGATTCCGGAGATGAAGGAGATCGAGCGGTAATTCGCCGTCACCTTTCGGATGGAGATTGCGTATGTTGTATGGATGGTGTCGACGCCGTCCCCCGGACGTCGTCACGGTCGTTCGCGCACGGTGCCATGGACCGGCCGACGAACGTTGATATAGATGTCCAAGGACAAGGAGATCGCCTCTTGCGACAGAAGCGGTCTCTTTGTTCGTTGCGTCGATCGGCTGCAATTCGTGTATAATGGGTTCAGATGATGGGGGGCGGACCGAGTGGAGGCCAGACAAGCTTTTCGGGAATTGCGGGAAGGAAAGGTGCGTCCTTTCTATATATGCTTCGGCACGGAATCTTACCTGGTGGATGAATTTACGGAACGGCTGGCGGAGCAGTTGATCGAACCGGCGGATCGGGCGATGTCCGTCGTCAGGTTCGACACGTCGGAAGCGCCGCTCGACGCCATCATTGATGAAGCTGAAACGCCTCCGTTTCTGGTGGAGCGCAAGATCGTGCTGGTCAGGGACAGCGTGCTGTTCGCATCCGGCAAAGAATCGGCCAAGCTGGAGCATCGTCCCGAGCGGTTGACTTCCTATATGGCGCAGCCGTTGGAGACGACCGTGCTCGTATTTCTCGTGCCGCACGAGAAGCTGGACGACCGTAAAAAGCTGGTCAAATCCGTGAAAAACTACGATGCTGCGGTTCATTTTACGCCATTGCAGGCGGATGAATTGGTGCAGTGGGCTGTCAGATGCGCCGAGAAACAAGGCCGGCGAATG
Source organism: Bacillota bacterium (assembly GCA_023391635.1). GTDB lineage: Bacteria > Bacillota > Bacilli > Paenibacillales > Paenibacillaceae > Cohnella. The sequence continues at coordinate 36,766 of JAEWAQ010000024.1, read as the reverse complement.
TCGCCGGATGCGGCAGAGGCGTTGCTGCGAAGAATTGGTACGGATATGCGAACGCTCGCGGCCGAGACGGACAAGCTGTGCCTGCATGCCGGGCCGGACGGTGCAGTAACGGCTGGTGCTGTCGAGCAATTGGTCGCTGCGGCCGTCGAACAGAATGTGTTTCGATTGACGGAGGAGTTGGCAGCGCTCCGAACGGAGCAGGCGCTCGGCTTGTACCATGATCTGCTGCGGCAGAAGGAAGAGCCGATCAAGCTGATGGGCCTGCTCGTCCGGCAGTTCCGCAATATGCTGTACGTGAAGGAGCTTGGCGGACAGGGCTATCCGCCGCAGCAGATGGCCGGACAGCTCGGCTTGCATCCCTATGCCGTCAAAGTGACGGCCGAACAAGCGCGCAAATTCAGCACAGACCGGCTTGCGCGGCTGTTAACCGAGCTTGCCGACCTGGACTATGCGATGAAGACGGGCCAGGTGGACAAGGCGCTAGGCCTGGAACTGTTCTTGCTGCGCACCGCATCGGCGGGGGCCGGGTGATCCGGGTCGTCAAATAAAGAAAGAAGCCATCCGCGGAGGATGGCTTCGTGCTTTCGCTTATCGTCAAGCACCGGCGATTAGCCTTGTGCGGACAGGGCGTTCAGCTTCTTGGCAAGGCGGGATTTCTTGCGAGCGGCAGCATTCTTATGAATGAGGCCTTTCGTGACCGCTTTGTCCAATTTCTTCTGCGCGGTATAGATGGCTTCTTGCGCCGCATTGACGTCCGTGCCGGCGACAGCTTGGTCAGCTTGCTTAACGGCCGTACGCAGAGACGATTTCTGGGAAGCGTTGCGCAGACGGCGTTTCTCATTCGTCTTGGTCCGCTTAATGGCGGATTTGATGTTCGGCATATCTTTTCACCTCCTGCATACACAACCAACGTATTTCTCCACACAACTTGTAACATTCTAACATGCAAGGGGGCAAAACGCAACATAAATTGCCTTGTTCCACCGCATATGAAAGGGGCTGACCGATCTTCATGTCGATCGAATCGGAATTGGAAATGTACAACGTGCGGACCGACCTTGCGCTGGAGGCGCAGGAACTGGCTTCGATAGGCGGCCCCATTCCGGGAGTCTGGACGGAGACCGACGATACGGATGGCATCGTCGTGACACGCATGCATATTCAGACGGATGAAGGCGCTCAGCGAATCGGCAAAATACCGGGGCATTACGTCACGCTCGAAGTGCCGGAGCTTCGCAAAGGGGATACGACACTGCAAGATCGGGTCGCCACTACGTTCGCACGTGAATTCGAATCGTTTCTCGTCCGAATCGGCGTTGGCACCAGCGGCAGCATTCTGGTGGCCGGGCTGGGCAACTGGAACGTTACGCCGGACGCGCTTGGTCCGCTGGTCGTGGAGAATATCATGGTTACGCGTCATTATTTCGAGTTGATGCCTGGCGACGTGTCGCCGGGGTACCGACCGGTCAGCGCAATCGCTCCAGGGGTCATGGGCACGACGGGCATCGAATCGAGCGACATCATCGCCGGCGTGGTTGAGAAAGCGAAGCCCGATCTCCTCATTGCGGTCGACGCGCTGGCGGCCAAGTCGCTGGACCGGGTCAACACGACGATCCAGATCGCCGACACGGGCATTCATCCCGGCTCCGGCATCGGCAACAAGCGGCGCGGGCTGACGAAGGAGACGCTCGGCGTGCCCGTCGTGGCGATCGGCGTGCCGACAGTCGTATATGCCTCGACGATCGTGAACAATACGATGGACATGGTATTCGACCATATGAAGCAACAGACGAGCAATACGCAGCCGTTGTTCGGCGTATTCGGCAACATGCCGGAGCAGGACCGCCTGCAGCTTGTGCGGGAAGTACTGCAGCCGCTCGGCCACGACCTGCTCGTGACGCCGAAGGAAATCGACAAATTCATGGAAGATATCGCGAACATCATCGCCAGCGGCCTGAACGCCGCCCTGCATGAAGCCGTCGACACCGACAACGTGGCTGCGTACACGCACTGACTAGTCCCGCAGGGGGGCGGCGGCTCTCGCTCCCGCCCCCTTTTCACTCTGGCTGCTCCTTGTCAATCTGCCGTAAATTCCGCCACAGGTACAACTACTCGCGAAATCCGCATCTAGATTCCCACTGCCGTGGAGATTTCACATCAAGCTCCGCTCCAGACCACCGCAGCTCGTACCTCATCTGTTGCAAAATGACATTAAGCTCCGCTCTCTCCTCCTCTACATTCGTCCGCCCCCGCCAATAGGACATTTGACTGTCTGTGATTTAACGGACTGGAGTGCGCTTATTTGGAAGTTTTGAAGGGGGCTTGGTAGCTAACGGACTCCACCGCTCTTATTTGCCTCGAAATGCTGGCGGAAACCCTTAATGTGCAGGATTAGCGTCTGTGGAGTCCGTTAGCGCGAGTTAGGTCCGCAGAGTTCTTTAAAGTTCCACGACAGCGCCAACCAAAAGGATCTCCACGCAGTCCCGGAGTCAGCACGCATCCTAATTGCGGGTGTCCAGAGGGCGCAGCGCCTCGGAATCCCCCTTCCGGCGGAAGGGGGACTTAAGGGGTAGGGGAAACTCCTTAGGGGGTAGGGGAAACTCCTTAGGAGATAGGGGGAATCCTTAGTGGATCACCTCCAACTCTATAAATCTCCCACGGAATTGTTCTAAACCAATCGATATTCTCATATGATTCATTACCTGTACACACAGAGAGACGGACGCTTGCCGAGAGGGTCCGGACAGGAGGGTGAATCCATGAAACGTACTGTCGTTCCGGGGCCATGGCGGCTGTTCCAGCGCAGGCTTCGGAAAGTTGTCGCTACCGGTCGCGCCTATTTCCTCCTGAGTCTATGTTCGATGATCATGTTTGTTCTGCTAGGATTGGCCGGCATGCTCCAGCAATCCTACACCGTGTCGCCGTCCCAATCGATGAAAGGCTTCGCGGCGTCCTTATCCGGCCGATTGTTCGAATCGATGCTAGGCATGGAATTGCCTCAGATGAAGACGGATGCTTCCACTTCGCCGCTGCAAGCGAGCAAACTGGCCGTATTCCTGCTGCGGTTCCTGACCGACCTGAATCCGGACGACCCCAAAAGCTTGCTGGCCATTGAACTGCCAGGCATGAGCCGAGACCAGTCCGTGCTGCTGCGCTCCGGCTCCGGGGGAGATTCCGAAGCCCCGGAAGATCACGGCCCCAGCGGCGGCACACAATCGGACAACGACCCGACGGATCCGACAGACCCGACAGACCCGCACGCTGCGCTGCAGCCAAGCGACCCTCCGGCGGTGCAGTCGCCAGCGCCAACTTCGCAGCAAACGCCCGATCGGAATGCTTCGCCGCAAAGCAACGACGATGACGCTGCCCGCAAAGTCGTATTCATCTACCATAGCCATAATCGCGAGTCTTGGGTGCCCGAGCTGGAAGGAGGCGACAAGGATCCGAACGACGACAAGATCAACATTACGCTTGTCGGCAAGAGATTGGCGAAGCAACTGGAAGATCGGGGCATCGGCGCGGCGCAATCTTCGCAAGATTACGCCAGCACGATCAAGTCCTACAATTGGAATAACTCCTACAAATACTCGCAGCAGACGGTTAAGCAGGCGCTTGCAGCCAACGACGACTTGCAATTTTTCTTCGATATTCACAGGGACTCGCAGGGACGCAGCAAGACGACGGCCAAGATCAACGGTGTCGACTACGCGCAAGTCTATTTCATTATCGGTCACAAAAATCCGAATTGGAAAGAGAACGAGGCATTCGCGAGCCGGATTCAGGAGAAGCTGGAGAAGAAATACCCGGGGTTGTCCAGAGGGATCTGGGGCAAGAGCGCGGCGAACGGCAATGGAGAGTACAACCAATCTGTCTCGCCTGACAGCGTGCTAATCGAAATCGGCGGCATCGAGAATACGATCAGGGAATGCTATCGGACCGCCGATGCACTCGCGGAAGTGATCGCCGAAGTGTATTGGGAAAGCCAGGATGCGGAAAAGGCGAATGTCAGCATAGCGCAAAAATAAGACGGTGGAGCGGGGGAAGTGCGGTGAGAAGAGATTCGTTCAGATTGTTGCTGCTGGCCGGTGTCGTGGCATTCGCAGTGCTGTACGGCATGGACTTGTCCTCCAGAGGGATCAATCGGGTATACGGTCCGATGGACCAGCAGCCCGGCGCCGACGTGCGCCCGCAGCAGCAGCAGTCGGAGAGCGAGGATTGGACGCTGCCGCCTCGCAAAACGACGAATCGCCAGCAATCCTCTTCCGCGCGCAGCCAGAATCAACAACCGGCAATCCCCCGCAACGACAGCCAGCCTCTGATCGACCGGGTATCGGGCACGGCGGCGGAAACGCTGCACGGGCTGTCGAGCGGCGGCATCCGTTTCATCGTATCGTTGTTCGACAAGGTCACCGGATCATAAAGTAAGGTAAAGAGAAGCACCGGATCCGCCTTGCGTTCCCGGTGCTCCTTTTGATGCTTTGGTCGCGTTTTAATCCTGGGCGTAGAAGATCGAGCCTGTACTCACGTTCCGGAGCCGTACGGCACGTTCATCATCCTGGACACCATCCAGCGTAACCGCGCCTCGATAAACGATCTCTCCGTTCGCTGGGTTGACCAATACGACGTTCGGCGAGCCGCCGGACGGGTACACGAGACTTAGCCGATTCGGGCCGGCGATTCTCGCGTAAATGTCCGATTCCGCTTGCAACGATTCCTTCGTCCAGCTTGTTTCAACCACCAGCTTTGCATCGGCCAGGCGATAACTGGCCATCTTCACGCCGAACTCATCGACGCTGAATCGAACGCCATAATCCCCAATGTGATACAAACTTGTTCTCTCGCTGTCATTCGCATTCGCAGGCGCAGCCGGCAGCGGAACGATCCTCACGTCTCCCGTCGCGTATTCGTATACCGTAAGTTGGCGTACCAATTGAGTGAAACGATACGCCGTTGCGACGGGACCTTCACTCGTTTGCCGGAAGGCCTCCGCATCCTTCGAATTCACGGAAACATCGAGCACCAGATAGCCGCTGGGCTGCGTCCAGTCGTATTCCCTTATGGCTTCCATTAGAATTTCCTGATCCTCGGCCGCCGTCATGCCATATTCGACGGGGGTGCTGCCAAGGACCTGTCCGGACGTCCCATCCACATCGTACACTCGCACCTCGGGCCTGCCGCGCTTGCCGTTATCGATCCTGTCCAGCTGAACGGCAACCTTCAGTATGGACTCGGTCCGTTGAACATCTAGAATCGTTCGGGCGTTGAACCCCCCTTCCTTCGGCAGATCTACCTTCAGTGTGCGCGAGCGCTTCGTGTTTTTGTCCAGTATATCCATGTCCAGTCCATAGTTTAAAACTTGGGAATCCACTTGGAATTCGGCAGTCAAGCCTAGGCGGACCACCCAATCATCGTCTTGATAATCCGCAGTCGAATTGCCTCGCATGAAATTCGGAAATTGATCGATCATGCGGTCAATGGATGGAATACGGCGATATCCGTCATAATTGGCGCGTGTGCTTTCGAGCCAGGAACGCTCGCTTTCATAGCGGCTGCCCTTATCCGTGATTTCAAGCCTCTCCGAATAGGCGCCGTTGCGGAACATCGCTCCGAACACGAGTGATTTTCCTTCCGCTGCATCGCCGCTCAACGTTGCCAGTCGAAATTGAGGCAATCGCTCTAGCGACGCTTGTACGTAATAGACGCCGATCGAACACGCGATGAAGGCTGCGAATGCAGCGGTCGCCAAGTATCGTTTCACGGGATTTTCTCCTTTCTATACCGTAATTTTGCGTTTTAGCAGATAAGCGCTTAGCGCGAGCGACACTGCTGTCAAGACAAGGCCGACCACAAGCTGAAGCGTTAAAATTTCGACCGGATACAGCGCGGCGCTTTCGAAGCTGTTGATCAGCCCGGGCGTCAGCAACAATACACTGCATGTTCCCGCATAAACAATCCCGCCGACGATGCCGATCCGGCGATAGCTGCGCTCGATCAGAATCGCGGTGAACAGTACGATGACGCCGATCAGTCCCGTCCCATAGGATACGAGAAAACCTGCGAACGTCGGAGGAATCAACATTGTAAAAATACGATCGTGAATGATGAAGCTGCGCACCGTCTCCGGCTGGATCAGCTCTTGCGGCGTGATCTGGTGATAAAGTCCGATCAGGATCGGAAGCAAGAGAAGCTGCAGGGCGATCAATCCGAGTACGAATAGCATAATGGCGGTCAGCTTGGACCAGAACAGGTTCATGCGGGACGTCGGCAGCATCAGCAAACGGTAGGCAAACGTGCTCTTGCCGGTCCAATCACGGTACCAGATGAAGAAGCAGTATCCGATCAAGGCCGTGATGCAGAGGAAGATCGATCCGCTGAGCCACGGTTCCGCTTGATTGGCCGCCTCGTGGAAGCCATCATATCCATAGATATCAGAAGAGGCCGCATATTCCGCATAAGTTTTATAGCCTTTTACTTCCATGATCTGGTCGATGCGGTCCATGATACGGCTCAAGCCGTAGAGGATGCCGCCGATCTGCGAGACGATCGTCAAGGCTGCGAGCGCGGCGTAAATTTTCCAGAACCGCTGCAATTCCATCACGACCAGTTTCAAGTAGTGATTCACGCTCGATATACCTCCCTCATGACGTCGATGACGGATTTGCCTTCCGCCATGCGCATCTCCTCGCAATGGAATACCATCCGAACTTCTCCTTGATCCAGCAGCACGGCTCTGTCGATCAGATGCTCGATATCGCCGATCTCGTGCGTGGTCAGGATGACGCCGCGATCTTCCGCCAGCTTGCTGGAGAAGACGGATGCGATCTGCTCGCGGCTGAACAGGTCGATGCCGGAGAAGGGCTCGTCCAGCAGCAAGTAATCGGTGTCCAGGCTGAGGCCCAGCAGCATGTTCAGCTTGGCTGCGTTGCCCTTAGAGAGTGAGGAGACGCGGTCGGCCGGATTCAGACGGAAGAAAGCGAGCAGTTCCGCCGCGCGTTCCCGGTTCCAGCAATCGTAGAAGTCGCGCATGAAATTCAGGTTGTCTGAAATCGTCATCGATACCGGCGCGATGAGCGTATCCGGCACGTAGGCGATCTTCTCGTACATGGCTTTGCCGGGCGGCTTGCCGTCGATGCGGATTTGACCTCCGCTGATCGGAGTCAATCCCATGATCGCCCGCAGCAGAGTCGATTTGCCGACTCCGTTGATGCCGATCAGACAAGTGATTTCCCCTTTGCTCGCCGTGAACGATACGTCCCTCAGAACGGGTTTGTGGCCGAATTTTTTATAGACATGCTGGAGTTCGATCACGTCGCCGCCTCCTCTTGGGTGGATTGCGCAGATTCGTATTTGGTTCTGACGATTTGCAGCAGCTCCTCTACAGGCAAGCCGATCTTGCGAACCGCCGCGACGAATGCGTCGACCGATTCGGCGATCAGTTCTTCGCGTACCGATCCGAGGATGCGTTCATCCGTCGTCACCCGGCTTGGGGAATTTCCTTCCGTTACGATCAAACCCTGCTCCTCCATTTCCTTATAAGCGCGCTGCGCGGTATTGGGATTGATATTCAGGCTGGCGGCCAATTCTCTGCGAGATGGAATGACTTGGCCAGCCTGGAGTTTGCCTGTCGCGATATCGACTTTGAACTGCCGGACGACTTGCAAATAGACCGGATCCCGGGTGTTGAAAGCAGGCACGTGCGATTCGCCGGGAATTTTCATGGATGAGGATCACCTCCCATTTAGTGTGTGTACTAAGTGGTTCATACACTTGTAAGTGTATTATGCGGTTCATACACGGAGTTGTCAATAGGGATTCAAAGAAGAGAAGAAATAGAGAGGCGGAGAGCAGCGAAGGGGCGTTGACAGGTGAAGGAGCGGCATGGTAATCTGATTATGAAAACCAAGCAAATATGTCGGAATAATCAACGCGCCCGGCAGTCGACCATTCGCATGGAGGCTTTCCGTCCTCTCAGTCAGGACTGGAAAGTCTTTTTTACGATCGTGAAGGACAACCGGGGTGAAGGAAAGGTGGGAAGGGAACATGAGCATGGTGGCCATCGTATCGGGAAGCCCGGGCGCTTCATCCCGGCTGACCGGCCTGCTGGAGGAAACACGCAATCGTCTGGAGGGCAAGGGCATTGCGTCGAGCTGGATACAAGCATCCGATCTGCCGCCGGAGGATCTGATCTACGCCCGCTTCGACAGCGCGGCAATCGCCGATGCAAACCGCAAGGTGGCGGAAGCGGCGGCGGTCGTCATCGGCAGTCCTGTATACAAGGCGTCCTACAGCGGCATCTTGAAGACGTATCTGGACTTGCTGCCGCAAGGCGCGCTGGTTGGCAAGCCGGTGCTTCCCGTCTTCATCGGCGGGTCGATCGCGCATTTGCTTGCCATCGATTATGCGTTGAAGCCGGTGTTGTCCGCTTTAGGCGCCCGTTACCAGTTGGGCGGCGTATACGCGGTCGATTCCCAGATTGCCCGCACCGAACAGGGCGGCTTCGCGGTGGATGACGAAACCAAGCGGCGGCTTGCGAATGCCGCGGATGAGCTGGCGATCGCGATTCGTGCCGTTTCGCCGACATGAAGGAATGAGACGGCCACCCGCAGTCGATGAATGCATGAACCGCAAGAAGCCGCCCGAAGTTAGGTTTCGGGCGGCTTCTTGCTTGCCGGAATTGGCCGGGATCGGTTATATATCGAATTCTCCAACAGAAGCTCTGCTGTCCGCCGCACGGGTCGGAACCAACACACGGTCCAGGATAGCCTTTTCATAGTGGGCGAAGCCGCTGTCCTTGACGCGCGGACGCGCCAGTCGGATGGGCAGGTCGAGCGCCGCTTGCCCTTCTTCCAGCAGAACGACCCGGTCGGCCAGCGCTACCGCTTCGCTGACGTCATGGGTGACGAGAATGGCGGTAAATCCGCGCTGCTGCCAGAGATGTTCGATTAGCTGCTGCATTTCGATCCGCGTCAGCGCATCGAGCGCGCCCAGCGGCTCGTCGAACAGCAGCAGGCGCGGATTGCCGACCAGTGCCCGCGCCAGGGCAACGCGCTGGCGTTGTCCGCCGGACAGCACGGAAGGCCATTCCTCTGCTCGGTTTTCCAGGCCTACCGATTTCAACGCGGCAAGAGCTTTCCGTTTGGCCTCTGCAGGCTTGACACCCGCCAGCCCCAACTTTACGTTGTCCAGTACGGTCTGCCACGGCAGCAACCGCGCATCCTGAAACATGAAGCGCGTGCTCGGATCGATGCCGGCGACGGCCTCGCCTTGCCGCTGAAGGGTGCCGCTGCTGACGGTATCCAGTCCGGCCAGCAAGCGAAGCAGCGTGCTCTTCCCGCAGCCGCTGCGCCCGACGATCGCCACGAAGCTGCCGCCTTCCACAGTGAGGTGAAGATTGCCGATCACGAGCTTCTGGCCGAATCGCTTGGCCACGTCGACAAGCTTCAGCGTCATGCCTCGCGTTTCCGTGACGGCTCTTTCGCGAAGTGCGGATGCCATTGCAGCCACCTCCCTTCCAGCCATTTGGCCATCATGTCGGACAATTTGCCGAGCAACGCGTATAGCAGAATGCTCATCACCACGACATCCAGCTGAAAAAATTCGCGGGCATTCATCGCCATGTAGCCGATGCCTTGATCCGCTGCGATCGTCTCCGAGACGATGAGCGTCAACCACATGATGCCAAGCGCGAACCGGAGTCCGACGAGAATGGAAGGCATCGCGCCGGGCAGAATCACTTTGCGGTATAATTGCGCGCCGCGCAGGCCGTAAACTTTGCCCATCTCGATCAGCCCGGGATCGACCGAACGGATGCCGTGCAGCGTGTTGAGATAGATGGGAAACATGACGCCGAGTGCCACCAGAAATATTTTGGCGGTTTCCTCGATGCCGAACCAGGCAATGACGAGCGGGATCATCGCCAGATGAGGGATGTTGCGGATCATCTGGATGGAGGAGTCCGTCAATTTCTCCGACAAAGGCAGAAGCCCGTTCAACAGGCCGAAGAAGAAGCCGATCGCTCCGCCGATCGCAAATCCGACGAACGCCCGCCAGGCGCTGACGCCGATTGCCTGAAGCAGTGTGCCGTTGACTAGCAATTGCCAGCCCGCACGGATGACCTGATCCGGGGATGGCAAGGTTCGTTCCGAAATGATGCCTGCGCTGCCGAGCGTCTGCCAGACGATGATCACGAGCAACGGCAAATACCAGGGCAGTGCGGCGGACGATAAGACGTGCAGCCAATGGCGCTTCACGGAACACTACCCCCAATCTGTTAATGGGCCGCCGTTCTTGCAGTCGGTCTGACCGTATTGGCAATCAACTCGCCGAACGGACTGATCGAGGTGGGGCCGGCTGTGGCGCGGCGTTCTATCGGCAGGAGCGGGAACAGCAGCTCCGCCACGCGATAGGCTTCCTCCAGGTGGGGATAGCCGGAGAAGATGAACGTGTCGATACCGAGCTCCGCGTATTCCCGCATTCGCTCGGCGACCGTGTCGGGGCTCCCGACAAGCGCAGTGCCGGCTCCCCCGCGCACGAGCCCGATGCCTGCCCACAGCCCCGGGCTGATCTCGAGCTTCGAACGGTCGCCGCGATGCAGGCGGGACATGCGCTGTTGGCCGACGGAATCGAACCGTTCGAAGATGCGCTGCGCTTCGGCGATGGCCGCGTCGTCCAGATGGCGGATCAGATCGTTCGCCGCTAGCCAGGCTTCCTCCTCCGTCTCCCGCACGATCACATGCATGCGGATGCCGAATCGCAATCGCCGGCCTTGCGCCTCCGCGAGCTTGCGCATGGCAGATATCTTGCTTTCGACCTCGCTTGGCGGTTCGCCCCAGGTTAAATACACATCGACATGGTCCGCCGCAACTTGCTGCGCAGCGGGCGACGAGCCCCCAAACCAGAGCGGCGGATAAGGCTGCTGAATGGCCGGATACAAGACATGCCCGCCTTCCACGCGCAGATGTTCGCCCGCGAATTGTACCGTCTCTCCCGACAGCTCTCTGCGCCATATTTGCAGAAATTCATCCGTTAGCGCATAGCGCGCCGAATGGTCCAGAAACAAGCCGTCTCCGGCCAATTCCACCGGGTCGCCGCCTGCCACGACATTAATGAGCAGCCTGCCGCCGGATATGCGGTCGAGCGTGGCGGCCATGCGGGCGGCCACGGTCGGCGACATCAGCCCGGGACGCACGGCGACGAGAAATTTGAGCCGCTGCGTGACAGGGACGAGCGAGGAGGCGACGACCCATGGATCCTCGCATGAGCTTCCTGTAGGAATCAATACCCCTTCATAGCCAAGCCGGTCCGCCGCCATGGCAATTTGCTGCATATATGCGCCGTCCACGGCTCTGGCTCCTTGCGAAGTGCCGAGGTAGCGCCCGTCGCCGTGCGTAGGAATAAACCAAAAAACGTTCATTTTGTCCATAGATTCGAGCCTCCCCCTCATTTGAGCACCGCATCGCGAATGTCCAGCTTCTTCGGAATCAGTTCGAGCGCATGGAAAGCGTCCGCAATGGCCTGCTGCTGCTCGATCAGCTTGTCGTCGATCGGCTGAACGCCGTAACCTCTGCGCCCTGAGGCAAGAACCAACGAGGGAACGTCGATGCCGAGCTGCGGCGCCAGCTTCTCCGCCAGCTCCTGCGGATGATCTTTCGACCAGGCGTCGATCTTGTCGGCCTCCTCGAGCAAAATATCGACCAGATCGGGATACTTCTCGGCGAACGAGCGGGAGGCGATATAGAATTCGTGGTTGGCCACGAGATCCGTGCCGTCCGCCAGAATGGCGCCGCCGGTCGCCGTCTCGGCTGCCGCCAGGAACGGATCCCAGATGACCCAGGCGTCCACGCTGCCTTTCTCGAACGCGGCTCGCGCATCGGCTGGCGGCAGGAATTTGACAGTGACGTCATTGTAGGCGATGCTGGCTTTCTCCAGCACTTTAACGAGCAAATAGTGCACGTTCGAGCCTTTGTTCAGGACGATCGTCTTTCCTTTCAAATCCGCGATGGACTTGATCGGAGAGTTTTTGGGAACGATGATACCTTCGCTCTTGGGGCTTACGGGCTCGTGCGCCAAGTAGACGAGCGGCGTGCCTGCCGCTTGCGCGAAGATCGGCGGCGCTTCGCCCGTATGGCCCAGATCGATGCTCCCGACATTCAGAGCTTCGAGCAGCTGCGGTCCGCCCGGGAACTCGATCCAATCGATCTTGATGTTGCGTTCTTCCGCCAATCGTTTGTCGAGCGCTCCATCGGCCTTCAAAATGTTGATCGTGCCGTATTTCTGGTATCCGATGCGAATGGTGAGATTCTTGCTCTGACCGGCGCCGCCCGATGCTTGCGCAGCTTGGGCCTGCTTGCCGTCGCCGTCTCCGCAGGCGGCGATCAGCGTCAAGGACGCCGCCAGCGCGATGGTCGCTACCCACTTGCGTTTGAACGCGGTCTTGCTTCGATGCATGTTGATCATCGGTTCACACTCCCCACTGAAAGTTTTCGAATTCCCCATGAACGACAAAAGTCTCTCCTTCGTCAACAATGACGATAAGAGAGACCTCCGGTTGACCGGTTGGCTCAGTTGACATACATGATTAATCCGATGTGATAACTGAGATAAATACTAGCATCGGTCTGCATAGGTGTCAATACCGATCGTGGCAATGCCCGTCTGTTGACTTGAGCGACGGATTCGCATATGATGTTAACAATCTATTGACAGGGGAAATTTTCATGTTGGTCCTGGTTCTGATCTGAACAATTCCATACGGCTTCTGAACAGCTAGACGGCTCGGCCCCGTAATTTGCGGAGGTTTAGTTTGCCGTTCGCGCCCGGAAGCCTGGATTTGCCAGAGAAGAACCGGTATTCGATACTGCTTAAGCGTCAGCTTGGCGGGAGGTCGACCGTGCTCATTTCGGGCACGGTTTTTTTGCGTTCACTCTCACATTGCCGAAGGAGGCAACTTATCATGAACATACATGCACTAAACAAACTGGAATATCGCCGCGTCGTGGAGACGATCGTCGATTACACGTCTACCTATGCAGGACGCAGGCTCGCAGAAGCGATGCATCCGATGGATGATCTGCAAGCAATTGAAAGGCGGCTCCGGGAAACTGATGAGGCCCGGCGGTTGCTGGGCAAAGGCGGACAGCCGCCGCTTCCTTCCCTGGAAGGCATGGAAACGGTCATGACGCTGCTCGGAACCGGATACGTCTTGTCCGAGCAAGAGTTCGGCCATGTCGCCCAATTCGCCCGCAGTTGCGGACATCTCAGGCAGTATATGTCGTCGAAAGCGGCGGATGTCCAGGCGGTCGCCGGGTACGCCATGTCCATGTATGATTTGAACGGATTGCGGGAGGCGATTGATCGCTGTATCGACCGGGGGCGGGTCGTAGACACGGCCAGCGCGGAGCTGCACCGAATCCGCAAAAAAATCCGCACCGCGGATGACCGCTTGCAGAAGAAGCTGGACGGGTTGCTGTCCCGGCATGCGGATATTTTGCAAGAGCGGCTCGTCAGCCAGAGGAACGGGCGGTACGTGCTGCCTGTCCGCAAGGAGTTGCGCAAGCGCCTCTCCGGCGTCGTGCTCGACGAATCGGCCAGCGGGCAAACCGTGTTTGTGGAACCGGCAGAGATTGCGGGATTGCAAATGGAGCTATCGGCGCTGCGGGCGGAGGAGACGCGGGAGGAGCTGCAAGTATTGGCTGAGCTGACCGGGGACGTCGAGTCTTATGCCCACGAGCTTTCCGTGAACGTCGAAGCGACCGGACACTATGATTTCCTGTTCGCCAAAGCCAGATGGGCGCTCGCTATCGGTGGGGAGCGTACGACGGTCAATCGCGACGGCATCGTTCGTCTGCGGCAAGCCCGGCACCCGTTCCTGTCCGGCAAGCCGGTGCCGCTTGATATCGAGATCGGGGTCGATGATCGCTGCCTGCTCATTACAGGGCCGAATACGGGGGGCAAGACCGTGGCGATCAAGACGGTCGGTCTGTTGACGTTGATGGCGCAGTCCGGCTTGCTGATTCCTGCCGATGAGCACAGCAGTCTGGCGGTGTTCGGCTCCGTGGAAGCGGATATCGGCGACGGCCAGAGCATGGATGCTTCGCTGAGCACGTTCTCCGCGCATATGCGGAATGTGATCGATATTTTACAGGCAGCCGGCCCGGGTACGCTCGTGCTTCTGGACGAATTGGCGACCGGTACCGATCCGGGCGAAGGCGTAGGATTGTCGATTGCGGTGTTGGAGGAGTTGTACCGGCTCGGTTGCGTGGTGCTGGCGACAACGCATTTTAACGAGATCAAGGAATACGCCCGGGTAACGCCCGGCTTCCGCAACGCGAGAATGGCGTTCGACGAGGAGACGCTGCAGCCGTTATATCGGTTGGACATGGGCGAAGCCGGCAACAGCTATGCTTTCGTTATCGCGGCCAAGCTGGGCATTTCGCCGCAGATCGTAGCGAGGGCGCGGGAGATCGCAGGTGGTTTGCGGCAGGGCCAGGCAGAGCCTGCGGCAGTTGTCGGGCGGTCTGCGGCTCCGAGTGTCGGTGATCGTTCAGCCGTCCGTCCAGAGCCGCCTGTGTCCGGCCAGTATGGCAAGCTTGCTGCCGGCAGTCGCCCGGCAGCGGCCGCCGAAGGGGCTTCCGCGAACAGCGACGAGGGCGAGACGGCAGCGCTTCGGGTCGGGGACGTCGTGTTCATTCCGCATCTGCGCCGCACAGGCGTCGTTTACCGATTGCCGGATGAACGAGGGAATTTGATCGTACAAGTGCAGAAGGAGAAGCTGAAGATCAATCGCAAGCGAGTCCGCCGCTATATCGAGAGGGAGAAGCTGTATCCGGGCGAAGATTACGACATGGACATCGTGTTCGATACGGTTCAGAACCGCAAGCAACGCAAACAGATGGGCAAACGTCACGTCCCGGGCCTGACGATCGAGACACCTGACGACGATCGCTGAAGCATCGCCGGCCTGGGCGTGGGTTCGCGAACGGAGTGTGTGGGTTAGGCACTTCAAGTACCTAAGTACGGCGGAAACCCCGTCGACAAACCGAAGACGATTTCTCCGCAAATCCGAATGCGATTGCCTTGACGCGCCCGAGCGGAGCGGTGATCCATGTGTAGACAGCGGGGGAATCGTCTGTTAAGATGAATGCGAAATTGCAAAACGACGTTTGATAATATAGAACAGGAGCAATGCGCAATGCCGATCATTCAAGCGTTGGACCGGGCTCTCCGCATCCTGGACCTGTTCGACGAGCAGAACGTCGAGCTGAGAATCACCGAGATCAGCCAACGCATGCAGCTACACAAGAGCACGGTTCATTCGCTGCTCAAAACGCTGCAAATGCACGGCTACATCGAGCAGAACGAACAATCCGGCCAGTACCGGCTCGGCATGAAGCTCGTGGAGAAGGGGCAGCTGCTGCTCCAGGGCATCGATTTGCGCCATATCGTGCGTCCCCATCTGCAGAAGCTGTCCGAAGCGACTGGCCAAACGACGCATTTGGTCATACTGGACGGCAACGAAGGCGTATACATCGACAAGCAGGAAGGCGTCAAAGCAGCCATCCGCTATTCTCGAATCGGCCGGCGCGTGTCCTTGCACAGCTCGGCGTGCGGGAAGGTGCTGGCGGCATTTCGGCCCGATCGCGAGCTGGACCGTCTGATGAAGGGCTACAGCTTCGTCAGGCGGACGGAACGCACGATCGGCGACCGGCCGGCGTTCATGGCCGAGCTGCAGGAGGTGCGCACTCGAGGCTGCGCCTTCGACCGGGAGGAGAACGAGCCCGGCGTCCGCTGCGCCGCTGCGCCTATCTTCGAGCATGACGGCAAGCTCGCCGCGGCCATGAGCATTTCGACGATGGTTTCGCATGTCGATGACGAGGAGTTGGCCGAGCTCGTGCAGTCGCTCAATAGGGAGGCGGCGGACATTTCGAAGAAGCTGGGGTGGCGAAGCGGTTGAAGCGGAGCGGCGGCGAACGGACGAAGCCGGTTCCGGCTCTCGGGCTTAAGCCGGGCCGATCTCCGTCGGTCTTCCGATCCCAGATAAGATGCCGCGAACGCGCTCCCGGCCCATTTGCTGTCCATTTTGCAAAACCGTGTTTGATATTATAAAACAATAAGGAGTGTGTCTATCCCATGAGAATTATCCGTTACCGCGAATCCGGCAGCATCCGACTGGCGGCCGTCACCGATCAAGACGAGGCATACGGCCTTGCGGAGAGCGATTATCTCTCGCTGACGGCCCGGGCCGATGCGGCGGGCGTCACCCCGCTGCATCTGGTGCGGGAACAAATCGACGGCGCCGCGCCGCTTGGCGGAGATTGGCGACACTACGACCTGCTCACGCCGATCGACGCCCCGGAAGTGTGGGCGGCGGGCGTCACTTACGAGCGCAGCAAGGAAGCCCGCAACTACGAAGCGACCGGCGGCAAACCGGAAGGGGCGTCGACGTTCTACGACAAAGTATACGGCGCGGCCCGCCCCGAGCTGTTCATGAAATCGACCGCGGCCCGCACGGTCGGCCCCGGTGAAGAGGTGTGCCTGCGCAGCGATTCGGGGTGGCAGGTGCCCGAGCCGGAGCTTGGACTCGTGCTCGACCGCGGCGGGCGGATCATCGGTTATACGGCAGGCAACGACATGAGTTGCCGCGACATCGAAGGCGAGAACCCGCTCTACCTGCCGCAGGCGAAAATATGGAAGCGCTCCTGCGCGATCGGACCGGCCATCCGGCTGACGGAAACGGTGGGCGATCCCTACGATCTGCTCATCGCCTGCCGGATTTACCGAAACGGCGAGCTGGCGGTCGACGAATCGGCTTCCACGGGCAAGCTCAAGCGCAAGCTGGAGGAACTGGTCGATTATTTGCGCAAGGACAATATCCTGTTCGACGGAACGGTGCTGCTGACAGGCACTTGCATCGTACCTCCGAATCAATTTACGCTGCAGCCGGGCGACCGGATCGAGATCGAAGTCGGCGGCATCGGCACGCTGGTCAATATTGCCGCATCGGCCTAAGCCGGGCGAAGACAAGGAGAGAGACTCAAAATGAACAGTACTACATCTGCATCCGTTCCCACGATCCGCAATTATATCGATGGCGCTTGGCAGCCTGCGGCGACGGGCGGTTCCGCGACCGCAAGCACGAATCCCGCGAACCCCGGCGAAGTCGTCGGCTACGTCTCCGAATCGACGGCGCAGCAGCTGGATACGGCCGTCGCGGCGGCGAACGCGGCACGTCCAGGCTGGCGCGGGCTGACCGGCGCGCAGCGCGGAGACCTGCTGTACAAGGCGGCGGCCTTGGTGGAAGCCCGCGCGGACGAGATCGGCCGGACGATGACGCGCGAGATGGGCAAGACGTTCGCGGAGGCGAAGGGAGAGACGATGCGCGGAGTCGCGATCCTGCGCTATTATGCGGGCGAAGGGATGCGCAAGATCGGCGACCTCATCCCGTCGACCGACGCGGAGGCGCTCATGTTCACGACGCGCTCGCCGCTTGGCGTCGTCGGCGTCATCTCGCCGTGGAATTTTCCCGTCGCGATTCCCGTATGGAAGATCGCCCCGGCGCTCATCTATGGCAATACGGTCGTCTGGAAGCCGGCGACGGAAACGGCGGTAACCGCCGCAGCCGTCATGCAGGCGTTCCATGATGCGGGATTTCCGGCCGGCGCGATCAATATGGTCGTCGGCAGCGGCCGCGTCGTCGGCCAAGGACTGGCCGCGCATCCCGGCGTCCATGGCGTCACCTTCACCGGCTCGAATACGGTCGGCAAGCAGGTCGGCCAAGCCGCGCTGGCCAGAGGCGCCAAATACCAGTTGGAGATGGGCGGCAAAAATCCGGTCATCGTCGCGAAGGACGCTGATCTCGATCTCGCCGTAGAAGGCACGATCAGCGGGGGACTGCGCTCCACCGGACAGAAGTGCACGGCGACCAGTCGGGTCATCGTCGAGCGGACGGTCATGGAGCCGTTCAAGGAGAAGCTGTTGGCCCGCGTAAAATCGCTCAAGGTTGGCGACGGCCTCGAACCGTCTACCTGGCTGGGGCCGTGTTCGAGCGAGAAGCAGCTGGAGACGGTGGAGGCGTATGTCCGCCAAGGAATCGAGGAGGGCGCCAGACTGCTCTGGGGCGGCACGAAGCCGGAGGACCCCGAGCTGGCCGGCGGATATTACATTACCCCCGCGGTGTTCGACAACGTCGCGTCGGACATGGCGATCGCGCAGGAGGAAATATTCGGGCCGGTGCTGGCCTTGATCGAGGCGGACGATTTACGGCATGCGATCGCGCTCGCCAACGATACGGAATTCGGCCTCAGCGCTTCGATCTATACGCGAGACATCGGCAGCATGTTGAGCTTCATCAACGAAGTCGATGCGGGCTTGATTCGGATCAACGCAGAGACCGCCGGCGTTGAGCTACAGGCGCCGTTCGGCGGCATGAAGGGTTCCAGCTCGCATTCGCGCGAGCAGGGGCAGGCCGCGATCGAATTTTTCACTTCGATCAAGACGGTGTTCATCAAATCTTAACCGAGGCGAAAGAGGAGGCGCGCAAAGTATGGCATCCGGCTTGGAAGCAATCATGGGACCCGACCAGTCCATAGATTTCCGCATCCAGACGCACGCGGCAGGGCCGCAAGGCTCGCTTCCCCTCACGGAGGACATGCTCCGCGAGGCGCCAAGCGGCGATCTGTTCGGACTCTCGCAAAATGTGGGGATGGGCTGGAGCCCGTCCCGACTGAACGGCAAACAAGTGTTGATTCTGGGCACGCAGGGCGGCATCCGCAACGAAGACGGCTCCCCGCTGGCGCTCGGCTACCATACGGGCCATTGGGAAATCGGCCTGCTCATGAAGGAAGCAGCCCGCGAGATCGCGCAAGCGGGCGGCGTGCCGTTCGCAGGCTATGTCAGCGACCCATGCGACGGGCGCTCCCAAGGTACGGCCGGCATGTATGATTCACTGCCTTACCGCAACGATGCCGCTATCGTCATGCGGCGCCTGATTCGTTCGCTTCCGACCCGTTCGGCGGTCATCGGAGTCGCCACCTGCGACAAGGGACTGCCCGCGATGACGGCGGCGCTGGCCGGGATACGAGGGCTGCCGGTCGCCATCGTGCCTGGCGGCGTCACGCTCCCGCCGACAAGCGGCGAAGACGCGGGCAAAATCCAGACGATCGGCGCCCGCTTCGCGAACGGCGAGCTCTCGCTGCAAGAGGCGGCCGATCTCGGCTGCCGCGCCTGCGCGACGCCGGGCGGCGGCTGCCAATTCCTCGGCACCGCCGCGACTTCCCAGGTGGTGGCCGAAGCGCTCGGCCTCACGGTGCCGCATGCGGCGCTCGCGCCGTCCGGTCAGCCCGTGTGGGCCGAGATGGCCAGGCAGACGGCCCGCGCTGCGCTGCATATGGCCGAGCGGCGGATTACCGGCGACCGCATACTGACCGATGCCGCGATTCGCAATGCGATGGTGTTGCACGCCGCATTCGGCGGTTCGACCAACCTGCTGCTGCATATTCCGGCAATCGCACACGCGGCGGGATTGAAAGTGCCTGAAGCCGCGGACTGGGCGGAAGTGAACCGCAGCGTCCCGCGGCTCGTCAGCGTGCTGCCCAACGGCCCGATACCGCATCCGACGGTACGGGTGTTCCTTGCCGGCGGCGTGCCGGAAGTCATGCTGCACCTGCGCAAGCTGGGGGCGTTGGATGAATCCGCGCTGACCGTGACGGGAGAGACGCTCGGCCGCAACCTGGATTGGTGGGAATCGTCCGAACGGCGCGCGCGCATGCGGCGGCAATTGCAGGAGACAGACAGCATCGATTCCGATACCGTCATCTATTCGCCCGCCCGCGCGCGGGCTGCCGGCATGGCGTCAACCGTGACGTTCCCGATCGGCAACATCGCCCCCGAAGGCTCCGTCATCAAGTCGGCGGCGATCGATCCGTCCAAGCTCGACGAACAAGGCGTCTTCCATCATCTGGGCCGGGCCAAGGTGTTCACGACCGAGCGGGCGGCTATCCGCGCTATCAAGACAGGCGGCATCGCCGCCGGGGACGTGCTGGTGCTGATCGGGCGGGGGCCGTCCGGTACGGGGATGGAGGAGACGTACCAGCTCACATCCGCGCTCAAGCATCTGTCTTATGGCAAGGAAGTGTCGCTCTTGACGGACGCCCGTTTCTCGGGCGTGTCGACCGGCGCCTGCATCGGCCATATCGGCCCGGAAGCGCTGGTCGGCGGTCCTGTCGGCAAGCTTCGCCACGGAGATTGGATCGACATCCGCGTCGATACGGCGAAGCTGGAAGGAACCGTGAATATGGCCGGAAGCGGAGAACGTCCGGCAACGCCGGAAGCAGGCGCGGCCGAGCTGCTGCGCCGACCGCCTCATCCGGAGCTCGCGGAAGATCCCGATCTGCCGGACGACACCCGGCTTTGGGCGGCGCTGCAAGCAGCCAGCGGCGGCACGTGGAAGGGCGGCGTCTACGACGTCGACCGCATCATCGCGCTGCTGGAAGCCGGCAAGCAAGCGCTGGCGGAGCAGAGCAAGAAGGCGTGACGGACCGGCCGACCGTCTGCGTCCCGCGCCCGTTGCCCCGCCGGTGCCGCCAAAATGATGCAGTCCGCACCATGTACGCTCATTGTCCCGCCAAAATGATGCAGTCCGCACCATGTGCGCCCGTTGTCCCGCTGATACCGCCAAGATATGATGCCGTCCGCATCATCTACGCCCGCAGCCTCACTAGCACCGCGAAAATGATGCTGTCTTCGGATGTTTGTCAAATCCGTAAGCGATTGTCCTGACGTCCCGCGACTTTCGATTGAAGCCCAAGGCATCCCTTGTTATAATGAAGCGATACACATCTGCAGAAGAGAGATCGCTTGGAGGGTTCGTGGAGCCGATGGCTGACATACAAGTGAAACAGAGCCATATTCGTAATTTTTGCATTATCGCCCATATCGACCACGGGAAATCGACGCTGGCCGACCGGATTTTGGAGTATACCGGGGCGTTGACATCGCGGGAAATGCAGGAGCAGTTTCTCGACAACATGGACTTGGAGCGGGAACGGGGCATCACGATCAAGATGCAAGCCGTGCAGCTTCAATATAAAGCCGACAATGGGGAGACTTACACGCTGCACCTCATCGACACGCCCGGACACGTCGACTTCACGTACGAGGTGTCGCGAAGCCTGGCCGCCTGCGAAGGGGCTTTGCTGATCGTGGACGCTGCGCAAGGCATCGAGGCGCAGACGCTGGCCAACGTGTATCTCGCGCTGGATAACAATCTGGAAATCTTGCCGGTCATTAACAAGATCGACCTGCCGAGCGCCGAGCCGGAGCGGGTGAAGCAGGAGATCGAGGATGTCATCGGACTGGATGCGAGCGAAGCCGTGCTGGCTTCGGCGAAGAACGGCATCGGCATCAAGGAAATCATCGAACAGGCGGTTCAGAAAATTCCCGCGCCTCAGGGCGATCGCGACAAACCGCTTAAAGCGCTCATTTTCGACTCTTATTACGATGCTTACAAAGGCGTCGTCTGTTATATCCGCGTCCTGGACGGGAAGATCGACGCGAATACGCGAATCAAATTCATGGGCACGGGCGCTGCGTTCGATGTCGTCGAGATCGGCACGTTCCGCCCGCGCGCGACGGTTGTCGGCGAGCTGGGGCCGGGCGAAGTCGGCTACGTGACGGCCTCGATCAAGAACGTGAAGGACGCGCGCGTCGGCGACACGATCACGGATGCCAGGAATCCGACGCCGGAGCCGCTGCCGGGTTACCGGCGCATCAACCCGATGGTGTTCTGCGGACTGTACCCGATCGACTCGACGGATTACAACGATTTGCGGGAAGCGCTCGAGAAGCTCGAGCTGAACGACGCTTCGCTGCGATTCGAGCCGGAGACGTCGCAGGCGCTCGGCTTCGGGTTCCGCTGCGGCTTCCTCGGCATGCTGCATATGGAGATCATCCAGGAGCGGATCGAGCGCGAGTTCAACATTCCGCTGATCACGACCGCGCCGAGCGTTATTTATAAGGTAACGTTGACAAACGGGGAGAAGTTCGACATCTCCAATCCGTCCGATTACCCGGAGCAAGGGAAGATCGAGCAGGTCGAGGAGCCGTATGTGAAGGCGTCCGTCATCGTCCCGAACGACTATGTCGGCGCGATCATGGAGCTGTGTCAGGGCAAGCGCGGCGAATTCGTCGACATGCAGTACCTGGACGCCAATCGCGTGACGTTGAAATACGAAATTCCGCTGGCGGAAATCGTCTACGATTTCTTCGACCAACTGAAGTCAAGCACCAAAGGCTACGCCTCATTCGACTATGAACTGACCGGTTACCGGGTTTCCAACCTGGTGAAAATGGACATTCTCCTCAACGCGGAGAAAGTGGATGCTTTATCGTTCATCGTCCATCGGGATCGTGCGTACCAGCGCGGCAGAGTGATCTGCGAGAAGCTGAAGGACCTCATTCCGCGGCAGATGTTCGAAGTGCCGATCCAGGCGGCGATCGGGCAGAAGATCGTCAGCCGGGAGACGATCAAGGCGATGCGCAAGAACGTGCTTGCCAAGTGCTACGGCGGGGACATCAGCCGCAAGCGCAAGCTGCTCGAGAAGCAGAAGGAAGGCAAGAAACGAATGAAGCAAGTCGGCAACGTGGAAGTTCCGCAGGAGGCATTTATGGCGGTGCTGAAGCTGGATGACGATTAAGATGGGCGAATCCACCGCGATGAGCCGTACGCCGCCGTTGCACACGTGGACGCCGCGGGCGCTCTATATTCATATCCCGTTTTGCACGAACAAGTGCTTTTATTGCGATTTCAACTCCTACGTGGCGGAAGGGCAGCCGATCGACGCTTACCTTGACGCGCTGGAGCGGGAGATGGAGAGAACGGTCGCAGCGCTCCCTCCCGAGCGTATCGACACCGTGTTCGTAGGCGGCGGCACGCCGACCGTGCTGAACCCGGCGCAGATGACGAGATTCCTGGACTCGGTTCGCAGGCATTTTCCCTTGTCGCCCGGTGCAGAGTATACGATGGAAGCCAACCCCGGCACGACCGATCCGCAGAAGCTCGCGGCGATGCATGAGGGCGGCGTCAACCGCATCAGCTTCGGCGCGCAGACGTTCGATAACGAGCTGCTGCGCCGGATCGGACGCATCCACGAGGCGGACGACGTGATCCGCAGCGTCGGAAACGCCAAAGCCGCCGGCTTCGCGAACCTGTCCATCGATCTGATGTTCGGCCTGCCGAATCAAAAGCTGCACCATCTGCAGGACAGCGTGTCGTGCGCGCTGGAGCTCGACCTGCCGCATTATTCGCTCTACAGCCTGAAGATCGAAGAGAACACGCTGTTCCACCGGCTCTACGAGCGGGGGGAATTGCCGCTGCCCGAAGAAGAAGAAGAAATCGCCATGTACCGCCACCTGATCGAGCGGCTGACCGCGGCGGGACGCGGGCATTACGAGATCAGCAACTTCGCGCGGCCCGGTTTCGAGAGTAGGCATAACACAACCTACTGGCGCAACGAGCCGTATTATGGACTTGGCGCCGGTGCTCACGGGTATGCCCGGGGCGTGCGGCATATGAATATTAAAGGTGTACAACCCTATATCGACAAGGCGAATGCGGCGCTTCCAAGACTGGAGACGAACGAAGTCGCGCCCGGCGAAGCGATGGAGGATTTCATGATGGTCGGGCTTCGCCTGCTGGCAGGTGTCTGCGAGCGGGACTTCACTGCGCAATTCGGCGCGGAAGAGCGATTGGACCGGCGCTTCGGCGAGACGTTGCTCCGTCTGACCAAGCTGGGGCTGCTGGAAGAAGTGCCGCATGCGGACGGCTATCGCTTGACTCCCCGGGGCGTCATGCTGGGTAACGAAGTTTTCGGCGCTTTTCTCGCATGAAGCATTGATAATTCATTCAGATTGATGTATATTTATTCACATCTTCTAGATGATCATGCTTGGGGAAGCCGGAAAGAAGGGGATTCCGTGAACACGACAATCGCTTGCCGCAAGGCGACGCCGGACGATGTCGAAGCGCTGTTCGGCCTGATTCAGGGATATGCAGAGAAGGGTATCATGCTCCCGCGCTCGCGCGAAGCGCTGCTGCGCCATATCGACAGCTTCATCGTAGCGGAAGAGAGCGGTCGTCTCATCGGCTGCGGATCCTTGTTCCGTCTGGGTTCCGACCTCGTGGAGATCCGATCGCTCGGCATACTGGACGGGTATAAGGGACTTGGCGTGGGCAGCCGCTTGGTCGACGCCTTGATTGCGGAAGCGCGCCTGCTCGGCATTCCCAAAGTAATGGCGCTGACGTACGAAGTCGGGTTTTTCAAAAAGAACGGTTTCGATGTCGTCGAGAAAGAAATCTTTCCGGAGAAGGTATGGACGGATTGCGTCAATTGCGCCAAGCAAAACTGCTGCGACGAAATCGCCGTCTTGAAGATGCTGGCCTGATCCGTCCATCATCGCCGAAATAACTTGCAGATTACCGCCAAACCAGACCGGATCGTTCTTGACACGACCGGTGGGGTTTGGTATTTTTGTAATAGCCGTTAGCACTCTGGGTCGAAGAGTGCTAACGTAGCGAAAAGAATAGGTATCAGGGAGGGGATTTCGGATGTTAAGCGACCGTCAACGCATGATTCTCTCCGCGATTGTCGACGATTATATTCGATCTGCCGAGCCCGTCGGTTCCCGCAGCATCTCCAAGCGCAGCGGCGTGACCTACAGTCCTGCCACGATTCGCAACGAGATGGCCGATCTGGAGGAGCTCGGCTTGCTGGAGCAGCCGCATACTTCCGCCGGACGGATTCCCTCTCATAAAGGATATCGTTATTACGTGGATCATCTCGTTTCCCCCGGCAATGTCCGGGAAGAAGACGTTCGCAAAATCCGCGCTTTCTTCGCGGAGAAGATGACGCATTGGGAAGACGTGACCGATCACGCGGCGACGATTCTCTCCCAGATGACGAACTATACGTCGATCGTGCTGGGACCCGAGACCTTCAACACGACTTTGAAGCATTTTCAGCTTGTTCCGCTTGGCGAACGGTCGGCCGTCGCGATCATCGTGACGAGCACGGGACATGTCGAGCATCGGACGATGGCGATTCCGGAAGGGATCGAGATGGAAGATCTCGGCAAGATCGTCAACCTGCTCAATGACAAGCTGAGCGGAATTCCGTTCTATCGGATCAAGTCGGTGCTCCACAGCGAGATCGCCAGCGAACTGAAGCGCTACGTGAGCCGTTGCGAGGAAATATTGGCCGTGCTGGAGCAATCGCTCGCCGATCAGAAGGATCCGCGCGTATTCTTGAGCGGGGCGGCCAATATGCTGATCCAGCCGGAATTCAAGGACGTCGACAAGGCCAAGCTGATTTTGGATACGTTGGAGGAGACGGCCAATCTCACTCAGCTGTTCCAACTCGGATCCGGCGGCATTCAAGTGCGCATCGGCACCGAGAACGGCATGGAAGCGATCAATCAATGCAGTTTGATTACCGCCACTTTCGCGTACAACGGTCAATCGCTCGGCACGATCGGCATTCTGGGACCGACTCGGATGGAATACGGCAAAGTGATCAGCCTGCTCGACTATTTGTCGCACGATATCGCCCTGTTGCTGACGCGAAGACAGTCTTGACGCCGGCGCATAGCGGAACCGGGCAGGTGGCACGGTAAGGAGGTGAACGCCCGAAATGACAACTGCGAACACGAACGAGACGAAGGAGAGAGAACACTTGTCTGAACAGCAGGAGGAAGTGGTCGGAACCGCTCCGGCGGGCGCGGAGGCATCCGGCGTGAATGACCCGGCGGCAAACGATGCGATCGCGAGCGATGATGCGGATACTCAAAAGTCAGGCGAAATGGAAGCGAAAATAGCGGCATTGACGCAGCAGGCGGAAGAGAACCACAATCGATTCCTGCGCGTACAAGCCGACTTCGACAATTTCCGGCGGCGGACGCAGCGCGAGAAAGAAGAACTTGCGCAATACGCCTCCTTGAAGCTGATCGAACAGCTTCTGCCGGTGCTCGACAATTATGAACGCGCCCTGCTCGCGCCAGGCGGCAGCGAAGCGAAGGACTCCTTCCAGGTAGGCATGGAGATGATTCATCGCCAGATGCTCCAGGTGTTTGAGGCGGAAGGCCTTCGCAAAATGGAAGCTGTAGGCACGCCGTTCGATCCGGAGATGCATCAAGCGGTCATGCGCGAAGAAAGCGAAGAGCATGAAGAAGGCATCGTGCTAGAAGTGATTCAGAACGGCTATTGGCTCAAAGACAAAGTGCTGCGGCCGGCCATGGTGAAAGTGAGCGGTTAATTCGAACCAGCCCGATTGGAGGAATACTTAATGAGTAAAGTTATCGGCATTGACCTGGGCACGACCAACTCTTGCGTAGCGGTTATGGAAGGCGGCGAAGCCGTCGTCATCCCGAATGCGGAAGGCAACCGCACGACCCCCTCGGTCGTCGGCTTCAAGAAAGACGGAGAACGCATCGTCGGCGAGACGGCCAAGCGCCAAGCGATCACCAACCCCGACCGTACGATTTTATCGGTTAAGCGGCATATGGGGACGAACCATAAAGAAACGATCGAAGGCAAAGATTACACCCCGCAGGAAATTTCGGCGATGATTCTGCAGAAGCTGAAGACGGACGCGGAAGCTTATCTCGGCCAGACCGTCACCCAAGCAGTCATCACCGTGCCGGCATATTTTAACGACAGCCAGCGGCAAGCGACCAAAGATGCCGGCGCGATCGCGGGCCTTGACGTGCTGCGGATCGTCAATGAACCGACAGCTGCAGCGCTTGCGTATGGTCTTGAGAAGAGCGAAGACCATACGATTCTCGTCTTTGACCTTGGCGGCGGCACGTTCGACGTCAGTATTCTGGAACTCGGCGACGGCTTCTTCGAAGTCAAGGCGACGAGCGGGGACAACCACCTGGGTGGAGACGACTTTGACCAAGTGGTGATGGAATGGCTGGCGGGAGAATTCAAAAAAGAGCACGGCGTCGATTTGCTGAAGGACAAGGCGGCGGTTCAACGTCTGAAGGACGCAGCGGAGAAAGCGAAAAAAGAGCTGTCCGGCACGTTGTCCACGACGATCTCTCTGCCGTTCATCACTGTCGTTGACGGCGTTCCGCAGCACATGGAGCTGAACCTGACCCGCGCCAAGTTTGACGATTTGACCTCTTCGCTCGTAGAACGCACGATGGGCCCGACGCGTCAAGCGATGTCCGATGCGGGGATGTCTCCTGCAGACATCGACAAGGTTGTGTTGGTCGGCGGTTCGACGCGGATTCCGGCCGTCGTGGAAGCGATCAAGAAGCTGATCGGCAAGGAGCCGAGCAAGGGAGTCAACCCGGACGAAGTCGTTGCGCTTGGAGCGGCGGTCCAAGCCGGCGTACTGACAGGCGACGTCAAGGATGTCGTGCTGCTCGACGTGACGCCGCTGTCGCTGGGGATCGAGACGGCCGGCAGCGTCATGACGAAGATGATCGAACGCAATACGACGATTCCGACGAGCAAGTCGCAGGTGTTCTCGACGTTCGCGGACAACCAGACATCGGTCGAAATCCATGTTCTGCAAGGCGAACGCGCCATGGCCAAGGACAACAAGACGCTCGGCCGCTTCATCCTGAGCGATATCCCGCCGGCGCCGCGCGGCATTCCGCAGATCGAAGTTACGTTTGACATCGATGCCAACGGGATCGTCAATGTGTCCGCTTCGGATAAGGGCACGGGCAAGAGCCAGAAGATCACGATCACTTCCTCCAGCGGTTTGAGCAAGGAAGAGATCGACCGGATGCAGAAGGAAGCCGAACTGCATGCCGAAGAAGACAACAAGCGCCGCGAGCTGGTCGAAGCGCGCAACAGCGCGGACCAATTGGTGTACACGGTCGAGAAGACGATCAAGGATCTCGGCGACAAGGCCGACGCGGGCGAAGTCCAGAAGGCGGAAGCTGCGAAGGATAGGGTCAAGAAGGCGCTCGAAGGCGACGATCTGGAAGAAATCAAATCGGCCACCGAGGAATTGACGCAAATCGTGCAGCAAATGTCCGTCAAGCTATATGAGCAGGCGGCGCAGGCGCAGCAGCAGGGCGGCGCTGCGGACGGAGCGGCAGATGCCGGCTCCGGCGCGGCGAAGCACGACAATGTCGTCGACGCCGATTATGAAGTCGTAGACGAAGACAAGAAGTAAGCGGTACGTGCGGCACCAGGAAGTCAAAGACAGTTCCTGCTTGCAAGGCTCCAGCCTTGCGTGCCGGGACGGCTTTGACTTTCCTCATGAGGAGGCGGAGAGTTGGCCGACAAGAGAGATTATTACGACGTGCTCGGCGTCGCGAAGGGAGCCTCTGCGGAGGATGTGAAGAAGGCGTACCGCAAGCTGGCGCGCCAATACCACCCGGACGTCAACAAAGCGGCAGACGCCGAAGCGAAGTTCAAAGAAGTCAAGGAAGCCTACGATGTACTGAGCGACGATCAGCGCAGGGCTCGCTACGACCAGTTCGGCCATGAAGACCCGACCGCCGGTTTCGGTGGAGGTGGCGGCGGCTTCAGTGGCGATATGGGCGGGTTCGGCGATATTTTCGATATGTTCTTCGGCGGCGGCGGAGGCGGTCGGCGCGATCCGAACGCACCGCAGCGGGGCAACGACCTGCAGTATACGATGACGATCGAGTTCAAGGAAGCCGTGTTCGGCAAAGAGACCGACATTACGATTCCGCGCACCGAGTCGTGCGATACGTGCCATGGCAGCGGGGCGAAACCCGGCACCAAGCCCGAGACGTGCTCTGTCTGCCGCGGCAGCGGCCAGCAGGAAGTCGCGCAGAACACGCCATTTGGCCGCATTGTCAATCGTCGACCCTGCACCTCCTGCGGCGGACGCGGCAAGATCATCCGAGAACGCTGCGGAACCTGCTCGGGCAGCGGCCAAGTGAAGCGTCAACGCAAGATCCATGTCAAGATTCCGGCCGGCGTCGACGAGGGTGCGCAGTTACGCGTAAGCGGCGAAGGAGAAGCGGGTGTGCGCGGCGGTCCGTCCGGCGACCTGTACATCGTGCTCCGGGTGAAGTCGCACGATTTCTTCGAACGCGAGGGCGACGACATTTATTGCGAAGTTCCGCTGACGTTCGTTCAAGCCGCGCTGGGCGATGAGCTAGAAGTGCCGACGCTGACGGAGAAAGTCAAGCTGAAGATTCCCGCTGGCACGCAGACGGGGACCTACTTCCGGCTGAAGGGCAAGGGCGTGCCGAAGCTGCGCGGCTATGGCCAAGGCGACCAGCACGTGAAAGTCACTGTCGTGACGCCGACGAGCTTGAACGATAGCCAGAAGGAACTGCTGCGAGAATTCGGCGCAGGCAGCGGCGAATCGACGCACGAGCAGAGCGGCAGCATTTTCGAGCGCATGAAGAAAGCGATTCTCGGCGAATAGTTCGTAATAATTGCCATCACACCAAATTCAACAGGGCTGACAGGGTAGCGATACTCCCATGCGGCCCTGTTTGTTGTGAGTCGGAGTTACCCAACGAAACCGGATAGTTCCGCCCCGCATGGGCTCCGAGCGCTGAGTTACCCAACAAAACCGGGTAATTGCGGTCGTTCGAACGGATGTGTGAATAGCCAAGCAAGATTGCGAGCAAGCTATGGGCAACCACTATGACTTCTTGCAATGGAGGGCGATACGATGTTGACAGATCGCATGATCGGACGATGCCAATTGTTCCGCCAGGATGAGAATTCGCAGTCTTTGCCGACAGCTTCCGCCGAAGACGTCGAATTTTCCGAGGAGCTTGCTGACAAAGACGATTTGGAGGCGCAACAGCGGGCCGCGGAAGCCGATCGGCGGGCCGTCTCCTATGAGGGGTCGGACTGATGGACTCGGCGACGATCAACGCCAGATTCGGCACCCAGGAGCAAGCCGAATCGGCCGTACGCAAATTGCGGGCGCTGCGTGGAGACTGTTTTCGGATCGAGTGTGAGAGCGTACAAGCTGCACCGAGCGGACTGGCAGATACTCACGTTGAATTTGCTGCAGAAAATGGGTTCCTCCCAACTTTGGCCGATCAGACAGATCCGAGACTGAAGCTTTCTTTTACTTTGTCGGCCCAATTGCCGGTACAAGTTGCCGAACAAGCGCGAAGCGTCATTTTCGATGCCGGCGGTCGATTGATGTAGGCCGCGCCGTACCATTGCAGTCGAAGCAAGAACCTTGCCCGTTAGTTGGGGAGGTTCTTGTTTCTGTCTTTGAGAACCTATGTATTTGTAGGGGTCTACTTGATTTTATGCTGCTGTTGCCGCGATCGGCTTGGATGGCGCTTGGATTCATGGTATTATGACCCTGAAAGCGCTTTATGGTACTCGGGGGGAAGAATCGGAATATGGCTGCCGACAAAAAAGAAACATTTAATCACCGCGGAAATCTGGTTATTTATTTCGTACTTTCGTATATGGTGATTCTTCTATTGCCTGTTCTCATCGGGGGATTTATTTACTTGCGTTCGATTCGCGTCATCGAAAGCGAGATCAATAGAGCAGATTCGGCCATCCTCACCCAGGTTCAGCAGAGTATCGACAGCAGGTTTAGGGATATTAAGCAGTTGACAGCCCGGATTGCGCTCGATCAAAGAATCAAAGGATTGATGTATGCCGACGATAATATGGAATCGATGCAGAGATTTACGATGTATCAGCTGATCAACGATTTCTCGGCCTATGCTTTGGCGAACGATTTCATCAGCCAATTTTATATTTATTTCTTCAACTCGGATAAAATCCTCTCCTCGAAAGCGGCGTACGATCCCCAGACTTACTTCGCGCAATATTACAAGAACAGCGTAATGGATTATGACGAATGGCAAAAACTGCTCCGTACCGGAACGCTCAAAGATCGCATTACAACTGTCGAGAGTAAGAATAATGAAGGTCAGTTCGTTCGAAATATCATTTTTGTTAAATATATCACTCCGTATGTTACGAATGCTTCCGAAGAAACTTTGGGCACAATCGTTTTTCATCTCAATGAAAGACTGATCGGAGAAGTATTGACCAATCTGCAATTGAAGGATCATGGCATTATCGCGATCATGAACAGTCATAACGAGATTCTGTACTCCACGCATGAAACCGTATTGTCCGAAGCGATAAATTATAAGGGCTTAAGCGAAAGTGAAAACACGATTCATACCCGGGTCGGCGAGGAATCCGTCGTGGTCTCCAGCATCCAATCGGAGATCGGCGAGCTGAGGTATGTTTCCATAATTTCCGCGAACATGTTTATGCAGAGGGCGACGTCGGTCAGGCATCTGGCGCTGATAAGCCTTCTGGCAAGCGTCATATTGGGCGGGTTGCTAGCCTTTGTTTTCTCCAAAAAAAATTATCGTCCCATACATCGCATCGTGCGTATGATCGGCAATCAATATGACAGGGGCGACGGTGAAAATAACCGCAAGACGAACGAATATGCGTTCATAGAAGAATCCATATCCAATATGGTCGAAGAGAACGTTCGCTATTCCAAAATTCACAGTCTGCAGGCGAATACGCTGCGGGACAGCTTTCTTGCGCGTATGATCAAAGGTCGAACGGACGGACTGATCTCCATCCAGGAAGCATGCCGCTCGTATCAGATCCGGTTTTACGCGGATCAATTCGCCTTAATGCTGTTTTATGTGGAGGATATCCGCGGCAACTCCAAGTACACTGCCGTAACGGATGTCAACCTCATTCATTTTGTTATCAAGAATGTAGTAGAGGAGTTTGTCAGGCAGAACAACCAGGGATATATCGTCGAAGTCGATCAATTCATGGTCTGTCTGATCAATTTCAAGCATAACGACAGCACCGAACAGAAACGCGAATTGACGCGGGTTGCCGAGTGGTCCAAACAGTTTATCGAGCAGAAGTTCGGCATCATTTTGTCCGTTTCCATCAGCAGCGTGTATGTTTCGTTGAGCGAGTTGAAGTTCGCTTATGACGAAGTAATGGAATCGATAGAATACAAATACATACTGGGCAGCGACAGCATTATACATGCCGATGATATTTTGCAGCGGGAGCTGAGCTTAAGCATTTACGATTTCTCGAAAATAAAAGAGCAGCAATTTGTCAATTGCGTCAAAGCAGGGGATTATCCGGGGGCCAAAGCCATTATCAAAGAAGTCGTCGCCAGCAATTCGCTCAACCGCCGCTTGCCGATCGATATTGTGAAATGCAACATGTTTGCATTGATCAATACGGTGCTGTCGGTCATCAACGGGCTCGGCGTAACGCTGCAAATGGATTTTCTGGATCAATTGAATCCGATTCGCCGATTAATCGAAACCCGCACGCTGCCGCAGTTGGAGCGAGAGATCTATGGCATTATGGATGAAATTGAATCGTACGTTCACAACCGAAAGTCGATCGATTCGGGAAAACTGATTCACGATATTATGGAATTCACGCATGGGAATTTTCATAATCCAGATTTAAGCGTGACCATGATTGCCGATCGTTTCGGGGTCAACGTGCCATACTTGTCCAGTTTTTTCAAGAGCCAGACCGGCGAGGGTCTGCTTGAATATATACAGAAGCTGCGCGTAGATAAAGCCAAGGCGATCATGTCCAATAGCGAGATCGCGATCAAAGAAGTATCGATGATGGTGGGATATGCCAATCCGGATACGTTTATTCGATTGTTCAAGAAATATGAAGGAGTTACTCCAGGCAAATACAAAGGGGAAATCCCGAAAAATTATCAGGATCGAGCAAAATAATGACGATTTACAAGCAACGGAGGCCGACCATAGAATTTGAATCGTTAACTGGCGCCAGTTAGTGCATGCAAGCGATCAGATTCGAAAACCAATATGGGAGGCGTTGTTCTTGCGAAAGAAATCTTACCTGTTGTTCTTGGCAGCCGTCATGATTCTAATGACGATATTCGCAGGATGCACCACAAAACAAGCGGATCCATCTCCATCGCCAGGCAGTTCCACAGCACAACCGTCTTCGACGGAACCGTCCAAGTCCCCTGAACCGACCGAACCTGAACAACTTACTGAAATTACGCTGCCGATTTCGAAAGAACCGATTACGCTTACCATTTATACGGCTCTGAATGCGCCTGATCTGCAATATTTCACGAATCTGGCGGAGACGCCGGTTGCCAAGGAAATTATGAAAAGAACGGGGATCAACCTGAAATTCATCCATCCGCCGGTCGGCCAAGAGAAAGAGCAATTCAATATTATGCTGGCCAGCGGCGATCGGCCGGACATTGTCGTCGGCATGTTTAACGACTACAAAGGCGGCCCGAGTCAAGCCGTCGCCGACGGACTGATTATCGATCCGACAGAGCTCGTGCAGAAGTACGCCCCTAACTTTAAGAGGCTTCTCGCCAACGATCCAATGGCCGACAAAGTGGTGCGGAATGCCGAAGGCACGTTTCTCGGAGGTTTCGGCGCCAGCATGTCGCTGGATAAGCCCTTTGGGGAAGATCATGCGTACGTCGGCATGATGATCAGACAGGATTATCTTGACAAGGTTAGCTTGCCGATGCCTGAAACCATTGACGAGTGGTATACGGTGCTCAAGGCGTTCAAAGACCAGTTGGGATTGGAAGCGCCTTTCGCCTGGAACCATAACGGCAAACCCGGGTCGGACATTCTGGAGAACAGCAGCATCATCGCCAGCGCCTTCGGAGTCAAAGGCAAGGATTTCTACCACGATAACAATGTGGTCAAGTACGCGCCGATCGAACCGGGCTATAAAGAGTATCTCACCGTATTGAACAAGTGGTACAAGGAAGGCCTCATAACCAAGGACTTTGCCACCCATACGTACGACGAACATGTTCTGAGCGAAATGCAGTCCGGCAAGAGCGGGGCGGCGGCGATGCACTTGTATTGGTATGCGTCGATCAAAGATAAGATGGAGCCGGGTGCCAAACTTGTACCCGCCTTGTCTCCGGTCGTTAATAAGGGAGATCGTCTGAGGCTTAGAGACGCTTACGGCTGGTTCGTGAGCAAAGCGAATGCCAAGCATATTACCACAAACAATAAGTACCCGATAGAATCGGTCAAATTGATCGACTGGCTGTATTCGGAGGAAGCGAAGCTGCTTACGAACTGGGGGATCGAAGGCGAAAGCTATACGTTGGTGGACGGCAACCCCCAATTTACGGACATGTACAAGGAAGACCAGGCGAAAGTGGGTTCCATGTACTCTCCGAACCGTCTGAAACAAAACATGGACGACAGAATGAACATGCTGCAATATCCTCTCCCGGAGCAGCACGAGGCTTTTGATCTGTGGGAGGGGCAAGCGACGAATGAAATGGCGCTACCCCCCGGCCGAATCTTTACGGATGAAGAGAAGAACGAGAACGATAAAATCATGACGGAAGTCGAGACCTATCAAGGCGAAATGTTCCTGAAATTCGTGATGGGCATTGAGCCGCTGGACAAATTCGACAGCTATGTGAACACCATTAAATCGCTCAAGATCGACAACGTCATCAAGAACAACCAGGCTGCGCTGGATCGGTTGAACAGCAGAAGCTGATATGAGGCATGGAGACGACACGGGAACGGCCGCCGCTCCCGTGTCCTTCCTTCGCCCGCAAACAACCACGGAACACGGAAGGATCGTTCTCATGCAGAAGAAACCGCCAGTCGGGCTTGCTGCTCGAAGCCAAGTCGGGTTTGCGTCCCGGTTGAAAAAGGATGTTTTCGTCAATCGTTATCTCTATTTGATGCTCGTGCCGGTCGTCGGCTTTTACGTCATCTTTCATTATGCGCCGATGTATGGCGCCGTGATTGCGTTTATGGACTACAATCCCGCCAAGGGCGTAACGGGAAGCAAGTGGATCGGGCTGCAGCATTTCACGGAGTTTTTCAACAGCTATTATATATGGCGGTTGCTGAAGAACACGTTCTTGCTCAGCTTCTACAGTCTGTTGTTCGGATTTCCTGCGCCAATCATATTTGCATTGTTAATCAACGAACTCAGGGTGAAGTTTTTCCAAAGAACGGTGCAAACCATTACCTATATGCCGCATTTTATCTCCACGGTCGTCATCGCCGGGATCGTTGTGGAGCTTCTGGGCAGCGATGGCTTGTTCAACAATATCATTGCCGCCTTCGGAGGGCCGCGCAACAATTTCATGGTGATGCCCGAAATGTTCCGCACCATCTACGTCGGTTCCGGGATCTGGACGGACCTGGGCTGGGGCAGCATCATCTATCTGGCGGCGATCACGACGGTGAATCCCCACTTGTACGAAGCGGCGGCGATCGACGGCGCAGGACGGTTCAGGCAAGCGATTTCCATCACCATTCCGTCGATCATGCCGACAGTCGTCATATTGTTGATTCTGCAAATCGGAGGGCTATTGAATGTCGGGTGGGAGAAGGTGCTGCTGCTGTATAATCCGGTGATCTATGATACCGCGGATATTATATCGACCTATGTATACAGGCGGGGGTTGGAGCAATCGGATTACAGCTACAGCGCGGCGATCGGATTATTCAATTCGGTCATCAATTTCGCCTTGATCTACACAGCCAACCGAATCAGCAGGAAAGTAAATGAAACCAGCGTTTGGTAGGGTAGGGGAGGCATTGTGTTGAAAATAAAAGTCGGCATCGGCGAGAAGACCTTCGATACGATCAATTGGATATTCATGATCGCGGTGATGGCGATTACGCTTTACCCCTTTCTTTACGTCTTGTTCGCTTCGTTCAGCGATCCTTTGAGCATCTATGAACGCAAAGGCATCCTGCTCTATCCGGTCGATCCGACGCTGGAAGGCTACAGGCTCGTGTTCAACAATCCGAATATTCTGTTGGGATTCAAAAATTCGGTGATCTACGTTTTGTTGGGAACGGCGGTCAGCCTGCTGCTCACGGCGACGGGCGCTTACGTGCTGTCAAGAAAAGGATTGATGTTGGGGCGGGCGGTCATGTTCATGATCGTCGTTACGATGTTTTTTGGCGGCGGATTAATTCCCTTTTTCCTGATTGTCAAAGGATTGGGCTTGGTGAATACCATATGGGCGATCGTGCTGCCCGGAGCGGTTTCGACCTGGAATCTTATCGTCATGCGAACTTTCTTCCAGTCGATTCCGGATTCGCTGATTGAATCGGCCAAAATTGACGGGGCCAACGATGTGCTTATTTTCGTCCGCATCGTTCTTCCCCTGTCGCTGGCCATCCTCGCCGTCATGGCCTTGTTCTACGGGGTCGGTCAATGGAATTCATGGTTTAACGCCGTCATCTTCCTGAGACATCGGGAGATGTATCCGCTGCAGCTGTTTCTGCGCGAGATCTTGCTGATCAACATCAGCTTCAAGCCGGAGGATATCAACATAACGACGCAGCTGGACGGGGTGATGTTGAAGAAATTAATCAAGTATTCAGTCATTATCGTGACCATTACACCGATTATGTTGGTCTATCCGTTTCTTCAAAAGTATTTCGTAAAAGGCGTCATGATCGGCTCTTTGAAAGAATAGACGGTTGGTACGGAAGGATTCCATTCGCTAGAACAATAATCGTTCAAGGGGTAAACGTATGGAGAATTCAAGGGAAGCAAACGGCAAAATCGGCGTCGGCATTCTCGGAACGGGAGGCCGCGGCATCTATTTCGGTCGGGAATATTTCCGGAGCCATCCGGATTGCCGGTTGGTCGGGCTTTGCGATATCCGGCCCCAAAGCTTGGCGGCCGCCCGCAGAGAGCTGGGAGATCTTCCGGCCACGACTTCGATTGAGGAGTTTCTGCGGTTGCCCGAACTCGACGCGG